>NZ_JBHTBS010000002.1:0-647790 GCF_042664875.1 Haloferula chungangensis | reverse complement strand
CGCGTTTGAAATCGATTCTAATCACCAAGCTCTTCGCCTCTGGATTGAAGTCGCATTCGGTGACCACCCAAGGATCTGCCAAACCCAACGCTTGCTTAAAAAGTGCCTCAACTGACATCCCCAGAAGTATAGAAAGCAGCGACCGATACGGGAACATTCAAATCAGCCTACCCACCTCAGATCCGGTAGAGCCTTCGAATAAACCCACACCGGAATCTCGGTCCCCAATGCCATGGTCGGATGCGTCCAGTGCGGCAGCGTGTGGACCATCGGCTTCTTCGTCCATTGGCTCTGATAGAGATAGAAGAGATCTTTCTCGAAGTTCGCCAGATCAATCGCCCCACCCATGAAGGCCTTGAAAGGCCATCCGCCATGCACGTAGCCCGCCTCACCAATGTAATCGTGGCCGGTCCAGCGGAATGATCCGGCATAATGCGGGATGTCGCGCAGCTGTTCGATATTCAAACGGGCATTCAGCCGCACCATGGCGTTGTCATAACTCGAATTGAAGACCTGCTTTCCGTTCGCCCGACCCTCGGCATCCGTCCAATCATATTTGAAAACCTCAAGCTCGGTGAGATCCGGCGTCTCGTATGGCTTCTGGCTCTTGTTAGGATAGCCGTTCCGATACCAGGTCTGGCTTCGGTAGTAGCCCCTCACCTGCCAGGTGTGGGTGTTTTCCGTTCCAATGAAGACCTTGTCCTTGAACCTCTTATCCCTCGCCAACTGCTCCCACCAGCCTTTCTTCTCGCTGCTGCCATTCACCCCGAGCACATCCATCACCTCCGAAGCCGAATGGCCGGAGGTCACCGGGCGCGTCGGATCCAGCTCGTGAGAAAGTTCGACCAGCGCCTTGCCAACGTTTCCACCCGTCTCATTGCCCACGCTATAAATCACGATCGAGGGATGATTGCGATCGCGCTTGATCCAATCCGTGAGATCCCGCTTCCACCACTCATTGAAGAACCGTCCGCCGTAGTCTTCCTTCGCCTTCCTCTTCCAGCCATCGAAGATCTCATCCATCACCAGCATCCCGACTTCGTCGCAGATATCATAAAAGTGGGGCGTCTGGGGGTTGTGTGAAGTTCGGATCGCATTGCAGCCCATCGCTTTCAGTTGCTCGATGCGAAAGCGTAGAATCTTGTCCGGGACCGCGGCGCCCAAGGCACCCGCATCCTGATGATTGCACACGCCACGCAACTTGACGTTCTTTCCGTTGAGCCACATTCCCGTTGCCGCCTTCCACTCGATGTCACGAAAACCGAAACGAGTCTCAACCCGATCCACGACCTTGCCTTCCACAAGGATTTCGTTCACGGCAAGATAAAGTTGCGGGCTCTCGGGAGACCAGAGCTCCGGGTTCTTCACGACAAGCTCTGCTTGAACCGTCCCATGCTTGCCCTTCTCCAGCCGCAGTCTGGAAAATGTCTCCGCGAATGCCCGCCCTTCCTCATCGAGAATCGTCGTTTTCACACCCAGCACCGAATCGTTCTCACGGCGATTGACCAGCTCCACATCGACCGTCACCTGCTCCCCTTTCGTGCGAACGAAAACCCCGTCTGTCGGGATGTGTATCTTTTCCTTCACATCAATCCAGGTGTGCGCATAGATGCCGCTCCCTGTATACCAGCGCGCCGACGGCTGGCTGGCATTATCGACACGGACGGCGAAAGTGATCGAGTCCGCCGTCGCCGCCAGCTCGCTGATGTCGTAAGCGAACGAACTCCAGCCATAAGGGCGGTTCCCGAGCTTCTTGCCATTCGCCCACACCGTGCTGTCCATGTAGACCCCGTCAAAGGCGATCTCGACATGCTTGCCTTTCCATGCAGGAGGGACCTCCACCGTTTTTCGGTACCAGCCAATGCCCGCCGGCAGGTATCCACCGGTATCCCCCATCGGATGGCTCTGCGAATACTCGCCTTCGATGCTCCAATCGTGGGGCACATCGAGCACCCGCCAGGATCCATCCTCGAAGTCCGTCCGCTCCGCACCAGTGATCTCCTGCTGGATAAATTTCCAATTCTCATCGAACGAGGTCCTGGCAGCCCACGCGGCAGCCGTGGAAAGAATCACTGCTAGAGTGAAAGGCACAAAATTTTTCATCGGTCTCGGTCTTCTAAAAGTGATGGGACGGATGCTTGATCACGAATCTTGACGGCCAATTCGTCCCAATTGTGTCAGCAGCCATACAACAGAGGCGCCGAGAAAAAGAGTCGAAAGAATTTCCAGGTCTGCCAGTAATCACAGCTCAAATCCGATCCCTAGCGCCTGATTTTCATGACCAGACTACCTTTTTTGCTCCTCGCCCTGCTCACGATCTGCAGCAGCCTGTCAGCGAAGCCAAAGGATCCTTCACCTTCCGGCCAGGCCATCAAGGCCCTGCTCATCACCGGTGGCTGCTGCCACGATTACGACAATCAACGCGACATCATCCCGACCGCGATCGACGCGCATTCCAAGCTGCCCATCGAATGGACCATTTTCCATCAACGCACCCAGCGCGGTGACATCCTGCTTGAGTTCTACAAGAACCCGGACTGGGCCAAGGGCTACGACATTGTCGTCCACAATGAGTGCTTCGCCAAGATTGGGGACGTCGACTACATCGCCGGCATCCTCAAACCCCACCTCGAAGGAACTCCTGCTGTCCTTGTTCACTGCTCCATGCACTGCTACCGCGAAGGTCCGACCGCGGAGGAATGGTGGAAATTTTGCGGAGTCCACTCACCCGGCCACGGTCCGAAACACCCCTTCGAAGTGAAGATCGTCAACTCCGGACACGAAATCACCAAGGGACTCGAGAATTGGACCACTCCCGATGGCGAACTCTACTTCATCAACAAGATTTATCCGACCGCCACACCGCTCGCTGAGTCGATGTCGGAGTCAAAAAAGCAGATGTTTACCAACATCTGGGTCAATGCCTATGGTCCGAAAAAGACCCGGGTCTTCGCCACCACCATCGGCCATCACAACGAAACGATGATTCAGGAAAACTATCAGAACATGCTTACCCGCGGATTTCTCTGGGCCGCCGGCAAACCTGTTGCGGAGAGCATCAAATAATTATCCATCCAGTCAGCTCATGAAACTCACCTCCATCATCACCCTGCTTTGCGCAGCCATCGCCTGCTCTGCCCAGGCGGCAGACAAGCTCGCTCCGCCAAACGTCATCTACATCCTCGCCGACGACCTCGGCATGGGCGACCTCGGATGCTACGGGCAAAAGAAACTCAAGACGCCTAACATCGATCGAATTGCCGCCGAAGGCATGCGTTTCACCGACCACTACTCGGGGAACACCGTCTGCTCACCATCGCGCGCCGTCCTCATGACCGGTCAGCACCCGGGCAAGGTTCACTGCCGCGGAAACGGTGAGGAGAACCGCTTCGCCCTCGACCCGGAAATGACCACGCTTCCCCGCCTTTTCAAGAATGCGGGATACGCGACCGGAGCCTACGGAAAGTGGGGGCTCGGCATCACTTCGGACGAAGGCAAGCCCAACCCGCTGACCCACGGATTCGATCACTACACCGGCTGGAAAAGCCAGATGATCGCCCACACCTACTACCCCACCAGCATCGTCCGCGACGGCAAGGAAGAGCCCCTCGAAGAAGGAACCTACATCCACGATCTGATCATGGAAGACGCGGCAGCATTCATCAAAACGAACGCCGAGTCCAAGACCCCCTTCTTCTGCTACATCCCGACGGCCGTCCCCCACGCCGCAATGCACGCACCGAAGGAACTTCACGAAAAGTGGCGCAAGGTCTACCCGCAGTTCGACGACAAGATCGGCAAATACGGTGCGGGCCCCGGCGAGAACACTCCGGATGTCATCAATCCCATCGCAGGCTTTGCTGCGATGATGGAGAACCTCGACAACCAGATTGGCGGCATCCTCGACATGCTCGTTGAGCTCGGCATCGACGACAACACCATCGTCCTCTTCGCCAGCGATAACGGAGCCCACCATGAAGGGGGACATGATCCCAAATTCTGGGATTCGAACGGTCCGCTGCGAGGCATCAAGCGCGATCTCTACGAAGGCGGCATCCGCACCCCATTCCTCGTCCGCTGGCCGAACAAGGTCCAAAGCGGCAGCGTCAATGACCACCTCAGCGCGTTTCAGGATGTTCTGCCAACCATGGCGGAAATCACCGGCCAGCCCGTCCCCACTCAGAACGACGGCATTTCCATGCTCCCCACCTTGCTTGGTAAGCCGGACCAGAAGAAGCACGACGTCATCTACTTCGAATTCCAACAGGGAAGCAGTAAAACCTACACCTCCCGCTCGATCCGTATGGGCGATTGGAAAGCCGTGCAACGCTCGGAGAAGAACCGCGGCAAAGTGTTTCTCCCCATCGAACTCTACAACCTCAAGAACGACCTCGGCGAAAAGAACAACCTCGCCGCCGAGAATCCCGAACTCGTCCAGCAGCTCGAGAAGCTCATGGACAAGTCCCACACACCGCTCAAAAATTGATACCAGTGACCTCGTCACCCTTCAGTTTGTTCTACCCGGAGGCGCCTGCGCTGAGTCATCCAAAGCGACCCCATCCATGGAAGGAACTGAAAGCCACCGTCCATTCGTCCGATTCTTCTAACCCATGAAACTCCTGCTTAGCCTCACGCTTCTCGCCCTCACCGCCTCCCAGGCTGTCCGCGCCGAGAAACCTAACATTCTCTTCCTCTTCGCCGACGACCAATCCTGGGAAACCATCGGTGCCGTCGGAGGAGAGGTCATCACGCCGAACCTCGACAAACTCGTCGAAGAAGGCACCCGATTCGACCACGCCTACAACATGGGTTCATGGAGTGGCGCGGTCTGCGTCGCCAGCCGCCACATGTTCAACACCGGGCGAACCGTCTGGAATGCCAACAATCTCATCAAGAGCGAGGCCAATTGGAAAAAGAAACACAAGGGAACGCCAAACCCGGATGCCACCAAGTCATGGAGCCAGTTGATGGGCGACGCCGGTTACGAAACGTACTTTGCCGGAAAGTGGCATGTCTCGCTTTTCGACCCAAAAGCGATTTTCGATCATGTCGGAACCGTCCGACCTGGCATGCCCAAAGCCAAGCCATCAGGCTACAACCGTCCGAAGGACGAGAACGACAAGGAGTGGCTGCCATGGGACAAATCGATGGGCGGATTCTGGGAAGGCGGCACTCATTGGAGTGAAGTGCTCAAGGACGAAGCGATCGGCTTCATCGATGAAGCGGCCAAGAAAGAAAGACCCTTCTTCATGTACATCGCTTTCAATGCGCCCCACGATCCACGTCAGGCTCCGAAGGAGTTCGTCGACATGTACCCGGTCGATAAGGTCAAGGTCCCTGAGAATTTCCTCAAGAAGTACCCCTACGCGGACCAGATCGGCTGCAGCAAAAGTCTCCGCGATGAAAAACTCATGCCTTTCCCCCGCACCGAGTACGCCGTGAAGGTGAATCGTCAGGAATACTTCGCGCTGATCACCCACATGGACGCGCAGATCGGCAAGATTCTCGACGCACTCGAGGCCAGCGGAAAAGCCGACAACACCTACATCATCTACACCGCCGACCATGGACTCGCCGTCGGCCATCACGGTCTCGTCGGAAAGCAGAACATGTATGAACACAGCCTCTGCCCGCCGCTCATCATCAACGGCCCCGGAATCGAAGCAGGCAAACGCATCAACACCCGCGTTTACATTCAGGACATCGTTCCCACCACCCTCGATCTCGCAGGCGCAACCCCCGAACAGACGATCGATTTCCAAAGCCTCCTGCCGCTCGCCAAGGGTGAGACCGGCCAGGGCCGCGACCGCATCTACGGTGCCTACCTCGATCTTCAACGATGCGTCATCAAGGACGGCTGGAAACTCATTTACTACCCGAAAGCCGACGTCCACCGCCTCTTCAATCTGGAAAAGGACGCCAATGAGATGAATGACCTCGCGGCGAACCCCGAGTATGCCTCCCGCCTTACGTCGATGAAGACCGCTCTCGCTGAAGAAATGAAGGCTCAGGGCGACCCCGGTCTCGCGAGCAAAGCGAATCGTCCCAAATAACCTACCCTTCCAAGGGCTCGGTTGCCGACCGGCTACTTCTCACGCATCTTCCTCGAGCCATACTTGTTCATCCAGGCGTGGGTCTCGAGGAGCTCTCCGCTGACCAGCCGGTCCCATAACTCCGGCTGTTCCTTTCTCACGGCGTCGCGCGCGACTTCAGCGCTCAGTCCAATCTCAGGCCGACGCCTCCCCAGATCATCCAAACCAAGATCCTTGTTGTTGGAGAGCCACTCGGCTTCGTGCGAGCGCATCTCCTTGAGGACCTCCGCATATTCAGGATCCTTGGCCAGATTGTTGAGTTCGTCCGGGTCTTTCTCCAGATCGTAGAGTTCTTCCTCGGGTTTCCTTTCCTGGAAAAAAGTCATCTCCGCATCGCTGAGTTTCCCTTCCTCATTCAGCCGACGCATCACCCAAAGCGCTGGCCGATTGATTTCAAGGTAGGCCTGATTCGTCGCCCACGGCACCTCCGGCATGTAGTTTTTGATGTACTTGAACTTCTTTGTCGAAACGCTGCGCGAACACTCGTCGATCTCATCCCAGATGTCTCGCGCAGAGCGCACGAAGCGGCGGTATTCAGGTTTTTCGACCCCAATGATCGGCTTCGAGGACATGTAGTCCGGAATCTCAGATCCGGCCAACTTGAGTACCGTCGCCGAGATGTCCGTGGTGCACACCAACTCCTCAACCACCGTCCCCGCCTTCACCAAACCCGGCGCCCAGACGATCATCGGAATATGGATCCCCGAATCATGCAGGTAGCCCTTCCCACGTAGATTGCAGCGACCGTTGTCAGCGATGAAAATCACCACCGTGTTCTTCTCCAAGCCCTTGCTCTTGAGATCATCCATCAATTGGCCGACCTCATCATCCATGTACTCCACCGTATCGAGATAAGCCGCCCAGTCGTAGCGAATCTCCGGAGTGTCTGCGAAAAACGGGGGCAGCTTGATCTCATCCAACGACACCGGATCCTTCGCATCCTTGCGCACCTGATTCCACCAATCACCACGGTGGGTCACCTGCAACTGGATCTGACTAAAAAAGGGTTGGTCGGCCGCGGTAAAGTCCGCCCGCTTATCGAAGAGCCCGAAATTCTTCACTCCGTCATAAGCACCCGTCGCCGTATGCTTGAAGTTGCAGTCGGTCTTGGTCCCCTTCCCCATCACCAGATCGTGACCGAGCAGACAAGTGTAGCCAGCATCGCGCAGATACGAAGTGATCGGCTTGTAAGGCGCCACCAGCGGCAAGTCGCGGTTGCTGCGGTGGTGATGAGCATTGATCACCGTCTGATCGACACCCACCATCATCGCCGAGCGATTTGGCGAACAGATCGGATTGGAGCAGTAGGCGTTGGTGAACAGCGCCCCCTCCTTCGCCATCCGGTTGAGGTTCGGGGTCTGCACCCCCGGCATGCCGTAGCATTCCAGATCACGCCCCATATCTTCGGCCATCAGCCAGATGATATTCGGTCGGACCTGATCCGGCTCACCGCCTGCAGTGACGGCCAGGCCCAGCGCGATGATGAGGGTTCTAAGAAAATTCATAAGCGTTCGTGTCGAAGCATGGGAAAAAGGAAAACGATATCGGTGAATGACTACCCGAGAAGTTTTCCCAAGCGATCCGCCAGCGTGGCAAATTCATCATCCCCGAGCGGGAAGCGGCAATCGTCCTGCCAATTCTCCGGCGGCTCCGGAACCTTCACCCAACTACGGCAGCCCCCGTACTTCGGACCGTAGGCAAACTCGAATGGCTGCGCCAGCTCCCGCACCCGGACCAGGGCAACGTGGATGCTCCCCGCACTCATCCCCTTTCCTTCCCAATCAAAACGCTGCCGCACCGTCTCCTCGGTCCAGATGTGGAAAGGCTCCAGCGCCGCGACCTGATCCCAGTCCGTCAAGGTCTTCGCCCACAGCGCCTCGCAATGATGGCTGATCGTCACCACCTCTCCCTCCTGCCACTCGGGCTGCGGATCGACCGAGCCCTCCCGGACAAACTGGCCCTGGTTGTGGAAGCGGGTCGGAAAAAGGAAAAACGACTTCTCGGCGAAGGCAAAGCCCGCCCTGCCCTCGTGAATCCCGCCTTTTCGCAAGATCAACGACTGCCGACCGCTTGCCAGCGCGTCACACACCACCTGCCACTCCTTGAATCCGTTCGCCATGCCCCAAGCTACCCCGGTCCGCCCCCCCTATTCCAAGCATCAAGTTCAATCCCCTTAAAAACCCTCGTCATTTCCCACTTTACCCCTTAGACCCAGCCCCCGTGCCGCCCGTCGAGACCCAGTTTGAAACCTTCCGTGATGACGCCCCCTTCCGTCTCCGTGACGGAGGATCCTTGTCCGAGTTCACCCTCGCCTACGAGTCCTGGGGCACGCTCAATGCGGATCGCAGCAACGCCATCCTCCTCTTCCACGCCCTTTCCGGCAGCCACCACGCCTGCGGCGAAAATCCCAGCATCCCGATCGTCGGAGATCTCTGGCAGCCGGAAATGCACAACGGCTGGTGGAATGACATCATCGGGCCCGGCAAGGCGCTGGACACCAACAAGTATTTCATCGTCTGCGCCAACTACCTCGGCGGCTGCTACGGGTCGAGCGGCCCTTCATCGATCAACCCGGAAACCGGAAAGCCCTACGGCTCGGCCTTTCCCCACGTCACCGCCGCCGATCAGGTCGAAGCCCAGTCAAAGCTCCTCGATCGTCTCGGCATCGACCAACTTCACGCGGCCGTCGGCCCCTCCGTCGGCGGCCTGCTCGCTCTAACATTCGCCACCCGCTTCCCGGAGCGCGTCCGCAATGTCATCTCCATCGCCGCAGGCTACAAGACCACCGTCCTCAATCGCCTGATCCTCTTCGAACAGATCCTCGCCATCGAGAACGATCCCTATTTCAACGGCGGCGACTACTACGAAAATGGTAGCCCGGCCTACGGCCTAGCCCTCGCCCGGATGATCTCCCACAAGACCTTCGTCCACGTCGATGCCTTCGAGCAACGCGCCAGAAGCGAGGTCAAACAGGCGACCGACAGCCTTGCCTGGTATCGGGTGCGCGACCAGTTCCAGAGCTACATGCTCTATCAGGGGAAAAAGTTCACCAAACGCTTCGACGCCAATACCTACCTGCGGATCATCGACCTCTGGTCGCGCTTCAATGGAGCACTCGAAGGGGATGCTGACACTCCCCAGGAGCTCTTCGAACGCTGCCGCAAGGCCGGGCAAAAATGGCTCGTCTTCTCGATCGACTCCGACTTCTGCTTCTACCCCGAAGAGCAGGCCGAACTGGTCGCTCACCTCGCCGAGGCCCAGGTCGAACCGATGCACATCACCGTCCACTCGGACAAAGGCCACGACTCCTTCCTCCTCGAGCCCGACCTCTACACGCCCCACATCTCGTGGCTGCTGGCGCAGTGAGCTGATGCCCCACGGCGCTCATCCGAAGCGCCATACCGTCAGAGGATCCGCTCTGACAAAGACCCCCTCGTTTTCCCCAACCCGGCCCACCCTCAGCCATCCGTTCTCATAGCTCACCCACATCGAGCCGTGCGGATGGACGAAAGCACCGGTGTTCACCACCAGTCGTCCCGACTTGAACCACAGTCCCCGGCGGTGGAAGTGACCCACCACCAGCACCTCCGCCTGCGGAAAGTAGTGGCGTAGGAACTCTGCCGCAGCACCCGACTGCTGCCACCAGACCCGAAGGATCTCGAAAGCACGCCGAGGCGGATTGATCGCATCCAGTGCCCGACGCAAGATCGTCCGGCCTTTCGGAATCCTCGGCGGCCGCAACAGCAGCGCCATTTTCCTGGCCATCTTGAGGCGCACCGCCGGATCATGTTCGGCCTCCGGATGCTCCGCCCACAGCTCACGGAGCTGCCTGCTACGCGATACCGACTCCCGGCTCCACGGCGAACCACCCCACATCACGCTGTCCCCATGGGTCGCAATGATTTTCCCGCCCGCCAGCTCCACCCAGCCCTGGCCTTCCCAGCCGGGATCGTGATTTCCCGAGAGAAACACCGGATCAGTCCCCAGCTCCTCACACAAGCTTCGCAGCTCCGCCATCAAGACCTCGGATCGCGGACGGAAATCACTCGCGAGTTCCTGAAAGGTATCGCCATTGAAAACCACCGTTCCCGCCCCCTCTAACAACGGCCGGAGCTGCTCAGCCGATTGGATCCGGGAAGCCGCGTGCCCAAGATGCAGATCGGACAGGATGAGCACCGGCTCCCTCATGTCACGCTCCGCTGACGCACGGCTTCAAACAGACAGACTCCCGCCGAGACCGATACGTTGAGACACTCGATCTTCCCCGCCATCGGAATGCTCGCCAGGAAATCGCAGTGCTCTTCCGTCAATCGGCGCATCCCTTTTTCCTCCGCCCCCAGCACGATCGCCAGCGGCCCCTTGAGATCCAGCTCGTAGATCGACTTCTCCGCCCGGTCCGAGGTGCCGACAAACCACAGTCCCTTTTCCTGGAGCCGCTCCATCGTCCGCGCCAGATTCGTCACCTGCACGAATGGCACATTGTCGGCCGCCCCCACCGAAACGCGACGCACCGTCTCCGTGATCCCCACCGCCTTGTCCTTCGGCGCCACCACCGCATGCACGCCCGCGCCGTCCGCCGTCCGGAGGATCGCCCCGAGGTTGTGTGGGTCCTGCACGCAGTCCAGCACCAGAATGAAGGGCACCTCCTGATCTTCCACGATGCGCATCAGCTCTTCTTCATCCCGCGCCTTCACCGCGATTTCGGTCGTGGATTTCACATGGCGGTTCTCGCGGGCTTCGCGTCCCTGACGGCGTGGCTTCATGGGCACAGCATGGAAACGAGCGACCCCTAACCGCAAGCTTTCCCGACAACAGAACTTAGGCTAAACCCACTCATGCCCGAGCCAAGCTTCGCCCCTTTCTCCACCCAGCATGGCATGGCAGTGCTCGTCGGCATCCTCGGAATTGCCGCCTTCCTCGTCCTCGGACGCCGTGGCGGGAAATGCGAGCGCCTCACCCGCGCCGTCCTCGCCTTCATCAACCTCGCCGTCTTCGGGCTCTCCCAATGGGCCTGGTCAAAGGTCACGCGCGAGATCGGCATGGACAACGCCGTCCCTCTACACCTTTGCGACCTCGCCGCCTTCCTCGCCGGCTTCGCCCTCATTACCGGAAACAAAACCTGCACACTGCTCACCTACTTTTGGGGACTTGCCGGCACCATCCAAGGCATCCTCACCCCCGCCATCGACATCGGTTTTCCCCACCCCGCCTTCTTCTCCTTCTTCATCCATCATTTCGCCGTCATTGCCGCTGCCATTTATCTGCCCGTCGTCACGGGATGGCGTGTCGAATCCCCACTTTGGCGCTCTCCACTCAAAGCCTTTGCCTGGGTCAATGTCTACGTCCTCGTCGCCATCATCGCCAACCACATGATGGGCACCAACTACGGATTCCTCGCCGGAAAACCCGTGAATCCGAGCCTGCTCGACCACCTCGGCCCGCACCCGGCATACATTATCTGGCTGGAAATGATCGCCCTCCTCTTCTTCTTCCTCCTCGCCCTGCCGGTTCGGGAGCGCAGAGCCAAGAAATGCGACTGAAGCTCCATCGCACGTGTCGTGAGACTTCATTCAGCAGTGTGAATCTCAGTCTCTTGAGGTTCTTCAGGCTGTAGTGAATTGGCAATCAGTTGCCCCAAGAGCACGCCTATCCCTACGATCACCAGAACTTTGATTATCGTCGACGCCTTGATGCCGATTCCGTCGTCTGCGGGGGCATCTCGGAGAAAATCCCGATCGTGAATCTCCCGAAAGGTCTGGATGTCGTCGCCATGGACAAAGAGAAGGACCTGACCACCGGCACCAAACCCGCCCCCATGGGATGCTGAAATCACATCACCACGAAGCGGGTCAGAAATCTCGGATCTGATGACGAAGCGCACACCTCCTTTTTCCAAATCTCGCAACAAACGTCGCGCTTCCACGACGTGATACCAGCCAACTTCCGCGTAATCGTCAGGATCCACATCAAGTTCAGATTTCATTGCTCGGTATCAGAGTCATTATCACTCAGCGAAGGCGAACCCCAAGGTTTGGAGTGCAGGATTTCAGTCGCATCAAAATTAATCCAGCCTCTGATTTGACTCTCGGCTGACCACTCCACATAAGATTCCTCGTTCAGGCAATACTCATCACTATCCTGGGCAGTCCGCTCGCCTCTTCGGGGACGATGGACAAGCAGAAGCACGAGGACCATCAAAGTAAGCCAATGAACTGCTCAGTTTCCTTATTCTTCATCCCCGTCCATCCCGTTCATCTGCGGTTTCGGCACTTACTTCTTCAAAAATGCCCTTACCTACCGGTTTGACCTAAAGATTAACGCTTCGGTTCAAATCTCCCCCCGCCCCCCGTTTTACCCGATTCCGCGACGAGAACCAAATGCGCCCGCGTCAATGCCCGCCGTCCCTTCAACCTGCTGGGTGGGAGGTTCGCCGTCGGTCCACTTCGAAGGATTGCCAGAACGGCCTCCTCGTGAAACGGTCCCGACATGAGCCGCCTCGCAGGAAAAACAATTCTCATCACCGGAGCCTCCAGTGGCATCGGTCGCGCCCTGGCCGAACTCCTCCTCTCCCGGGGAGCCAGCGTTCTCGGCGTGTCACGCAATCCTGGCTCGCTTCCACGCGGCGTCATTCCCGTTAGAGCCGACCTCACCCAGCGCGATGAGATCCAGGCCATCTTCAAGGAGCTCGGCTGCATCGATGCCCTCGTGAACTGCGCCGGCATCGCCTACCTCTCCCGCATCATCGATGGAAATCCGACCGACTGGGAGGAAATGTGGCGCGTCAACGTCATGGCCCTCACCCTTTGCAGCCAACTCTCGCTCCGCCATTTCCCCGAGGGCGGCGGACGCATCATCAACGTCTCCTCCATGAGTGGCCACCGCGTCCCACCCACCGGCGGATTCTACGCCCCGACGAAATTCGCCGTCCGCGCCATCAGCGACTCGATGCGCCATGAAATTAAAGCCGCCGGCATCCCGGTGCAAATCGGCACCGTCTCCCCCGGCTTCGTCGATACCCCGCTGCTCGAGCACTATTTCCGCGGTCGCGAAGATCAGCTTCAGAAAACCCGTCAGTCGATGACCATGCTCAAGCCCCGCGACGTTGCCGACTGCATCATGACCATGCTCGAAACCCCTGCCCACGTCGAAATCGGAGACATCCAGCTCCGCAGCTCGGATCAGAGAATTTGATCTGAAACGCCAAGCCGCAAAGGTTCGCCAAGGCAATCCCCATGGGATCCATTTTATGAAGTTCTAAACTTTGCGACCTTGGCGTCTTGGCGTTTCAATTTCAGCAACTCATCGTCCGCGACTCCCAAGCCTTCCCGCTCAGACAATCTATGGATATCCCCACCATGAACGGCCGACGCATCGCCGTGATGAAACTCAGCGCGCTCGGCGATATCGCATCGACCCTGCCCTACCTGCGCGCCATGGACCCGCCGCCATGCATCATCACCTCACCCATTGGCAAAGCCTTCCTCAAGGACGAATTTTCCGACTTCATCGTCCTCGATAAAAAATCCGCCATCTCCCAGATCCAGGTCATCCTCGAGGTCCGAAAACGACGCTTCACCGACATCCTCGACTTCCAGGGGAACAAACGCTGCCGACTCATCGGACGCCTTTCCGGAAGCCGTGTTCACGATGTCGCCAACGTCTTTGTTAGAAACGCACCTGCCTCTGAACTCACTGCCTCCGTCCTCAAAAAAGGCCGCGAACAGCACCAGTTCAGGAAACGCGAACGCACCCACATCATCTTCAACACCGGCTCCAGCCCGAAGTGGACATCCAAACGTCCGTCTGTGGAAAAATGGCAGGAATTCGCCAGCATCCTCAACGATCGCTACAACCTGCCGATCAAACTGGTCGGCTCCGAGGAAGAAGTCCCCTACGTCGAGGAGATCGCCAAAGCGCTGCCAGGAAAGATCGAAGTCCTCGCCGGAAAAACCTCTTTCCCCGAACTCAAAAAAGTCATCCGCGATGCCTTTCTCACCGTCTCCACCGACTCCGCCGCCCTTCATATTTCCAAGGCCGAAGGCACCCCGACGATCGGCATCTTCGGCTCCCACGCCATCGGTGGAAAGATGAGCTTCCCATGGACCGTCGGCATCTATGACCGCGTGCTCTACCCCGACGGCAAGCTCCCCATCGCCCAGCAGGAACCCGGCAACTACTACGACCACGTGGATCTCAGGGAGGGACTCGATGCGCTCGCCGAGTATCTGCACTAAGTGGGAACTTTAGGCCGGCTCGGATGGGAAGAATGGGATTTAGGAGAGATAGGGATCGGTGGTCTTCCGCTTTGCCATACTTCCCATGAATCCCATTCCTCCCATCCGTCAAACCCCAGCAGCATGAACTCCCATCCCCAGCCCGACACCCCTACCCCAGCTCACTCTGAAGCGCCTTCTTGATCCGCCCGATCACATCGGTCGAGCTCCAGCCTTCGAGGAACTTCATGAACTCCACGCGGCCAACCAGATCACTGCCCGGAAGTTCCTTTCCTTCCCAGTCCGCACCCTTCACCAGAATGTCCGGCCTCAGCGCGCCCATCAACTCAACCGGCGTGTCTTCATCGAAGACCACCACCATGTCCACGCAAGCCATCGATGCCAGCATGTAGGCCCTCGCGCTCTCCTCGCAGATCGGTCGTTCAGAGCCTTTCAGCCGCTTGATCGAATCATCTGAATTCAAGCCGACCACCAGAATGTCGCCAAGCTTCCTCGACGCCTGCAGGTACTGCACGTGTCCCGGATGAAGCACATCGAAGCAGCCGTTGGTGAACACCACACACTTGTTGTCCTTGCGGAACTCCTCAAGCAACTCCGCAGCTTCCTCCCGACTTTTGATCTTCTCTTCGATGTCTTGCATAATTTGGACCTCTCTGAACGAACGGAGGATTAACCACGGACCACACGGAATACACGGAATTTTTCCGCACAGTTGCAGCAGATCAGGGTCTTAGCTTTGAAAGCCCCAATGCCTTTCAATCCGTGGATTCCGTGCAATCCGCCTGCCCGACCGAAGCTTTCCTCGCCTTTGAACCTCCTGAAAAGCAGTCAGCGAAGGAGGGTGCTTAAAAATTCTGAATCTGGTTCCAGAACCTCAATCCAATCCATCCAATCCATCCTGGTCCAATTCTTACTTCCTCCGCTCCAAACATCCGCGTTCATCCGCGTTCATCCGCGGTTGAAAATTCAATGGAGCGCTTTGATCTCAGCCAAAATCTCCTCAAACGAATCAATCCGGAACTGACAAAGCCCACCGGTCCCCGAATCATCGATGTTCCCATCGTTCAGGCCCACCGAGCGGATCCCCGCCAACCTCAACGAGCAGATCCCCGCACCACTGTCCTCGATTCCTAAAGTCGCATTCCGCTCCTCGAACTTCATCCCCAGACCAATCGTCAGGCTCTCCGCGTAGAGCCACGGATGCGGCTTCGGCGGCAGCTCGCCCATCGTCCCCGCCTTCCCCCGACCGACCGCCGTTCCGGCCGTGATGATCGAATCATAAAAGTCTTCCGGGTTCCCCATTCCCAGCGTCTTGAACACATCAAGGATCTCCGGATACGCCTTTTCAAAAAGCCCCGAAGTCACCAGCCCGAGCTTCACGCCCATTGCCTTGAGTTCTAACAAAAACTCCTTGATCCCCGGAGCCGGCGTGAACGCCCCCGGCCGACCTTTCCCATCCAGAATCGCCGCCATCTCGCGGTCCGTGTGCTCGAAGTAATAACGCCGCGCCTCTTCCAGCGACTTGTCCGGACAGTACTTCGCAATGCAGTACTGCAAGTGCTCCGAGACCGAGTGCCCCGAGACATGCGCCACATCCGCATCTTCGAGTTCGAACTTCGCATCGTCCAGCAGACTCGCCGTCGATTGCTCGATGATCCAGATCCAGAACTGCTCGCTGTGAACCGTTGTCCCATCCAGGTCCATCAGCATCGCCTTGATCGGCGCCGGCTCTCCCAAAGCAGGCACCGGATAGTAGGCCGGATACCCCAGCGACGACGTCACCAGCGCCAGCGTGTGTCTTTCAAAGCCCACGAACTCCACCTTCCCGTCGCCGGTCGCCGCAATCGCCCGCACCCCATCCTTCCCGACCGCAAAGCGCGCATCCGAAGTCCCCTCCCGAGCATCGAGCCCGAGAGTCTCCGCCGATTCCCCGAGATCCGGAAAATCCGCACTATCTGAAAAGCATCCGTCAGCCACGCCCAAAGCCTTGGCACCCCCTGTTCCCCGAGCAAGCAGAATCCCCGCTAGACTCAAGGAGCGGTTGCTTGCAGCTACCGGACAACCCCGGCGACCAACCCCAAGAGCCCTCCACCTCCCAAGCCTCCAACAATCCCACCTTCGGGGACTGCATGTCCCCGCTCCTTGCCAAACCAGCCTCCCCATCGCCAGCCTTTGCGAGATGGGCTTGGCATTTCCCCCTCCCCCGCAACCCCATGCCTTTCACTGATCACTGATCACTGATCACTGCTCACTCCCGCGCAGCGCCGCATTGCACTCATGACCATTCCATGACAAAGCATCCTCGGAAGTCTGCTTCCCTGCCCTCATGAAAACCTTCCTCGTCCTTCTCTGCCTGCTGCCGTTCTTCGCCACCGCCGAGCCGGATCTTCGCGTGCAACTCCGCGACGCCCTCTACGCCGAGGAAGTCGAACGCGAGCCCGCCAAAGCCGCCGAGTCCTACCAAAAAATCCTCGCCAACTTCGACCAGCAACGCCCGCTCGCCGCCAGCGCCCTCTTCCGTCTCGCCGAAGTCCGCCGCGCCCAGCAGAAAAACGACGAAGCCATCGCCCTCTATCAGCGCCTCCTCCGCGAGTTCCCCGACTTCGAACGCGAAGCCGAACTTTCCCGCGAACACCTCGCCACCCTCGGCGGCGAAGCTCCAGATGTCGAAACGAATCCCGATACCCGGGAAACCATCGAACTCAGACGCCTCAAGGAACTCGCCAAGTCCGCGCCAGATATCATTCGTGATCCCAAGGTCCTCTCGAATGCAGTCGATCATGGTTGGCCTGAGGTCATCCGCTACCTGCTCTCCGCGGGAGTCAGCACAGCCGACACCAACGTTTTAGCCGATGCCGCTTCTGTCGGCCGTCTCGACCTTTGCAAGATCCTCATTGAGCACGGCAAGTTTTCAGAGAGCGACAAACTCAAAGCCCTGAAGAGCGCGATTGAAAGAGACCGCGTTTCCGTCCTGACCTATCTACTGAAAAGCGGAGTCAATCCAAACGAAATTCTCAGGGCATCGGATAATTCCGATGTCACACTTCTTCATCTGGCGGTCCTCGAAGAGCGCCCTGAGATGATTACCACCCTTCTGGATCATGGAGCCGACATCGATATCAACATCGATACCCAAGGCCGCTACAACAGGAATTATCCGTTTGGGACTCCACTTCACCAAGCGGTCCTCGGGCGCAATCCAAAGATCGTCAAGCTGCTCCTTGATCGAGGAGCCTCGCCCGATCTGCCCGCGCCTGACACCAACCTCACGCCGCTCCATTTCGCCATCAGCGACGACCACGAAGAATCGGAGCTCATCGTTAGCATCCTACTGGAAAAGGGAGCTGACCCCAACCGCCGCACAGGACCCGTCAATGCAGACATCAACAAGCCCGGCAATCCCACCAACCCTTATTATCCGCAGATCTTCAACAAGGTGAGACCTCTCCAGCTCGCTTCGCTATGGAAAAGCCAAACGAATGCCAAAGCACTCATCAAAGCGGGTGCCGAAGTTCTTACCGAAGATCTCGCAGGGGCGAATTCAAAGGAGCTCTTGATCCTCTTTTTGAAGCACACTCCCCGCTTCCAACCGGACGACTCCAACGGACAAGACCTCCTTAGCTTGGCCATCGAAAAGGACAGCGAGCTCGCGAAGCTCCTCATCGCCCACGGTGCCGCACCATCCGAAGCACTCATCAAGTCACGATTCGCCGGCGTAAATCACGAGTTCCTACCAGAGCTCAATAAAAACTACCTGCTCCCGAAACTGACTCGCCAAGACAGCATCCAACTCCTCGTCGACCAAGGGACCCACCAAGACCTCACAGCTCTCGCCGAGCCATCGACAGGACCGACACCACCGCCACTCGCCCAGGCACTACGCGAGACGCCGATGAGATTCCCTCAAGTGGACAATAAGGAAACTCACTACCGATGGCTCTTATGGAGACAATCCGAATCGGGTAAACTTGAATCAATACTTCTGAATTTCGAAGGATCCGACTCCCTTCCAGAACTAGAGTGGGGGGACGTCATCGAGCGCCAAATCGGCAGCGACACCTCAGGCTATGGTATAAGTTACCGGGATGACCCTCCGCCAAGCCTTCTGTGGGATCTGACCCGCCGGATTGACATCCCCTTCACCATCACAATCAATGGACAAGCTCGGAAGATCACCGTGCGTGGTGACCTGCTCAGCTACGACCCCACCAAACCGGAGGTTCCCTATTTGTCCACTCCCGCTACGATCCTCCTGCTCAAGCCCGACCTCAATCTCCTTTCCGAGAATGAAGTCATGATCACCATCCAGCGAGATGGCTGGCAGGACATGGCGACCACTTTAGGCAGCAAGACACTGGATCGCTTCAAACTCCGCCCCGGTGATCGACTCAGCCTCGACGTCCCACCGCTCACAGCAAAAATGGACCTCGAGATCCGCAGCCGGTTGATCACCCTTCGCGTTCCTGAGATCCCGTACGAGTGGCACTTCGAGACACCCCCCCATACAGAGGCTCAGCCCTCTTTGATTGAAATACTGGCTCAGGTCTACAGCTGTGAAAAATGGGGCTTCACCCGCTCGAAATTCCAGTCGATCCCCGATGATCCCCGCAAGCGACCGGCAGACATCCTAGCAAATCAAACATTTCAGAAGCTTGCCAATCCGGTGGTGCTACCTCATCCCGATTTTTCCCATATCCGCATTCAGCGCACCGCTTGGGACGGTTCCCAATCGACGATCGAAGTGAACCTAACTGAGGCCATCGACGCCTGCGACGAGAGCTCAACGGCTGAACAAATCAGGGAGTCAGACATACCATTGCACCGAGGCGACATCATCGAACTTCCATTGAAGAGAGAAGCCAGTGAGTGGACCGGCTTCTCAAGCAAACAGATCCTGTTTTTCCACAAAGCCCTAAGTGGGGACATCATGATCTCCTATCACAACGGCGAGGTCACCCAACATCGGATCGACTGGCAGGCCTCGCGCTGGACCCCAAGCCCGTCCGGTTTACTTCCGCTGCCGCCCAAAAATGGCACATCTTCCACCAGGGCTCTGGACCTTGGATTCAATCGCAGTCAATCGGGAATTCCCAATCTGACTCTCACACGTGGCAAATCCACATTTGGAGACGTAGGATTTCAGGCTTATTTACGCAATGGAGACCGAGTCGCCTACGGGTCCGACACTCCCATTGATGTGCCCGAGCGGTCATCGCCCGACAGAGGACGCGTTCAACGGCCCCGCATCGTCGTTCCTGCCTCGTCGACCCCCCAGCCCCGTGTCCGAAGGAACGTATCTCCCTCTCGCTAGTCCATGTCCGCCGCCTCCCCATCACTACGCTGGCTCTACCTCGCCGTCCTCGGGCCGCTGGTGGTGCTCGCCGTCCTCGCCTGGTGGGGCACGCGCTCGCAGCTGAAGGCGGCATGGGCCGATGCCCAGGCCGATGCGGAGCGCCTCGCCCCCGGGATCGCCAAGGTTCTGGCGCTCGATTTTTCCCAGCAAATCGACGAGATCCCCAGCTACCCGAATCCCCCGATTCCCGGCCCACCGGCCCCACCCGATGACCCCCTTCTCGGCAACGATACCGAGGCACTTTTCGAACTCAGCATTGACCCCGAGGCCGGACTCTCACCCGCCGGCCTTCCCCGCCGCGCGCTCGCCGCCCTGCGGCTCCATGAACTCGATCCCAGCCACCCACTCTCCTCCTATCTCTTCCTCTACGAAGCCCCGTCGATCCTCACGCCCCTCGCCTTGGAAAAAATCACTGACGACGAATTCGCACTCGCCAACTGGAAGCGTGCCGAAGCGGTTAGAAAACTCGCCGCCGAACATCCATCGGAAGAAGGCGTCTGGCTCCTCGATGACTTGCCGGTCTACCTCCGCAACGAGGGCTCGAAAATCACCTACTACACCCTGCCGACGCGTGACTTCGATGGCTTGGAGCGGGAACAGGAATTGCCGAATTGGGTTCATGTCCAGTTCTCCCTCGATCAGGAATCCCCGCCGGCTTCGCCGCTTGCCACGACAAGCGTCCCTTTTGGCAAAGGCCTCGAGCTCCACATCATTCCTCGCTCCGAGATCCTCGAAGCGCCGATTCGGAGACAGCAACAATGGACCTTGGCGATTCTCTCAGCCGCCATCGGAACCGCCCTCATCGCGCTCTACGTCATCCACCGTACCGTGACTCGCGAACGCCGACTCGCCGAACTCAAATCCCAATTCGTCGCCAGCGTCTCCCACGAACTCCGTGCCCCGCTAGGATCGATCCGACTGATGGCCGAGTCCCTTCAGCAGGGTCGCGTCAGCAAGCCCGCCGAGTTCCACACCCTCATCGCCCGCGAAGGCGCACGGCTTTCCCATCTCATCGAGAATGTCCTCGACTTCGCGCGCATCGAAGAAGATCGCAAACAGTATCATTTCGAGGAATGCGATCTATCCGCCCTGCTGCGCGACACCCTGCGTCTGATGCAACCCCTCGCCGAGGACCGCCGTGTCCAGCTAGCTTTCGATATCCCCGACCTTACCGCCACCGTCGACCCCAGCGCCCTCCAACAAGCCCTCGTCAACCTCGTCGACAACGCCATCAAGTTCTCGCCCGTTAGAGGAGTGGTCGACCTGCGGGCGAAGAGCGGGGAAGACGGCAGGATCACCATTTCCATCATCGACCAAGGGCCCGGCATCCCGAAGAGCGAACAGAAAAACATCTTCCAGCGCTTTCACCGCCTCGGCAACGAACTCCGCCGTGAAACCCAGGGCACCGGCATCGGTCTGAGCATCGTCAAGCACATCGCCGAAGCCCACGGCGGATCGATCACCGTTGAAAGCACCCCACCCAACGGCGCCACCTTCACCCTAACCATCCCCGCCCAAACTCCAGACAACTGACTCAAGTGCTAGTCTTGGGTCTTCCCGTCTTGTGTCTTGTGTCTCTTCCCATGCGAATCCTCATCATCGAAGACGAACTCGCCATGCGCAGCGCTCTCGTGGAAGCGCTGTCATCCGAAGGCTATCACCTCCGCTCCGCCGACAATGGCGAAGCGGGCCTCGAACTCGCCTGCACCGAGCCCTTTGATCTCATCCTGCTCGACGTGATGATGCCTCAGCTCGATGGCTACGAGGTTTGTCGTACTTTGCGTCACCGCGGAAAGATCATGCCCGTCCTGATGCTCACCGCCAAAGGCCAGGTCGACGACCGCGTTGAAGGCCTCGACTGCGGTGCCGACGACTACCTCGTCAAACCCTTCAGCCTGCGCGAACTGCTCGCCCGCGTCCGAGCTCTGCTGCGTCGCTACGAAAGAAATGACAGCGTCCCTCCCACCGTCACCATCGGTCCCGCCACCATCGACTTCACCCGACAAACCCTCACCCGCGACGGCAACAGTTCCCCACTCAGCGCCAAGGAAGTCGGAATCCTGCGCGTGATGATTTCACGCCAGGGCGAAACTGTGAGCCGCGAAACCTTTCTCGACATCGTCTGGGGCTACCACGCCTACCCCAGCACCCGCACCGTTGACAATTTCATCGCCGCGCTCCGAAGCCGCATCGAGGCGGATCCCGCTAATCCCGTCCATCTCCTCACCGTCCGAGGCCAAGGTTACCGTTTGATCGGCTCTAAAGCGGGCCAGGCGAAGCTTGAAAATTGAAACGCCAAACCGCAACGATCGCCAAGCTAAACGAACTTCCAGACGGGTTGGAGACACTGCGGCCGCTGAACCAATCTCTTCTTGGCGAACTTGGCGTCTTGGCGTTTCACTATGGTATGAAGTGCTCGAAGCTCTGCCTCCCCCTCGCCCTCCTACCGTTCACGCTGTTCAGCCAGGAATCCATCGAGCGCCTCGACCCCGCCCTCGACGCGATCATCGCTCAGGACACCCCCATCGAAACCCTCTGCAGCGGATTCGACTGGGCCGAAGGTCCGGTCTGGGATGAAAGAAACAAGCGCCTCCTCTTCTCCGACGTCCCCCGCAACACGATCTATCAGTGGAAGCCCGGCGACAGCGAAGCCAGCGTTTTCATGAAACCCTCCGGCTTCACCGGCCCCCTCGGCTACGGCGCCGAACCCGGTTCGAACGGCCTGGCCTTCGACAAGGACGGCCGCCTCATTCTCTGCGAGCACGGCGACCGCCGACTTTCGATCCTGACCGATGGTGGCGGAAAGATGACCCTTGCCGACCGTTACCAAGACACCACCGGCTACCGTTTCAATTCTCCCAACGACCTGACCATCCATTCCTCCGGAGCCATCTACTTCACCGATCCGCCCTACGGTCTGCCGCGCGACAATCCCGAAAAGTTTCGCGAACTCGATTTCAACGGCGTCTTCCGCTACACCGCCGGTGAAGGCGTCACGCTTCTAACAAAGGAGCTCGACCGCCCCAACGGCATCGCCCTTTCACCCGACGAGAAAACCCTTTACGTCGCCCAATCCCACCGCCCTCATCCCGTCATCATGGCCTACCCTGTGAAGCACGACGGCACTCTGGATAAAGGTCGCATATTCTTCAACGCAAAGGACCTCAAGGGCCCCGGCATGCCCGATGGCATGAAAGTCCGCTCCGATGGCACCGTATTCGCCACCGGCCCCGGGGGGCTGCTGATCATCGACCAGACCGGCAAACTCCTCGGTCGCGTCCTCTGCGGACGTTCCACTGCCAACCTCGCCTTTGGTCCCCAGGAGAAGGAGATCTATCTCACCTCCGACGACCGGATCCTCAGAGTTGCCCTCAAGCCCCCCGCCAAGTAAACCCCTCACAACCCAAAGCCCTCATCATGAAAACCCTTCTCATCTCCCTCGCCTTTGCACTGCCCTTGCTTGCCGATGAATTGCCGGCTCCCCTCGCTCTAAAGACCGCCGCCAGCGCCTTCCTCGCCTCGCTCGACGCCGCCCACCTCAAGCAGGCCAGGATTCCCTTCGCCGACGCCGAAAGGGAAAACTGGCACTACACTCCTATCGAACGTCTCGGCGTCCCGCTCAAGGACATGAATGAGGCTCAGAAGAATGCCGCCGTGGAATTGGTCACCACCGCACTCAGCGAAAAAGGTGCCTACAAGGCCGCTCAGATCATTTCCCTCGAAGCCGTCCTCGCCGGCATGGAGAACGACCCGGTCGGACGCGATCAGGAAAAATACTTCACCACCATCTTCGGAGAACCCGGTGATCCCAAAGGCTGGGGATATCGTATCGAAGGCCACCACCTTTCAATCAACATCACCATCGTCGACAACAAGGACATTTCCGTGACGCCTTCATTCATGGGTGCCAATCCCGCCGAGGTTCGCGAGGGAGAATCCAAAGGTCTCCGCCCCCTCGCCGCAGAAGAAGACCTTGGCCGGGCCCTCGTCACCAGCCTTCTCGAGAGCGGAAAAAAGGAGGTCATCTTCGATGAAAAACCTCCGAGAGAAATTCTAACAGGTGAAGACCGCGTCGCCAAACAACTCACCCCCGTCGGCATCACGAGCGCCGACATGAGCGAGGCACAGAGCAAGGCACTGCTGGAACTCATTGCTGAATACACCGGCCGTTTTCGCGAAGACCTCGCCGATACCGACCTCAAGAAAGTCAGCATGGCGGGCAGGGACCAGCTCCGCTTCGGCTGGGCCGGCTCGACCAAGCCGGGCGAAGCTTACTACTACCGCATCCAGGGCCCGACCTTTCTCATCGAAGCCTGCAACGTCCAGAACAACGCCAATCACATCCACACCGTTTGGCGCGACCTTGAAGGCGACTTCGGTCGCGACGTGCTCAAAGAGCACCTCAAGGACCACGAGTAAAATTCCCCGAAAGATTCCGGCTCGATCCGGTAATACAGGTGGAACATGCACGGATCCCCTGAAAACCCCGAAGAGCGGCTTGTCGGCCTGATCGCCCGTCATCAGCCGGAGATCCATCGCTATGTGCTGGCATTGCTTCCCGATCGAATGCTGGCCGACGACGTCGTTCAGGAGACCAACCTCGTCCTCTGGCGGAAGGCCGCTGACTACGACCCGGCCCAGCCCTTCCTGCCGTGGGCACTCGCCATTGCCTGGTATCAGGTGAAAGCCGCTCGCCGCGACAGCGCGCGCGATCGTCATGTCTTCGACGACGACCTCGTCGAAATCCTTGCCTCCGAAAGCAGCCAGGAAGCCGATAGCCTCGACCTCTCGGAAGCCCTCGAACACTGCCTCGGCGAGCTCCCGGCGCAACACCGCCAGCTCATCCTCGAGCGTTATCAACCCGGCGCCTCGGTTCAGGATCTTGCCGCCGCGCGCGCCAAGTCACCGACCGCACTCTCCCTTTCCCTGCTCCGCATCCGCAAGGCGCTCGAACTCTGCATCGAGCGCAAACGCAAACTCGCCACACCATGAAAGAGGACCCCACCGACCACCTCATTCAGCATTTGTTAGACGGCACTCTGGAAGATGACAGCCGCGCCGAACTCAACGACATTCTGCGAAACTCACCCGAGGCTCGCGACCGGTATCGCCGCGCCTTCGCCCTTCACAGTGCACTCATTCGGCGCGATGCAAGCAAGCTACCTGATTTCCTCTCGAGATCAGAGGCTCCGAAAAAAGTCTCCTTCTTTCGAAGAGAATCACTTCAGGCAGTTGCGGCGCTGATCATTGTGGCTCTGATTCTCGGATCCTCCGGCATGTTCGCGCTTCACAGACTCAAGCCGCGCGCGGAGATCCTCGAATCGAACCTTGCCGTCTATCAAACCGGAACCCACCACTTGAGTCCCGGGAAGATGCCCGCTGACGTTCCGGTCGAACTTGTTTCAGGTGACGTCAAGCTGGCGTATCCGAGTGGCGCCCTCGTGATCCTCGAAGCTCCCTGCCGCTTCAGACTCGATACCAAAGAAGCTCTCACCATTCTCCACGGACGCGCGTCAGTCCACGCTCCGCCCGGAGCGGAAGGCTTCCGTCTCGACACTCCCACAGGGCAAATCATCGATCGCGGCACCGAGTTCGGCGTAGCCGTGGGCAACGATGGCAAGAACCCCGTGGTGCTCACTGAGGTCTTCAAGGGCGAGATCGAGGTCAGCACTCAAAGCACCGACAAGGTCCTGCTCACCGACGGAGAAAGCCGTGCGATCACCAATGACGGCACGCTCCTTGAGCAACTCGACGAATCGCCTGTCCATCTCGCCAACGCCCTTCACCGCACTTCACAAATGTCGCGGTCCAGCACCGGCAATCTCGCACTTGGCAAACCCGTCATCAGCCCCGGCTACCTCACCCGACCCCACGGCTCGATCTTTCCTCCCGACAACCTAACAGATGGGCGACTCGATGACTCCGGCGTCCCGGGCGACTGGTCCTTCTGGCTCGCACCCGAGCATGAAGGCGGCGAATTCATCGTCGACTTGCTCGACACTCACGAAGTCTCACTCGTGTCCCTGCAAGGCACCACCAACCGCGCCATCGACGACCGCGGAGCCGCCAGCGTCGAATTGTTAGGTTCCCTCGACAACAAAACCTACTTCCCGCTCAGCGGAGGCCCCATGCCACGCATCGACCCCTCGCTCTACGGCCAGAGCTTTCCTTTCGAGGACTTCAACTTCCCGCCGGTTGAGCTCCGCTACCTCAAATGCATCATTACGTCCTACTACAAACACCCGACTCGCCCCGCTGATCACCGGAATCAGGGAGGTGGATTAAACGAAATCCGGATCTTCTCCGAGTGATGAAAGCGCTCTCGAACCCTTTTCTGATGAGACAACTCCTTCCCATCCTTCTTCTCACCCTTCCGGCCACGGCGGAAGTCGACTTTGCCCACGACGTCCGACCGATCCTCAACGCCAACTGCACCGCATGCCACGGCGGCGTCAAGGAAGCCGGAGAAGTCTCCTTCATCTACCGCGAACAGGCCCTCGGAAAAGGCGAATCCGGCAAACCCGTCATCGTCCCCGGCGATCCCGATGCCTCCGAAATGATGGTACGCATCCTCTCCACTGATGAAGATGAAGTCATGCCGAAGCCCGAGCACGGCCCACCGCTCAAACCTGACGAAATCGAAACCCTCCGCCAATGGATCAAGGAAGGCGCGCAATGGGGAGAACACTGGTCATTCACTCCTCCTAAGAAGCACGCCGTCCCAAAGGTCACCAACACCTCATGGCCACGCAATGACATCGATCGCTTCGTTCTCGCCCGCATCGAAGCCGAGAATCTAACACCTTCGAAGGAAGCCGACAAAGCCTCCCTGCTCCGTCGTCTCTCCCTCGACCTCACCGGCCTTCCCCCCACTCTCGACGAGCTCGATGCTTTCATCGCCGATACCTCGCCGGAGGCCTATGAAAAGCAAGTCGACCGATTGCTCGCCTCCTCGAGCTTCGGTGAACGCTGGGCCAGCATGTGGCTCGACCTCGCCCGCTATGCCGACTCCGAAGGCCTCGGGATGGATCGTCGGCGCGATGTCTGGAAGTACCGCGATTGGCTCATCGATGCCTTCAACCGCGACCAGCCTTACGACGAGTTCACCATTGATCAACTTGCCGGCGACCTCATCCCGAACAGCACGCTCGATCAAAAAATCGCCACCACCTTTCACCGCCTCACTCAGGTGAATGACGAAGGCGGCACCGACGATGAAGAATTTCGTGTCGCCGCCGTGCTCGACCGGGTCAGCACCACCTGGGAAGTGTGGCAGGGCCTTACCTTCGGCTGCGTTCAGTGCCACAGCCACCCTTACGACCCGATCAAACACGAAGAATTCTACGAGTTCGTCGCCTTCTTCAATCAGTCCGTCGATGCCGACTTGAGTGAAGACCTCCCGAAGCTTCAGGTCCCACTCGCCGACACCCAATACCATCGGTCCAACGAACTCCAGACCACCATCCGCGAAACCGAAGCAGCCCTCCACAAACTCCGCTCGGAAATCGACGTAAATTCCCGTTGGGCACCCATGAAGAACGCTCAGGCCACCGCGACCAAAGCCAAGCTCAGCATCGTCGAGCACCAGGGCCGCGAGGAATACCGCTCGGACTCGAACGTCGCCTCCGGTGCGGTCTATCAGCTCACCTTTCCCACCGATCTTCCTCAGCTCAGTGCGCTGAAGATCGAGTTTCTCCCACTCGATGAAGAGACCGCCAAACACACGCCCGAGTGGGGTGCCTTGCTTCAGAAGATCACGATTGAAACCATCGACGCCGACAACAAGGCCACACCTGTTGCTTTGGCCGAGGTCATCGCCGACGAAGCCCACCCGCTTTTCAACTCTAACAACTCCATCAGCGGCAAAGGTCGCGGCTGGGGCACCTACTCAAAGACCTTCAGCCCCCGTCATGCCATCGTCGTCCCGAACGAACCCGTTGCCACTCCACCCGGCACGCGGATCAAGGTCACCATCCACAACGGCGGCACCATTCTCGCAAGTTTCCCAATGGCTTCAAAACGCGGCCGTCTCTCCATTACCGACGACCCCGCATGGACGATCCAGAACAGCGATCCAATCATCGCCGACCTGAAAAAGAAGCTCGACGCCGCCCGCAAGGAACTGAACGCCATCCCGCGCACCACTGTTCCCACCATGCGCGAACGCGACCCCGCCTACCTACGACAGACCCACGTCTTCATCCGCGGGAACTGGCTCGAAAAGGGTGAACTCATCCCTGAACCCGACACTCCCGGCGTTTTCCCGGAACTCAAGCCCGAGGGCAAGCAAGCCACCCGTCTTGATCTCGCCAAGTGGATCGCCTCGCCGCAAAACCCTCTAACAGCCCTCGTCGCCGTCAACCGATTCTGGCTCGAACTCTTCGGCACCGGCATTGCACCAACCCCCGAGGACCTCGGCTCGGCCGGCGAAAAACCAAACCATCCCCAGCTGCTCGACACGCTTGCCCTGCGCTTCAGCACCGACATGAAGTGGAGCATGAAGACGCTCATCCGTGAAATCGTCACCAGCGCCACCTACCGTCAGGATGCCAGCATCAGCCCCGAGCTTCTCGAGCGCGACCGCTTCAATCGCTTCCTTGCCCGCGGTCCGCGTCAGCGACTCAGCGCCGAAATGGCCCGCGACACCCCCCTCGCGGTCTCCGGTCTTCTCACTACAAAGGTTGGTGGGCCACCCGTGCACCCGCCCATTTCTCCCGGTGTCTGGACACCCTTTGCCGCAGACAAATGGGACACCCCAAAGGAAGGCGAGCCCAACCGCTACCGTCGCGCGATCTACACCTACTGGAAACGCAGTATTCCCTATCCCTCCATGATCACCTTCGACACCCCGACGCGTGAGATGTGCTCCAAACGTCGCCTCGTCTCCAACACTCCTCTCCAGGCCCTCACCATCCTCAACGACCCCGCCTTCCATGAATGCGCTCAGGGTCTCGCACGGTGCATGAAATATGAAACCACCGGCAACCTCGACGCCCGGCTCGCCTTCGGCTTCCGAGTCGCCACCTCCCGCGAACCCTCACCCGACCGCCTCGCCGAACTACGTTCCCTCTTCGAAGATCTCGAGGAACGCTACGCCGCCGCCCCCGACACCATGAAAGGCCTCGCCGGCACCCCCGACGGCGCCGCCTACACCGTCGTCGCCTCCGTCCTCCTCAACCTCGACGAAGCGATTACTAGGTAGATAGTAGATGATGGATGGTGGATGATAGATTTTGGACCTCCGCCATCCGCCATCCGCCATCCGCCATCCGCCATCCGCCATCCGCCATCCGCCATCCGCCATCCGCCATCCACCATCCACCATCCACCATCCACCATCCACCATCCACCATCCGCCATCTGCCATCTGCCATCTGCCATCCATGAACTTGCTCCAACACCTCCAGCAGGCCGGACTCAATCACCTAACCCGGCGTCATTTCCTCAAGGACTGCTCGACCGGGCTCGGTGGCATGTGGCTCGCTGGTCAAGGCCTCGCCCAGGCCTCCGGCAAACTTCACATCGAGCACGACCCTTCGAATCCCCTCGCCGCCCTCGCGCCCAGCTTCGCTCCCAAAGCAAAGCGCGTCATTTACCTCCATATGGTCGGAGCCCCGAGCCAGCTCGAACTCTTCGATTACAAACCGACTCTCGCCAAATTCGACGGCAAGCAATGCCCGCAGGAATACCTTGAAGGCCAGCGCTTCGCCTTCATTCAGGGTGTTCCGAAAATGCTCGGCCCCCAGTTTGATTTCAAACAACACGGCCAGTCCGGCGCCTGGATTTCCGACCGGCTCCCTGAGCTTACCAAGCACGCAGACAAGCTCTGCTTCATCAAGTCGATGCAGACCGATCAGTTCAACCACGGCCCGGCCCAGCTCGTCGTCCACACCGGCAACCAGAACCTCGGCCACCCCGCGATGGGCTCATGGGTCAGCTGGGGCCTCGGCACCGACAACCAGAACCTCCCCGGTTTCATGGTCCTTATTTCCGGCGGTCGCCTTCCCCGCGTCGGCGCCTCACTCTGGGGCAGCGGCTACCTTCCCTCCGTCTATCAGGGTGTCCAGTGCCGCTCCACCGGCGATCCCGTCCTCAACGCCGCCAACCCCGCCGGCATCACCCGGGATGTCCGCCGCGCCGCCCTCGACTCGCTCGCCCGACTCAACACTAAGACCCATGAGGACTTCGGCGATCCGGAGACCATCACCCGAATCGCCCAGTATGAAATGGCCTACCGCATGCAGGTTTCCGTGCCGGAAGTCATGAGCATCAAGGACGAACCACAGCACGTTCACGAAATGTATGGCACCCAGCCCGGCAAGGAATCCTTCGCCAACAACTGCCTGCTCGCCCGCAAGCTCGCCGAGAACGGCGTGCGTTTCATCCAGCTCTTCGACTGGGGTTGGGATTCCCACGGCGCAAGTGCCAGCGAGGCCATCAACGAAGGCTTCAAAAAGAAGTGCCACTCGATCGACAAACCCATCTCCGCTCTCCTCACCGACCTCGAACAGCGCGGCATGTTAGACGACACCCTGGTCGTCTGGGGCGGAGAATTCGGCCGCACCTCGATGCAGGAAAACCGCGGTGGCGGCGACGCGAACAAGTTCGTCGGCCGCGACCACAACCCGAATGCCTTCACGCTGTGGATGGCTGGTGCCGGCGTGAAGCCCGGCATTTCCTACGGGGAAACCGATGAGATGGGCTACCAGGTCGTCGACAAGCCCGTCCACGTCCGCGACCTCCACGCCACCCTGCTCCACCTCTTCGGCTTCGACGCCAAAAAGCTCTCCTTCCCCTTCCAAGGCCTCGACCAAAAGCTCACCGGCGTCAAACCCGCGAAGGTAGTGAAGGACATCCTCACCTAATGATTGCCTGAGTTCTCCGCCGATCGCCTACCGATCATGAAGGCGCCACAACTCTCCATCTTGGGTGCAGCCCCGTGGACTGCTGCAGCCTGCTGCCGCTGTCCGTGTGACAGCCCTGCTGTCCACGGCGAAGCACTCGTTGCAGCCCGCCTCGCAGCAGGGCTGCATTGGCCAACAGCGGCAGCAGGCTGCACGCACTCCGCAGCCTACGGCGTTCAAACAGAACCCTTCTCGCAAAAACTATGCCTGCGCCCCGATCCCGATCCCTCCCAAAAACAGTCGCGTGAGGCGCAGCCTTTTACGCGACGCGACGCGACCCTTCAAGTGCCCTGAAGGGGCCAAAGATCATAGCCCGGGGTAAGCGAGGAACGAGCGCCACCCCGGGTACCCCCATCCGAAGCCCTACCGCGAACAAGCCAGAACACCTCCCCTCACCGTTGCACTTTCCCGAAGTTCGCCAAATCCATTTTCGCCTGATTCTCTTCAGGCGGCCACCCTCTCGTGGAACCAGTTTCCTCATCCAGAAGACTTCATGGAAGTTCCTTCAATCCTTTACTGAGCTTTCCATGCGATGCGTATTTCAGACTATCTTACCACGACTCTCTTCAGGCTCATCAAAATTAATCCTGTCATCACTAGCGCTAACGCCCTTGGCTCGGGTATCAGATTGACACCCGTGATTAAACCCTCATCGCGGTTTGGTCCAAATGGAGAAACTCCAAAGATCGGACCGATCGCTCGAGTGTCATCAAACTGACTCAAGTCGATCGCTTCGGGAAGAATCCCATCACTGAATGCTCCACCCGTAGAATCGAAGAGCCATATCGATATTGCTCCGTTGTCGTTAAATCCGTCAATTCCGACAGTCGCCATAGCAGGAAGGTAAAACCCACGGACCTCAAGCCAGTCGTCGGAGTCCCCACCATCATGAACAAAAACGCCTGCACGGAAGGGTATCTCGGGGCCGGTCGACACATTCAAAGATCGGCCATCTAGTTTGAAGTCGATTAGATCGTAGAAGCCAGAAGAAGAACGACTCTCATTCAATGAACTCGTGTCATAGCTGAAGAATCCAGTAAACTCTCCGCCTACTTCTCCGGTGAACACACTAACGTCCCGACCCCTCTTTTCGGTGATCTGTCCTGTAAATGAAAATAGCAAGGTCGCTGCTGAGGCGGAGACCCCACAAAGATAATGAACAAGACCAATGCCCATCCAGGTTCTTATCAATGTTTTCAAGCTTCCCATGGACGACCTACAACTAATTCAGACAAAGCTATATCAGAACAACACCTATTCAAGCTCAGAACCAAACTTACACATCACCCGATGCCAACAGCCCTGATGAGCGAAGGCACGGGACTACGTGCAAATTTAGACAAGAATAGGTCATAATCCTAAAAAATCTGACTCAGCCCCTCGGGAGTAAAAATTTTGATCTGGGAACCATGGGTTCTTCTTTTCGCGCTACTTACCCGACTTTACGTGAAGCTCGCCAAGGGCATAAAAGACATCTTCACCTAAAAACCCCCTGCACCTGCCCCTCAGGCACCCATCCCCTCCTTTGATCCGCAAGCTCCACCTCCACCCAACCATCCCGCCTCCCGACGATTTCAATCTCAAGCCCGTCGTGCAGCGCCTCGTTGAACGCCGTCTCATACCGATACGACGGCCCCTTCCTCGCAAACACCTCCGGCACGACGATCACGCCCTCGCGTCCATCGCGCTTCACCGCGACCAACAAAAGCCCTCCTGCGCCCCCTAACAGGAGCAGCGCGAATCCCGCGCCAGCGATCAAGCCCCGCTTGCGATACCGAAGGTAGGCAAGCCCCAGACCCCAGAAGGCGAACGAGGTCACGATCATCGCCATCCTGATCCACGAGCTCGGCACTTGCTGCCACCACGCTGATTTGCGGTCCACCACCACGTCGACCGATAGCGCCCGCGCCGCGGAGAGGTTGTCGCGAATCGTCGAGTCGAATGGCCGCAGTACTTCCGCCTGACGATATGAAGCAATCGCCCGACCAATCTCTCCCGCCTGAAACCAGGCATTCCCCGCATTCAGCCAGGCCTTTCCCGCATACTGGCCATCCCGCGCACAGGCTTCAAAAATCAGTGCCGACTCGGCAAAGCGGGAAAGCGTCTCCTCACTCCCCGCTTCCGCTTCGAACGCCTGATCGAAAGTCTTCGTCGCCCGCTCCCAATCGGCCTCCTCACCCATCGCCGAGCCGACTAACAAGATCAGCAGCATCACCACCAACGAGCGACTCAGCGCCTGGCCGATCCGCTTCGCCAAACCGTTCAATTCGGGAATCTTCGCCGTCTTCGCCTCCGTCGAAAACGCCTGCGCATCGAGCGACTCCTGACTGCTCACCACCAAATCCACATCCTCCTTCGAGACCCCAAGCTCCTTCAATCGCTGCTGCGCGTCGCCCGAGGTCCACGCCGCTGGCTCCACGCCGAGACTGGTTGCCACAAAGCCACGAAACGCCTCCCACTTTTCCACCGTCCCTTCCGGCAAGCGGGTGAAGGCATCGTAGGCCATCCTTCGCGCCCGATACTCCGGACTCAAGGCCCGCAGTCGCCTTTCCTTCACCCACGGCAGCAGCACGGCAAACATCACCGGGCCCATCGCCATCAGGAACCAGAAGTATCGATCAACAAAGTTCCAGAGCATGTTCAGTATTTCATCCATCGTCGTAATCTCCGCATTCTGCCAAATCCCGTCCGGCGTGTCCGTTAGACTCGGCTCATCGCCGCCAAGCGTCTTCGCGTCGAAATAATCCCGGCCGTCCCGAGGAAGAATGCGCAGCGGAATCTCATCGGTTCTCAGCATTTGATACTCACCGCTCGCCGGATCGAAAATCTCAAACTCCAGCCCGGGCAGGGATTCCAGCTTTGTTGTCAGCGGGCGCACGCGGGTGCGGAAAATCGTCCCCTCATCATGCCAGGCCCGACCGTACTCCGCATCGACCTTGAACCAGCTTCGCAGCGCCCGCTGTTTTGTCAGGGGCGGAAGTTCCAGAAAGCCGTGCGGCGCCTCCGAGCTGACTTTCAAATCAAGCTCCACCAACTGCCCCACCTCGGTCTCCGTCGGCTTCGCCGAAACCTCGATCCTGCAGGGCGCGAACAAGCCACTGAAGGACTCCAAGCGCCCCTCCACCGGCAGCGGCAACACCTCGATTTCGATCGGCTCCGACTCCGTGAAGACCCGTTCATAGGCCTCGCCCTCCGGAACCGCATCAAATAAGCCGTTGTTGAAGTAGGCCGCGTAGGGCGCGAAGGCCCCGCCATCACGCATCAGGCGCGCGCACTCCAGTCGAACCGCCGGCAAACTGAATTTTCCCGGTTCGGTGATCCGTAAAAAGGTCCGAAACCTCACCACTCCCAAACCATCGCCTTCCCCCGGGGCATCCCGCTCCGCAATCACCCGACGCCCGCCAAAGGGCATCCCCATCTGCCGCTCCTCCGGCACCACACTGCGCGGCACCAGCACCTCGATCTTCGGGTCGTTGAAGAAGTCCGGGTAGCAATGCATCGATCTCAGCCGCTTGGTCGGCACGCGACAGTGCCACTCGATATCAAGCCGCAGCGGTTCGCCCGCGTAGATCGTCTTCTTCGCCGGAGTGATCTTCAGTTCCATCTCGTCGGATCGACGCGGCACGCTGATCGTCACCGTCTTCGCCTCGGACTGATAGCTCGTCGTCTCCGAAACAAACTCCAGCGCCGGAAACACCACGGCACCTCCCCGTTGCGGCAACCACTGGATCATCGCCACCGCGCCCTTGCCGTTCTCCGCTTCGAGCACTTCCACCGAAATCACCGCCACGCCATTCGCGCCTTCCGGCGATTCCTCGGCCTCCTCCGCCATTTCCGGGAGTGTCACCATCGCCGTCGCCGTCACCCCCTCGAACCACGATGCATCGCGGAACTTCAGCTCCACCATTTTCACCGGCAACTTCACCGCCTCGTCCACCGCGCGGACCAAGCCCGCCAGCAAGAGCATCGCCAAAAATGTTAGAAAGCCTTTCATCACCAATCCTTCTCCACCTTTCCGGCCTGGCCCTTCGCCCGCTGCTGTTCGCGGAACTGCATGTTCCCCTGCTCCTCCATCAAAAGCTCCTCGGCCGAATAATTCGGCACCGGCAGCGGCGCCATCTCGCTTCCCGCGGCCAGGTCGCCCTCCATCGGCATCGATGAAGGCATGCCATCCTCCGAGTCCTCGTAGTCCTCCCAATCGCCCTCCTCGTCCCACTCCCCTTCATCATCCTCGCCCTCCTCGGATTCGCCCGAATCACCGCCTTCGAGGATCGCAAGGATCTCCTCAATCTTGAGAATTGCTACCTGCTGCTGCGCCGCCGACTCCGCCCATCTCGACCACTCGGCAAGCGCTTCCCGTGCCTTGTCCTGAGCTCCCAGAAGCTCGGTCATCAGTCGCAGCGGCACGCGCATCATGCTCATTTCCGGCGGCGTGCCCTCTGGCATTCCGGCAAGCATCTCCTGATCCAACGCCGTCATTTCACCTTCAATCGATTGCGCCTCGGACTTCAGAGACCCTTGTTCCCTGCCAAACTCTTCTCCCTCACCCGACGCCGGTGGCGAGCTGTTAGATCCTCGCTTCGGTAACCGCTCCGCGACCTTCGTTCTCAGTTCGCTCTGCTTCTCGTGCAGCTCCTTCAGGTGCTCGATGATCTTATCGAGCTTCTCCTGAAGCGCCTGCTCTTCCTGTTCCTTTTCCTTCAGTGCCGCCGCATACGCGGAAATCCTCACCGCCGTGGAATCCAGACGCCTCCCCGCCCGCTCCAAGCCCGGATCCAACCGAGCCGCCTCAAGAAAACACCGCTGCGCCTGACGCGCCGCCTCCAAGGCCCCGCCCGGCGACTCGCCCGCGAGCCCCTCGGCACGATTCAGATAGCAGAGCGCCTGGTTGAAACGAATCGCCGCCGTTTGAAAAGACGTCTGGCCTTCCACTTCGCCGTAGGCCTCCAGTGCTTCATCAAATTTCCCCTCCACCTGCAAAGCCCGCGCCTCATCGAAGACCACCGACTCAGCACGCATCGGCTGAAGGAAGGCCAGCGACATCAGCATCACCCCGATCCCCGCCCGACCCATCCGACCACCGAGTAATAGCAGCACCAGCGCCACAGCAATCAGCCCGAAGCCCGCCTCGCGATACACCACAAAACTATCCGCCCCCACCGCGCCCTCCGCCGGCTTGTCCATCGCGAAGTTCGCATACAAGTCCCCGAGATCGAAAGCAGCCGTGCCCGGTGCGACGAACGACGCCCCCCTGCAATCCTCCGCCAGCCCGCGCAGCACCTCCTCGTTGAGTCGCGTCGAAACAAAGTCGCCATCCTGCTTCAAATAACTCTTCCCGCCTTCTTCATTCTCGATCGGGATGCGGCTGCTCGACGTCGGATCTCCCAAGCCGACCAAAAGCAGATCCACCCCACGCGATTCTAACAACTCCGCCACCCGCTTCGTATCCGGCACGTGATCTTCGCCATCGCTCAGCACCACCAGGTCCTGCATGCCACTCCGTTCATCGGAGAAAACATTGTCCACCGACTTCTCGACCGCCGACAGCACCGTCGTCCCGCCAAAATCCACCGCCCGTGGGCTGACCTGCTCCAGCATGTAGCGCACGAAATCGTAGTCGTAGGTCAGCGGACAGAGAATCGTCGCGCTCCCCGCATAGATCACCAAGCCGGCACGTTCCGTCCCGAATCCTTCCAAGGCATCGCGCACGCCCTGCTTCGCCGCTTCGAGTCGCGAGGGATGCGCGTCCTCCGCCAGCATGCTGCGCGAAACATCGATCGCAAATACCACATCGCGTCCACTCTGCGACACCGAGCGACGCTCCGGCGCATAGCCCGGACGCGACATCGCCAGCACCAGCAGAACCATCGCGATCACCCGCAGTGCATCTCTCCCAAACTCGCCCTTCGTCGGCTCCAGCCCCAGCTTCCGTCTCAGAGCCGCCCGCTTTTTCCGCGCCCGCGCCAGCAATCCTGCCAGCGGCACGATCGCCAGCAGCAACAGCAGCATCCAGGGCCATTGAATCGCGACGTAGTTCATGAGGTCGTTCGCAACAGGGTGGACTCCAACAGCAATCCCGCCATCAGAGCGAGCAGACCCGCCGCCAGTGGCAGCCAGAACCACTCGGTGGTCTCATTGAAATTACGCGATGAGATCTTCGAGCGCTCAAGCTTGTCGATCTCCTCATAAACCGCCTTCAAGGAATCGTAGTCGTGCGCTTTGCGAAACACCCCACCGGTTTCGCGGCTGATGTGATCGAGCACTCTTTCCGCAGGGGAAAGCAGCGGGGCCGACGCTCCCTCCATCGGATCGCCCAGACTGATGGAATAGACCTTGATCCCCCATTCCTTCGACAAGCCCGCAGCTTCCAGCGGCATGTGATTGCCCGAGTTGTTCTCACCGTCTGTTAGAAGCACGATCACCCGGCTCGCCACCTCGCCACCGATCGCCCCTCGACCTTCCACCTCGATCTCGTCGAGGTGCTTCAAACGCGCCGCCGCCAAGGCCAGCGCATCGCCATAGGCCGTGCCATCCTCGTTCGGCCGGTCCTGCACCGTCAGGCTACGCACCAACTGAAGCAGTGCCGGATGTCCAAAAGTCAGCGGACAGCGCGTGTCCGGATAGCGCGCAAAAGTGATCAGCCCGATCAGGTCGTCCGCCCTTCCCACCAAGTTCTCCCCATCCCCGGCGATGAAATCCTCGACCAGCGACTTCGACACCTCCATCCGCGTGCGCTTGTCGCCATCGGGCAGGTTCATATTCATGTCCATGCTGCTCGACACATCGACGAGCAACTGGATCGCGATGCCTTCGGTCACTTGCAGACTCTTCGTCGATCCCGCCTGCGGCCGCGCCAGCGCCGTGATCAGGAACGCGACGCATAAGAACTTCAGCCAGCGCAGCACCCACAGATAGCGCGCCCGGCCTTCTCCGACGTGCTCCCAGAGCCGCACCGATGCCACCGGCAAGCCACCCGACACCCGACGCTTGCGCAGCATCAGAAAGGCCAGCAGCGGAATCAGACCTAACAACCACGGATACGCAAAGCTCATCGCGCCTCCTCCTTCCGCAAGATCTCCATCACCCGCTCGACATCCTTTCCGCCGCCGTAAACCACCTCCGACAAGGCCTGCCGCGCCTCATCCGACCAATCGCGCTCGTCCAGCAAGCGCTCCAGATTCTCCGGGCTGAGATCCATCTCCGACTTCCCCGCGACCTCTTCGACCACCCCCGTGCGATTTGATTTGAGCATCCACCACCAACAACCCAAAGCCATCAGGACACCGCCAATGATCCACGCGACCTGACCACCTTCAGCGACTTCATCAATCTCCTCCGGAAACTCCAAAGGCTCACTGCTTTCATCCACCGTCGCAAAGGGGAGCACCTCCACCCGAATCGGCTCCAGCTTCACTTCCTCGATGCCTTCGTGGGTCTCTAACAACGCGAGCCCCCCATCGATCACAAACTCGCCCGACGAGTCCGCCTGCAAAAGCCAGGTTTCCTGCTGCCGATAGCGTCCATCTTCCAGCCGCACCGGCACTTCCTCGACCGCCACCCGATGCAGATGGTCATGTCCCGGAATCTTCAGCTCAAAGCGCCCGAACTCCTCGCGCTCCATCGTCACCCGCAACTCAAACAATTCCCCCGGCTTCACGGTGGATGGCACGACTTCCACCGCCATCCCCGAGCCGGCCTGCGCCACCGCAAGCAAGCATCCGAAAATCACCGAAACCATGAGCGCGACTTTCATCATCCTCCGGTTTCATCGGCCAATCGCCGCTGCCTTGCGCGGAAAAATCCCGCCAGCGCCGAAACACAGTCTTCTCCCACGCCGAGCTCCATCAAACTCACTCCGCGTTCCATCATCTGCTCCTGAAGCGCCTCATGATGCCGTTCGTCCGCCAGCTTGCGCTTTCTCAGATCCACATAGCGGGTCTCACCCGACTCCGAGTCCACCAAACGCACCAGCCCATCTTCCTCCGACTCCAGACCACCGGTCTCTAACAAGTTCACCGCATTCAGATCGTGCCGCAGCGCCAGCGCGCTCAGATCGTCAAGGTAGTCACCCGCCAGGAAGTCCGAAATCACGAAGGCGACGGAACGTTTCCGGGCCATGTGACCGAAGCGTGTCAGCACCTCGTTGAATGCGGTCTCCCGACCTTCCGGCTGGAATCCCACCAACGCCTCCATGATCCGCAGTCCATGCTGCCGACCCTTCGAAGGAGGAATCATCAGCTCGATCCGATCGGTGAAAAGCACCAGCCCCACCCGGTCACCATTCCCGATTGCCGACATCGTGATCAGCGATCCCAGCTCCGCCATCGTCGCGCGCTTGCGACCGCCCTCGCCTTCCAGCATCGAGGCCGAGACATCGACCAGCAGGTAGATGAACTGCTCACGCTCTTCGATGTGGCGCTTGATGTGCGCGGTGCCCGTCCGCGCCGTCACTTTCCAGTCCATCATCCGGACATCATCGCCCGGTTGATACGGTCGCACGTCCTCGAACTCGACGCCCTGTCCGCGAAACACCGATCGATACTCGCCGACCAGCAGATGCTCCACCGGCCGACGGCATTTCAGTTCAAGCAGCCGAAGCCGACTTTCCATTTCATCGATCATTCCTCGATAATCGGCACCTTCGATAGAATTCGGTCGAGCAGATCATCCGAAGTGATCGACTCCGCTTCCGCACGATAGGAAATTGCCAGACGGTGTCGCAAAATATCGTGCGCCACGTCCTTCACATCCTGCGGCACCGTGTAGGTTCGTTTGCTCAGCAGCGCGTGACCACGCGCCGCCAGCGATAAATAAATCGAGGCCCGCGGCGAGGCACCAAATCGAAGATAGCGCTCGATATCCAGATCATACTTCGCCGGAAAACGCGTCGCATCGATCAGCCTAACAATGTATCGCTCGACCTTTTCATCGATGAACACGCTTTCCAAAGACTCCCGCATTTTCATCAACTCGGGCAAGCTCAGGACCGGCTGTACCTCCGCCGGAGCCTGGGTTCTCGCCATCCGCTGCACCACTTTCAGCTCCTCCTCCATGCTCGGATAACCGACCTTCAGCTTGAACATGAAGCGGTCGACCTGCGCCTCGGGAAGTGTGTAGGTGCCCTCCTGCTCGATCGGGTTCTGCGTTGCCAGGACCAGAAAGGGCTTCGGCAGCGAAAAAGTCTCCTTCCCCAGCGTCACCTGCTTTTCCTGCATCGCCTCTAACAGCGCCGACTGCACCTTCGCCGGTGCCCGGTTGATTTCATCCGCCAGCAGAAGGTTCGCAAACACCGGTCCCTTTTCCGCCGAAAAGCTGTGATCGCGCGGATCATAGACCAGGGTCCCCGTCAGGTCACCCGGCAGCAGATCGGGCGTGAACTGGATCCGGCTGAACTCCGCATGAACCGCCCTGGCCAGCGAGCTCGCCGTCAGCGTTTTGGCCACGCCCGGCACGCCTTCGAGAAGGACATGACCATTGCACAGCATCGCCAGCAGCAAGCGCTCGACGAGCAACTCCTGCCCCACCACGACCGTGCTGATGACCGCACGGACTTCATTCAGTTTCGCGCTGTGGGCTTCAATCTGCTGCTGGATCTCGCTGGCGTTTTCTACCGTCATGATTTGGAAAGGAACCGGAGGCTTCAAAACGAAGCGATCCGTCCCGCTTTATCACCCTCACCCCGGAAACATGCCAACCTCATATTTTTCATCAGGATGTCCAATTCGGGAAATTTGCTGAAACACCCCGTCTCATCGGCGTATTGATGGGCCATGGAACCCATCACCTTCCGCCCGAATGGCCTTCGCCGGCTTGCTCACGGATTGATCATGGCCGTCGCGCTCACCGCCCCGATAGCCTCCCATGCCGAAGACTTCGCTCGGCCGAACATCGTCTATTTCAACGTCGACGACCTCGGTGTGATGGACGTCGGCTTCAACAGCCCGCGCTACCGCACCCCGAACATCGACAAACTGCGTCGCGAAGGGATGCTTTTCACCGAGGCCTACGCTCCCGCTGCCAACTGCGCCCCCAGCCGCGCCGCCGTCTTCAGTGGCCAGTACGCGCCGCGCCACGGAGTCTACACCGTTGGGAATTCCGACCGCGGAGACTCGCGCGACCGCAAGCTCATCCCGATCAAGAACACCGAGTTCCTCCCGCCGGAGAAAATGACGCTCGCCCGCGCCCTTCAGCAAGGCGGCTACAAGACCATCCATCTCGGCAAGTGGCACCTCGGCCCCGATCCCACCCAGCAAGGCTTCGACATCAACATCGGCGGCGACAAGTCCGGCGGCCCGAGCGGCGGCGGCTACTTCTCGCCCTTCTCGCGGGGCCCGATGAAAAGATTCAACGATTCGTATCCGAAAGGCACCCATCGCGTCGACATCTTCTCCGACCAGGCGCTCAAGTTCATGCGCGCGAACAAGGAAAAACCCTTCTTCCTCCACATGGCCTTCTACTCCGTCCACACCGGTATCGAAGCCGTCCCGGAATTCGTCGGCCACTACAAGGACAAGCCCGTCAATGCCGCCTATGCCTCGATGATCGAGAAGATGGACCAGGGGGTCGGCCGCATCCTCGACGGACTCGAGGAACTCGGTCTCGAAGAAAACACCCTCGTCGTTTTCTGCTCCGACAACGGCGGCGTTCAGAACCTCTCCAGCCAGCAGCCATACCGTTCCGGAAAAGGCTCCTATTTCGAAGGCGGCATCCGCGAACCCCTTGTTGTTAGATGGCCCGGTCGCATCCCTGCCGACTCCACCTGCAAAACACCCGTCATCGCCACCGACTTCTTCCCGACCTTCATCGACGTCGCTGGCATCAAGGCCCCCGCCGACACGATTCTGGATGGCGTTTCGCTCGTCCCCCTTTTCGATGGCAAAGGTCAAATCGAAGAGCGGGCACTTTTCTGGCACTTCCCCATCTACCTTCAGAAATACGGCAACAAGGACTACGAAGCTCACGACCCAGCTTTCCGCACCCGACCCGGTTCGGCGATGCGCATGGGAAAATGGAAACTCCACGAGTACTTTGAAGACGGTCGCATCGAACTCTACGATCTCGAGTCCGACCTCGGCGAACGCCACAACCTTGCCGCTACCCATCCCGAAAAAGCCGCCGAGCTCCACCGCATGCTCAAGGCGTGGCGCAAGGACGTCAAAGCCCCCGTCCCCACCGAGCTCAACAAAGGCTACAAGCCCAAAGCGAAGTAGTCCGTGGACTGCCGGCAGCCTGCTGCCGCTGTTTGGCAAAGCAGCCCTGCTGCGAGCCGGGCTGCAAGCGCTTCTCCGCCGAGGACAGCAGGGCTGTCACACGGACAGCGGCAGCGGCTGCCCACACTCCACGAAGCCCCCTTGCTATGGCTAGTCCCATCTCCAATCGATCAGACCTGAAGAAGACTCACCTCCCATCAGTTCCCTCTCCCTGTCTTTTTCTCGGTCCCTTTCCTTTCTTTCTTCGACCTTAGAGCTGCGGGTGGATGCGGCCAAAAGAGCTTGTCGATGAGCCGACTCATGACTCGAACCTCCAGCAACTGCCATCCTATAGGCCTCATTATAACCGGGACCGGAGGGATCCTCACCTGTGATCACGTCCTTCACATAAATGGTGCAAGAATAGTTCAACACACTGAATAGGCATACCAGCGTCGAAAAGATCACCTTCATTCAATCAGGAACGCTAATGAGGAAACAAGCCCACTCAAGATTCAAATTGGACCGATTTCAAAAAAACCCACCCGAAGCCTTCCCTGCCCAGGGTCACACCCACAAGACTCACGATCAAGCTGGAACCTTAGACGTCAGAAATCCTACTAACCCTCGTCGCACAAAAATAGAACGGTGCGAAAAGCGAGATAAGAAAATACAGGCCGACTAAATATGGAACGACGGGTGAATCCCTAACCTCTGGCGGAACGGTTTCAAAAAAACCAATCGGAGCAAAAACGACTACTGATAGAAGCCACAAACCAAAAGCCGAATAGACCACAACCTTCTTCATTCGAATTTACAATCCTCCTAAGACTTCGCTTTCTTCCACACTTGGATCGCATCCAGAAACGGCCTCAAGTAACGCTGCGCCTTCGCCTCGCCAATCCCCGGCACCGCTAATCCCTCATCCCTAGTCGAAGGCTGATAACGCGCCAGCGCCTCCAGGGTCTTGTTGTTGAACACCACATAGGGCGGCACGCTCTCCGCCTTCGCCAGCTTCGATCGTAGATCCCGCAGGATGCTGAAAAGCTGAGGGTCAAAGCCCTGATCTTCCAATCCCTCAACCACAGCCGGTCCCCCTTCAGTTCTCGATGGCCAGACGAGCCGATAGGACTTCGAGCCCTGCATGACTCGGTCACCACGCTCACTCAGGGTCAGCAGCGGGTATTCCCCGGTCTCGACCCGCAGCAATCCGCCGTCGGTCATCGCACGGAAAAGGCTGTTCAAGTAGCCGGTCCCCAGCTCCTTCAAAATCCCATAGGTGCTCAACTGATCGAGCTTCGCCGCGATCACATCCTGCGAGCGACTCCCCGTCAGCATCATCACGATCTTCCCCCTTCCGAAGCGTCCTTCCCACCCCACCGAGCTCTTGCGCGACATCCGTGCGACCCCGGCAAGCGCCTTTCTGACAATCAGGTGCTCTTCCTCCGTCGCCGCTCGCGTGCTTCCGCCATCATCGCAGCAGACATCGCAGCTTCCGCAGACATCGGCATTTTCCTCGCCGAAGTATTCCAGAATCCACTGCTGTCGGCAGGCGCGCGCGTAACACATCTCGACCATCGCCTTGAGCTTCTCCCGGTCGCGGCGGTCCTTCTCCTCGAGCGCCTCCTCATCGAGTTCAATGCCGGCCGCCGACACCTGCGGTTTCTTCAGCCGCGTGCCGCGCAACCTTTTCCCCGGGATATCGAAGCGCTCGATGTAGCCCGCCCGTGCCAATGCCGCCACCGCGCTGCTCACCGCCATCGAGTTCTTCAGACCTGCGCCTTCCGTGATATCCTCGATACTACGATGAACCTCGTAGTCATCGTCCGCCTCATCAATGAAGTACTGATAGACATCGCGGATCGCCTGAGCCCCGGGGTTCGCGCCATCGATGAAAAACTCCTGCGTTCTCGTGTCGGCATAATTGTAGAGCAACTCACACACCGCCGCCTCCCCATCGCGCCCGGCACGTCCGGCCTCCTGGTAGTAGGCCTCAATGCTGCCCGGAACCTCGTAGTGGATCACGAAGCGCACGTCCGCGCGGTCGATCCCCATGCCGAATGCATTCGTCGCCACCGCCACGTCCGCCTTGCGCTGCAGGAAGATGTTCTGCGCCTTCTCGCGCTGCTGATCGCTCATCCCGCCGTGATAAGCGATCGCCTTCATCCCCCACGATGCCAGCACCTCGCTGACCTCATCGACTTTCTTCCGCGTCGCGCAGTAGACGATTCCCGTCTTGTGCTCCTTCACGATCGCCTTCACTCGGTCCAACTTCTGAGCCTTCTTCTCCACCGCGGTGATCGACAGCGACAAATTCGGCCTCGAGAAGCCGCTGACCACTTCGAAGGGTTCACGCAGGCGCAGCACCTTCATGATGTCCGCCCGCACCGTCGGCGTTGCCGTGGCGGTTAGAGCGACACATTGGGGCTGCCCGATTTTCTCCAGCGCCTTGCCGAGCCGCATGTAGTCCGGCCGGAAATCGTGGCCCCACTGGCTCAAGCAGTGCGCTTCATCGACTGCGAAAAGCGAAACCTCGATGCCCTCGAGCGCGCGCAGGAAAGACTCCGCGCGGAAGCGTTCGGGTGCCACGTAGACGAGCTTGTATTTCCCCGACTGCATTCCGTTCAGCCGCTCCTTCTGCTCCTCCCAAGGTACCGTCGAATTGATCACCGTCGCCGCGATCCCCTTCGCCTCCAAGGCATCGACCTGATCCTTCATCAGCGCGATCAGCGGTGAAATCACCAACGTCACGCCTTCAAAGCACAGCGCCGGAAGCTGATAGCAAAGCGATTTACCGCCCCCGGTCGGCATCACCACCAGACCGTCCTTGCCGCTGGTGATCTGCTCAATCACGCGGTCCTGACCGTCCAGAAACGCCCGATGCCCGAAATGCCTTTCCAAGGCTTCGAGTGGCGTCTGAATCAGAGTTTTGGCAGCGGCTGACATGGTCTTGTTCAAACGAACGGGTTTTGGGCCTTAGGGTCAAGAAAGGGATCATCCAATGCTGCCCAGACAATTGGGGAATTGCCGTCGGCAACGAAAAAGCGATAGTGGTTTGAAATCAAACTTCCTGCCCGTGAAATCGCTCACTTCGCTCGTCCTTACCCTCGCCGCTGCCTCTCCACTCGGTGCCCAAATCACTCTGACCGAAGCTGACGAGCGCCTCCGCATCGAGATCGGCGGCAAGCTTTTCACAGAATATCGAAGCGATCGACTCGTTCCCTGCCTTTACCCGATCATCAGTTCGTCCGGTGCAGGACTCACGCGCAACTACCCATTTGACGAGAACGTCTCCGGAGAAGAGCACGACCATCCGCATCACGTCTCAGTCTGGTTCACCCACGGGCTCGTCAATGGCGTGGACTTCTGGGCACAGCACCTGGAGAAAAAGGGACGCATCGTTCACAAAAGTTTCGGACCGCGGAGAACACGCTCTGAAACCATCGACGGCCTCACCACCAACACGGCGGAATTTTCCGTGATGCTGTCATGGAAGGAGGGTGACATCATTCACCTCACCGAGAGGCGCAACTATACCATCATCTCGAGGGGTAAAACCCGACTGGTTGATAGCCAGTCCGTCCTAACAGCGTCCCATGGTGACGTCCTCCTTGGTGACACCAAGGAAGGCACCGCCGGAGTGCGAGTCGCCCCCACCCTGCGCTCAAAGGGGGAGCTGGCCAAGGGATCCATCACCAACAGCAACGGAGAAAAGAACCGCAATGCCTGGGGAAAACGCGCCAAGTGGGTCGCTTATTCAGGACCTGATGCCTTCGGTCAACCAGCGGTAGTCGCGATGTTCGATCACCCGGCGAATCTCCGGCACCCGACATGGTGGCATGCCCGAGACTACGGTCTTCTCGCCGCCAATCCGTTCGGTCAGCACGACTTCGAGGGAAAAAAGGACCGACACGTGGGCGACCACCATCTGAAAAAAGGTGAGTCCCTCACTCTCCGCTATCGGATTCTTTTTCACGAAGGGAGCAAATCATCGGCAGACCTTGATGAAGAGTGGCGGAACTTCGCGCGCTGACGGACCGTACGCGCTGGCCGTCGAGAGATAGAGCGTGCTCCTTCGACCGCCATCTTCAAATTGATGCTGCATTGCTGCAACGACGCCTTGCAGACTGCAATTGACGGTGAGCTATCAAATAGAGCGGCATCATCGCAAAGGCCTTGTTTTATCGACTCTCCGGCTTCCTGAGAGGGCTTGGCACCGATAGTGCGAGGGAGATGGAGGGACTCACAGAACCACCCGATATGATTATGAAACTTGAAAACCTTGAAAAACTACTGGTCCACGAATTGAAGGATCTGCACAGCGCTGAGACCCAACTCGTTGATGCCCTTCCTAAAATGGCCGAGGCTTCAGAGCACACGGACCTGAAGAAAGCTTTCAGGGACCACCTGAAGGAAACCGAGCAACACGTCGTCCGACTTGAAAAAATCTTTGAAGGATTGGACTTCGAGCCAGGCGGTCATCGCTGTCAGGCCATGGCGGGTCTCATCAAAGAAGGCGAGGGCATGATCAGCGCAGATGCGGAAGCGGAAGTCCGCGACGCAGGCTTGATTGCCGCCGCGCAGCGCGTCGAACACTACGAAATTGCCGCCTACGGCACCGCCGTCGCGCTCGCGACCAAGCTTGGGAAGCACGAAATCGCCGATGCCCTCCGAGAGACCCTTGAAGAAGAAGGGCTGGCCGACCGCCATCTGACCCAGCTCGCCGAGCGGGTGATCAATTTCAAAGCAATGATCGCCTGAGAAGTTATTACATCCATCTAAATCCGAAATCTACAAACATCATTATGAACACAAGTACCCAAAACGAAGAATGCATCGAAGTCTGTAACAGCCTCCTCCGCGGAGAACTGTCCGCAGTGGAAACCTATGCGCAGGTCATCGAAAAATTCGACGGCGATCCAAAACTCGGCGAGCTTCAGCGCATCAAGGACGAGCACCTGACATCGGTAAATCGTCTCATTGTCAACGTGACCGAGATGGGCGGGGTTCCCAGCACTGAATCGGGAGCATGGGGCACCTTCGCCAAGACGATCCAGGGAGCCGCCAACCTTTTCGGTGAGAACTCCGCAATCTCCGCTCTCCTTCAAGGCGAAGAGCACGGCCAAAGTGAGTATGAAGATGCTCTCAAGGACGACGTCGTCATGATGGATTGCAAAACCATGATCCGCTCCGAACTCCTTCCTCGAGTCAACGAGCACATCGTTGCCCTGAAGCGCCTCAGCAATTGATTAAAAGCGTCGACCGACAGTAAAACTGCACCAGCAGAAAGGCCTCCTCATCTTCAGGATGAGGAGGCTTTTTGCGTGATGATCGAAAGAGAAGCCGACGCTCCAAGGTTCATGATTGAGTTTAGCGCACGGAAGCCCCGTGCAAATTGCACGGAATTCAGGCGAATTAGATAAGCTTGCCCTCCCGGTATCCCCTGAAAGCCTGTAGAAACGCGGGTTTCCGCGAGTGGCACTGTTCCTGCGAAAAGGAATTCACGTGCTGCACAAAGCCGCACTTCAACCAACTACTACCATGTTAAATCTTGCTATCGCCTTTGGAGTTCTCGCCCTCATCGCAGCCGTTTTCGGTTTCGGAGGAATCGCCACGCAGTTCGCTGGAATCGCCAAGTTCCTCTTGGTCGTGTTCGTGATTCTTGCGATCGTCATGTTCATTCTCTAACAAGATTAGAGGCCGGGCTGGCGGGTGGGCTGTCCACCGTTCACGTTTCCGAACATGAGCAGGAAGTCCACTTGCCAGGCCTGCCGCCTCTAACACCCAAATGAAATCACCTACATCCAAATCACTGGGACTGATTGCCGTGAGCCTCCTGGCTCCCGCCATCGCTGCCCGCGCGGCGCGTTCAATCGCCGGTGTGGGTTACCACGCCATCACCAAGGATGATCCTCCGAGGAATCCTGCCCACCCTCAGGTCGAATGGAAGGATGCCGTGGCATGGACCGTTTTTTCTGGGATCGTTGGGGGCCTCGCCCGCCTCGCCGTTCGTCGCTGGATGGCGGACACCGAAGTGCCTGCCGAGGGTTACGATTACGAAATGAGTGACGTGCTGGAGTAAGCATCCTCGCGCCCTTTCAACCCACTTTGACCCGCCCGACGTCCATGAACTGAACACGCTCGTGAATCTCATTTCCCCCATTCGCAGCCGATTCAGGAGTCTCATGGTACTGACCGGCCAGAAGATGCCGTGGCTCTCGCGGTTTCTCGGTTTTGCCAAACTCAAGCGCCGCCCGGTCTGGGCGGTTTTTCGCGTCGTTCTCCACCTTATGGGACTGATCTATTCTGTCTCTGCCGTGATGAGCACACGGACACCCCAAGGAGCCATCGCCTGGGCCATCTCACTCAATACCATCCCCGTCGTCGCCGTCCCCGCATGGTGGATATTCGGAAACTCGACGATCGGAGACTACGCATCTACAAGAATGGTCGGAGTCGCGGAGGTCCGCCCCGTGGCGCTCCAGAAGATCCTCGATCTCGGTGCCGATGAAGTGGTCAGCCCGGGACCCCATGAACTGATCTCGACCCTCAGCAGTTTGTCCTCCCTTCCCGTCACCAAGGGCAATCAGGTGAAGCTGCTGGTGGATGGGCAGAATACCTTCGACTCCGCTTACGAGGCGATCGACGCCGCCAAGGACTACGTCCTCGTGCAGTTCTACATCATTCGAAATGACACCGCGGGAGAACAGCTGAAGGAGCGGCTGATTTCAAAAGCAAGATCAGGCGTCGAGGTCTATCTCATCTACGATGACTATGGTAGCATCGGTCTGGGAGGAAAGTTCGTGAAGGAGTTGCGTGACGCCGGAGCTCACGTGACTTCATTCATGGACTTTGACAAGGAGCCCAACCGCTTCCAGATCAATTTCCGCAACCATCGCAAATTGATCATCGTTGATGGCAAGGTCGGTTTTGTGGGCGGCCACAACGTGGGTGACGAGTATTTCGGAAAACATCCGGTTCTCACGCCCTGGCGGGACAGTCATCTTCGAATCTCCGGTCCTGCGGTCATCTGCCTCCAGGTCCCCTTCATTGAAGATTGGACCTGGGCAACCGGGCAGGACATCGAGGGCCTGAAGTGGGACCTCGAAGACGCGGATGAAAAGGCCGCAGGGGATGCGCTCGCGGTTGGCGTTCCGTCCGGCCCCGCGGACCCGATGGAGACCTGCAGCCTGTTCTTTCACGCGTGCATCCATGCTGCGAAGGAGCGAATCTGGATCGCCACTCCCTACTTTGTCCCGGACCAGGCCCTTGTCATCTCTCTTCAACTCGCCGCCGCTCGGGGCGTGGACGTCCGGGTTCTGATTCCGGACACCTCGGACTCCAAACTCGTTCAGCTTTCTTCGTTCTCTTACCTGAAGGAAATGGAGAGCGCCGGCGTACAGATCTGGCGCTACCAAAGCGGCTTCATGCATCAGAAAGTCTTACTCGTCGATGACGATTTTGCATCGATAGGAAGTGCGAACCTCGACAACCGATCCCTTCGCCTCAACTTCGAACTCATGGTCGCGGTGAAGGACCGCACCTTCGCTGCGGAGGTTGAAGAAATGCTTCAAAATGACTTCAGCAACAGCCGCTTGGCGACCGCTGATGATCTGAAAGGTAAGAGCCTCTTCTATCGAATGGGAGTCCGCGTTGCCCGTCTTCTGGCTCCGATCCAGTGAGTCGACCAGCCCACGGAGGATTCGATACGAAATTCGAGGCCTACCCGCGGCAAGAAGCGATGCAAGTTGCACTCACCACGCCGGTTAAATTGCACTACCACTTGCTAAACCGCTTTGAAGAAAAAGGGCTAACCCTTTGTCTCTCCGCACCTTATGGATATTTCAGATCCCGGCACCCGACCTGCAACGGATTATCGGTATCCGGTATGAAAGGTCTTTCGAACATAGCCACGCTCGCCGTCAGCGCTCTCGTCAGCTTGAGCGCCCCGTCGGGCGCGACTCCGCAGATCGGCCCCCAGTCGGATGACGAAAGAGCCAGCCTCATTGGAAACTTTCTCCATGAGTCGCCCAAAATGGACGGAGCCAGTTTTGATGTAAGTGTCTCCGATCATGTTGCCATCGTCAGTGCGTCGGTGCTGACTCTCGACCAGGCTGAATGGATTGCCGCAACCGTCTACGCCACCGATGAAGTCTACGGCGCGTTACAACAAATTACTTTTCAAACTGTCGATAGACCTGCAGCGGAGATTGAAGATGATGCCGATGAACGTCTTCGGCAGGCACTCGCCCTGGAGGGCGCGACACTCAGCGCCAGGGTCGATGACGAGGGGCATCTCGTTCTCAACGGAGCAGTGGCATCAATGAATCAAATCGAGGCCGCGCGCGAATTGGCCAGTCGAATCGAGGGAGTCACAAGCATCCGGTCGGCCATCCGGGTTCATCCACTTTCATCTCCTTCCACGAGCGCCATCGAAGCCAATCTCTATCTTCGACTACTCGAAGACCCCCTACTCTTCCACCTCCCCATCAGCTTCACCCTCAAAGAGGGTGACCTCTACCTCGCCGGCAAAGTACCGACAGCCGATCTGAAGGAGCGACTGGTGATGAATTCGATGATTGAGGGCGTCCTCACCTGCAACTCAGATCAATTGGAGATCGATTCGTCACTCACCATTCGCGGGATGTCCGAAAAACTCCTTTTTGCCGCAGATACTCTGAAAATCGCTGAGCTCCTCATCGAGAAGGATCCCCGAATCACATCTGCCGGACTCTCTCTAACACTTGTCGGCGGGCGTCTCGTGATCAATGGAGATAGCATGGGTAGGTCTTCCGACGAAGCCATTCGTGAAAATCTCCGCGGCTTACCCGGCGTCACGAGTATCATCCATGCCTATCAGGTCCGCCCAGATGAAAAGCTCAGTCATCTGGATCTGAAATAGAAAGCCCCAACAACGATCCCCTATCGAATTGACGATCAACGGGTGCAAGTCCCTGACCGCACCAACAGATCACGAACACGAAACCATGCATTCCGACCTTCATCAGAACTCCTCCCGCAATTCCTTGAATTTCCCCCACAGGGAGGGCAACCGGATTGAAACTCTGGTGAATGGCGACGAGATCTTCGAGGCGATGCTTTCGGCCATTCGTGAAGCGAGGGACGAAATTCTCCTCGAGACCTACATCTACTGGGATGGCCAGATTGGAAGGCAGTTCGCGGAGTCCCTTGCAGCGGCGTCACAGCGCGGCGTCTGCGTGTGCGTCGTCATCGATGCCTATGGATCGACCGATCTCGGAGAAAAGTTGATCGAACTCATGCGGGAGGCAGGCGTAAAAGTTCACCTTCACCGACCGATCGAGTGGCTCAACCTCAATAAAAGCAATCATCGCAGTCACCGCAAACTCATGGTGGTTGATGGTACCATTGGATTTATTGGAGGAGTTGGGATTGCAGACGAGTGGACGGGTGAGGCGCGAAATCCCAATGAGTGGCGGGATAATCACTATCGAATTGAAGGACCGGTGGTTTCGGACATGCATTCACTCTTCTTTACTCATTGGGAGTCCGACGATGCCCGTGATTCCTCAGAGCCAACAACTGTCACTCATCCTGACGAGTCCGGTCATTACCGATGCCAGTTGGTGGCCAGCGATCCCCTCCATGAGAAATGCTCTTTTCTGGATCTCTACGCCAAACTCCTCAATGGGGCACAGAGACGGGTCCGCATCATCTCACCCTATTTCGTGCTCAATGATGAATTTCTGAAACTCGTCGAGAAAACTGCGGAACGAGGCGTCGAGATCGAGATCATTAGCGCGGGTCAGCACAATGACAAACGCGTGACTCGCTTGGCGTCACGCCACGACTGGGGCGGACTCCTCAAAGCCGGTGTTCGAATCTTCGAATACAACAAGACGCTGATCCATGTGAAACTCTTCCTGGCCGACGACGACCAACTACTGATTGGCAGCGCCAACTTTGATGTTCGTTCGATGACTCTCAACGAAGAAGCCAGTCTCCTGGTGACAAACAGAGAGCTCGCCAGCGAGCACCACCAGCTCTTCGAAGATGACCTCGCCTGCGCGGAGGAGATCCATTACGACAAATGGAAGTCACGTCCATGGACCACCAAGGCTTTCGATTCCGTCTCCCATTGCCTGCGTCCAATGCTCTAAGTCATTGGGGTGCGGATCCGGGAGACCCCCGCGGCTGACCTCTATCGTCCGGGAGTCATCATCTTCCTCAAGGGTTTCACCGAGGCTCCCCCCATCACAAGCGAAAGCTCGACCTAACAGATGCTCAAGTATGGGCAGGCATCCCGCGGCAAATTTCGAAACCTGGTAAGAACCCCCCTTCCTCAAAATGCACTACCCTTCAAAATTCGTGTTGCATTCCGCAACAATCAGTAAGTTTCGGGAGAAGGACCACCCCAACCTTTACGAATCTTTCTTGTTCACCTTCAGTCACTTACGAACCACCAATGAAGATTCGCACCCGAACTGCTACTGGGAGTTAGGAACACATTCTCACACGTCGTGGGTAAGATCATCCCAAAGAAACCGAAACCAAAACAACCAATGAAACGTTCTATTACAAGTTACACCACCGCCCTGGTCAGCGCCTTTGCTGTGATCTCCCTGTCGTCATGTGATGTCGATACGGTCGAAGAAGGCGAAATGCCATCAATCGACGTCGACGCCGAGAAGGGAAAAATGCCCAAGGTGGAAGTCACCGAAGAGGGAAAACTTCCCTCCGTGGATGTTGATGCCAAGGGAGGCAAGCTTCCGAAGGTTGATATTGACGGACCGGACATCGATGTAGGATCGAAAAAGGTCGAAATCGAAGTGCCGACCGTCGACGTCGATCTGCCAGATGACGACGAGGAAGGCCAGGGCGACGAATCCCCTGCCGACGCGAAGGATTAAAAGCACCAGGTTCGCATTCTCACTCGAAGCCCCAAGGGTCTCCTTGGGGCTTCTTTGTTTCACCACCATTACCCCGTGACCTCTCTATTGGAACGATTCCCCGACGGCGCGCAGTACTGCAAATTGGCTGTCGAAGCCATGCAATCTGCGGTGCTTTCACACCGGGGCCCGACTACGGAATAGTCGTTCAACATGGCACAACTCCCTACACTTCTTGGACTTACAGGAAATTATCGAAGCCTTAAGCATCCGGTATGTAATCCGCTAAACTACAAGAATCGATACCTCTTTTCCATTATCCAAAATGAAGCGGCGGTCCACTGCCCCCAGTAAAGATCAGCGGCTTCTTGTCGTCGACGACGAAGAGTCTCTCCGGATCCTATTTTCCATGGCGCTTGCCGGCAAGGGCGTGACGGTGGAGACCTCCGGAGACGGATACGAAGCCCTCGAGGCGGTTCGCCGGGACGCGTTTGATCTGATTCTTTTGGATCTACGCATGCCACGTCTCGATGGAAGCGAGTTTCTCAAGCAGCTGCGAATCGAGGGGAACTCATCGAGAGTCATAGTTTGTAGCGCTGAATTGGATGCGAGAGTAGTCGCTGAATTGATCCCACTGGGCGTCGTCACCTTTCTATCCAAGCCCCTCTCACTCGTCACGTTCCGGGAAACCGTCGTCGGAAAACTTACCTCTTCCGGGGCCAGCTTGCGCGCTAAAGCTCTCCGTCTCGCCGAGCGCCAGCAATTCTCTGAAGCCAGTGCACTCCTGTCCGAGGAGAAGGAAACAAGCTCCGCCGCGCCCCATGATGACACCGCAGATCTGTGGCGTTCTCTCTTTTCAAGCGTCGCCGCGGGATTCTCTGGAAAGTCGATCCTCCCTTATGTCAGAGAACTGATTTCCAGAGGGTGCCTGATCCACTGACAGACCATGGAAAGCTGGTCAGCCCGAATGATCGACGCTTAAGAACCTTGGCTCTTACTGTCGGGCGAGACCGACCTCTACGCACTCTCGGAGCACTTCGGGCTCAGGAGGTTTTGCAACATGGCGGTTGAAACCCGCCTTGAGACTTCGCTCGACATATTCCTGCTGCGCGTGTCCTGAAAGCGCGACGAGATAGGGACGTGCCTTCTCATCATAACGATCGCAGATGGCTTCCGCGATGTCCCAGCCCTTCAATTCCCCGGGCAGCGTCAAGTCGCAGAAGATGACATCGGGCATACCCGCTTCCACCGCTTTCAATCCTGAGATTCCTTCCAAGGCATGGCGGACTTCATGACCATCAAGCTCGAGGAAGATCTCGAGGGCTCGCGCGACGCTTTCATTGTCTTCAATGATCAGCACTCGGGCGGTCCTTGGCTTGGTTTCCAGGGCACTCGATATCTCTTCCCGCGGGTCCTCAATTTGAGGCGCCTCAATCACCGGCAGCGCGATGGTGAACTCTGAGCCTTTGTCGAGACCATCACTCTGAGCCGTCACAACGCCCCCGTGGAGATCCACCAGTTGCTTCACCACCGCGAGTCCGAGCCCAAGTCCATCCTTACCCAGAGCCTCTGCTGCATTGCCTTGTTCGAAGGGCTTGAAAAGACTTCCCGCCTCCTCCTTCAGCATACCGACACCGCTGTCGCCCACTGCGATGAACACGCTTTCTCCATCATCGGCCGGACGAGCGGTTAGAGAGATCCTACCGCCTTTTGGCGTGAACTTGATCGCATTGCTGAGAAGATTGGAAAGACATTGGGATAGCCTCACTTCATCTCCATCGACCCACAATTCCCGCTCAGCGAGTTCCACCTTCAGCGTGAGATCCTGGGCCTGGCAGCTATCTTCAAAGGACTCGAAAGTTCCCATCAACAGCTGATTGACTTCGATGGCCTCAGTGATCAGGTCAAGCCCCCCACCTTCGAGCCTTACGATGTCCAGAGTGTCGTCGACGAGTCGCTTCAGATGGGAGATCTGATGCCCGAGGAGTTGAAAAGCCTTTTTGCGCTGGGCATCCGAGGTCTGGGAATCATTTAGAATATCGTAGCTTAACGAAACGGCAGCGAGCGGATTGCGTAGTTCATGGCCGAGCATGGCGATGAAGCGATCCTTCTGCTTCGCCACTTCAGCCATCGCCAACTCCCCCCTCTTTTGCTTATCGATCTCGGAAGTGGCACCATACCACTTCAGGACATACCCGCGATTGCTGATGACCGGGACCGCCTTTCCCGTGAACCAGAGGTAATCACCGTTAGCAGCCCGAAGTCGGAACTGATGTTCGTAACCTTCCAGCTTGTTCACCGCACCCTCCCACTGAAGAAGCATCTCTTTCCGGTCTTGAGGGTGAACACAGCTTAGCCAGTCAAGTGCGTCCGGCCTGTTCGCGTCGACCCCTGTGAACCGATAAAACTGAGAACTGATGTAGTCGATTTCCCCAAGAGGGTTCGCCGTCCATGTGATCATCGGCAGCGCCTCAGCGAGATGGCGGAAATTATTGGCCCCCAGTTGCTCATCGTAGGCGGACACTTCCCGATTTGCGTTATCTTCGTCCGCCAAATTCTTATCTGTCATATCTCAACTTGATTTCGGGGACATCCAGCAGAAAGCAGGATGCGCCCGTTCCGGTTCAGCACGTGAAATGCTTCGTGGGGATTTTATGTATTTCCGTCCCTTTCTGCCACCAACCGTGCGATCACATCCACCAGTCTTTCACAATCATCTTTAGCCTGATTCACCATGAACAACTGCTTCTCATTCAGCTCCCCTACCTTCTGTTCCATCAGTAATTGCAACATCATGCGGATGCCCGTCAGCGGAGTTCTCAGATCGTGGGCGATCGAAGATGAAATGGCCTTATGTTCGTCTGGTTCCATGAGATTCTTTAGCTAACAGGACTCACGTCATGTTCATTTTTTTCCTCTTTCGGTAAAGCGTTGCCTTATCGATCCCCAGTATCCGCGCTGCATTCTGAAGATTCTCGACGCGTTCGACGACTCGCTTGATGTGTTCGGATTCAAGCTCATCAATGGTTACGTCCGCCCCTGGGACGACAACGCCGGAATCGTCTTCCTGAGGGGCCAGCATCTCGCTTGTCGGGAGGTCCTTTCGATCAATGGTTTTGCCGATGCAAAGAATCGTCGCGCGTTCGATCACATTTCGAAGCTCCCGGAGATTTCCCGGCCAGCCATAGGTTTGAATGAACTCAAGTCCCTTCTCGGAGAACCCTGTAATGTTTCGACCAATCTGTTTGGAAAAGTAATCGAGGTAATCATTGGCAAAGTTCATCAAATCACTCTTTCTCGCCCTCAAAGGGGGAAGCTCCACCGAAATGACGTTGATCCGATAGTAGAGATCTTCCCGAAACTCGCCGGCGCTGACACTTTTCTTCAGATCGCGATTGGTGGCAGCGATGATTCTGACATTGCTCTTTCTCGTCTTGTTCTCACCGAGCCGCTCATACTCCCGCTCCTGGAGGAGACGCAGAAGCTTGGGTTGGATCTCGATGGGCAACTCACCGATCTCATCGAGAAACAATGTGCCCCCATCGGCGGCATGCACCTTGCCGAACTTGTCCTTGATCGCCCCAGTGAAGGCCCCCTTGACGTGTCCGAACAACTCACTCTCGAGGAGCTCCTTTGAAAGACTCGGACAACTGATCGTTACGAAGGGTTTATCCGCGAGATGACTGTTCTCATGGATGCTCCGTGCAATCACCGACTTGCCAGTTCCACTTTCACCGAGAATCAAAATGGAAGCCGGTGTCTTCGCGGCACGAAACAGGGTGTCGAGAGCCCCCTGCATCATCGGGTCACTCGAATCAAAGCGTGCTGGTGGCGAGTGCCTTGACACCTCGCTCTTCAGTTCCACCACCGTGTTTTCAAGGTTCTGGATTTCTCCCTGGGTCTTCAGAGCTTTCTGCGCCTTGAAAAGGATCCCGCGAATCTGATCGGTCGTGAACGGTTTCGACAAGTAGTCAAATGCGCCTGCCTTGGTGGCCTTGACGGCCGTTTCAATCGACGCATAGGCCGTGAAGATGACTGCGAGCTGATGGGGATTCTTCTGATGAATTTCCTTGAGGAGCTCGAGCCCATCGTCGTCCCCCAATCGGAGGTCTAGGAACAGAAGATCGAACTTTTCTTCCCGCAATCGCTTCCTCGCCACTTCCAGCGAGTCGGCCGTCTCCGCATAGTGGTCCTCAGCTTCGACCGCCATGCGTGTCGAAGTCCGGATGCTTTCTTCGTCGTCTACAATGAGAATATCCATTCAGGTGTGCGCTTTCCTTGTTTGATTCGTCTAGCTCAGGGGATGCCGAGTGCCAAAACCCTTCATTTCAGGGGTTTGCGGGTCCTTATACCTCTCCAAACAATGCTTTTGCAGGGCGTTTTGCAATCCTTAAAAGTGCATGTTGCATCTTTGACCCCGAGCCATTCGCCCGCTCTCGCTCCGCCGATGCGCCCGTGATACCACGTTCAACTGCGCCAACCGCACTCCGCAAGGAAGTGATCACGAGCTGAGAACCCTCCGGAAGCGCTCCATGGTTGCCGTGTTCTCACAGGCAATTTTGAGGATCACAAGGGTCGGCATGGCGACCAGCATTCCCCCAATTCCCCAGAAGCCCGCCCATGCGAAAATCCAGACGAAAACGATCAATGGATTCAATTTGAAACGACCTCCCAACACGAGTGGCGTGATGATATTTCCCTCGATGGCGGTCATGGCAACGTAGACAAGTGAGGGCGTGATGGCCAGTGCCGGACTATCGAAGCTGGCAACGGCGACGAAGAAGACCGCGATTGCCCCGGCAATTCCGCCGACATAGGGAATGAAGTTGAGGATCATGGCCAGGACTCCCCAGAGGATTGGCATTGGCATGGCCAAGGCCCACATCGCAAGGCCGATGACCAGCCCCAGACACGCATTGATGAACGTGATCGTGAAAAGATATCGGGAAACCTCGTCCCCCATGCGAGGCAGCAGGGACTCGAGCGTCGGGTCCTTGCTAAGCGCGCGAGCCATACGGTTTCCATATGCCAGGATGAACAGCACGAGCAATAGAAAGGCGATCAGCAACACCCCAAATTCCTGTGTTTCACTGATGAGAGCTGAAACACGGTTTTCCCGAATTTCCACCAGCACCGGATCCCCTCCAGGCTTATTTTTTCCTGTTTTTTGAGTCACCGCTCCCCGCGTCGTCAGGAGAGCTTCTTTATCTCTGGAAAGACTTTCGGAATTATCTCGGACCACGATCTCCTCAGACTTCTCAGATAGGTCTTGGTTATCTCCATCCGCTTCTGCAGGATCCGGATCCTCCGCGCCCTCCGTGGTAACTTCGTCCACTTGCTCAGCGATTTCCTGAATGCCGGCTTTCACCTCCTTGACTGGACGGAAGACCTCCTGAACTCTTGAGACGACTTGTTCCCGATCGACCTTTTCAAGCCAGGCGGCTCCGGGTAGTGCCGCCTGATAGACCCCAAAGATGATCAGGGCCAACAGGCCTGAAACGGTTAGGAGTGCCGCCGCAAAGGCCGGCAGCCGAATCTTCCGGAACAGCAGGTAGACAGGCTTGAGGACCAAGGAAACCAGGACGGCAAGAACGATGGGAAACAGGACCGGTTTCGTCTGGTGGAAGAAGTAACCGAGAACCAGGAGGAACAGCCCGACCTGGGAAACCCTGGTGATACTCAGTCCGTTTTTCACCAGTCGCCAGCGTGGCCGACCTGCCTCGTCTTGACCTTCGTTTTCGTTCCCTGTGGGTTGATCGACTTTCATAGTACTGGATGGAGCGCGAATGGTGGGTTTCCTGAGCTTGCCTCTGGGCAAGGCTGCCTACGACAACGACGAAATCCCCATCACTCGACGACGCTGCTCCTTTCGCAGAAAGCATGCCTCAGCGGTTTTCCCTGCAAAACGGGCGATTCCGAACGGATTCGAGTTGACCCACCGCTGCAAAATGCACGCCACCCCTCTCAAAGGGATTGCGGAGCCTATTCCCCCTCGGGCCCCCATTTCTCCTCCCACCTTAGAAAAGTGGAGCCGCTGGTCGGAATCGAACCGACGACCTATTCATTACGAATGAATTGCTCTACCCCTGAGCTACAGCGGCCTTTGCCTTGCGGGCGGGCCGAAATGAACCAGACACCCCGCCCTTCGTAAAGCACTTCCTAGCGCAGAAAATCAACAATCAGGCCTTGGATGCCCATCGCTTGATGGCTGCCACCAGACCGGGAATGTCGTGCTTCTTCGCTTCAAATGCCGGCTCAAGGCCATGCTTTCTCAGGGCCTCGCTGGTCACGGGTCCAATACTCCCGGCCACGCAGCCCTCCGGCCATGGTAGGCCGAGCGTGAAGAAATTCTCAACCGTCGATGCCGATGTGAAGGTCATCAGCTCAGCGCCCTCGTCCTTCAGGCTTGCCACCGCACCCGTTGGGTCCTCGGTTTCCGGCACCGTCTTATAGGCGATGCATTCGTCGACGATCGCGCCTTGAGCCACTAATCCGTCATAGATCACATCGCGCGCCTGCTCGGCGCGCACCCAGAGAATCGTCAGGTTCTCGACCGACTCTTTTTCAAAAGCCTTTACCAAACCCTCGGCGACGAAATTTTCGGGAAGCAAATCCACGCCGAAGCGGTACTCCTTCAGCTTCGCCGCCGTCCCCTGCCCGATCACCGCGATCCGTGGATTGCCCAAACTACGAGCATCCTCGTAGATTGAAAAGAAGCCATCGAAGAAGCGTTCGACGCCATTGGGACTGGAGAAGACCAGCCAGTCGTATTCGTGCGCGTGAGCCACGCCTTCGGCAAAACCTTCCCGGTCGGTCGGAGCTTCCACACGAATGGTCGGCAGTTCGATGACGTCGGCACCAAGTCCCGTGAGTTCACGACTCAGGCCACTCGCCTGGTCGCGCGTCCGCGTCACGACGATCCGTTTTCCGAAAAGCGGGCGCTTTTCGAACCAATTGATCTTCTTGCGTTCCTTCACCACGTCGCCAATCACCGCCACGGCAGGACTCCTGAATCCTGTCCGCTCCGCGATGTCAGCAATGTCCGCCAGCGTTCCTTCGATCGTTTTCTGCGAACCCCTCGTCGCCCAGCGCACCAGGGCGATCGGTGTCTTCGGATCCGCACCGCCCTCGATCAGTGAAGCAGCGATCTCGCGCAAACGCGCCACGCCCATCAGGAACACCCGCGTTCCCGGCGTCTTCGCCAGGTGCGCGTAATCGATTGAGCTCTCCTCCTTTGTCGGATCCTCGTGACCCGTGAAAATCGTCAGCTGCGAGCAGTGGTCACGATGAGTCACGGGAATCCCGGCGTAGGCGGGACCGGCAATCGCCGAGCTGATGCCCGGAACGATTTCAAACGCCACACCTGCCGCCGCGAGCTCCGCAGCCTCTTCGCCACCGCGCCCGAAAATCATCGGATCGCCTCCCTTGAGACGCACCACGTTCTTACCCTCCCTGGTCTTCTCGACGATCAAGGCATTGATCCCATCCTGCGAAAGGGCGTGATCCTTCGCGCGCTTGCCGACGTAGATTTTCTCCGCGCCCTTCTTCATCCAGCGCAGAATCTCCGAACTACTAAGCGCATCGTAGATCACGACGTCCGCCAGCTCGACACATTCCTTGGCTCGAAGTGTCACCAGACCCAGATCACCTGGACCGGCACCGACAAGATAGCAGATTCCTTTATTTTTCATGCGAGAGATTCGTAGAGTTCACGTGCGACTTCAAACGGATCGCTTCCGCTGGCTTTCGCCGTTTGGGGATCACCCCCTTCATCAGGGAAAAGTCTTGCCGCCATATCAAGCCGGCCATTTTCCAGCGAGCTGAACACCCCAACAGGCGTGTGGCATCCGCCGTCGATCAGACGGAGAAATTCGCGCTCCGCCCGCGCGCGGACAAAGGTTTCCTGATGGCAGATCGCCGCTACCCAGGTCCGAGCGGCATCGTCATCGGCACGGATCTCAAATCCGATTGCTCCCTGACCCGCCGCCGGGAAAAATTCATTCTCGGCGAGTGGCACAAAGTGCAATGGCTGACCGGCCACCGTGCAGGGAACGCCCATCGGATAACCAAGCCTCGTCAACCCGGCCTCAGCCAGCATGATCGCGTCGTATCCACCGTCGACGAGTTTTCTCAGGCGTGTCGGCACATTGCCCCGGATATCGATCACCTTGAGGTCCGGGCGCAGCCACAGCAATTGCTTGGCCCGCCGAACACTGCTCGTTCCAACCGTCGACCCCTGAGCGAGCGCATCGATCCCACCACCTGAGCGCATCACCAGCACATCACGCACCGGGGCTCGTTTGAGGGTGCCGACGATCTCGAATGCCGGATCCACCACCGTCGGCACGTCCTTCAGGGAGTGCACCGCGATATCCACCTCGTTCGCCAACAGCGCGATCTCCAGCTCCTTGGTGAAGACGCCCTTGTCGAGAACCCCCTCGACCTTGGCCACCTCACTGAGTGCCACATCGGTGCGCCGGTCGCCCGTCGTCCGGATGACCTGGCGCCGAATCAGCTCGTCTGGAAAAGCATGCACCAGGGCGCGCTCGGTCGCGGCCGCCTGGACGAGGGCGAGATCACTCCCGCGTGTTCCGATCCGAATCGTCTTCATGTCCCGGGGAGATTCAGTTTTTTCAGTTCCGCCTCAATCATCTGCTCACATTCCACAATCTGTTCTTCACGTCGCTTGCGTGCCTCATCGGCCAGCTGCTCGAGGGTATCGATATCGTAAAGATACACCTCTTCGATCTCGCCAACCAAGGGATCGATGTCACGCGGCACGGCAATATCGATCAGGAACAGCGGGCGAAATTTCCTCACCCGCCTGACCGCTTCGATATGAAATGGCTGGACCACATAGTGCGGCGCACTGGTCGATGAAATCACCACATCCACTCCTGCGAGGACCGCCTGCCACTCGTCAAAGTGCACCGCCCGTCCGCCCATCTCGCTGGCCAGTTCCTCAGCGCGATCGAACGAACGGTTCGTCACGAATACCGATGATGCGCCACGCGAAACCAGCGCCTGCGCCGTCTGTCGGCTCATTTCGCCCGCACCGATCACGATCACGCGGCAGCCTTTCAGTTTGCCGAAAATTTTCTCCGCCAGCTCGACCGCACTGCCCGCCACCGAGGTCGCGCCAACCTGGATATTCGTATCCGTGCGAATCTTCTTCCCCACGCCAAAGGCCCGCTGGAAGAGCCGGTTGAGCACCCCCGAAGTGGCCCCCGCTTCCAGCGCGGCACGGTAGGCATCCTTGACCTGACCGAAAATCTCCGTCTCTCCGAGCACCATCGAGTCCAGCCCGCTGGCGACCCGGCACAGATGCCGCGCCGCATCGAGGCGGTGCTTCTTGTACCAATGCTCGGAATCCGTCTCACCCAGTTTCCCTAACAACGAAATCGCAAGTTCTTCCGCCGACTCACCGGCGAGATAGAATTCCGTCCGGTTACAGGTCGAGAGCACCACTCCTTCGGCCACTCCCTCCAGAACGAGCAGCTCGCTGGCAGACGCACCGAGCTTCCCGGGCGTGATCGCAAATCGCTCCCGAACCTCCACGGGCGCGGTGCGATGATTGAGGCCGACACAGACAAGTTCCATCAGATGAAGCCGAAAACTGAAAGCGAGACCACGAACAGCAGCACCACCGCCATCGAAAACCGACGGCCCGTCATTCCCCTCGTTTGCTTGAGCACAATCAGTGCGAGATAGGCAAGCCAGACCACGACCGCAGCAATCAGGTGACTCGCATCACCCGTCCGCCCCATCATGAAGCCGGCCACCACTCCCACCGTCAGCATCAGCATTCCCAGCCAAAGCAGTCGCTGCATCGATGTCAGCAACTCCCTAACAGGTGGTAGGTTCCGGAACAGACCCGAGTTCAAGTGGTGATCCTTCAACTGCCGGTCGAGCACGAGGAACATCACCCCCGCCACGGCGGACAAAGCCAAGGCTCCATATCCCAACACCGACATCGCCGCATGCGTTTCCCGCCAGGCATCCGTCGATGGCACCCGCTCCGGATTGGAGCTCAGCATTCCAGGTAGCAAAGCCACCGCCTGAAAAACGACAACCACCGGTGCGGAGAAAACTCCCAGCAGGGAGATGCGATAGGTGGGCCCCACCGCGAGATAGAACAAGGTCAGCGACCAGGCCAGAAAGACCAGAATTTCCCCGGTCCCGATCAAAGGACAGGCTCCCCTTGCTTCCCCCCGCAACCATAGGAAACCCAGCTGGGCCACAAATGCCGCCGCCATCCATGGAAAAGTCCAGCGGCTCCGGTGATCATGGCGCAGCGATACCATCCCCGTCACACCGCCGATGGCAGCGAGCAGGGTGGCAGCAATCAAGAACCAGCGGTCCACGCCCCCTCCCATGCCCCGGCAACGGCTTTCGCGCAAGCGTAACGATGGCACGACTTCCTGCAACGATCCCTCCCCTGCCACCCGTCAAGGCCGTCATCTCGGAAGAAAACCCATTTCCCCTGCTAGACTCGGCCCCCTAGCCAACGTATGCCACCCCCATGATCCGCTGGTTCGCACGCAATGACATTGCGGCTAACTTCCTCATGATCGGCATTCTCCTCACGGGAATCTGGTCCTACATGAATCGTGTCCCGCTCGAAGTGCAGCCGGGCATGAAATTCCAGGAGGTCCGCATCGACGTCGCCTACCGTGGCGGAAGCCCCGAAGACGTCGAACGGGCCGTCGTCATCCCCATCGAGCTCGCGCTGGAAGGGCTCCCAGGGATTACCAATATCGATTCCCGAGCCCGAGCCGGCGGTGCCGACATCCGCGTCGAAGTCGCCGACGGCGTCAACACCCGCGACATGCTCGAGGAAGTCAAGCAGCGCGTCGATGCCATCAACAGCTTCCCCGACGAGATCGACCCGCCCCGCATGCGGGTTCCCGACACCAACCTCTTCTTCGACGTCATCAAGATCGCCGTCACCGGCGAAATGGACGAAGCGGACCTTTCAAAAGCCGCCCGTCGAGTCCGCGACGACCTGCTGGAGATGCCTGGGATTTCCCAGTCCTTGATCCAGGGCGAAACCCGTCAGGAAATCGCCATCGAAGCCGACCTCGCCCGCCTCCGCGACTACGGTCTCGGATTCGACGATCTGGCGAACGCCGTCCGGCGATCATCCAACGACCTTCCTGCCGGAGAAATCCAGACCGACGAGGGCGCGATTGTCATCCGCTCCAAAGGACAGGCCTACAGCCAGGAGGAGTTCTCCAATATCGTCATCCGCAGCAGAACCGGCGCTGAAGTGACCGTCGGCGACGTCGCCCACGTATCCGATGGCTTTGAAGAAGACCGCAAGCTCATCCGCTTCAATGGCAAGCCCGCCATGCTCGTTGAAGCCCTCCGGCTCAATGACGAAAACGCGCTGGAAATCGCGGACAAGGTCAAGGAATACGTTGCCACCCAGCGCGAGCGTTTCCCGATCGGGATCGACCTCTTTATTTGGGATGACTCCTCCGTCGAGCTTCGCGGCCGCCTTGGAACGCTCTTTTGGAGCATGGTCCAAGGCGGTGTTCTCGTCCTCATTGTGCTCGGATTGTTCCTCCGCCCCATGATCGCCCTGTGGGTTGTCATCGGCATCCCGGTCGCATTCGCCGGCGGCCTGATTTTCCTCCCCATGATGGGCCTCACGCTCAACTCCATGAGCATCTTCGGCTTCATCATCGTCATCGGACTCGTCGTCGATGACGCGATCGTCACGGCTGAGAACGTCTACACCAAACTCAAGGAAGGCGTACCACCGCTGGAAGCTGCCGTGGACGGAGCCAAGGAAGTGGCCGTCCCGGTCACCTTCGGCGCCCTCACCACCATCGTCGCGTTCATGCCTCTGATGACCTTCGATGGTTTCTACGGGAACTTCTCCAAGCAGATCCCCCCCGTTGTCGGCCTCGTCCTGATATTCTCGCTCATCGAGACCAAGCTCGCCCTACCGTGCCACCTCAAGCACATCAAAACTGGGCGCACTTCCTTCAATGCCTTCACTCGCTTTCAGAAGGTGTTCGCCGACGGCTTGGAGAATTTTGTCGAGCGCGTCTATCGACCATCGATCATCTCCGCCACCAGGCACCGATACACCACCATCGCCGTGTTCCTGGCGATCGCACTCTGCTCGTTTGGCTTGGTGAAAAGCGGGCGCCTCGGATTCGTCAACATGCCATCCACGGATCGGAACCGGATCATGTCGTCGGTTTCCATGCCGCGCGATACGCCGATCGAGATCACCCACGAACGCGTGCTCAAGATTGAATCGGCCATCGAGCAGCTGCGCAGCGAGTTCATCGATCCCGGCACCGGCGAAAGCCTCATTGAAGACGTGCTTACGAGCACGGGCGGATGGACCGGTCGCGACAACGTCGATCCGCGGGAAGGCTTCGTCGTCATTTCCATTGTCGATCCCGGATTTCGCTCCGAGCCCGGCCCGAAAAACAGCGTCATCGCCGAGCGATGGACGGAACTCGTCGGCGAGATTCCCGATGCCCAATCGTTCTGGATCTCCGGTGAGCGTGGAGGCGGATTTCGCGGGGGCGGCGATGATCTGGAATCCATCAAGATTGAGCTCCGCGGACCATCCAGCGATCTGCGCGACCAGATCTCCGACGAGATCGAAGCAGCCTTGGAGGAATACGATGAAATTGCCAGTGCGTGGTCCGACTCGGGACGTGTCCGCAATGAAATCCACGTCACCCTCAAGCCCGAAGGAAAGACCCTGGGCCTTAGCCAGATTGATCTTGCCCGTCAGATCCGCGGCGCCTTCTTCGGGGAGCAAGCGCAGCGCGTCCAGCGTGGGCGCGACGACATCCGGGTGATGGTCCGCCTCCCCCGCGAGCAGCGCCAATCCCTCCACACTCTGGAAGAACTGCGCATCCGGACTCCTGACGGAGGCCACGCCCCTTTCCACTCCATCGCCGAGGCTTCCTTCGTTCCAGCCCGCTCCCATATCCGCCGGATGAATGGTGCCCAGATCACCTCTGTCTCCGCCAAGCCCGAGAATGAAGACGTCGATGTGATCCAGATCGCCCGCGATCTGGAACCTCGCATCAACGCGATCGTCGACCCTCACCCCGAATTTTCCTGGGTCTATGACGGCTACATTCGGGAACACGAAGAAACCGGTCACAAAACCAAGGTCGCAGGCATTGCGCTTTTCCTCGCGCTCTACGCCCTGCTTGCCATCCCCTTCCGCTCTCTTAGCCAACCATTCGTGGTGCTCCTCGCCGTCCCCTTCGGCGTCATTGGTGCGCTGGCCGGCCACCTGGTCCTCGACATCACGCCATCATTCCTCTCCGTCTTCGGCATGCTCGCCCTTGCGGGCGTTGTCGTGAACGACTCACTGGTCATGGTCGACTTCACCAACCAGCAGCGTCGCGAAGGACGCGACGTCTTCGAAGCGGTCGTCGACTCCGGCGCCCGTCGCTTCCGTCCGATTTTGCTGACCTCCCTGACGACCTTTGTCGGCTTGCTGCCCCTGATGCTCGATCGCTCCCTGCAGGCCCAGCTCTTGATTCCCATGGCGGTCTCTTTGGGCTTTGGCATCCTTTTCGCCACCTTCATTACTCTCTACCTCATTCCTTCTGCCTATCTGGTGATGGAAGACCTTCTCGCGTTCGGGCGGACGACGAGGGCGTGGTATTTCAAACCCTTCAGAAAAGAGGAAGAGAGCCCTAGCAATCAATAAACCTAAAACATTTCGCTGGCCTTTTTCCCGGTTAAATCTTAAAGGAACGACACTGTCCCGCCTACCGTTCCCACAGGCATGCCCTCTGCAACCGAGCACACCCACCACCTTCGTATCCGCAATACTCAACTCGAGATGAAATCTTCTTCCGGCAACTCGTCAGGAGAGGATGTCGATGGCAAACTACGCCTCGCCCAGACTCAGTTGGAAGAACTCCAAGCTCAGCGCGAGGAGCTCGAACGTCTCAAAACCGAGACCGAACAACTCAATACCCGCAAGCGCGAACTCATTGGTTCGCAGGTGGAAATGAGCGAGCGTCTTGCCTCCGCCATGACGCTCATCGATCGCGAGCTGTTTGAAATGAAGCAGGAGATTGATGACCTTGAGCAATGCCGCTCCTGCTTTGCCGGACATCTTTCCAAAATCGAGAAGCTGAACCCTGAAAGTTGGACTCGCGAACAACTCCCTGATCGTCTCGACCGGGCCCTCGCCATCGTCGATCATGCCGAGGACGAGTACAGTCAGGCCGCCGAGCATTTCTCCCGCACGCGCAGTGCCTCCATCTTTCAAGGCGTCCGCCGGGCCAAGAGCAGCAGCAACAGCGAATTCCGCCAGCAACTTTTCCGCGGCTTCGCCTTCAACCTGCCGATCATCGCCCTTGGGGGCCTCGCCTTGATCGCCTACCTTTGCAAGTAAGCGCATCGTGATGACCAAGAGCCGCAAAACCAAAGACATCGAAACGGACCCGCTCGACGAAGCGCAGCGGGAACTTGATGCCAAGATTGCTGCGCTTAAGGCCCTTCCCCAGCAGCTCGAGCTCGAGATGATCGAGCAAGAGCGCACCATGCCGCCACCGGAGGACCTCGAGGACCGCAAACGGGTGCGCGACTTCGAGGAAAAGGCCGCAAGAGGACAGATCCGCAACGAACGCAGGACTCAAGGTCGAAGCCTTCTCCTGATGTTCCTCCTCCTCGCCGCAACCGCCGCGATGGTCGCATGGGTCATTACCCTCGCCCAAAAATAGCACTAACCTCCAAAGATAAGGCGCTTGCCTCACAGCGCCTTGAGCCGCGAACAGCGACATCATTCCTCCCCCGGAGCTCGGCATCGGGGAATTGCCCGGGCACCCGTCAAGCGGCGCCCTTCTTATCCTTTTTCGCCTTCTTCTTCTCTTCCAGCTGATCCCACTGCTCACGGCTGACGATGTAGCCCACACAGCCCTTGCTTCCGCAGCGGCACGGGTGCTCTTCGTAGCATTCAATATCAAAGCCGTAGTCAAAGCTCAGCTCTTCGCCCTTCTTGATATCGCGCAGTGAGTGAATGAAGATCTTCTTTCCTTCGATCCAGGCTTCGCAGTTCGGTTCACAGGAATGGTTGATCAAACGCGCGGTATTCCAGGGCACATTGCCATCAATGTCCCAACGCTTGTTGAGGTTGAAGATATAAACCGCCGCATCGCCCGAAGCTTCCGCCTTCGCATGCTGGGCCCAAGCCCGCTTTTCACTCTCATCCTTGTCGATGAGTTCGCCGATGTACTCGATGATCTTGGTCTCGGCCGGAATATCCTGGGTCGCGTAGACACCTCGCCCGTGAATCTCCGAGCCCCTGACTTCGCAGTAATCACTTTGACCTCGATTCCACAGCTGGGTCAGCTTTCGGCGCAAGCGCGCCTCCTCCTTGATCTTCTTCGATTGCTTTGCCATCAGACTAGAGGGTGCTCATTCCGCTTCCTCGCGCTTTACCGGCGGAAGCTCCATGTTGGCAGGCAAGGTAATGAAGAGGGAACGCAGATCAGAAACGCTGAGATCCGAACCATCAATGAAGGTCCAGTTGTCCTGGCCCTTGTCCGCGATCGCCACCTGGAAGCCGTGCGTGTTGATGACGGAGCCCTTGGGACTTTCGTCATGAAAAATCCGAAACTGGGTCACTGTCGGAATCAGCAGCAACCACTTCGTATAATTGATCGCTCCCTCGGCAGCATCCGCCCGGTCACCCGGCCAGACCTCGTAAGCCTTCGGGGCTCCAGAGACCTTGAACGAAATGATCTGCACGCCATTGCGAGCCATGTACTCGCCGATCCCGGCGAGTTCTTCTTCAAGCTTCTTCATCCCCCCTTTGCGCTTCGCCATACGCGCCTTCCACTGGGGATACATGCTGTCAATCGCCGCCTTGTAGTCACTATTGACTACCTTCTTCCCCAATTCTTCCACTGCGGCCGTTGCCGACTTGACCACCGCCGGCGGGGCTACCGTCTGCGCAGAAACCGCCGGTAGCAACATCGCCAGGAACAGCATCGTCATTCCGATTCGCTTCATGCCTCATCCATGACGCCGCATCTTGCCGCCGTCAAGCCCGGGCAACGATCGAGGCTTCGCCGGAAGTCGACCCGAGCTCACCTCCAAATGCAGCGGCATGCCCAAACCGGCGGGGTCGAGACATTGGCGACCTGCGGGATTCCGGCTCAGCCTGGAAGTGAACCGGATGGCTACTTGGAGACTTCTACTTCATAGTCACCGATCGCCCACTGGATGCCAGCGAGGTAGTGTCGAAGAACTTTGGGATGCCAGTAAATGTCATCGTTGTGACCGAGCGAGCAGTAGAAGACGCGACCCTTACCCCAGTGCCGGGCCCAGGCGACGCCGTAATCGTTGTCCTTCCGCTTCATGCCCTTGACCTTGCCACTCTTCTCCGGATCAAGACGCAGCAGCATCTCAACCTTCTTTGAATCGTAGGGGTCCTTGAGCTGATAGATCTCTTCCTTGAACTCCAGCGGCTTGCCTTCGAACATGGCCACCAGCGGATGGGCTTCCTTGCCCGGCTCCACATCGATGTGAACCTGTGTGCCTGCCCTCCACGGGTGCCCGTCGAAGTAGCCATTGATCATCTCACCGTACTCCGGCCACTTGTAACCGGTATCCGTGGCGGAATGGATGCCGATGAATCCCTTGCCGCTTTTCACGAAGTTCATGAAGCTCTTCTTCAGTTCCTCTTCGTTCTTGGCACCTTTGAAGGGCTCACCCGTCGTGTTGAGAAACACGATCGCATCAAAGCGATCGATCTTACCGGGTTCAAAATTCGTGATGTCATCGCTGATGACCGTCTTGAACGCCCCCGTATTCTCCCCCATTTCGGTCAGCGCCAGCTTCCCGGTGGGAATCGATTTGTGGCGGAATCCTGCGGTCTTCGAAAAGACGAGAATCGTCCGTTCCTTCGAAGGCTTGGCGTAGCCTTCATCTGGAAGAGCCTCCTTGATTTTGTCGGCCGCGCCCGCTGGGGCACGCTCCTTGTCAGGGCCGGCAGAGACGAACAACACGGCTGCAGCCGCACAAATGAGAGGGAGAATCAGGGTTGGTTTCATGGGGAATCAGGCGTCAATTTTTGTCCAAGCGGCATTGTTTTTTGAAGAAGCCACCACCGCTTCAATGAAGGCCATGCCGCGCACACCGTCTTCAATTTTCGGATAATCGAGCGAGGTCGCATCCGGTTCGGTGCCGTCGATGACCGCACGCAAATGATTGGCGAAGTTCTTGTAGATGTTCGCGAAGGCTTCGAGGTAGCCCTCGGGGTGCGACGGAGGCGTGCGGGCAGCCGAGGCCGCTTCAGCACCAAGATAACCGTTGCCCGTACGGAAAACCTGCGTCGGTCCATCGAGCGATTTCACCAACAGGGTGTTCGGCTCGTTCTGATGCCATTCGAGCCCACCGGTTTCCCCATAGACCCGGATGTTGAGATTGTTCTCCTCACCCACGCTGATCTGCGAGCAGTGAAGCACACCTTTGGCACCCCCTTCGAAACGAAGCAGCATGTTGGCATCGTCATCGAGCAGGCGACCGTCCACAAAGGCTGTTAGATCGGCTGCAAGTTCGGAGATCTTCAGTCCGGTGATGTACTCCGCGAGGTTCTCGGCATGTGTTCCGATATCGCCCACGCAACCAGCCGCGCCCGAGCGCTTCGGGTCGGTGCGCCAGGCGGCCTGCTTCTGGTCGCTGGCTTCGAGTCGCGTCGCCAGCCATCCCTGCGGATACTCGACGACGACCTTGCGAATCTTGCCGAGCTTGCCGGCCGCGACCATCGCACGTGCTTCCTTCACCAGCGGGTAGCCGGTGTAGTTGTGAGTCAGACCGTATACCTTGCCGGTCTTCTCGACGATCTTCTGCAGTTCTTTCGCCTCGGCGAGGTCGAAGGTTGCAGGTTTGTCGGAAAGCACGTTGAAGCCGGCTTCGAGCGCGGCTTTGGCGGCGGGAAAGTGCACGTGGTTCGGCGTGACGATCGCCACGAAATCCATGCGCTCGCCTTCCGGCAAAGCGGCTTCCTTTTCCATCATTTCCTCATAGTTGCCGTAGCAACGATCGGGCGGAAGATAGAGGTCGGCGCCGGAGTCCTTGGAGCGCTGCGGGTCGGAGGAAAACGCGCCACAGACAAGTTCGATTTCTCCATCGATGCCAGCGGCAATGCGGTGAACGGCACCGATGAAGGCACCACGCCCACCGCCGATCATTCCGTAGCGAATCTTTCTTTCAGAAGCTTTCATGTCTCTGGAAATATTACTGGTTACCACGATCAAAGGCAGCATCGAAGGCAGCTTGATTCACCGGGAAATCGAGATCCTTCACGTAAGCGCAGCTCTCGGTCGCTCCGTGGAATCGATCCATGCGGCCGTCTTCCCATTCGATCGAAAGAGGACCGGTGTAGCCGATGTCATTCAGCGCGACGATGACTTCCTCGAAGTTAATGTCACCCCGCCCGACACTGCGGAAGTCCCAGTAGCGACGCGCATCGCAGAAATCGGTGTGACCGCCGAACACGCCGACGTCGCCATTTCCGTGACCCCACCAGGCATCCTTCATGTGCGCATGGAAAATGCGCTCGGAGAAGTGGCGGATGAACTTCACGTAGTCGACCCCCTGATAGCCGAGGTGCGAGGGATCGTAGTTGAAGCCAAAACGCTCGTGCCCTCCCACGGCTTCGATCGCACGTTCGGCACTCGCGATGTCGAACGCGATCTCCGTCGGGTGCACTTCGAGCGCAAAGTAAACGTCTTCCTTTTCAAAGGCATCGAGGATCGGGGCGAAGCGCTTGCCGAAGTCATCGAAGCCGGCCTGGAGGTACTCCTGACTGGTCGGCGGGAAAGCGTAGAGTGCGTGCCAGATCGAGGACCCGGTGAAACCATTGACGACCGCCTTGCCGGTGCCGGCTGGCTTGTCCGCCATGTAGTCTTTTCCTGCATCGAGGAATTTGCGACAGGCCTTTCCGGTATCGATCATTTCCTGCGCGGCACGCTGCCGCACGCCTTCCGCATCACCATCGCCCCACACATGGGGTGGCAAAATCGCCTGATGGCGGGCATCGATCGGATCACAGATCGCCTGGCCGACGAGGTGAGCGGAGATCGAATAGGCAACGAGCTCGTGCTTCTTGAGCAGGTCCCAAACGCCTTCGACATAGCCGTCCTGTGTCAGCGCCGACTGCACGTCGAAGTGGTCGCCCCAGCAGGCAAGCTCGACGCCATCAAAGCCCATGGCTTTGACTTTCGGCAGCAGTTCAGCGATTGGAATATCGGCCCATTGGCCGGTGAAGAGTGTGACGGGACGTGGCATGGTTTTACTTGGTTTCTTGAGTTAAAAAAGGATGCGTCAGCCTAGGGCGCAGTCTTTCAGGGAGGCGACGGCAAAATCCATATTTCACCCCGAAAATGCGACATGATCGCTGCGCAGGACCTCATTTCCCCGTGAAGACATCCCGCAGGCTCTTGGTGACCGTTCCAACCTCGATTTTCAATCCCTCGAGGCGCGTCAAAGGCACCACCCCCTGGGTTGCGGAGGTCAGGAAAATCTCGTCCGCGAACTCCAGGTCATCGCGCGTCAAAACCGCCTCCTCCGCCTCGACTCCGAGCATCCGAGCGACATTGAAAACCCGTCCGCGGGTCACCCCCGGCAAGCATCCCGAATTCAGTGCCGGTGTCCGGATCTTGCCGGCGTGCACGAGGAACAAGTTTGCCGTTGCCGCCTCGCACAGTTCGCGTCGTGTGTTCAGAAAGATGGCCGTCGTCACCCCTTCCTGCCTGGCCAGATCGAGAGCCAGCAGGTTTTCCGCGTAGTTCACGCATTTCAGCCCGACCAATGGTGATCGTTCATTGCGTGGCCACGGCGACCACACTGCGGAAGCCGCTTCCGGTGGAGCCTCCGCCTCAGAGATCAGCAAGCTCACGATCTCGCTTCCGCCACCCAGGCGATTCAGTGGTCCGGGACCTGCAGAGACCTGTAGGCGGACCCGCTGCCTCCCTTTTTTCTTCAGCAGTGTTTCAATCGCTGAATCCAATCCTTCCGGAAGAAGCAGACCTAGTCGCCCACAGCTCGCCTCCAGGCGTTTGAAGTGTTGATCGCGCGCGTCGAGATGACCGTCGACCGCCAGCATCGTTTCGAAGACCCCCAAGCCATGCGTGAAGCCACGAGCCTCAATCGGCACCCCTGCCGATTCCTCGCAAAACCTTCCATCGCACCAGACCCATCCCTGCATACCAAAACCCTGCCCCAGCGATCCCGCCACGACAAGCCTCTGGGAAGCTCCCAATCCCCAGCAACGAAGTCGCGCGAACCTTCGGGAAAATTTGAGGCAGGGAGAACCACGGAATACACAGAATACACGGAAAAAATCAGATGGATCCCGAATCTAAACTTCCGTGTGTTTCGTGGGTTCCGTGGTTTATCCATCATTCCTCAATAAATTTCGCGCGATTTGGCCTGCCGCTTCCATAGCTTCAGCCTCGGAGGGTTGCTCCGCGAATCCAGGCCGCCAAGTTTCGCTTCCCCCGCTGGCGAATCCAGAGTGCCATCACTCGTCTTGAACTACCTCGCCCATCTCTTCCTCGCAGAAAACAACGCCGCTTCACGCATCGGCAACTTGCTCGGTGACTTCGTGACCGGCCGGCCCGAGGAAATTCAACTTCCTCCCGAGATCGTCGCTGGCATCATCCGTCATCGGACCATCGACCGCCTCACCGACGATCATCCTGCCGTCATCGCAGCCCGCGATCTTTTCACCGACGAGCGACGCCGCTTTTCGAATGCCATCCTCGACATCTGTTTCGATCACTTTCTCGCCAACTCATGGAGTCAACTCCACCCGCTCCCGCTGCGCGACTTTCTCGATCAGTCCTACGACGATCTGCGCACCCATCGCAAGTGGCTCCCCGCCTCCCTTTCCGACACCCTCGACGAGCGAATTGCTGACGACTGGCTCGGCCATTACGCCACCGAAACCGGCCTTCAGAAAGTCTTCAACCGGGTCGCCGAACGCCGACCTGCCTGCGCTGCCGTTGCCACCGCGATGATCGACTTTCGTGCGAATCGCGAGGTCTTTGAAAGCGTCTTTCACACGCTGATTCCTGATTTGAGGGCCCAGCTTGTCGATCTTGGTCCCGAGCGGCTTGCCGTCGAGGCCCTCTGACCCCAGCATCCCGCCCATGCGTCCTCTGATTTTCACCGCCGGTTCCCTGATCTCCGCCCTCGGCTTCGTGGCCGATGCCAGGATCAGCGATCCCGCCCTCTTCCAGGGAGCCCTTACCCTCGGTGGCGGCTACATCATTTGCGGTCTCGTCTCGCGTATTCCTGATTGGAAATGGCACGGCATCATCACCGCCGGCGTGCTTTCGCTGCTCGCCGCTGCCCGTTGTGCGCCCGCCTTGCTTGAACTGCCTAACAAAACGAATGCCGCCCCGTATCAAGCGCTCGCCTTCCTCATTACTTCCATCGTCCTCATCGCGGTCATCCGCACGCTCAAAGCCGAACGCGCCAGACGCCAGATGGAGGAGTTCGAGAAGATGGATTCCTAGGCCTTCGAGCCCCTAGCTTGGAAGCAGCACTGGCACCCGAGGCGATGAATCATCTCACCGCCTCGCCCTATCTTGCGCCATATATCTGCTACTTGATTAAAGCGGCAGGTCATAGCTCCGACCGCCGATCCCATCGAACCAGCGCACGTAGGCAGCATTGACCGTCGCGTAACCGCCGGGTGTCGGGTAGTCGCCGGTGAAATACCAGTCGCCGCACGGCCCCTTCACCGCCGCATGGAGGTTCTCGATCGTCTGGAAGATCACCTGCACTTCACCGTCCCATTCGTTTTCTTCCGGCGTCACCATGCGGCTGATTTCCTCGGAAATCTCATCCGCACTGAAGGCCTCGTAGACGCCCTTCACGCGATTGACCATCTCACCAGCGGGCTTCTTCAGCTCCGCCTTGCACTCCTCATAAACCCGATCGAGAACGGACTGGCGCCCGGCCTTGCGGTGCAATGCAACTGCCGCCTGGAAAGCAATGAACTTCCCAAGCTCGGACATATCAATTCCATAACAGTCCGGATAACGAATCTGCGGAGCCGTCGAGCAAACCACGATCTTCCGAGGCGAGGTCCGGGAGAGAATCTTGAGAATCGATTTCTTAAGCGTAGTGCCCCGGACGATCGAGTCATCCAGCGCAACCAGTGCATCCTCCGGCTTCACCACGCCATAGGTGATGTCGTAGACGTGGGAGACCAGGAGATCGCGACCTTTCTCCTGAGCGATGAAAGTCCGCATCTTGATGTCTTTGTGCGCAATCTTCTCGCCCCGCGGCCAGTTGCGAAGAATCAGATCGTCGAGAGTCTTCTCGTCGAGCGTGCCATTCGCCTGCGCTTCGAGAATTTCCGATCGCACTTGCTGGCGACGGTAGACGCGAAGTCCGTCCATCAATCCATACCATGCGGTTTCCGCAGTATTCGGCACGAAGGAAAACACCGCGTTCTCCATGGGGCCTTCGATGGCTTCGACGACCTGATCGACAAGTGCCGCACCCATCGCTTTTCGCTCGCGATAAATCTGCGGATCGTTGCCGCGCGAGAAATAGATCCGCTCGAAGGAACAGGGCGTGTATTTCCTCGGAGCCGCGAACTGGCCATCGTGGATGGAGCCATCCGACTTGATCGTGACGACGGAACCCGGATCGAGCGACTTCACGTCCTTCTGATCCGCCTCGAACACCGTCATCAAAGGCACCCGCTCGGAGGCAAAGGCGATCACCTCGTCGGTGATCAGCATGTGACAGGGGCGGATTCCATTCGGATCACGCATCACGAACATATCTCCATTTCCGACGGCTCCGCAAATGGAGTAACCGCCATCCCAAGGGGCCGCGGATTCAGCCACGATGCGCTGCAGGTCGAGCTCCTTCGAAATAAGATCCGGCATCTCACTGCCGGGAACATTCTCATCCCGCAGGCGCCGATAAATGTCGGTATGCGCCTCGTCGAGGTGGAAGCCAATTTCCTCAAGTACCGTCTGGGTGTCCGTACCGAAGACCGGATGCTGCCCACGCTCGATCAGCGCATGGTTGAGCGTCCCGGTGTTGGTCATGTTGAAATTGCCCATCACCATCAGTGTCCGCGTCGGCCAGTTGCTGCGGCGCAAGTACGGGTGGCATGAACCGTCGTCAAATTCACCCGATGTTCCGTAGCGCAAGTGCCCCATCAGCACTTCACCTCCAAAATTGAAATGCTCGCGAACCACAGCGGGATCTTTGGGATCCAGACCGGTCTTGCGGCCCATCTTGAAGAGCCCTTTGATCTCCTTGCGGAAAATCGTTGAAAGCGCATCCCGCTCGCTGCTGCGGCGGCGGAATACATAGGGCTCCCCCGTCGGCACATTGAGCTTGTTGCAGCCAATCCCGATGCCGTCCTGACCTCGGTTGTGCTGCTTTTCCATCAGCAGGAAAAGCTTGTTGAATCCCCACAGCGCGGAGCCGTAGCGATCATAATAATATTCCAGCGGTTTGCGCAGGCGAACGGCAGCAATGCCGCATTCGTGGGTGAGAAAATCGCTCATGAGTAACAGCTGATCATTCGCCGCGGACTTTCACCCGCACGCCTTCGGTCTCGACCATGGTTCCAATCACCATTCCACCGGGACCCGCCTTTACCGCAGCATCGGCATCTTCCGGCGCAACGATGGCAACCCAGCCAAAGCCCATGTTGAAAGTGTTGAAGCGGTCATCGCCATCGACATGAGCCAGCAGCTTGTCGATCCCCGGCAAATCCCACTTGGGAATCTCCAGATCAGCACCGCATCCGCGGAAAAGTCGCTCAAGGTTCTCAGGAAGACCTCCGCCCGTGATATGGGACATCGCCCGCGGCTTGATGCCCGCCGCCTTGATGCCGGCGACCACGTCGTGATAGAGCCGCGTCGGCTTCAGCATCGCGGAAAGTTCTTCTTCGCTGATCTCACCCGGGAAGTCTCTCAAAACCCGACGGGCGAGACTCCAACCATTGGCGTGAAGGCTGTCCGAGGCGTAGCCAACCAGCACATCACCGACCGCAATGGTCGTCGGATCGATCAGGTCAGCCTTCTCCGAGCAGCCAATGCAGAAGCCGGAGAGTTCGATCACATCTTCCGGAACGATGCCCGGCATTTCCGCCGTCTCACCACCTGCCAGAATGCAGTTACATTCCTCCAAATAGTCGGCCATCCCCCCAATCAGGCGGGTGATGCGAGCCTCATCGAGCGCTGCAATCCCAATATAATCGAGGAACATCAAGGGATCCCCCCCGGTGGTCAGGATGTCGTTCACGCTCATCGCCACCAGGTCCTTACCAGCGGTTTCGAGCAAATCGCGCTCCAACAGGAGCTCGAGCTTCGTTCCCACGCCATCACAGCCCGTTACAATAACGGGCTCGCGGTAGGCACTGAGATCGTAGCCAGCTGCGAAGAGCCCAAAGGCTCCAAGAAGCTTACGATTCTTCTGGGTTCTGGCCACGTGGCCCCGAATATCCCCCACTAGTGCGGCCGCTCGTCGCGTATCCACTCCAGCCTGCTGATAGGTCAGTTTTCCGGCCATGTTTTCGGTGTGGCGGGGTTGTAACAGCCCGCCCCCACCCGTCACGCAGAAAAGACCCGAATCCCCCGGAAGTGGAAAATTAGATCCAAAATCCCGAGATTCCCCCATGGATGCCGGGCTCGGGCACCGTAATTCCACGACCTTTCAACCGCTTGTGACGGAATCCGGATCGCCCCCAGGCCCGCCGCCCGGCATCCCCAGGGATCCGGGCGGCTTGGAGGGCTCACAGATTCTTATCCGTCACAGCGCCTTCGCTCGCGCTGGTCACCAGCTTGGCATACTTGGCGAGCACCCCGCGGCGGTAATGCGGTTCCGGTTGGGTCCAGTTGTCGCGACGCGCCTTCAAAGCGTCGTCATCAAGGTCCACCGAGATCGTGTTGTTCTCCGCATCGATGGTGATGACATCACCATCGACCAGCAGGCCGATCGGCCCACCTTCGAATGCCTCGGGCGTGATGTGACCCACCACGAATCCGTGGCTACCACCGGAGAATCGACCGTCGGTAATCAGAGCGACCTTCTTGCCAAGTCCGCGCCCCATGATCGCGCCGGTTGGCCCAAGCATTTCGCGCATACCGGGACCACCCTTCGGACCTTCACGACGGATGACCACCACGTCGCCCTCGACAATCTCGCCACCGAGAATCGCCTTCATGGCAAGACCCTCGGAGTCGTAGACCTTGGCTTTGCCGGTGAAGGTGGTGCCCTCCTTGCCGGTGATCTTTGCCACAGATCCACCTGGCGCGAGGTTTCCGTAAAGAATCCGCAAGTGGCTGTCCTTCTTGATCGGATTGTCGAGCGGACGGATCACCTCCTGCCCTTCAGGATAATAAAGCGGTGAGTTGGCGAGGTTCTCAGCCATCGTCTTCCCGGTCACCGTCATGCAGTCGCCGTGGAGCAGCCCGGCCTCAAGCAGCATCCGCATCAGAGGCACCGTGCCGCCGATTCTAACAAGCTCGGCCATCACGAAACGACCGCTTGGCTTGAGATCCGCAAGCAGAGGAACCCGCTTGCCGATCTCCGTAAAGTCATCGATCGAAAGCTCAACCTCCGCTGCGCTCGCCATACCTAACAAGTGAAGCACCGCATTGGTCGAACCACCGAGCGCAATCACCACCGTGATCGCATTTTCAAAAGCCTTACGCGTCATGATGTCGCGCGGCTTGATGCCCTTCTCGATCAGGTTCAGCACCGCCGCTCCCGCATCAAAGCAGTCCTGCATTTTCTCATCGGACACCGCCGCCTGAGCCGAGCTGTTAGGCAGACTCATGCCGAGCGCTTCAATCGCTGAGGCCATCGTGTTCGCGGTGTACATGCCGCCGCATGATCCCTCACCGGGAATCGCGCAGCTCTCCACTTTCTCGAGTTCCTCGTCGGAGTACTCGCCCGTGGCGTGCTTACCCACCGCTTCGAAAATCGAAACAATATCCAGATCCTCTTCCTTACCCTTGATCGTCGCGCAACCTGGAAGAATCGTGCCGCCATAGGCAAACACACTCGGACGGTTCATCCGCGCCATCGCCATCACGCAGGCAGGCATGTTCTTGTCGCAACCACCGATCGCCACAAACCCGTCCATTCCTTCGCAGCCAACCACCGTCTCGATCGAGTCGGCGATCACCTCGCGCGACACCAGCGAGTACTTCATCCCTTCGGTGCCCATCGAGATCCCATCGGAAATGGTGATCGTATTGAAGATGACAGCCTTTCCACCGGCGGCATCCGCACCCTTCGCCGACTCCTTGGCCAGACGATCGATGTGGATATTGCACGGAGTCACTTGCGACCAAGTCGAGGCGATCCCGATCTGAGGTTTGGCGAAATCCTCCTTTTTGAACCCTACGGCATACAGCATCCCGCGCGAGGGTGCGCGATCAGGACCATCCAGCATTGGTGATGAAAACGGGCGACGTTCGTCTGACATGCCCGGACTGTGTTTTTCCGAAACGCCAAGGTCAAGGCAAGGAGAGGCACATTGAAACTATCTCCACACCCGAAAACTCCAGGGCTCGTTTCCACAAATAACGTCATTTTCGCCAATCCGCCCAATTCCCCCTCTCCCACACTTGCCAGCGCGCCCGTCTCGTCCTATGCCCTCCTCCGCATGGCCAAATACCGCGTTCTCGTCTCGGACCCCATTTCGGAAATCGGAGTCGCCGCCCTTGAATCCCACCCCGACATCGATGTCGACTTCATCCCCGATCTTGGCTCCAAGAATGCCGATAAGATTCCGGGCATGATCGCCGACTATGATGCTTGGATCGTCCGCTCCCAGACCAAGCCGAATGCCGAGTTGATCGCCAAAGGCACCAAGCTTCGGGCCATCGGCCGAGCCGGCGTCGGCGTCGACAACATCGACCGCCAGGCCGCCACCGATCACGGCGTGATCGTGATGAACACGCCGACCGGCAACACCATTTCGACCGCCGAGCAAGCCTTCACCCTGATGCTCGCCACCGCGCGCAACATCGGCCCGGCCCACGCCGAAGTCCTCAAGGGGAACTTCGTCGCGGCGCGCAAGGCCTACCAAGGCATTGAGCTCAACGGCAAACGTCTCGCCGTGCTCGGCATGGGCCGCATCGGCAGCGAATTCGCCAAGCGCGCCCAGGCTTTCAACATGCAGGTGGTCGCCTACGATCCCTTCCTCACCCAGGCTCGCGCCGACCAACTCAAGGTTGAGCTCGCCGCAACCCCGGAAGCAGCCCTCACCGGTGCCGACGTCGTAACCCTCCACGTCCCGCTCACCGATGAAACCAAGCACATCCTCGATGAAAAGAGCCTCGCTCTCATGAACAAGGGCGCCCTGGTCATCAACTGTGCCCGTGGCGGACTGATCGACGAGCCTGCGCTCAAAGCCGCCATCGAAAGCGGTCACATCGCCGGCTGCGGACTCGACGTCTTCGAAGACGAGCCCCCCTCCGCCGACCACCCGCTCTTCAGCCTCGGCAAGCACGTCACTTTCACCCCGCACCTCGGTGCCTCGACCAACGAGGCTCAGGAGAACGTCGGCATTCAGGTCGCCGAGCAGATCCGCGATTTCCTCACCACCGGGGAAATCCGCAACGCGATCAACATGCCATCGCTCGATGCCGCAGCGCTTGCCGAAGTCGGCCCCTATCTCGACCTCGCCGCTTCGCTCGGCAAGCTCCTCGCCAAGCTTGGCCCGGAGAATCCCGACTCCTTGCGGGTTTCCTACCACGGCCCGCTCGCCCAGAAGGACACCGCCCTCGTCTCCCGCACTGCCCTCACCGCATTGCTCGAGGCTTCCCGCCCCGACGGACAAGTCAACATCGTCAACGTCACCTCGATCGCCGCGCAAATGGGGCTCGACCTCATCGAGAGCACCATCAACGCCGCCACCGAATACAACGAACTCGTGGTCGCCGAGCTCCGCAAAGGCGATGTCCGCTACCGCGTCGCCGGCACGATCATCGGAAAAAGTCCGCGCATCGTTGAGATCGACCGACTCTACGTCGACACCAACATCAAGGGTCACTTCCTCATTGTCAGAAACGACGACCGACCTGGAATTGTTGGCGCGCTCGGCACACTTCTTGGCAACTCGAACCAGAACATCGCGAACCTCTCGCTTGCCCGAAACAAGTCGGACGGCAATGCCCTGACAGTCATCGAGGTGGACGCACCACTCTCTGAAGAGCTCATGAGCTCGATCCGCGCGACCCCGGGCGTGCTTTCCGCCACCGGAGCAACCCTCTAAACATCAGAACCTTAAGCAACCAAGCTCAAAAATGGAGCCCGCGCACCGTGAATCAAAGGCCTGGAGATGGGGATATTGAATTTCAACTTTCTCACTCTGCCACACTTTCACGTTGCCAAGCCCTAGGGCTGGCTCCTACTTTCTCCACATCGACATGAAAAAACTCCTCATTGCAGCTACCGCCATGCTTGCTCTCGGAAGTATCGCTTCCGCCGACATTCAGGCACCTCCAGGCCACGCCTACACCTCAACTCGTAAGCTCGGCCGCGCCGTGAGCAACATTCTCTACGGAGTCATCGAGATCCCTGAGCAGATCGTTCGCAAGAACGAAGCTTATGGTCGCAAGGCAGGCTGGTCCTTCGGCGTTGTCGACGGCACCAACCGTGGCCTTCAGCGTCTCGGCTACGGCTTCTACGAGCTCTTCACCTTCACCTGCCCAACTTACCGCGGCACCTTCAAGCCTCCTTACGAATCCGGTGGCATGGACAACCGCATTGAAATGAACCCGACCGACGGCCTCTCCGAGTTCCCACCTGAACTTGGCTTCGAGACCTACTTCAGGCACACCCGCTCCCAGAAGTACTAAGTCGAATCGACTTTCTCGCCTTTCAAAGAGCCCCAGCTGCGGAATCCGCAAAGCTGGGGCTTTTTTGTGCCCGGTTCCGAGCGATTTTTTCCCTCGTTCAGCAAAGATAGCGGCAAGTTGATTCCGTCATCCTACGTATCTTCCTATCAACTGCCGAAGAATCCTTCTAAGAAAACAGGTCCCATTTGTGTCGATGCCCTATGACTATGCCAGCCCGCCTCCTCTTCATCTCGCTTTTCCTTACCGGCATCCTTCATGCCGAAAGCCGAAATTGGAAAAGCGCCGCCGGAGAATCCACCTTCTCCGGTGAGTTCATTTCACACGATACCCAGCGTGTCACGATTCGCCGCGAGGACGGTCGGGTCTTCACCTTCGATGTCGCGAAACTCAGCGAAGAAGACCGGAACTGGCTGGCGACAAAGGATTCAATCGTCGTAGATGACGCCGAACCGGCTCCCGATCCCAACGCCGTCTTTGACACCCTCTGTTTTGGCGACAGCCGCAAGGAAGTCGAAGCCAAGCTCAAGGCCAGCAAGAACGTCGAAACCCTGGTGGACGAGACCTTCTTCGGTCGATTCGGTCTCAACGGAACCTTCAGAACCAAGCAGAAGATTGGCGGCCTCTATTGCGAGCTTTTCTTCGACTGGTCGAAGGGCGGAAACCTGAAGGAAATCTCACTTCAGACCCAACCCAAGGATGCAGGCACTTACGATGACCTGCTCCGCAACAACTGGAACCAACTCTCTGAGCTTCTGACCATGCTCCATGGCAAGCCGCTTCAAACAGCCGGCTACCCCGAGATGGGAGATCTTCAGAACGACCTCTTCCTCGGCTCCCACATCTGGCGCCTTGAAGGCGGCGGCACGGCGATGCTCGGCACCTCCATGCAGGCCAATAAATACATGGTTGTGGTCCGCTTTACGACCGAGAGGATCAATCCGGTGGTCGTCCCGTAATACCTTGCGGCCACCAAAGCCCTTATTGTGAGCCCTGCATGGCCCAGCGAAATGCGGGCACTGAAACTCGCTTGAATCGTTGCAGGCCAACTGAGATCCCCTTCCCCCAAGCAAGTGCCACCGGGGGGACTCGAACCCCCACGAGGGTTACCCCTCAACGGATTTTAAGTCCGCGGCGTCTACCAATTCCGCCACGGTGGCTTGTTGCTTCTCCCTGATCTCTGAAATCGCGATCAGCGGCGGCCTTCAATAGCATCAATTGCGCGTCCGACAACTACAGCTGTCTCTGATTTGGCGCTTTCTTGCGCCTTTCTCAACGCCGGGAGACTTTTCGCCGTCCCCACCTTGGTCAGAAGTGTCGCGGCAGAGATCTTGATGGTCGGCGAGCCGGTGTTGAAATGTCCCAGCACGAGATCTTCAATCGGTGAACCCATTTCACCATACAGGTTCTCCCAGGCACCCGGATCACCCGCCCACAATTGATCGAGAATCGGAATGACCTGCTCGTCCTTCTGCTTCACGAGAAATTCGATGATCGGCCGCGGCACGGTCTTCTCTTCCGCCATCAATCCCGCTGCAGCTTCCCGCACGACATCCACCGATCCATCCCCTGGTTCCGACCAGACCCCAAGCGCTTTCGCCAAGTCGCTCTTCATCTCCGTGTCGGCGAGATCATATAACTCCTGCATCCGCCGGACGACGTCCTTGCGATAGAGCTTCGGCTCGGCCGTTGCGAGCCTCCTAACAGCTTCCTCAACCCGACGCAGGTCGATGCTTTCCAGTTCGCGACGGTTCAACTCGTAAAACGAGGGGTTTTCGAGATCCGACAGTGCATCCAGAGAGCCCTGAATGAACGACTCATTCGCGACCTTTACCTCGATCACCCGCAGCTCCTCGATCATCCTGGTGACTTTGCCGAATCGGCCACAGAGCTGGGCAACCTTTTCCATATCATCATCGATATCGATGAGCACCATAAGGAAGTCATCGGGGGGGCGCGGATAAAGCCAGGAGGCTTCCGACGCATTCGTCGAGCGAGTGAGGTATTCGACCACCTGAAGTTTGTTGAAATCCCGAAGATCTCGCAGCCAGATACCCACAGCGGTTTTCCCCTGAGCGGAGAGCGTTGGCCCATAGGCAGCCAAGGCTTCCTCCACAGGTTCGTAGTGCATCTCTTCCTTGAGGGTCTTCAAAGGATCTTCCATCGGTTCCAGAGCAGGTGCCCCGCTGAGGTCCGGCATGTCACCATCGATCGCCGTCGTCACCTTGCTCGTCCCCTCCTTGAAGAAGAACGGCAGCGTCAGGAGACCAGCGGCGAAAGCCAGCCCCACCATGATGGCTTTCAGGCGGCCATGAGGGTTCGCAACGACGAGAAGCACCAAGGTCAGGACCGCCGTGAAGGAAGCGAGGATGAGCCGCTTGGACTGCGATGCTCCATCGAGCAAGCCTCCCGCGCCTCCTCCGAACATGAGGATCAGGATAACGATTACTGCCAGCAGCACGCCGGCGCCCCCAAGAATGATCCGAAATGGCGAGGTAGGCTCGACCGAGATCGGAGGGGGTGCTTCCGATTCGTAGTAGACCGGTTGAAACGTCGGCGTCACCGCGGACTTTTTGGGAACGCGGCTAAAGCGATCCAAGGAGGCATTCTGGCGTTCGCCGGGATAGATTTTCCGTTGCCGAACCATCACCTCGTCCTCGACTCGGAACCTTTGGTCGCAGCTTCCACACTCCACCATTCTTCCCCGCAAGTCAGGGCCAACCTTGAATCGCTGGCCGCAACCAGGGCAGCGGATGGCTATTTCGGCTGATTCAGAGTGGGTGTCGTCCATGTGCGGGTGGATCATTGCCACGAGCTTTCCGTAATGCAATACCCGTCCCGGGCTTGCTCGTCACCTTTCTCCAAGCTAAAGCACCTTCATGCTACCGCAAATCGAGGACCTGCTGGTCCTACAGGACAGGGATCGCCGCATCGCGAACCTTGCCGCCCAACTCGAAAAACTTCCCAGTGACGAGGCCCGCGCTAAAACCCGCCTGAAGTCAGACACTCAAGCGGTCGAAGTAGCTCGCCAGGCCATTCTCGCCAATGAGGTGGAGATCAAAAAAGTCGAACTGGACGTGAGCACCCGTAAAACCTCGATCACCCGTCTCAAGACCCAGCAATTTGAGACCCGCAAGAACGATGAATACACCGCGCTCGGTCACGAGATCGAGCGTTATGGCAGGGACGTCGACAACCTCGAAACCAGGGAGCTGGAGTTGATGGAAGTCGGCGATTCCTTGCGCACTACCCTGAAGTCAGCGGAAGACGCTCTGGCCAAAACTCAGCGGGTGGTGGATGAAGAACTTCAATCGATCGCCGAACGCTTTCAAAGAGTTCAGGCCGACCTCGATGAGACACGAGCCGAACGCCAGAAACTTGCCGAGAAGACAGACGCAGAATTCCTTCATCTCTACGAACGCTTGCTCAAAACCAAGAACGGAGTCGCCGTCGCCCCCGTCAAAAATGGCCAGTGCGGCGGATGCCACGTTCGCTTGATTCCCGCAACCCTGATCAAGGCTCAAAGCGACAAGGAATTCGCCCAATGCGAAAATTGCGCGCGAATTCTCTACATCGAGCCCTGAGGCATGGGACTTTGATGAGCAGAGAAATTGGCGGGACACCCCCGCTTTTCCAAAAAATCATCGATCGCTTCGAACGAGCATTCCGCCCCGGAGCCAGTGAGCCAAAGCGCCGCATTTCGCGGAAATTTCGGCTCAAGCCCCGGAACGGATTATCGAACGCTTAGCCTGATTGCCGGACTTCGAGAGCTTTCCCCTCGCTGGAAAAAAACGAAACCAGCGAAGACTCACAAAGTCCCAATCAAAACCACTCAGACTAAAGCAGCCTGAGAAATCTCGCTCAATCATATTTTTTGTGATTTCGAGAAGAAAAGCACCTTCAACTCTCAGGAAAGCTAAAATTTCCCTAATCGAAACTTTTCGTCCCACCTCCACCGAAGCGCTTCTCCAGCTCGCGGAGCGAGAATTCCGTCAGGGTTGGCCGCCCATCCGGGGCACAGTAAGGCAGGTCGCACTGAAACAGGCGATCCAGCAAAGCCTCAGCCTCCTCCGGTCGGGGAGCTTCCTGAATCGCCGCTCGGCGGGCCAGCGAACGGGCCAGACGGTCCAGCGCAAACCGCGCGGAAGGGCTGGCACCTTCGGCAAGGTCATCAATGACACGGGTCAGAAAGACGCCGACGTCCTCGGCCTCGAAAAACAACGGAACGGCGGTCACTTGGAGGGTGCCTCCGCCGAAGTCTTCCAATTCGAACCCGGCATCCGCAAAGGTCTCCCGATGCCTGAGCAGAAGCTCCACTTCCCGCGGCCCCGGTTCGAACAGCGCGGGAACCAGAAGGTTCTGGGTCTCGAGCGATTTGCCCTCGCAGCCAGCCAGCCATCGTTCGTAGAGGATTCGCTCACGCGCAGCGCGGGGATCGAGCAGCACCAGTCCATCCTCCGATTCCAAAACGGCATAGCGCCCGAGCAGCTCGCCGATCCGGCGGAATCGACTCGGCGAGGGAAAGACCGGTTTTTCCTGAGCCGGCATTTCCAGCGGCAATGCCGGGGCCTGCACCGTGTTTGCCAGCGGCCAGACCCTGGCGGGCTCGGGTCGTGGTGGAGATACTTGCGGCTCGGGCTTCGGCGCGACTGGTCGGCGCCGCTCATCTTCCGCCTTTAACGCCTCCCGCACCGCCTCGGCGATCGCTTCGCGGAGTTCATGCGGCCGATGCAGACGGATCTCGCGTTTCGCCGGATGCACATTCACATCGACCAGCTTCGGCTCCATTTCGATCCACAGCCACGCGGCAGGATGCAAGCCTTCCGTGAGTCCCCCGCGGAAACCTTCGAGAAGCCCCCGCGAAATCGCCGCATCTTCCACCGGCCTTCCATTGAGAAAGACGCACTGATGCTTGCGTCCCTTCCGCGCATGCCCCGCAGGAAGCAGGAAGCCCTCCACGCTCAGACCATTACCATGCAGCGTCGGCACGGACACCAACTCCTTGCCGACGTTTGTGCCCAGCATCCAGCGAACCCGATCGAGCCGCGACATGCCGGCGGGCAAATCGAAGACTTCGCGCTCATCCTTGCGGAAGCGGAATCTCACTCCGGCAGACGCCAGCGCATGCAGCCGAAGCTGATGCTCGATGTGCGCGGACTCGGTCGTTTCCGCTCGCAAGAACTTCCTTCGCGCCGGTACATTGAAAAACAGATCCCTCACCTCCGTCATGGTCCCGGGAGCGCTACCCGCTTCCTTGACCTCCTTCACCACGCCTCCTTCGAGGACGATCTCCGTGCCTGAGATCGCGCCGCTTTCACAACTGACCAGCCGAAAGCGCGAGACACTTGCGATGCTAGGCACCGCCTCACCCCGAAATCCAAGCGTCCGAATATCCTGCAAACCCTTGGAATCGACCAGCTTGCTCGTCGCGTGCCTTTCCAGAGAAAGCAGCGCATCCTCACGCGACATCCCACAACCATCATCGGTCACCCGCAGCAGAGCCGCGCCACCCCGGCGGATTTCGACGAGCACCTCGCCTGCTCCGGCATCGAGGCTGTTTTCGACCAGCTCCTTCACCGCGCTGGCCGGCCGCTCGACCACCTCACCCGCCGCCACCTGGCTGGCAAGAACATCGGGAAGGACACGGATTTGCGGCACGCCCACGATGTAATCCCAGCGTCGCGGCTTCCCAAGCGTCAAAGGGAGAAAAATTGTCGCTTCCAAGGAACTCAAACATTTCCCTGCCAGCCAATCCAAGGCTAGCTCACTTTGAAAGTGCGGATTCCAAGGGATCTGCCGATTGGAGTGTCGGCTTCAGCCGTCTGCAGCCGGCTCGGAATCGCACGGTGTGAAGCCAGCTGAAGCCGGAGTTTCCATGAGGATTTGCGCTCTTCCAAGCCGCTTTAAAGCGAGGTCGCCCTGCCAGCCAATCATTCTCAGCTTGACGCCTACTTCCCCGCAGGATTGAAAACGCAATGCCTTCCCCTCAATCCCTCCTATCGCGCGCCAAGGCGCTGGCTTCCGCAAGCAAATCAATCCTCCCCATCGCGCTGGCGAGTTCGTCTCCAGCCGCCTCTCTCAACTTCGATTACTTCGGCACGGCGATGTTTGATAATTCGGGGTTCTTCGTTTCCACACTGAGCACGCCGGCAAATGGTGGAGGCATCACCCAGGGGACCGGATTCAAGCTCTGGGGCAGTGATTCAATTCACGACTCGGCCTTTTATCGCTTTGACGAATCTCGGCAAGAGACCTTGGCCATTTCCGACGGTGACGGCCTTGGAATGCTCTGGGGCGGGTCGATCAACGGCTCGCTTCAAGCTGGTGATGTCATCTCGGCCCCGTATGAATTCGACTATTCATTCACCCAGACACCAGGTTTCGCCGGAGACGATTATGTCAGCAATCCATGGCGTATCTCGATTGGCCTCATCGACCGGACTGACGATCCAATCAACTGGTCCCAGGATGCTGCCTATGGTCAACTTTCGCCCATCACCACCGCGGCTGAGAATGGTTACGAGAGCGTGGACGGCGAATTCCACAGGACAGGCACGATATCATTGACCGTCGAAGATTGGATGCTTCAGAGCTACTCGCCAACCCACTGGTTTGTGCAGCTTGAGGTTTTGGTCGAACATGAAAACAACTTCTTCGCCTACAACGGACCATTCCCTAAGCTCAACGGTGATATACTAGAGGTGAATGTTCCTCAAAACTCCATCGATATCTCCTACACACCCGTTCCTGAGCCCTCAGGTCTCCTGATCGCTCTAACAGGAGGACTGTTCATGATGCGTCGCAGGAGGAATGCGTGAGATGCGGGACCAAACCCGCATTCTCATCGCCATTGGTCAGACGCCCTTTGATCCCACGAGCGGAGCAGCCCAGGCGACCCTGCACCTGGCAGAAATGCTGGCCGCCCACGGCCACCAAGTACGTTCGCTCTCGACGACAGGGACGGAAGGCGAGTTCGCAGGTACGCTTCCCTCTGGAAAATTCGTCGAAGCTCAGGTTCACCATCACATTCTACCCGTCCCAGCCGCCGAAAAGCATTCGTGGCATCATCTTGTTGGAAAGGAATACGACTCGATTTTCGACCAGGCTCTGAAGGAGTTTCAACCGGACCTCTTGCTGACCTTTGGCGATGAGTTCCCTGATACCGCCAGACGCCAGCGAGCCGTCGGCGCGGGGACCAAGGTCGTTTTCTGCCTCCACAACCATCACTATCGATCCCGGCTTCCGCTTCATGTCGATGCCTTTCTCACGCCCTCGACCTTTCTGGCTGAGGACTATCGGAAGGCATGGGGCAAAGGCCCTGAAATTCAGTCTCTCCCCACTCCCGTTTCTCCTGAGCGCGCTCGTGCGGCACAGCATGAGCCCGTTTTCACCACCTTCATCAACCCCCAGCCGACGAAAGGCCTGTGGTTCATGATCCGGTTGGCGGATTATCTCGGGCGACATCATCCGGATATCCCGCTACGCATCGTTGAGGGCCGGGCTTCAGCGGCGGCCTTCCTCTCGACCGCCAGACAAGCAGGGATTGAACTTCAGCAGTTTCCCAATCTGTTTTTTTCGCCGAATCTTGCCGATGTCCGGGAAATCTGGTCGACCACCCGCATCCTGCTGGCCCCCAGCACCTGGCAAGAACCTGCCGGACGAGTCGCGGTGGAAGCGATGCTCAATGGTGCGGTGCCAATCGTGTCCGATCGGGGTGGCCTGGCGGAGCAGGTTGGACAAGGCGGCATCGTCCTTCCTCTCCCTGAAAGCCTCACGCCCACGTCCCGAGTGCTTCCGTCCCTTTCCAGCATTCGCCCCTGGATTGATGCCATTGTTCCGCTGTGTCACGACGACTGCGAATTCTCCAAGCGGTCTGAGCAAGCACGGACCCAGGCAGCTTCGACCGCCCCGGACCGAATCATCGGCGACTATGAGAATTTCATGCGCCGAATCCTTTTCTGAGCCAGCCTCGGCAAGCACCGCTCCGCTGCGGTTCGCGGACCGCACATTTTTACTTCGCAGTCGGGCCATGCGCCCTTATCAGTCCGCATGGACATGGTCACCATCTCGGAAGAAGCCGCTGACGCCCTGCGCAAACTGCTCGCCAGTAAAAATGCGGGCCCTCAGACCGGACTGCGCCTCGGCGTAAGCCGCGGAGGCTGTGCAGGCTGGCAGTATGAAATGCAGGTCGCCGATGCGCAGGAAGGCGACACCGTCGTCGAATTCGATGGCGGTCGCCTGATCGTCGCCGCCGACAGCCTCGAGCGACTCAGCGGCTGCCGGGTCGAGTATTCGGACTCACTCTCCGACGCGGGTTTCCGGATCATCAACCCACGGGCGGCCCGCTCCTGCGGTTGTGGCACCTCCTTTGAGGAAGTCGACAAGCCGCTTGCTCCGGAAGAAATCGAAGATTGCGGAAACTCCTGATGGCGCAGGAGAAGGAAAAGACCTGGAAGCGCAAGCCCCACTTCTACTGGTGGACGCTCGCCAACACCTTGGCTGCCTGCCTGGCTGTGCTCAGCTGGGTGCTCTGTCTCCATGTCTTCGGCCATCCGGAAATCCCGAAAAACTACGAGATCCTCGAAAAGCTCGGCCGGACGGATCCCCCTGTCGGCTTCAGTCTCCAGGAGGCACCTCCGGGTGACGCCGCCGACCCCCGCGCGCTTTACCGCCGCTATGCCGAACTCGATCCGAGTGCCCTCGCGAGCCTGAACTCGGCATTGTTGCGCAACTACCTCAAGAGTCTCGGCGAGCCGGGCTTGATCCAGTACGTCGAAGGTGACTTCATCATCACGGATGTCCGCAAACTCACAGAGAACGATCTCTTCCACCCCGGCTTTGCGGTGCGCGGCCAGGCGATGATTCAACCCGACGAGTTTTCGGAAGCCGCACCCTGGCCCGTCACCATCGACTATCTTTTTCCAACCCAGAACCAGGCCGCCGAGACCTGGTTCCAACCCGGCGATCAGCTTGCGGTTTCCAAAGTCCCGAATTGCGCCATGGTTCTCCGCGTGGCCCGCGACGAACGAGGCGACACCCCGGTCGTCCAGATGACCGTCGTTCCCATCGCCATGGGTGAGTATCAAGTCGGCAAAGACAACGTCTTCACCGTCTCGACGCCGGAGAAGCTGAATCCTGCCGCAGAATTTCCGGTATTTCCCGATAGCGACAGCCCCGTCGAATAACGAAGTAGCGGGCGCACATCAGAACTCACACGACCCGGGAGTTCGCGAGAACGGGATCACGTCGCGGATGTTGTGCATCCCCGTGACGAACATCAGCAAACGCTCGAATCCCATCCCGAAGCCCGCATGAGGCACCGTTCCGTATTTCCTAGTATCGATATACCAGTCGTATTCTTCGGTCGAGAGCCCGTGCCTTTCCATGTTTGCCAGCAGCACATCGAGGCGTTCCTCACGCTGACTTCCCCCGACAATCTCGCCGATTCCCGGAACTAACAGATCCATCGCCGTCACCGTTTTGTCATCGTCATTGAGCCGCATGTAGAAGGGTTTGATCTCCTTCGGGTAGTTATAAACCGTGAGCGGCTTCTTGAAATGCTCCTCAGTCAGCCAGCGTTCATGCTCGCTCTGGAGGTTGTGACCGTATTCCACCGGGTAATCAAATTTTTTGCCGGACTTCTGGAGGATCGAAACCGCCTCCGTGTAGGAGACTCGCTCAAAAGGATTCGAGACCACCGCCTCAAGCCGCGCGCGGAGTCCCTTGTCGACGAATCTCTCGAAGATCGAGAGGTCGCCATCCTGATTTTCCAAGGCTTCAGTGACGAGATACTTCACCATCTCCTCCGCCAGATCCATGTCGCCTGTTAGATCGCAGAAAGCCATCTCCGGCTCGATCATCCAGAACTCCGCCGCGTGGCGGGAAGTATGGGAATTCTCCGCGCGAAAAGTCGGCCCAAAGGTGTAGATGTTTCCGAGAGCGCAGGCAAAGGTCTCGCCTTCCAACTGACCCGAAACCGTGAGGTGCGCGGCTTTCTCAAAGAAGTCATTCTCAAAGGCCTGCTTCTTTCCCGAGGTCGGGTCGAGCGTCGTCACCCGGAACATCTCCCCCGCCCCTTCGCAATCGCTCGCCGTGATGATCGGCGTGTGGATGTAGTGGAACTTTCGTTCGGCAAAAAAACGATGCACCGCATAACTCATGCGGCTGCGCACGCGGAACATCGCACCATACAGGTTGGTCCGAGGACGGAGGTGGGAAATCGAACGCAGGAACTCGGGCGTATGCCCCTTTTTCTGAAGGGGAAAGTCATCCGGTGCCTCGCCAAGGAGGCGAACCGAGCTCGCCTGAATCTCCCACTTCTGTTTCCCACCCAGCGACTCAACCTGACGGCCGACGACCGAAACCGACGCTCCTGTCGACATCTTATGCAAAGCCTCCGATCCCGGAGTGCCCTGATCGACAATCACCTGAAGATTCCCGAGGCAGGAGCCATCGTTGATTTCCAGAAAGGAGAATGCCTTCGAGTCCCGGCGGGTCCGGACCCAGCCAGCGGCTTCGATGGATTCCGCTGGCAGCTCGGCCGCCAGCAAGTCACGGATCAATGTTCGCATGGCGGTGATTAAGACAGGGCAGACTTCTGCCGCAAGACCCGGGTATGATCAAATGGAAGACTTGTGGCTTGAGGGACAGTCCGCAAGATCGCCGCGCGCCCGCACGTAACCCCGCCGCCCGCCATGACCCATCGCCTTTTCACCCTCTCATTCGCTGCCACCGCATCGCTGACTGCCGCGGACTGGGAAGCTCCAAATGCCCCGGAAGCCGTCGGCACCCACGCGTTCCAGGTGCCCGAGGGCCTCGAAGTGACGCTTTGGGCCGCGACGCCACAGCTCTACAATCCGACCAATATGGACATCGATGCCGCCGGTCGCATCTGGGTCGCGGAAGGCGTCAACTATCGCCGCCACAAGGGCCGCCGCGAAGGAGGCGACCGGATCGCCGTGCTGCAGGACACTGATGGTGATGGCCAGGCGGACAGCTCGCACACCTTCGTTCAGGAAGAAGGCCTCGTTGCTCCGCTCGGTGTCGGGGTGTTCGACAACGTCGTCGTGGTTTCCCAGCCCCCTGACCTGATTGTCTACACCGACGTCGACCGCGATCTCGTGTTCGATCCCCTGGTTGATAAACGCGAGGTCATTCTAACAGGCTTCAACGCCCGCAACCACGACCACTCCCTTCACTCCGTCACCGGTGGTCCTGATGGGAAATGGTATTTCAACAACGGCAACTGCGGCGCCCTTTTCACCGACAAATCCGGCAAGACTTTCCGCATGGGCGGAGGCTACCACAAGAACGGCGGTGGGGATTGGTTCATCAACAGCACCGAGATCGCAGGAAAGAAAAGCGACGATGGCTTTCTGTGGACCTCAGGATTTTCCGCCCGCATGAATCCCGACGGCAGCGATGTCGAGATCATCGGTCACGGCTACCGCAACTCCTATGAGCACGCGGTGAATTCTTTTGGCGAACTCTTTCAGAACGATAACGACGACCCACCGGCCTGCCGCAACTCCTACGTGCTCGAGTATGGCTCTGCCGGCTATTTCACGCGTGACGGGAGATTCTACAAAACCGTCAAACGGCCGAAGCAGGATCACGGTCGCGCTCACTGGCGCCAGGATGATCCCGGCACCTTCGATGCGGGAGATATTTACGGCGGCGGCTCACCGACCGGTGTCGTCTTTTACGAAAACGGAGCGCTGGGAGAGAAGGCTGGAGGCACTTTCCTCAGCTGCGAAGCCGGGCGCAATGTCATCTTCAGCTATCAGCCCGAAGTTCTGGGAGCCGGCTACCGAATGGAGCGTCACACCTGGATGAACTCGAATCACGATGGCCAGTTCGTTGGCTCCGATTTCGTCGGCGGAGGAAAAGCGGAACAGATGGCCGACACCGACCCGGATGAGGTGAACCCCAAACTCTTTCGTCCATCCGACGTCGCCATTGGCGCGGACGGAGCAATCTATGTTGCCGACTGGTTCGACCCACGCGTCGGCGGCCATGCCGACCTCGATGACTCCTGCTCCGGGGCCATTTATCGGATCGCCCCCCAGGGCTTCAAACCGAACAACCCGGAGATCGATCTAACAAGCATTGAGGGAGCCATCAGCGCGCTGCGCAGCCCTGCTCCAAACGTGCGCTGGACAGGCTTCAATGCGCTTAGAACCAGAGGCGAAAAAGCGCTCCCGGCCGTGCTCGCGCTGAGCAAAGACAGCAACCCATGGATTGCCATACGCGCCGTGTGGTTGCTACCCCACCTTGGAGACGAAGGACTCGCCGTCTGCAACCAGCTCCTCCAATCCGCAGACGAACGCACTCGGCTCGTCGCCTTCCGCGCCCTGAAGCGGGCAGGGAAGGATGTTTACCGCTCCGCCCAACAACTCGCCATCCACCCTTCCGCAGCACTGCGCCGGGATGCCGCCCTCAGCATGCGCGGCCTCCCTCCCGAGCTCGCCTCGCCCGTGCTGATCGAGGTCGCCAAACGCTGGGATGGCTCCGATAAAAACTACCTCGAATCCATCGGGCTCGGCGCCGAGAACCACGAAGCGGAAATCTGGACCGCCATGCGCGATGCTTTCGCTCCAGGTGATCCATTGAAATGGTCCGATTCCTTCGCCAGGATCACCTGGCGTCTCTGGCCCAGCACCGCCATCGACGACTTGAAAGCCCGCGCCAACTCACCAGAGCTCACCGTGGAGCAGCGCGACTTCGCCGTGGAGTCCCTTTCATTCATCGATGACCAAGGTGCGGCGGATGCGATGTTCGAACTGGTCACCCGCGATGGCCTATCGAAGAACTCCGCCACGAGTTGGTTGCTCATGCGCGGAACCGGAGCATGGGCAAAGTTCGGGCTGTCGAAAAAGCTGGCAGAAACCGGCATTTACGATCCCAGGAAAATCGAGCCGATCGAAGTCACTGTTCACAAAGCCGACAAGACCACAACGTTCACCGAAGCCGATGTCCTCGAACTCCAAGGCGACGCCGAACGCGGCAAACTTGCAGCGGCTCGCTGCGTCATGTGCCACCACCTCAACGAGATGGGTCCGCATTACGGCCCCGACCTGAAAGGTTGGGTCTCCCGACAAGGCGCGGAAATGGCCGTTCGCTCGATCGTCGATCCGTCCGCCGACATTGCTCACGGTTTCGAAGGCTCCACCCTCCTCCTCAAGGACGGCAAGAAAATCGACGGGATCCTCATTTCCGAAGGGAATCCCGTCGTCATGACCTCGACCGGCGGCCTCACCCAGATGCTACCCACAGGCCGGATCAAATCCCGCAAGAAAATGAAGCACTCACTGATGCTCAATGCCGACCAACTCGGGCTGACTGCCCAGGACGTCGCCGATCTCGTCGAGTATCTGAAGTCCTACTGATCAGCGCACCGTTCCCAGGTACTCCTGAGGTACGGCGGGGTTTCCGATCAAGCGGGGTCGGTCGCTCCATTCATCCTGAAAGCCCCAGATCCGCCCCCACATCCGACCCAGCATCGGCTTCATTTCCTTCATCTCACGGTCAGCCTTTTTCAAAGGATCGCCGCGTCCGTCGATCTGGAACTCCCAAGCAAAGCCCAGCGGCCTGAGCTCCAGCCCACGCTTGTCCCACTCGCGGTACTCGCCAAAGCGCAGATCCACCAGCCAGACACCTTTTCGAGTCTGGCGGGCGATGCACCAGTCTTTGGAGAAGCGACGGACTTCCCTCACCTGCCACGCGTCCGGATTCTCGCACCACTGATCCAGCACCTCCTCGTGCCTGGGAAAAATCGTCCACACCAGTGGTTCGTCCCCATCGAGCAGCGACCGGTAGCTCATCCAAATTTCGCCATCGCGCTCAATCAGGCAGCGCCAAAGGAGAATCCCAAAGGGTGCCGGGGCCTCCATTTTTCGCTCATACGTGACCCCACGCCGAACAAGGTCCTGTTTCACGGCGCTCGACACCGCGGACTTCGCCCCAAAGCTCAGCCCGACATAGACGCAGGAAATCCCCAGACAAATCGCCGCCATCCTGACTCCCAGCCCCTTCTTCCACTGCGGCGCCTTGATAAAGAGTCCCCAGATCACCGCCACCAGCAGCGGAACCGTAAAGAGCGGATCGATGATAAACAGGTTGTCGAAGGACACCGAATCGCCGGGAAATGGCCACAGCACCTGAGTCCCATAGACCGTGAAGCAGTCGATCAGCACATGCGTCGACCAAACCAGAAACACAAAGCACCCCGCCCGCTGAGGCGTCACCTTCTGCTTCTTCCAGCGCTTCGCGAGTGGTTTGGCCAGGGCGAAGGTCAGGATCAACGTCAACAAAAGCGAGTGGCTGAGCCCGCGGTGAATCCGCAAATCCCAAGCTGTATCAAGGAAGGGAGCCAGAATGGCATCGGAATCCGGGAGCACGCCAAACAGCGCCCCCCAGCCGATTGCTGATCTTCCGAGCTTCTTGCCGAGCACCAACTCGCCCACTACTGCCCCCAAGGCTGCCTGCGTGATCAAATCCACTCCGGAAGCTGTCCGTCCCACCACTCCGGATGCCAAGAAAAAATGCCACGCAAATCTCTCACTTTTCCCTTGCCAAGCCGGTTCCGGTGCCTAGGTTCGCCGCCCCATGGCTCGGACCTCAGGAAAAGCAAAGACCCGGAAGGCTGTCGCCAAACGATTCAAGGTGACAGGTACTGGGAAGGTTCTGCGCCGGAAACAAGGCAAGCGTCACTTGTTGCAAAACAAGAACCGCAAGCGTAAGCGCAATCTCGGAAGAGTGGCGCTCGTTTCCGATGCTGACATCAAGAATGTTAAGGAAAACCTTCCTTTTGCCTAATCGACGAATCGTAGCGACATACCGCGCTTCCACCCGCATCTCGGGTGGCCTTCATCGTAGCCTGGTCCTCACGGACACGAACCAGACAAGCGAGACTACGGAAGGAAGAACATAACCAACGGCCTGTCTGACCCCATAAAGAAACAATGCCACGCGCAACTAACAGCCCGGCTTCACGTGCCAGACGCAAGCGTGTCCTTCTTCGTGCAAAGGGTTTCCGCGGATTCCGCTCGAAACTCTTCCGCTACGCCAAGGACGCCGTCCGGAAGGCACACCAATACGAATACCGTGACCGCAAAAAGCGGAAAGGCCAATTCCGTCGTCTCTGGATCCAGCGTATTTCCGCTGCGACCCGCAACGAAGGCCTGACCTACTCCCGCTTCATCGAAGGACTCAACGCAGTGGGCATCGAAGCCGACCGCAAGATCCTTGCCGACCTCGCCGTGACCGATGCCGCCGCTTTCTCGGCCATCGTCGCCCAAGCGAAAGCCGGTCTCGAACAGAAGAAGAACGCAGCCGCTTAAGCGAGCTCGCCAACTTAATCTCAAACGCCGTCCGGTCTCGCACCGGGCGGCGTTTTTGCGTTTCGCCCCCTCGCAATTGCGCCCTATCCATTGACCTCCCGCAGCTCACCCGCTATCCCCTCCCCGCCATCCCATGAAGGACCAGATCGAAACCATCCAGACCGAGGCTCTCGCCCGGATCGAAGCCGCCAATGACGCCCGCGCCATCGAAGACGCCCGCGTCGCCATCCTCGGCAAGCAAGGTTCCCTCACCAAAGTCTCCGCTGGCATGCGCGACGTCCCCAAGGAAGACAAGGCCCTCGTCGGCCAGCTCCTCAATGCCGCCCGCCAGGCGATCACTTCCGCTCTCGACAGCAAGAAGACCGCCCTCCAGGACGCGCAGGATGCCGAAGCCCTGAAAGGCATCGACCCCACCCTCCCCGGCCGCAGCGTCCATCACGGCTCGCTCCATCCCCTGACCCACATCCGCCACGAGGCAATCAGCATTCTCCGCCGCATGGGCTTCGCCCTCGCCGATGGACCGGAAATCGAAGACGAGTTCCACTGCTTCGATGCCCTCAACACTCCGGAAGATCACCCGGCACGCAACGAAAAGGACACCTTCTACTTCGACTCTGGCAAACTCCTCCGGACCCACACCTCCAGCGTCCAGGTCCGCACCATGGAAGGCCAGGCTCCGCCGGTGCGCATCATCGCGCCCGGCTCGGCCTACCGTCGCGATGAGATCGATGCCACCCACCTTTCCGTCTTCAACCAGCTCGAAGGTCTTTACGTCGACACCGACGTCTCTCTCGGCGACCTCAAGGGAACGCTTGAGTATTTCCTCCACGAACTCTTTGGCCCCGAAACCGAAGTTCGTTTCCGCCCGCATTTCTTCCCCTTCACCGAGCCAAGCTTCGAGATCGACGTGAAGCTTCACGCCAAAGGTCAGGCTCCGAAATGGATCGAGGTCGCCGGCTGCGGCATGGTCGATCCCGCGGTGTTCGATCAAATCAACGGCTCCCGCAAGGACGAGGCATTCAGCCCTGACCAAGTCACCGGCTTCGCCTTCGGCATGGGTCTCGACCGCCTTGCGATGATCCGCTGGGGCATCCGTGACATCCGCCTGCTTATCGAAAACGACAGCCGCTTCCTTCGTCAGTTCGGCTGATGGCAGATGGTTGATTTTAGATGCTTGCGCTATGGATGACTCAAATTTCGGCTACAAGAAGCTGAGGGTTTGGCAACTCTCGCGTGGGCTCGTCGCTGACATCCATCAAATGTCGCTGACCAAGCTCCCGAAGTGGGAACTCTACGAAGAAGGCAGTCAGATTCGGCGGAGCATAAAGTCCGTAAAGTCGAACATCGTCGAAGGCTTTGGCCGGCGGCGCTACAAGGCGGATTATATTCGATTTCTGGATTTCGCCTATGCCTCCCTTCTCGAAACCATCGATCATCTCGAAACACTCCACGAAACAGAATCACTAAAGGACGAGGATCTATTCAATTCGTTCCACGAGCGTCTTACCCATCTTTCCAAATCCCTCTACCTCTTCATTAGAGGCGTCGAAGAACATCACGACCCCGAACGGATCTGATCCGTCATCTTCCATCTCCCATCCACCATCTCATTCTATGAACGTTTCGCTCAATTGGCTCAGCACTCACGTCGACCTCAAAGGCAAGTCGCCTGAGGAGCTCGATAAGCTTCTCACCTTCGCAGGTGTGGAAGTCGAGGACATCAAGACCACCGGAGTTCCTTCGGATAAAATCGTCGTCGCCCAAATCAAGGAAGCCGTCCAGCACCCGAATGCGGACAAACTCAAGGTGACCCAGGTCGATGCCGGTGAAGGACAGCTCCGCCAGATCGTCTGTGGTGCCAAGAACTACAAGGTCGGCGACAAAGTCCCCTGCTGCCTCCCTGGCGCGGACCTTGGTGGCTTCGTGATCGGCGAGACCAAGATGCGAGGCGTGGAATCGAAAGGCATGCTCGCTGCCGCATCGGAGATCGGCCTCACCGACGAAGCTGACGGCCTGCTCATCCTTCCCGAAGACTTTGAGATCGGGAAACCGGTGAAGGATCTTTTCGACAGCGACGTGCTGCTCGAAGTCGAAGTCACGCCAAACCGTCCCGACCTGCTCAGCCACTACGGCATGGCCCGCGAAATGGCGACGCTGCTTGAAGTGCCGCTCAAGCCCCTCGAAGTTCCGGCACGGAACACCGCCAAAAGCGAAGGAGTTCGCATCGAAGCCTCCGATGTGTGTCCGCTCTACACCGCCGTCAAAATCAGCGGCGTCAAGGTCACCGAAAGCCCTGCTTGGCTCAGGGAGCGCCTTGAAGCCATTGGTCTTCGGCCGATCAACAACATTGTCGATATCACCAACTTCGTCCTCCACGAAACCGGCCAACCACTTCACGCCTTCGATGCCGCCAAGGTGTCCGGCTCGATCGTGGTGCGCACGGCCAAGGACGGCGAAACGTTTCTCGCGCTTGATGACGACACCTACGAACTCGCGGCCGATGACTGTGTGATTTCCGATGAGTCCGGCGCCGCTCTCGCCCTCGGTGGTGTGATGGGTGGAGCCGACAGCGGCGTCACCGAAGCGAGCACGGATATCCTACTAGAGTCGGCGTACTTCACGCCCTCACGGATCCGCCGCACCTCACGCCGCACGGCATTGATGTCGGACTCGTCCTACCGTTTCGAACGTGGAGTCGATCCCGCAGGTGTCGCCAAGGCATCAGCACTTGCCGTGAAGCTGATATTGGAAATCGCAGGAGGAAGCGCCGAAGCCGAAACCATGACTGCCGGTGAAGCCCCCGTGCTCACTCAAGCCGTCGCTCTCGACCTCGCCCGCCTCGACCAACTCACCGGCTCGAGCATTTCCCACGACGAAGCCGCCTCGATCCTCACGCGCCTCGGACTCAGTCAGAACGCCGATAGCACCTGGGACGTCCCCTCTTTCCGTGCCGATCTCCAACGCCACATCGACCTGGTCGAGGAAATCGTGCGTGTCAAAGGTCTCGACGCCATCCCCTCACGGCTCCGAGGCACCTTTGTTCCCTCGTCGGACGTCGATCACGCCTACGATGCCGACATGCGGCTCCGCGAGCGTCTCGCGGGTCTCGGTTTCCACGAGTGCCAGACGATCAAGCTGATTTCCGATGCCCAGCTTGCCGATGTCCTCCCGCTCAAGCGTCTGATGGATGGCGACACGATCCGTGTCAGCCTTCCGCTCAGCGAAGATCACGCCGTCCTGAGACCGAGCATGACTCCCGGCCTGATCGCTTCCGCCGAGCGAAACATCCGGCAGGGTGCCAGCGCCCTGCGCCTGTTCGAAATGGGCCGAGTCTTCCGCAATGCAGGTGGCGGCAAAGCCAAGGACCTGGAAGCAGAAACCCTCGGCATCCTTCTTTCCGGCCATGCCCATCCCGCAGGTTGGGATGCCAAGGCCCGCCCCGCCGATCTCCACGACTTGAAGGCGATCGTCGGAGCCCTCGCGCCATGCAGCGACCTCCAGTTCAAACCCAAGGAGCAGGAGGGCTTTGCACTGGGATGCGACATCATGGTGGACGGGCAGAACATCGGAAGCTTCGCGATGCTCAAGCCATCGCGTCAGCGCCAGATCGATGCCACCCAGCCGGTCTACGTCGCCGAACTCGACCTCAGCAAATTGAGGAAGCTGTCGGCCGTCTCCCGCGATATCGCCGACTTGCCGCAATTTCCGGGATCCACTCGAGACGTGGCCATGGAAGCCCCAAGCGAACTCCTCAATTCCGAGATCGAAAAGGTCCTCGGGAAGATCAAGGAGCCTCTCCTTACCGGATTTGAGTGCTTTGACCTCTTCCGTGATCCCAGCGGCGAGAAACTCTCGGCCGACCGCAAGTCGATTGCCTATCGGATCAGCTACCGCTCCGGAGAACGCACCCTCAAGACCGAAGAAGTCGACACTGCCCATCAGGCAATTCTTGCCCAACTCAGCAAGAGCCTGGGGATCAGCTTCCGATAGGAATCTACTTGCACCTATTCATGTGAGACTATATTTTGTCTCACATGAAATACAACGAGCCAGTCAACTACGTCAGCTACCTGCGGGAGAGTTGTCGGGAAGTGCCTGGGGGCATTCGTGAGGATTCCGTCGTTGAGGATCATCCGAGTGCCGTCATTCGGCGCATTCGCAAAGGCTTGCCCATGGCGGAGTTTGAAGCCCTCGCGGCGTGGCTCAAAGTCACCGACGAGGAATTGGCACCGCTGCTGGGGATTTCCCGGGCCACGTTCCATCGTCGCCGCAAGGCCGGCCATCTTGAGTCCCCTGAAAGCGAAAAGCTCATCCGCTTTGCCCGCTTGCTCAGGCGTGCCACCGAAGTGCTGGAGGAGGAAGACGCCGCCCGGGAGTGGCTCAAGACACCCGCCGTCGCCTTTGCCGGGGAGTCGCCGCTATCCTTTGCGGATACGGAAATCGGTGCCCGCGAAGTTGAGTATCTGCTCGGCCGCCTCGAACACGGTGTCTTTTCCTGAGCATGCGCTGCTATCGGATCGTCCGGCCTGCCTACGCGGCCTCGGCTCTATCAGGGGAAGGAGCCCGACTCTACGGCGGACGCTGGAATCCTCCCGGTTGGCGCTGTGTCTATGCCGCAGAAAGTCGGGCCTTGGCCGTGCTTGAGTTGCTTGTGCATCTTACCGGACACAGCCGACGCCTCAGTTACCGGCTTCTGACTCTGGAAATCGGCGAGACTACCCCTTCAGAAACTCCAGCCCTTCCCCCAGACTGGTCGGCTCATCCAGCGGGAACCTCGTCCCAGTCCATCGGTCTCGAATGGCTCAAGTCCACTCAAACCGTTGCCATGCGGGTTCCTTCCGTTTTGATTCCTGAGGAATACAACCTGCTGCTCAACCCAGACGCAGCCGGATTCGAAAAAATCCGGGTGATCGAAGAACGCGAGTTTCGCCTCGATCTTCGGTTGTCTGTAGACGCTTAGCTCAAGTCACTGCTGGTGACCGAGGTCTGCTCGCGCGAACCCAGAATGTTCGCCTGCTCGATCACCCGCTCTGGCGCATCGTCGAAACGAAAGCTGTGGCAGTTCGGGCAGAGCATGGTGGCCCCTCCGACAATGGAGTCGCACCCTTCACAGACCTTGTATCCCGAGGGATTGGAAGCGATCCGGGCTGCGGTGGCTTTGCGCGATTCGTTGGATGACTTGTCAGGCATGGGCAAAAAAGAAGCGGCACCGGAATCCGGAGCCGCTTCGAAAGATTGAAATTTTCGAGTCTCGGCTCAGCCCACGTTGGCAATCGCCTTGGCGGCCTTGCTCTTGAGGTTGGCAGCCTTGCTCTTGTGGATCAGGCCCTTTTTGGCAGCCTTGTCCACAGCCGATGAGAACTTCGAAAGCGATTCGCTGGCAGCTTTGGCATCGCCGGCAGCCGCCGCGCCGAGAGTTTCCTTACGAAGCGTCTTGATGGTGGTCTTGCGCTGACGGTTCCGCTCGGTGCGGACCTTGGTCTGACGGACTCTCTTGAGGGCTGACTTATGGTTGGCCATGGTTGGGAAATTATCGGGAAAAATCGCGCCTTCAGTGGCGCGGGGGCGGAAATCTAGGGATTCACTCGGGTCTGTCAAGCTTCTCTGACCGGAGTTCGTCGGGTTTTTTAGCGAAAACTGACGTAATTGGTGCGCGAGTGGAGTCTTGCATACTCCCTTCCGGCCGAAGTCTCCATCAGAGACCCGCGGAAAACCTGAACTTCCGCGCCCTCTCCGACCCGATCGTAGAGATCCGTCACATCCTTCATGCTCATGCGAATGCAGCCGTAGGATGCGGGAGTCCCCAATCGCCATTCCTCGGGAGTTCCGTGGATGTAGATACAGCGCCCGTAGGTGTTGCGGTTATGAGGCTGCTTTCCGCTCAACCAAAGAATCCGCCCCACAATCGGGTCGCGCCCAGGAGCATTCGGCTTCAGGATCTCCCCTGTCGGCCGGCGGCTCTTGAAGACCATTCCTTTCGGATATCCGTCGCCAATCTTCCGGGCGACTTCCATTTTCCCAAGCGGGGTGTGGTTACTGCCGGAGCGGGACCCCAAACCGAACTTTGAGGTCGAGACGGTGTACGCCTTCACCGGTTTTCCATCCCTAACAAGAAGCATGCGTTGATCCCGCACACTGACGAGCATCTTATTGCGATCGTCCTTGCTGGTGCCGCAGCTACTCAGACTGAGCCCTGCGGGGATGATGAATAAAGCGGCGAGCGCCAAGCGGATCAGCCGATGTTTCATGATGATTTCAGGAATCCTGGTTGGGTGGTTCAATGGCATCCTCCGCGGAGCCTCCTGATGGAAGCATTCTCAACAAGGATGATACGGAAGTGTAAAAGAATCCGACCGGGAAGGGAAGCAGAAGAATTGCGGAAGCCCAGCGATGATTCAGGGCGGCCTCGACCACCACAAAGAGGAAGAAGAAACCGAAGAGCAGTTCGACGACCGGCGTAAGGGTTTTCATGGCCTTGTAGCTGCTCTTTTTCCAGTCGCTCTTGCGCTTTTGGTCGATGCCGTATTTCGGCGTCCGGACGAAGCCCGTCTCGTGGTTGAACACCGCTTCGAGCACGGCTTTGGCATTGTTGATCGACATGCCGATGCCCAATGCGAGCAGCAATGGAAGATAGGGAATTTCCTTCCACCAGGTCTTTGGACGAAGCGCCTTCTGAGATGTCAGGTAGAACAAAATGACCGATACCGAAGCAAAGAAGAAGATCGGCACATTGACGATGTAGTAGGTCCAGCCACCGAAATCAGGTGCCGCGTGCTGATTCGGATAGATCAGGAAACACAGGCAAATGAGCATCAGGTAGGCGAAATTCGAGGTCAGGTGAGCGGTTGCCTCCATTTTCACATACAGCGGAGCTTTGCTCTTCCAGATCGCAGGAAGGACCTTCTTGCAGACCTGGATTGAACCCTTCGTCCAGCGGTGCTGCTGGCTCTTGAAGCCATCCATATCGACCGGCAGCTCAGCAGGAGTTTCCACCTCCTTGAGGAAAATGAATCGCCAGCCTTTCAGCTGCGCGCGGTAGCTGAGGTCCATGTCCTCGGTCAGCGTGTCGTGCTCCCAGCCGCCCGCATCCGCGATGCAGGATTTCCGCCAAATCCCGGCGGTGCCGTTGAAGGTGAAAAAGCGGCCGCTGCGGTTGCGTGCGGTTTGCTCAAGTTCGAGGTGACCGTCGAGGAACATCGCCTGCACCCGCGTCAAGACATTGAATGTCCGGTTCAAGTGACCCCAGCGGGTCTGAATCATGCCGATCTTATCATCGGAAAAATAGTGAATCGTTCTCTGAAGAACATCCGGATTTGGCACGAAATCCGCATCCAGAATAAAGAGATACTCCCCTTTTGCAAACTCCGTGCCATGCTCAAGTGCTCCCGCTTTGTAACCCGTGCGATCCGTGCGGTGGATCAATTCGGCGTCGAATCCCTGAGCCTTCAAGCGCTCGACCCCTGCACGGCAAATTTCCGTGGTCTCATCCGTCGAGTCATCGAGCATCTGGATCTGAAGCTTGTCCTTCGGGTAGTCGAGCTTCGCGACGGAATCCAAAAGCCGATCAACCACATGGAGCTCATTGAACACCGGCAACTGAACCGTCACCAAGGGAAGCTCTTCGAACTTCTTCAGAGGCTGCGGCATCTTGCGCGAGTGCTTGAGATACAAATAAACGATCGTCAGTCGGTGAAATCCGTAGCCGGACAGACCGATCAGAACGAGGATGTAAGAGACATACCAAAGAGGCGAGGTCCAGAGTTCCATAAATTTTTAAGCGAGATACACGTTCGGATAGATGGGCGAACCCTAGTGCGATGAGCGAAGCCCAGCGCGAAGCCCCGAATCGTTCAATGAAATCGGCTGAACAGGCCAATCCGGGTGGCCGGAGGCGACCACTTATCATCTTTCCAGTCAAGCCCTAAGCCGATCGAGATCCATCGACAAGCCCCTCATTCCCATTGCCCTAGGGGCAAGTAAGTGCCAGATTCCCCCCGTGCTCACCGTCAAAAAACTGCTTACCAGCCTGCTCACCGTCTCCCTGACGCTTGCCGCTGCCGAGGACCAGTCCGAGGCACCCCCAGCCCAGCCAGCTCAAACGCCTGGAGCTCCATCGATCCCGGCGGACCTCCTCGAGGACGAACATGTGCGTGAAGAACTGGCAATCAACGAATTTACTGCCCCTTCAATCTCCCGTATCTTCGATTCACTCAAATCTCTGGCGCCCCTTCCCCTGGCCGACTATCCCCGGGAGGTCCCGGAAAGGATGCCTCTGGATCGCGCCGATCTTGCGGTCGAACTCGGATTTCTCATTGCGGACGGCTTTCTCGTCGTGCAGGTCGGGGAACTCGGCAAAGTGGAAGAACTTGCCGGCCAGCTCACTCGATACGCCAAGGCCCTGGGTGCCGGGGACCGCGTTACTCGGCATGCCGCGAGCTTGCTGGACAGCGCCAAGAAGGGAAACGTCGAGCAACTGAAGAAGGAGCTCGCCGCCACCCAGAAGGACGTCGAACTTGAATTGGTCACCCTGCGCGATGCCGATCTGGCTCACCTCATTTCAATCGGAGGCTGGATTCGTGCCTTGGAGGTCGCCTCCGGCGCCGTCGACAAACAATTCAGTCCCGAGCGCGCCCGCCAGATCATGCGTGAGGACATTGCCGATTACTATTCGGCAATCATTGGCTCCCTCGAACCTCGTATCGCCGAAAGGGAGAACTACATCGAGATGCAAACGGTGCTCTCCGGCATGCGCCTCGAGATGCTGATCGAAGAAGGTCAGGAACCGACACCTGAAAAGGTTGCGGAGATCCGCAAGCAAGCGAGCAAACTCGTTGAGCTCTCCCTGATGCGTGCAAAGCCATGAAGATTGCAGTCCTGGGATTAGGAATTATCGGCTCCCGCGCCGCTGCGAATCTCCGCAAGAATCCCAGCCACCGGGTTCGTTGCTGGAATCGGACTCCTCGGGGGAACGAGGGCGAAGTTTCGGATCTAACGGAGGCTGTCTCGGAGGCCGAAGTCATCACCCTCTATCTCAAGGACGGCCCCGCTGTCCGGGACGTCGCCAATCAACTTTTCCGATCGATCAGCCGTCAGGTGACCTTGATCAATCACTCCACCGTGGACCTGGCATCTACTCGCTGGTTGGCGGACGAGTGCGCGAAACGCGGCTGGAACTTTCTCGACGCCCCTTTCACGGGAAGCCGGGATGCTGCGGCTGAGGCTCAGCTCGTGTACTACGTGGCAGGCGAGCCCGAGCTTGTGGAATCCTTCAAGCCACTCCTCCTGGAGACCGGTAAGGCCATCATTCCCTGTGGTGACCTGGGACGGGCCACCATTATCAAGCTGGTCACCAATCTCGTTTCGGCCTGCACGGTCCAGGCCCTGTCCGAAGCGCTCGCAACCGCAATGCGTCACGGCATTGAAGCCGAGACCTTCACGGCAGCCGTCGCCGGAAACGCCTGCGGATCCCCTCTCGCAGCCCTCAAGCTCCCCACCATGGCGAGCGCCGATTTCGAACCCCACTTCTCGCTGCACAACATGCTCAAGGACAGCCGCTACGTTCTTGATCTCGCCGAAGGCCTCGACACGCCGGCAATTCAGGCCGTGTCCGACCGCATGGCGCAGCTCTGCGACTCGGGATTTGCGGATCAAGATTACTCATCCCTCGCCGCCCCGTATCTCCATTCATGAGCGATAGCCTGAACCTCCCAGCCCAACGTCCATGCATCCTTTCGTTTTCAGGTCCGGATGCCGTCCGCTTTTTAAACGGTCAAATCACTCAGGACGTCTCCCGAATGTCCTCGCAAGCCCTCACCGCCTGCGTCACCGATGCCAAAGGTCGGCTTCAGTATTTCATCAAGGTCTTCGCCGGACCGGATGACTCATCGATCTGGGTGAGTTGCCCGATGGACGAGAGCGAGGGCCTTCGCGAGCGCCTAGAACGCTACCTCATCGCCGACGACGTCGAAATTGAAGACCTGAGCGGGCAATGGGTGACGCAGCACGCGTCCCGGCCCATGACTTCGTCCACCTTTGTTAGAGACTCAAAAGGATGCTTCGGCGATGGCTTCGATTGCTGGTGGGACGCGACGACCGCGCCCGAGATCGACTCGCTTGATGAGAACCAGGCCGAACGCCTGCGCATCAGCCAGCGAATCCCACGTTGGGGGCACGAGCTGACAGCGGGAATCCTCCCGCCCGAAGCAGGCCTCGATAAGACCTCCATTTCCTATCACAAGGGCTGCTACATCGGCCAGGAAGTGCTTTCACGCCTCAAGTCCGCCGGCAAACTCAATCGCAGACTCGCCGCCTTCGAAATCGAAGGAAACGCCGCCCCGGGAGCATCACTCACCCTCGAATCCGGTGAGGTCGGTCAACTAACAAGTTGCGCTCCCCCCAACCCGGCCGACTCCCGCATCGGCGCGCTCGGTTACCTCAAGAAGAAGGGCTTCGATCAGCGTGAGTTTCAGGTGACCGATAGCTCGGGCCATGTGACGGGGCTCGCCACATTCTCCGGCTGGGTCTGAAGAAGAGACTCAAAAAAAAGAGGGGCAGCGGTCAGACCGTGCCCCTCAGTAGAATCGTTGCGAATCAGGATCAGTACTCGTAGTTCAGCGAGAAGTTGAACTGACCGCCCTTGTCCGCGATAGGATCCGGGCTATCGATCGGAATCGCGTAGTCAAGCGCCAGTGGAACCGGGCTGATCGGAAGGCGAAGCCGGACACCGATACCTACGTCGTGATAAAGCTCGCTGGCATCCAGGTCCCAGGCGCTCGCGTTGACGAAACCAAGGTCATAGAAGGCGGCGAGACGAACGTTATCCACCACCGGCACGGTGTATTCGAGTGAGAGGAAACCGAGGGATTGACCACCGACGACTTCACGGGTCACCGGATCACGAGGACCAACGTCGCGGAATTCAAAGCCGCGCAGCGTTTGTCCCCCACCGAGGTAAAGCCTGTCGAAGATCGGAACAGTGCCGCTCGTCGCATCCACAAAGGCCATCTCACCCTTGATCGAAAGGATCGAGTCCCACTTGAGGTTCCAGTAATGGGATCCCTGCAAGGTGACACCGTAGGTATCGACGTCGCCACCGAGGAAAGTCCCCGCCAGGCTGACTCCAACATCAATCTTGGAACCTTCGCGAGTCTCGACCACCGAGTTGCGGGTGTCGTAAATCCAGTTCGCGCCAAGCGCCGAGCGGATGTAGTCGCCCGCCTCAGGAATGAGCAAGGAGGGGGGGCCTGGCGGGATGGAATTGACCGACTTGTCCGAAAGCACATACACCGAGTTGTCGAGATCGATGTTCACCTTCTCCAAGCGATACTCACCCTTGACGTAAGAGTTCTCGGTGAGCGGCTTGCGGAGGGTGATCGCACCACCGGCATTGGTCTGCTCATAGAAGTCCGAGTAATACTGGGAGTCACGATAGAAGAGCTCGCCGCCAAGCGCTAGCTGCTGCCCCAGGAACCATGGCTCAACCAACGAGATCCCTGCATCGATCCGCTCGGAGCCCAAGCGGAGGTCGGCACTGAAACGTTGACCCGCTCCCGTGAACGACCATGGGTTCATGATGTCGAAGTTCGTTTGCTCAAGACGAACAAAGCCGACAATGGAGTCGATCGAACTGAAACCAACACCGCCACTGATCGAGCCTGTGCGGCGCTCGTCGACCAGAATGTCCACGTCACGATAGCTTCCGCCACGCGCGCTCGTTGAGGAATTCACCTGCACGGTGTTGAAATACTGCAGACCTTCAAGACGGGCCTTGGTCGTCTCCATTTCCACCGAGTTGAAGTAATCACCAGGCTTCAGCGGAACTTCACGACGAATCACGCGGTCCTGTGTCTTGGTGTTTCCTTCGATATTCACTTCTCCGACACGGTAGCGGGAACCTTCGGTGATGCGATAGACCACCGATACCTGATTCGGTCCGGCATCGCGGATGTCGGGTGTCACGGTCGCATCCGCATAACCACGGGAACCATAGTAGCTGCGAATCGATGTCATGTCCGCCCGCATCTTTTTCGAGTTGTAGGCGTCACCATCGTTCAAAGTCAGCACCGGATAGAGTTCCTCCGGCTTGAAGACCGTCATCTTTCCGAAACCCACACCCTTGACGGTGTATTTTTCGCCTTCGTTGATCGGGATCACGAGATCCACACGACCATCGCCCACCGGCTCGCGGCGGATACCAGGGCTGTCAGCACGCAGGTAACCTTTGGTGCGGTAGTAATCCAGGACCGACTCGAGATCCTGATCGAGCTGGCTGACTTCGAAGCGACCCGACTTGGTGAAGATCGACCAAAGACCCTTCTCTTTCACACTCATCTGGCGAATCAGGGTGCGACGATCGAAAGTATGGTTTCCTTCGAAACGAATGTCGCGAATCTCGTTCTTGCCACCTTCATCGATGATGAAGATCAGGTCCGCTCCCTGCCCGGTCTCGGAATCCTGAAAGCGGTGAGTGATCGTCACATCCGGATAGCCGGCGTCAGTGTAAAGCTTCTCAATGTTCTGCCTCGCCGTGATGACCATCTCGTCGCTGAGGGCGCCGCCCGCCTTGAGCTTCGACTCCTTGGCGAGCTTGGTGTCCTTGAAAGCGGTGTTTCCGACAAATCCCACGGCGACAAATCCCGGGCGCGTGGTCACCGAGTAGATCACCCGCACGCTCTCCCCGACCGGCTCGGCCAGGACCCGCACGTCGTTGACGAGGCCCGATCCGTAGAGCGCCTTGATGTCGTTGTCGATTTTGTCGGTGCGGTACGGAGCTCCGGCAGAGAGCTGGATGAAGTTGCGAAGTCTTGCTTCATCCACGGTCTTATCCCCCTCGTAGCGGAAATCGACCGCCGAGACGTTTTTGCCCTCAAAATCCTGAGCACTGAGTGAGCTTATCGAAAAACCGAAAACCACCAGTGCCGCCAGAACCACTTGGCACGCCCAACGAGACGCGCATTTAAAACCAGAGAAGGATGAAAGACCCATATATATTAGCGACTGCCGGGGATAAAACCCGCCAACCGCCTTCCCCGTCAAGGACCATGTCGGCCTAACGACCGCACCTTCGCTTTGACAAGATCACCCCCTCCTCATTAGTTTCCCGCCCCCGGCCCGGCAGCGAGCCTGCCGGATACCCGATTTCAATCATGAACATCACCGTCGACAAGCAGCCAAACTGCACCGCCACCCTTCGTGTCGAAGTCCCTTCGGACGCCGTTAACTCCGAACGCGAGCGCATTCTCTCCGCCTACGCATCGCAAGCCAAGATCCAGGGTTTCCGCCCCGGGAAGGCCCCGCGCAAGGTTATCGAAGCCCGCTACAAGAACTCCATTTCCGAGGAACTTCAGGAACGTCTCGTCCGCAAAGCCTTCGATGAAGCCCTTCAGAAAGAAGCCCTCAAGGTGCTCAACTTCGGCAATCCCGCCGATTTTTCCGAAAATCCCGATGGTTCGGTCAGCTTCAATTCCACCCTCACCCTCGCTCCTGAAATCGAACTCCCGGAGTATAAGGGCGTTGCCGTGAAGGAGCCTTCCGCTGAAATCAGCGACGAAGACATCAACAAGAACCTCGAATCACTGCGTGAACGCTTCGCTGAGTATGAGGACATCGAAGACCGCGCCGCCGAAAACGGCGATCTCGCCGTGCTCGACTACAGCTCCACACTCGACGGCCAGCCGCTCGAAGAAGCCGTCGGCAAGTCCGTTGGATACCTTTCCAGCCGGGAAGGTTTCTGGATGAAGCTCGACGAACAGTCCTTCCTCCCCGGATTCACCGCCCAACTCGTCGGCGCCAAGCCAGGCGATGAAAAAGAGATCACCGTCACCGTTCCCGAGGACTTTCCGGTCGCCGACCTCCGCAGCAAGGAGCTCGTCTTCGCCGTTACCGTAAAGGAACTCAAAAAGGCCGTGCTTCCCGAGCTTGACGACGAACTCGCCGCCAAACTCACCGGCGGAAAGAGCCTCGAGGAACTCAAGTCGCTTCTCACTCAGCAGATGAGCGCCGAAAAGCGCCGCAAGATCGATGACTACAAGGTCAACCAGATCGTCGAGCACTTCAACAGCCAGGTCGATTTCGAACTCCCCGAAGCACTCCTTCGTCAGGAAACCCAGAGCCAGGCTGACAGCCTGGTCCAGCGCGGCGCCCAGTCAGGCATGAGCGAAGAGGAACTCGCCGCCCAACAAGCCGAGATTTTCGCCACCGCCGGCGTCCAGGCTCGCACCAACCTGAAGACCAATTTCATCCTTCAAGAAATCGCCCATAAGGAGAACATCATCGTCAACGATCAGGAACTCGTCCAGCACCTCGCCAGCATCGCGACCCAGCGGAAAGAGAATCCCAAGAAGTTCATCAAGCAGCTTCAGAAGGAAGGTCGCATCCCCGGCATCCGGAATTCGATGCTGATCGGCAAGGCCATTGACTTCATCCTCGAGCACGCAACTGTTGAGGAAGTTTCCGGCGAGCCGGAAGAAATCGAGTCCACCGAGTCATGAGCCACTTCCCCACATCCATCCCCACCGCGGGAGGCCCCCAGAATAATTACTACGTTCCCACCGTCATCGAACAAGACGGCCGTGGCGAGCGCGCCTTCGACATCTATTCGCGTCTGCTGAAGGACCGCATCATCTTCATCGGCACGCCGATCGATGATTTCGTGGCCAACTCGGTGATCGCCCAGCTGCTTTTCCTGCAGATGCAGGACAACAAGAAGGACATCCACATCTACATCAACAGCCCCGGTGGTTCCGTAACCGCCGGACTGGCGATGTATGACACCATGCAGTTCCTTACCTGTGACGTGAACACCTACTGCATCGGAATCGCTGCCTCGATGGGCTCGGTCCTGCTCACCGCAGGAACCAAAGGCAAGCGCTTCTGCCTTCCGAACTCCCATGTCATGATCCACCAGGTCTCCGGCGGCGCTCAAGGCACCGCTTCCGACGTCGAACGGACCATCGGCTTCATGTTCAACCTCAAGAAGCGCCTCAATGGCATTCTCGCCAAGCACTCGGGCAAAACTGTCGAGGAAATCGAGCGGGATTCCGACCGCGACAACTACATGTCCGGCGAAGAAGCTGTCGCTTATGGCCTTGTAGACAAGGTTCTTGAGAGCCGAAAGGAGCTCCCTGACGCCGTCAAACAGGCCGCTGCTGACGCGGATGACGGAAAAAATGACGACGCCTGAGGAAAATCAGGTTATTTTCAGGCGTCGGAGGGACATTTCTCTCCGACGCCTTTTTCTTCCCCTACCTACTGACAACGATGGCACGCGCCTCCAATCTCACCATGTGCTCCTTCTGCGGAAAGAGTCACTCCGAAGTGAAAAAACTCATCGCCGGTCCCGGCGTCTACATTTGCAACGAATGTGTCGACGTCTGTGCGAACATTCTCGAAAAGGAACTTTCCAGCTCCGAAGCCAAGCCGAAGAGCGCCAATCGCAGCAGCAGCAAGCGCAAGCTCCTCGCGCCTGCCGAACTCCGTGCCAAACTCGATGACTTCGTCATCGGCCAGGAACAGGCCAAAAAGGTCCTCTCGGTCGCCGTCTACAATCACTACCAGCGCCTCAATCAGAGCGCAGCCCTCGAAACCGACGAATTCGATGAGGTCGAGATCGAGAAATCCAACGTCCTGCTGCTCGGCCCCACGGGCTCCGGCAAAACCCTGCTCGCACGCACCTTGGCGCGCCTGCTCGACGTCCCCTTCTGCATCGTCGACGCCACCACTCTGACGGAAGCCGGCTACGTCGGTGAAGACGTGGAAAACATCATTCTGCGGCTCCTTCAAGCTTCCGATTTCGATGTCGAACGCGCCGAACAAGGCATCATTTACGTCGACGAGATCGACAAGATCGGACGCAAGACCGACAACGTCTCGATTACCCGCGACGTCTCCGGCGAAGGTGTCCAACAAGCCCTTCTGAAGATTCTTGAAGGGACCGTCTGCAACGTGCCACCTCAAGGCGGGCGCAAGCACCCTCAGCAGGAATACATCCAGATCAACACCGAGAAGATCCTCTTCGTGTGCGGCGGAGCATTTGTCGGCCTCGAAGACATCATCCAGCGGCGACTCGGAGCCAGCACGCTGGGCTTCCACCAGATCGAGGAGGACAAGAATGCCGGATCAGGTGACATTCTCGAAAAAGTCCAACCGGAAGACCTCCTTCACTTTGGTCTGATCCCCGAATTCATCGGGCGTCTTCCTGTCATTTCCTCACTCCGCAAGCTCACGGAAGACGAACTGGTCAACATCCTCACCGAGCCAAAGAACGCCCTCGTCAAGCAGTACGGCAAGCAACTCGCGCTCAACGGGGTGAAACTCCGCGTCACCCGCGACGCCCTCCGCGCCCTCGCCGAGGAAGCGGTCCGCCGCGGTACCGGTGCCCGCGCCCTGCGCTCGATCTTTGAGCGCATGATGCTCGACATCATGTACGACATCCCGTCGCGCGACGACGTCGAGGCCGTGACCATCAACCGGCAGGTCGTCAAAGGGGAAAAGCCGCCAGGCATCCGGAAGCGCCGCAACAACAAGGACGCCGCTTAATTGGACCCTTCTGGAGCCCCCCGGCTCCGGTGCGGGACCAGCACCCCAACCCAGATCGCGATTTCAGTGAGCAGCTTCTGACTTTTTGGTTTAACCTTTGGAAGACCACGGGTCAAATTTACCCAATGCGCGCGCTCACTCTGCTAGTACTTCCCACGGCCCTTTTCGCGCAGTCGCCAATTCTCCCCGATCCCGAGGAAGCGGCTTATCCCGCGATCGAGCGCTTCGTCGAAGTGCTCGAAGAGGTCCGCCAGCGCCATCCGGACGCCGACAAGCTCGCCTACGAGCGTCTCGTCAACCACGCGCTTGAAGGCATGCTTGCCTCCCTTGATCCCCATTCTTCGTTCATCCACCCGGAGATGGCGGCCATGATGAAGGAAAACCCTGACATCGATCCTCATGTGGCCTCGCTCGGTCTGACACTTGGATGGCGTGACGATGGCCCCTACCTTGCCAACGTCCTGCCAGGCTCTCCGGCCGCCGAACTATCACCCGGTTCATCGATCCTGAAACTCGATGGTCTGGACATCGCCAGCCTTCCTCCCGCCGACCTGCTCTCCCGTCTTCAACGCCTCCCGGGACAAACCAGCACCTTCCTGCTCAAGTCTCCAACAGCGCCGCAAGCCATTGAGGTCCCACTCACCCACCGCGCGGTCGAGAACCGCGCCGTCACGCAGGCAAACCTGATCGAAGGAAGCAGCCCGCTTACCGGCTACATCCGCTTGGCCTCATTCACGGACGCCTCCCCGCGGGAAATCGAAGCCGCCTTGGACGAACTCGAGGATGCCGGAATGAAACATCTGATCCTGGACCTTCGTGGAAATCCAGGTGGCTCGCTTGCTGCCGCCATCAAAATCCTCGGATTATTTCTCCCTCCATCCACCGAAGTCGTCACCACTCGAGGGAGAAGCAACGACTTCGACGCCGAATCGCTGAAAACGCCCGAACGCCAGCGCCGCAAACGTGATTACCCGATCGGAGTGGTGATCGATAAGGATTCAGCCTCCGCTTCCGAGCTGACTGCCGGCGCACTCCAGGATTTGAAACGCGCCACCATCATCGGCGAAAGATCCTACGGAAAAGGCTCGGTTCAGAACATCATCCCGATGGGAGGCGGCACCGCCCTGCGCCTCACCATCGCCACCTATCACACCCCCAGCGGCCGGACACCCCACCTCCGCGGCATCACCCCCGATGTCGAAATCGAGTTCACTGACGAGCTTCGCGAAAAATTTGCGCTCTCCCTTCGTCGCGACTCACTGAGACCCGAAGAATCCGCCAAGCTCAAGGACTGGCAAGATCCCGTGATCCAATCCGCGCTTGAGGTCACTCATTGACCCGCTGATCGCCGAACACGAACAAGACGACGGTGCTATCCGGGCCTTCGCTCCAAAGGAATAATCAATCCTCGATTATTTTCGCACCGCGTGTCTGATTCCGTCATCCTGCGGACGTGAGACTGTGAACATGCCCGATCTCAAGGAAGCCCCCAGCACCCGCGACGAAGCCCTGCTGCGGCGATTTGCCGACCACCGCCGCGACGCCGATTTTTCGGAAATCGTCCGTCGCCACCTGCCGCTGGTGCTCACCATCACCCGCCGACGCCTGGGCAATTCCGGCCTCGCTGAAGACGCCGCCCAGCAGGTTTTCATCGCGCTTTCCTCCAAATCCAAACAGGTCAGCCAACTGCCGTCGCTTGTCGCCTGGCTTCAAAAGGCAGCCGTTTTCGAAGCCTCCAACCTTGCTCGCAAGGAATCACGCCACCAGAAACGCATCGAGCAAGCGGCGGACCTTTTGCAGGAAAGCACCGCATCCCCCGATCTGCAGGCGCTCGACAAAGCCCTCGCCTCCTTGCCCCAAATCGATCGCCAGATCCTCGTCCTCCATCACTTTGAGAAACTCACCTTCGCCGACATCGCTCGTCGCCTCAACCTCAACGAAGCCGCCGCCCAACGCCGCGGTCATCGCGCCCTCGCCAAGCTTGCCAAACGCATCAGTGCTCAAGGAAAGGATTCCGACCATGCCTCTTGCTCCACCCTGATCGCCAGCGCATTCCTGCCCGCCGACATCTCGCTTTCCCCAGCTCTTTTCAGCCGCATCTCAACGCTCAAAAAATCCGCTGCCCTGCCGTGGATTCCCCTCTTGATCGCCACCGGCTTCACCGGGACCGCTGCCGTGGCAATCAGCGCGTATCACAAGCAACCCCCACCGCCTCCGAATTCCACCGCCGCACCCCTCACCCGCGAGCCAGCTCTCCGTCGCCCCTTCAAACCCCAGATCGCCGACGACGATCTCAGCGATGTGCTCCGCGAGTTCATCGCCCTCGCCAAGACCGACTCGATCGCTGCCTGGGAGTTTGCCAAACAGCAACCTCAGGGTGCCGCAGACTTTCTGAAAAGCGCCGTCCGCGCCCTCGCCGACCGTGATCTGCCCGCCGCCGACCGCCTTCTCGAAGTCATCGACGGGGATAGAATCCGCAGTGTTGTCATTGCCAGCATTTTCAATTCGCGCGCCTCCGGAAACTTCGAATCCGCCATTCTCTGGATCGATGCCCTGCCCGATCCGGTCGATCGAAAGGTGATTTATCTCAGTAGTTGCGCGTGGGTCAACACCGAGCATCTCGATCACGACTACGCCGGAGCCCTCAACCTTGCCCGCCATCCCGAAGTCCGCAACTGGTTGCTCACCGAGGCCTGCGAGAAGGCCTCCGATGTCGATGAAACCCAGATCGAAACCCTCGCCACCACGCTCGAAGGAAACGAGCGTCGCCTCGTTCTCGGATACTTCACCTCACTGCTTCTCCAACGGGGCGACCCGCGCGCCTACGAATGGCTCGAGGTGGTGAAACCCGATGACACTCAGTCATTCGACATGCTGCCGAACATTGATCAAATCGCCCTGCGCGATCCCCGACCGCTGCTCGAATGGATCAGCGCCCAAAACGACGGCAACGATCGCAGCTACATGGCGAGAAACCTCTGGCACCAGTGGGGGCGCAGCGACGCCCAAGCTGCCGCCGCCTGGTGGCATGATCTAACAAAGGCGCAACGCCACCAACTCGGGCTCCGTGCCACCTCCCTGCCGACCCTCCAACGCCTCATCGATCAGCCATGAGAGCGCTTCTTCTTATCGCTGCATGTCTCGTCGCCTGCCGGTCCGAGTCAGACCATCGCCCTCCCTCGGACCAAACGGTTCCCGAACGGCCGTCGCGCCCCCAACCATCCCCACCCCCTTCCAGCACCGAGCGTGAGCCGCTGCTTAAAACCGATCGCATCACGCTTTTCTCGAAAGGCTTCCTTTGTCAAAGCCCCATCAAAAATGCCGATGATGCTCGGGCCATTCTCATGGATCTTCGAAGCCTTCCTCCCTCCGACGCCCGAGATTTCGGGATCGCAGGCGTCATTGGGGATTTGGCGGAAGTCGATCCTCAGCACGCCCGCCTCCTTCTCGATGAATGGGACGACGCCTTGATCGAAAAATGGCTCAATGCCGCCAAGGATGTGGTTCGCGCTCTCGCGCCATCCAGCCCCCACGCCGCCGCCTCGTTCATTGAAGAATCCGTTCCGAGGACAGCCCAAGTCGAGATTTGGGCTCAGTTCCTCAACGAACTCCCTCCGAACGACCGCATCGCCTACTTTGATCGAATCCCCGAAGGCGAAAAAAAGCTCACCATTGTCGGCGACCTTCTCCATGTCTGGTTGGCAGAGGATCCGATCGCCTGTGCCCACTGGTTGGATGCCTTCGCCGTGGGACGCCGTGCGGAGGTGCTGGAGATCCCTTCCTGGTCGATTCGAAGTCCTTCGAAGCCTTCCGCAAAGACCTCACAGCGACTGCTCGCCGTGAATACCGCCACCAATCCGGTCGTCCGCCGTTTGCTCGCCAAACAACTATGGGAAAAGGCCGACAAAACCGAACAGGCCGCGCTCCTAACAGAACTCGAAACGGTGCTTCCCGAGATTGCCGAGCGTGATCGGGAGAGACTGATATCCCAAGCTCCGGCCGAATTCGCCGCCTCACTCAGCACGGCCGAGATTGCCTCCCTCCCCGCCATCGAAGCGAGAACCCTGATCGATTCCTGGGCAAACAAGCACCCCGAAGCAGCCCTTGAGTGGGGCGTGGAAAACCACCGCCCGGAAGCAGCCCAAGCGCTGCGCTCGCTCTACGGCCAGGAAGCGGAAAAAGCACTCGAGCTCGCTGCCACCCTCACCCCCGGCAGGGATCTCGATGACGCCCTCTCATCCCTTTGCAGCATGGCCGCCTTCGATGGACGTGTCGAAGAAGCCCGCAAGCTCATCCCGCTCATCCAGAATCCCGACCTGCGAACGGCCACCATCAACAACGTGGAGAAACACGCCACCAAGCCAAGCCGCTGAAGCTCGACCCGCACTGGCCACAATTTCCGCGTTTGAACATCGGAGATAAATCCATATGCCTCCGGCGTGCTCCTTCTCGCCATCGAATCCTCCTGCGACGAAACCGCCGTCGCCATCCTCTCCGGCTCACCGGGCGAACCGGCACGCATCCTCGCCTCGGAAATTTCCAGCCAGATCGAGCTTCACCGCGTCTACGGCGGCGTCGTCCCCGAACTCGCCTCCCGCAATCACTCGCTTCACCTGCGCCCGCTCGTCGAACAGGCCCTCGCCACCGCAGAGCTCACCCTCAAGGACATCGACTGCTTCGCCGCCACCTCCGGCCCCGGCCTCGCCTCTTCGTTGCTGATCGGTGCCACCGCCGCCAAAGCCCTCGCCGTCGCCGCCGGCAAACCCTTCATCGCCGTCAACCACCTCGAAGGCCACCTGCTCTCGCCATACGTCGGACAAGGAACCGTCCCTCCCCACATCGCGCTGATCGTTTCAGGCGGCCACACGCTGCTTCTCGATGTCGAAAATCCCGGAAGCTATCGCCGCCTCGGATCCACCCGTGACGATGCGGCTGGCGAAGCCTTCGACAAGGTCGGCAAGATGCTCGGGCTCCCCTACCCCGGCGGACCCGAAATCGAGAAAACCGCGAAAGGAGGTGACCCGAACGCCTTCAGGTTTCCCCGCTCGATGCTCAAGGACCCCGGCTTCGACTTCTCCTTCTCCGGCCTGAAGACCGCCGTGCTTTACACCCTCACCGATCAGAATCCGGGCTACGGCACACCTCGTACTTCCGACCTGCCCGACCTTTGCGCCTCTTTCCAGCAAGCGGTGATAGACGTGCTTGTCGTCAAAACCCTGCGCGCCGCACGGCATACCGGCCGCAGCACCATCGCCCTCTCCGGTGGAGTCTCCCTCAATCAAGCCTTGCGCGACGGCTTTGCCCGGGCCTGCGAAAAGGAAGGTCTCAGCCTGCTTACCGCTGACTCCGGCCTATGCACTGACAACGCCGCCATGATCGCCTTTGCCGCCCTGTTGCACCACTTCGAGGGCCGCCATTCCCCGCTCGACGCGGACATCGATCCCAACCTCGCACTCGCCCCGTGACACCGATGCCGTGATTTATTCCTTGGCGCATGAGCCATCTTGACGGTTCTTTGGTGGCACGCGATGGCATACCGCACGATTATCTTCGACTTTGACGGCACCCTCGCGGACACGCTTGAGGAGAGCCGACAGATTTTCAATCGGCTCGCGCCCGACTACAAGCTGCGAGAAGTCAGCGCCGAAGAGCTTCCGGCGCTCCGTCATTTTTCTCTCAAAGAGCTTCTGAATCACCTCAAGATTCCGAAACGCCGGGTGCCAGGCTTGATTGCCCGCGGCACCTCAATGATGCGCGGAAACATCACGAAGCTGCCCATCATTCAGGGTGTCGATGAGATCCTGCCCCTGCTTCGGGACCGTTGCGATGCCTTTGGCGTTCTGACATCCAACGCCCCGGCCAACGTCGACCTTTTTCTGCGTGCCAAGGGCCTCCGCGGGCACTTCAATTTCATTTCATCGACCTCAAAACTCACGGGAAAGGCCAAGCACCTGCGGGCGATCCGAAAGACCTTCTCGCTGAAATCCGAGGAAATGCTCTACGTCGGCGACGAAGTTCGCGACATCAAGGCCTCGAAAAAGGCGGGCATTCCCGTCGCAGCCGTCACCTGGGGCTTCAATTCCCCCGAAGCTCTCGCCGCAGAAACTCCGGAACACCTGATCTCGTCCCCGGAGGAACTTCTCGCCCTGCTGCCCCCGGTTTAACTCGAACGCAATCCGCATTCGACAAACCCGGCCGAACCCTTTCAATTCGTCCGCATGAGCGACGAGCCAAAAGATCTTCCCGATTCCGAGTCCACCGAACCTGAGCTCGAGAGGACCGAGAAAAGCACCACCAAGAACCGCGCCCCCTCACCGGTGATCCTTGCCTTCTGCATGGTCATCGTCGGACTGCTCGTTGTTCTCATCATCCAGGGCATCCAGCCGGGAGGCGCTCTTGCGTCCAAAGACAGCCCAAGCATGGACGCTCTGAAGGCCGATATCGAAACGCGTCGCACACTCCTCAACCGTGAGCGCATCGCCATGGGACTCGAGCCGATGGCCGGAGCCAGCGGCACCGAAGCGGCGGAGGAAGTCGCCGCCCGCCTGAAGACCGATGCCGATACCCTCGCGTCGCTTGCCGGCAGCTTTCAAGTGCTGCTTGAAGACAAGGACCGCGAACTCGACCTCGCTCGCAAGGAAGCCATCGACTCCCTCAAGGAAACCCAGCGCATGCGTGAGCTCCTCGAAGCTATCCGCATCGAGCGCGACAAGGCTCTTCTCGAAGCCACCCGTAACAGCACGCTGCAGGGCCAGCTCGACGCCGCCAACAACCGCATCGCGCTGCTCGACGCCGAGCTCGTCCGACTTCGTGAAGAACCCGGCCGTCTTCAGCAGGAACTCCTCGCCTGCCAATCAGAGCGCTCACAATTGCTCAATCGCATCGCCGACCTCGAAGCACAACTGGCTCAGTTGAGTCAGGCGGACCTCTTCGCCACGACCGAAAACGCCATTCTCAAAGAAGCCATCGCGCTGTTCCGGGAACTTCGCAAACTCGAAGGCAAGGCCGATTCCGAAATCATGAGCGCCTACTCCAGCTTCGGTGCCAAATACGGCGCAAGCGTCCTCAAAAAATGTGATTTTGCCACCGGGTCCTCCGAGATTGCACCGGAACTCAACGCAGGGCTCATGGCCACGATGAGCGAAGTTCCCGATGGTGCTATTATCTTCGCTGTCGGTTACGCATCCCGCACCGGCAACGCCGATAACAATCAAACCCTTTCCTCTGACCGCGCTACCGCCGTCGCGCAGTTGCTCGATTCTGCAAAGCAGCCGAACCAACGCGTCCAAGCCGTCTATCTCGGCCAAACCGACCGCTTCAGCTCACGCGTTCCCGAGCGAAATCAGATTGTCGAAATCTGGCAGATCGTCCCGCCTAACATGCGCTGATCCGCCGAGCCCTCCCTGCTGATTTTCCCGATCATCGCTCTAGCTCCGGTGATCGGGTTTCTTTGGCTCCTCGTCATTCGCCCGTACTGCATCAAGCACAAAAGGGGCTACACCCCGGGATTCAATATCGGCGCAACGATGGGGATCGATTGGCAGATTGCCAAGGAGATCGCCGATGCGCGCTCTTTCCACGGCAATCGCGACTCTCCTCGCTTCCATTGGTCGCGTCGATCTGACAAGCAATCAGGACCGTCAACTTCTTAGCGCTCTCACATCGCAATCCCGATCTCCATTACCCGCTCGAGAGTCCAGACTGCTGCAATCGAACCGAGCACGTAGGGAGGAAGAACGCCAAGCTGCTCCGGAACCCGAAGTTTCAGGCGTCGAACCATCATCAGAAGCGACCAGCACACGATCACGAACAGAATCTGTCCGAGTTCCACTCCGAGATTGAAGAACAGAAGAGCTTGAGGAATCGATTCATTCGTCAGATTCATCTCCGCCAGAACACCGGCAAAGCCCAGACCATGAAACAAGCCAAAGGCGAAGGCAACGATCCAAGGTTGCTTCCAGGCTAGGCCGTGGTGGCCTTGTTTCGCCATGAGAATCTCTTTCGCAAGGAGCACGATGCTCAGGGCGATCAGAACCTCAACGACTCCAGAATCCAGTTGGACCACTCCGAAAACCGACAGGGCCAGCGTCACGCTGTGGGCCAGGGTGAATGCCGTGACAGCCAGAATTAACTTGCGACGGTCGGCAACCAGCAGAATCAGTCCGACGACAAAAAGCAGGTGGTCGATACCTCCGAGGATGTGGTGAATTCCCAGTTCCGTAAACCGCCGGGCAGTCCGTCCCAAGGTCCCGGATCCGGCATGCAGCTCCTCGAGAGGAACCTTGATGCCTGAGCGTGTCGCGGGGAAAAACTCGCGCGCAAAGGTCCCATCGCTCCAAACCATACTCACCAACGCGCCGTTGTCTTTCCACGGAAGAAAGATCGAATCACCGGCTGCAAGTGGACGACCTTCGGAGGCGAAACGCAGCCGGACAAGCCCGGCAGATTCCGCAGGCTCATCCACCCACCGACATTGCTCAGGGAGTTGCGGCAAATGCCCATCCTCCATGCCGGTCAGGGCCACTTCGTAGCGGAGCACATACTCGGTCTCGCCCAGTTGCTCGATGTCCAAGCGGGCGGCTCTCGTGTTGTGCCCATGGCAGAGCGGCACGAGCATCCCCAAAAAAAGCAGAACCCACCCAAGCCAACGACCTTTCATGGTACCCATTTCTGATAGGAGTCAGGAACTTCAAAGCGATAGCCGTTCGCCATCTCCCGCACGGAATCATCGAGCGTTTCGTCGATGCGCTGCTGCGCCCAGTTGCTCCTCAAGGTATCGCGCACACGGTCGAAGGGGATCTCTTGCTGACTCTCCTTCTCGATTACTCGGATGAAATGAACCCCTTTGCGGGATTCCACCGGGCCGGACCACTCACCGACTGGGAGAGAAAAGACCCACTCGCTGGCTTCGACTCCGAGAACGCGGTCAAGCTGAGCCTTGTAGGTCGGCGGAAGAGGGTTCGCCAACGCGACACGCTCTCCATGCCCTGCCGGGTCTTCCCCCTGTTTCAGTTGACTCAGCAAATTCTCGGGAACCGACTTCGAACCCACTGAATAGGACACATGCTCGAAGGATATTTTCGGAGGATAGAGAAACTCCTCGGAGTTTTCCTTTCTCAGAGCGAGAAGTTCCTCGTCGCTTGGCTCCCGAAGCACTGGCGTCAGCTCCGACTTGAGCACGTGGATCAAAACTTCGCGAACCTCATCTCGATCCGTCAGTCCCCGATCAAGCGCCTCGCGGTAGAGGACTTCATCGCGAAGATAGGAACGCACGAGCTGCTCGGGCTCGGCCTCAGTTTCTGGTCGGGTGCGATCCTTCTCCACCTCAATGACGAGCGCCTCGACCTCCGACTCATCAAGCGAGATCAGCGGCTTCGTTCGCGACCGGACAAGCGCGCTCACACTCAAGAGGACGGCCGCAATGAGAAAAAAATGGACCATGGGTTCTCTCACACAAGAACGGATGATCGTTGCTAGACGGTTATGCATGTTGCTTTTGTATCACTAAAAATCAGTCGCGCAGGCCGAGGGGGAAACCAATATCCCCGATCCCTGCAGACCATCCTTCCGGGCTTTCTTCAAGCCCGGAACCCTGCTGTTCATTCGACAGGCTCGTTACCGCTCTGTTGGGTTAAGACTCCAGCTGATCTGGATGGTCGCCGGACCAGCATACCGGGAGGCGGTGCGAATGAAGAGACCGTCCGCTCCCTGCAGAGCAGCACTCGAGGCATTGCTCAAGGTAGCACCCTCGATCAGCACCGTTTCGCCCTCATCCGTGAGGTCCACCAGAGTCGCTGTTCCTGCTTCGAGATCGACATCCACTCGGAACGTTCTCGTTGTGTCGGAGGTCGAAGCGCCCCCGCTCTGCTCAACGGTTGTGACTCCGTCACTCAGGTAGAGCTCGCCGTCCTTTTCGAATCCCAGTCCCAAAAGCAGGCTCGAACCCGAGGCCAGGCCAACTTCCCAATCGTTATTGCTATGCCTGACGGTAGTCTGGAGACTCACAAACTTCGCGGTAGCCGGGATTTCATAGGCGAAACCTTCATCGTTACTCCGGTAGATCGCATCATCACCGTCGTTGGTGTTCCGAGCGTAGGTCAATCCTTCGAAACCCTGGATCACCCAAGCTTCAAGATCATCACCAAGCCAGCCGCTCTCGGATAGCTCGGTGCCGGATTCACCAATATTCTTGAACTCGTAGACATGCTCTCCGGAGACCTGAGGTTCGTCGGGATGAACCGGACGGACGCAGCGGAATCCATTGACTCCATAGGGGTCATCGCTTTCCGGCGGGAATCCGGTGCGGAAGAACACACGGGCGTCCGCACTATTGTTGAACCAGCTTCCACTTCGCAGGATACGATTCGACGATTCATTCGCGTAGGGTCCGGTCGGTCCGAACTCTTCAAGGGACGAATAGTCGCCTGCCAGGTCGAAGACCCACTCGAACACGTTCGCTCCCATGTCATAGAGACCGTAGCCATTGGCCATATCTTCAGCGGTGTAGCCATCGGCGACTGGTTGAGTGCCGTCGAAATGTCCCACCGGACGCGTGAAGGGATAACCCCCGATGTGGGCATTGAGTGATTCAAGATGCTGCCACGTATTTGCCCGGCTGACAGCTGTTTCATCGCCCCAAGGATAGTCCTCGTTCACCCTTCCACCACGGGCGGCGTACTCCCACTCCGCCTCGGTCGGCAGGCGATAGCCGTTGCCACTCCAGTTCACGTTCGCGGGCGTCAGATCAATCTCGCCGCTACGGTAAACCGTCGAACCATCACTATCAGTGTAATAGGCCGGCGTCAGTCCTTCCATTTCACTGCGGGCGTTGCACCACTTTACCGCTTCATACCAGGTGATCGGCACGGCTGGGTGACTATCGTCGGGAACATGATCATAAACCTTCAACGTGGTCGGCAAGTCATAGCCATGATTGACCGCCCAACGGGCCACCGTCTTCCAGTCACCTCGAGTGACCTCGAACTTATCCATGTGGTAGGCGCCGAGATTTACCGTGTGCTCCGGACGGACAAGATCGATGCCTTCATCCTCTTCTCCCATCACAAAGGAGCCGGCAGGTATCCGAACCATTTCGCGTGCAAAGTTGAATTGCGCCGTTCCCGGTGACGTCACCGCATCCTCCAAACCCGATGCCAGATCGGCCTCGACCCGGAAGAATGCACGAGTGACTCCCGAACCTGGACCAGGGACCGGCACTTCGATCCTCGATCCCGTGCCAACCGCGGTTTTCACCGTGTCGTAGCCCTTCAGGTCATCGCTTGATTCAAGCGTATAATGTCGGCCCAACTGGCTCTGCCAACTAACCTCCAACGTCGAGGCGGCTGGATCAGGAATGTCGAGAGTAGCCAAAGCCCCCCCACCAACTGGAAGTCCCGCAGCGAATTCTTCCGCCGCACTCAGCCCATTCCCATCAGGATCGGAAAGCTCCGCGGCATCATAGTTGCCGTCCTCGACGATCCCTTGATTCTCCAACCACCAATGGGGAGTTCCATTCGCCGCCAGGATGGGAGCAATGTCAGCCACGAGCGCGCGCGGTTGATCCATGGTCAAACTAAGGACCGACTGAGACGCATCGGCTTCACCGAGATCACCGCGCCATCCAGCAAAAGTGAAGAACGGACCAGGCACGCACTCGACGGTCACCACGCTGTTGAGCGGGTGCCACTTGCTGCTGTCCAACGGAAGCAGTTGCCCCTCTGCGCCGCTCTCCACTTGAAGAAGCACCTGGGTCTCCCAGTTCCACGTCAACGTGGTGTCGCCCTCAATCGTCAAGCGGGTTGCCGTCTCGTCACCTTCCGACTCATCCGCACCGGTGGTGCTCCAACCGGTCACCACGCGACGGGTTCTTCCTTCGCTGATACTTTCGGCGGCGACGTCGACCTCCTTACCATATTCGTAGACATGGCTGCCAACTTCCGGAACGGGCGAGCCATACTCGGAAACCACGGTCAGATTATGTTGGTTGATCGTGAAGTCCGCTACCACCGGACCAACCGGGGCGTCCATCGAGGCGATCGAAAGAGTTGGGCCGCTGAGGCTCACTCCGTCGGTTTGACCACTCCACCCAGTGAAGGAAGCGTTCGCATCGGCTGAAGCTTGAATGGTCACGCCCGTGCCCTCGGCAATCCAACCGCTGCCACTATCGAGGGAGCCTGGACCATTTGCAGCCACATTGAGGAAATGCTCCGTCTCCCAATGCCAAGTGAACTCGATGTCTCCGGTCACGGCGAGTTCCACCGAAACACCCGACCCTTGAACCGGGCTACCATCACCGATGGTATAGGTGTAGCCTGTCGGCGTGTGACGCGTGTTTCCTTCCAACTGCATCGTCGCCGCGAACATCACCGTCTCGTCGACTTCATAGACATGAGTGCTTGGCTGTGGGCTGACATTGCTCTGCTCGGAATTCACCACCACCGAATGCAAGGTCTCGGTGCCGGAGAACTGGGCAGTCACAGGGCCACGTGGACGGTCCATGGTGAAGGAAATGGTCGTCCCTGAAATGGTCGCCCCATCGGTATCACCCAGCCATCCCACGAAGCTCGCGCCAACGTCCGGCTGAGCCTGAATTGAGACCGGCGCATCGACATTCTGCCAACCGCTAGGGATCGATACGATGCCATCGCCGAGCGCTTGGGTCGTCAACTGATACTGCGTTTCGTAGGTCCACGTCAGGGTCGCAGGACCATCCATGGTTAGAGTAGCGACCTTACCGTTCCCCGAGGTGTTTTGCTTCGCGCCCACCAGTGTCCATCCGACGACCTTCTCCCGGACACGGCCGTCAACGACATCCTCAGCGTTGATCACAAACGGCGATGCTTCAGCGATCTCGTGAGTCCCCACTGCCGGAGTCACCGTCTCCTGCGGGGAAACCACCGTGAGTGTCTGATCAAAACGGCCGTCGAAATCGACCTCCATCTCAAAGAAGCTTCCTCCCCAGCGATCGTGGAGATCATACATCCCCTGAGAGTCTGCGCTGATATTCGGATCCCAGTCCCGTCCAAGGTACGGCGAATACGTGCTATGAACCACCTTCCCTTCGGACGGGCGGTATTCCATTTGTCTCAAGAATCCGTTCCCTCCGTTAGGCAAGGTCTGATAGTCGACCAACACTTCGTGCACGACATTTCCCGCCTCGTTGGTCTCCTCAAGGTTGTAAATCGCGAAGGCATGACCGCAGATCACCATGTAGATCTGGTTGTTTGGAAAGACCAGCTTCTGGAAAACCTCCTCAGGCGTATTTCGGTCCCCATCGGGATCACTCATCCACAGCACTTTGGGACGACCGCCTTCACCTGTGCCGGTGCCCGATTTTCCGCCCCCACCGGATTCCGCGAGATAGTTGTGAGTGGTCAGAACGGTAAGGGTGGTCGGGTGAGCATCGAGCACTGCCTGTGCCCAGATAATTTCTGAATCCCAAGCATCAATATTAAGATGAAGGAACATCCAGTCGCGACCATTTACATGGACGACCTGGTAATCACTCCAACCACGCGGCGAAGACCCCTTGTACCAATCATACACCTGGCCGTCAGACGGATCCACCCAGCGAGCGGCCTCCGGGCCATAATGGGTGATGTACTTTTCACTGTAGTCGTGGTTTCCGGGACAGGTTCCATAAGGAATCCTCTGATTCAAGACGTCCATCGCCGTATTTGCCCGCAGCCAATGCTCATCACTGTACTGGTTATTCACGATATCCCCTAGGTGGGTGACAAACTTGATGTTCTCCGTCTCCAGGTTGTCGACGACCCAATCCGTCTGCGACTTGTAAATCAGGGCACGGGTGTCGTTGTTGCAGTAGTTCTGCGTGTCCGGCAATGCGATCACCGAGAAGATCTCCTCCGAGGTGAAATTCGCCGTCACCGTGTCGTGGGCGCGATCCATGGGCAAGATGATGGTGTTGCCTCCGATCAAGGCACCGGACGTATCGCCAGTCCATCCACTGAAGTAATAGCCTGCTTGAGGAGTTGCCGTGATGGTAAGGGGCATGGCCGCATTGTACCAACCGTCAGCAATATCCACGCTCCCTCCAACCGTCGATTCGACGTCCACCAGGTATTCGGTGAGAAACTGCCACGTCAGCACGGTGTCCCGAGTCATCTCGAAACTTGCGCTGGTTCCCGACCCTTCAACCGGCGCACTACCAACTGCCGTCCACCCGATTGGGGTGTAGCGAGCATCATCCGAGCTTTCACCGCTCACCGACACGGTGACTTCGGTGCCGACCGCGTAACTGTGCTCACCTGCCGCAGGCGTTGCGGAACCGTGCGCCGACTCGATCGTCAGTTTCGGATCGGCATCGGGGTCAATCACGCTGACAGAGACCGAAATCGAGTCGCTCAGGAATCCATCCGTGACACGAATGACGAAATGGTCGATCCCCGAAAAATCCGTGTTGGGCAAATAGTGGATTACCGCCGCTCCATCACCCTGCGAATCGACCGATGCAATTCCGTTCGATGCTTGGGCATCCACCGACCAATCGAGCACCTGACCCTCGTCCGCATCCGTGGCATGAAAGGTGACCATGGCAGCCTCGCTCGGATTCATCGCGGCATTCAACGCAAAGTTGTCGCCCTCGGTGATCGTGGGTGCCGTGTTTCCCACGGTGACATGGATCACGATGCTATCGCTGTCCTCCCCGTCCGAGGCCGTCACCACAAATTGATCTTCACCGGTGAAGGCATTCGAGGTGTAGCTGATGACCGCTTGATCATTCGCGTCCTCCGTCACCAGCGCCACGCCATTCTCCGGCCCCTCGCTGATGCTCCAGCGAATGATGTCGCCGGTATTCTCATCACTCGCATGAAGCGTAATGTCCTCACGGACATTCATGCGTGCGGCGAGACTTATCACCTCACCTTCGGCGATCACTGGAGCCTCATTCGGCTCAGGGACCATCGCGCCGAGAATGGCCGAGTCAACCACCCCAAGACCTGCAACTTCATTCTCACTCAGGGCCTGGCCCCACATGGCGAATGTGCTCACGTTCATGGATGCATTTTCACCATTGTTATCGGCAAACAGCAGAATCTCAGACTCCAGCGCATACCGTCCGTCGACCGATTGATCAGAGTGGACATGGAAAAGTTCTCCGTCGACGTAAGTTCTGAAGCTCGTGAGGTCCGCGACAATGACGACCCGCTTCCAACTTGCCTCATCGAGTCCGGCACTGGTGTAGCCCAGATCAGCCGTTCCCATCGTGTTGTTGTTATTGCGAATGAAGTATTCTCCGTCATTGCCATTCCCAGGGCTGACCTGGAAGAAGCAACGCCAAGACCCACGACTCTCAGCTGGGGAGAACACATCGAACAAAAGTGTGTATTCGTTCACAGCACTGCCACCTCCATTGGCGGAAATTCCGTGAGCCAGCTTCAGATGATTTCCGCCACCACCCACGGTCGTGATCACTCCTTCGGCGAGGGTCGCGTTGTCATCTTCCAGCGATTCAGAGTGCGTCGGAATCGCCCCTTCCACCGTCATGGAAAGCTCCGCGCCAAGTGTCGCTTCGACTAGATCGGAGGCGTTGCCGAACTCCCACAAGCCAACCGGTTCTGGAACCGGAAGCAGATTCACCAGAGACGCCCCTGCCCCTCCGAGTTCAGAGAGCTGTTCAGCACTCAGTGCGGAATCGTAGAACGCAAGGTTATCCAGCCGCAGCGATCCCGTCTCGCTATTGTTGTCGGCAAACATCAGCACTTCACCCAATCCATCCGCCGGCAAAGACCAACGATCGTCGGCCGTCCGCGGACCAGCATCGTTCACCCAAGTCCCATCAACATAGTAGCGAAGAGTCCCGGCCGCGAGATCACTGACGATCGCAATCCGATACCAGGTGTCCGCTTCGATCGCTCCGGCATAGTCGTTGCTGACACCAATCCGGCCAGACGGATTCAGGAAGGTCTCGCCATCCGTGTCGTTGGCAGCATCCGTTTGATAAATCGATGTCCACCCCAGCGCGTCGAACTTCACATCCATGAGAATGGTGTAGTCGTTGACGTTCGTTCCTCCATTGGCCGCCATACCGTGAGTCGCCGCGGCAAGCCATTGGGTCTCCGAGAATGCCGGCACCACCAACACGTCCTCTCCACTGGCTCCTTCCGTTGACTCAAAGTCGACATCCCATCCGCCAACCGCCCCCAAGTCGCCCGCACTCCCAACCGTTGGCGAAAGGGTTCCGTTCAACTCCCAAAGGGTAACCGGAGTAATCGGCACCGGTGAGGCACTCATCCGAATGGTGACAACAATCGTGTCGCTTTCCTCACCGTCGGAGACCTGAATCTCAAAATGATCGGTGCCGGAAAATTCCGGATCCGGAGTGTAGGTAAAGGTCGCCTGGCTGTCAGTACTCTCCGTAATGGCTACCGTGCCTCCCGTGGCTTCAGCGATCACACTCCAGGTCAGCGCGTCGCCATCGGCATCGGTCGCATGAACGGTGCCGGAAACCGCTCCACCATTGAGATCAAATGGACTCATCTCATAAGAGCTCCCTTCCGTGATGACTGGAGCCTCGTTCCACTCAGGAAGCGGAGCATCCAGCACTGCCGAACCCGCGAGTCCGAGCCCCGCAATCTCCACATCACTTAGGGGTTTGTCCCAGACGGCGAAAGCGCCGACATTCAACGGATGATTGTCTCCATCATTGTCGCCAAAGACAAGAAGGGCGCTATCGAGAGAGAACTTGCTGTCATCCAAACTCCGATCCGAATAGGCGTGAAAGAGCTCACCATTTACATAAACCCTGTAACTCGGCAAATCCGCCACCACCACAATCCGCGTCCACGAAGAGTCGTCAATTCCAGCAGCCGAATAGCCTAATCCGGCCAAACCGAGTGTGTCGTTATTATTACGAATCCAGTACGTTCCATCGACATCATTATCGAGTTCCGTTTGAAAAAGGCATCGCCATGAGGAACGACTGTCCACGGGAGAAAAGACATCGAACATCAGAGTGTATTCATTCACTCGGCTCCCGCCTCCATTTCCACCGGTGATACCATGCTCCAGGCGAAGGTGATTGGCTCCTCCGGCGACCGTCCTGATGACGCCATTCAAATCATTCGAGTGATCATCGGCGAGGGATTCAAAATGCTCCGGATCGCTCCCCACCACCGTAAGGCTCACCCCCTCATCAGCCGTCTCGGCTTCTGCCAGATTCGACCCATTATCGAATTCCCAGAATCCAATCGGAGCGGTCACCACAGGACCGGACACCACAACCGTCACCTCAATCAGGTCTGAACTTACGCCGTCCGAGGCCTCAATCTGAAAACTGTCTTCACCTGAAAATCCGGCACTCGGCGTATAGGTAAATGAGACATCGGAGTCGCTACTTGAGGTAATTTCCACTGATCCACCTGCAGCCGACGTCGCCACGCTCCACTCGATGGCGTCGCTGTCGCTATCGCTCACGTGCAGTGTTCCGGTAACGGCTTCACCTTCATATGAAGCATTCGGCAATGCATAGGTCTCGCCTTCGGAGATCACTGGAGCGGCATTGGGCGCCAGAGTCGTCGGGCTACCCACCGACCCCAGTGCGCTGATCTCTTGATCCGACAGACGGCCGTCATAGAGTGCCACGGTCGTGACGAGGGATCTGGATTGCTCTCCGATCGTATTATCTTGAAAGATTCCAAAGGATGACGAAAGCGACCCTCGAGCAAGATCGATCGTATTATTGCCATTGTTGTCGCCGATCTTGACGCCATTCAAGTAAGTGCTGCGCCCAGTTCCGCCGCTATCGACCGCATAGACCCAACGGTACCACGTGTTTGACCGAAAGGTCCCCGAATCCCCGTCGCCGGAACTATCTGGCCCCGTCCCGGTATAATCTACCGTGGCAACTCCCAGCTCAAGGGCGCCCCCTTGCTTGCGAATGAAATAGTCACCATCCCCCCCGCCATTGAGTTCGAGAATGCCCGTGAAGTTTCCGTTGTCATCTCCGCCGTCGGAAAAGTCCGGCACCATGAAGTCGATGAGCAGCGTGAACTGATTAGTCCGCGTGGCACTTGCTGAGCCATTCGGACCGATCGGATTGGTGACGGTGAGGAAGGAAGTTCGAGCCACATCAGCCGCACCACCGCCGGAAGCATCCAATGCCGCAACAACCGCCCCCTCCAATACAAGAGGACTACCAATGGTGGCCGCCCCAAGGTTTTCGGGGTTCTCGAATTCCCACAGTCCGGCAGGCTCCGCCGCCATCGCAGCGGTCGGCAACATCGCCGCCCCCAAAAGTCCGTAGTACGACCGCAGGCGTCGCGCGAACAGATTCAAATTCGATCTCATCGTGGTATGCAGAAAAAGTGGTGGAGAAAAAGTTGTTAGCGGAACTCCGCGGAGCCCCCCGAGAAGGCGAGCGGGACTAAACGCGTCCCATCAATCTCCCGCTATGCAGATCCCGCACATTTCTCGCACTTCACGTGGCAATACCGTCACATTGCCTTCCGATCTTGATGGAGCCCGTCGACGAGCCTACCCACCACCTGACCATTCATCCCCAACCGACTCACGTGATGCTTCATCATCCGAACAATCAACCGCTCACAATGACCGCAACTGATGTCGACGAGTGGGCAGAGATCCACGCGCCCCATTGGGATTTATATTACGAGCAATTATCCAGTGGCCAGTTCGAAGCGCGCAAAGAGATGAGACATGATGGTCAGGGAGTCATCTATCGCGAATCCGTAAACCAAGAAGTACGAATCGCAGGAGAGCTCAGAGAAGACTCGATCGCTTTCGGGATCTTCAACGAAGCAGGCATGTCGGGGAGTTTCTGGGGAAACACCCTCCCTTCCAATGGGCTTGCGTATCTAACTGACCTGGGTGACGTGGATGTCACCTACAAATCTGGAACTTTCGGCATTCTCGCGATTGTCCCCCGATCTGCCTTCCTGCAATTTTTCACCGCGACTGATGGTCTGAACGTCAGACCTCTCGAGACCCCAAATTGCGTTGTGGAGGTTAGCGAAACATCCCACAAGAGATTGGCTCAGATCCTGAACTCACTCCTAGACGAGCCGAGGAACGGAGCATCTCATCGACACTTCACTTCGGTCATCATTACAGAGGTTTGTGAGGCATTGCGCAGTCCTGAACATCGATTTATCGAGCCCAGTTCGCGTCGCTCACTATTTCAACGAGCGGTCGACTTGGCGGATGTCGGTGATCATCCTCTTTCAATCCCGGAGATCTGCCTCAAACTTACTGTCAGCCCACGCACCTTGGAGAACGCATTCCAGTCTCAAGTGGGTATCTCTCCGCGTCGCTACCTCAATCTTCGCAGGATGAACAAAGCTTACGTCCTGCTCAAACGAGGTAATCCCGAGCACAACTCAGTCACCCAGATTGCGACCTCGTGCGGCTTCACCGAACTCGGCCGTTTTGCGGTGAACTTCCGCAAGCACTTTGGCATTTCCCCTTCAGAACGTCTACGGAATCGCGGGAATTCTCACTGAAGGAATAGACCCGCAAAAAGGAGGATGAGTCTGCGCCAGCTCCATCACGCCGTTCGCAAAATCCCCCTGTCGAATCTCCAACTTACCGAGAGTTTCGGAGCCATCTGGCAAGCGCCATGGGAAACCGTTGATTCGAGAGGCTCAACGCAGGGCATCAAAATACCACTCCGCCAGCTTCCAGCCGCCTAACAGCCACGTTATTGCTCCCAGCACCAGGAATGGTCCGTAAGGAAGTCTCATTCCGAATCCGACCCGACCCAGCGCTGCGGCAGCGATCGCGTAGAGCGAACTTGAAAGCAGCGTGAACAACACGCCGGACCAACCGAAAAAGGCGCCGATCATCCCCATCAGATGAACGTCGCCCATCCCCATCGCCTCGCGCGGAATCACCGCACTGGCGGAGGTACCTCCCAGCGAGTCGACGGCTTCCAGCTCGATTTTCCTTCCATCAGGCAACTCGATTTCATTTTCACGGATCACGATCTTTCCGGCCTCGATCTTTTCCCCGTTCAACATGATGGACTTGGCATCGATGAGCAATTTGTCGGACTTCCGGAAAAAGATATCCCACCACTCGATCTTCTCCTCTCCCATGTGAAATACGATCGTTTCCTCTTCCGTTTTCGGCTCCTCCAGGTGCCAGTCGACCGCTTCGTCGAATTTCAGCTCCTTCCGACCGAAGGCAAGCTTCCCGAACAGCACCACTGCCCACAACCCGAAAAAGCCGATCACCCAACCGATCAGAGATTGATAGAGTCCACCTGCCCAGCTCGGGGCCGGTGATGTCCACGCCACCATATCCGGCAAGCTCGGCATCAGAGCCGCCGCCATGAAGCCGGCAAGAGTTCCGCTGACCGTCAGCCCTAGCGGAATAATCATGTGCTCGGCATCAATGAACGTCATCGCCACGAAAGCCGCCATCATGAACCAGAGCGGTAGAATCGCGAGTTGTTCGAGACTCCACGCGCTCCCTCCGGCACGCTGAATCACCACCCAGGCGACGAGGGTGAAAAGAATGGCCGTCATTAACTCGACCACGAAATAGCGGGCAGCAATCGGAGCCTTGCAGTTTCGGCATTTGCCTCTCAGAGCCAGCCAGGTGAACAGCGGGATGTTCTGACTCATCGGAATCTCATACTTGCAGGTCGGGCAAAACGAACGCTTCGGATGGTTCACCGAAAGCCCCAAAGGCAGGCGGTAGATCACCACGTTCAAAAAAGATCCGATGCAGGCACCAATCAGAAAAACAGGAACCAACCAGAACGGATGATCAAGTGGCGGATAAATCACGGGACCGAGTGAACACGAATCCAATCATTCCGGAAATCCGAAATTTCGAGCTCAGCCCGTCGAACCAAAGCGCCTTTCCAAAACCTCCCGCCGGAAGCCAAAAATCCGCTCCAGCTTCGGCCTCACAAAAATCTCATGCCCCAACTCACCAAAGGGCCAGAATGGCATCGCATAGTGAACCAGATCCTTCATCAGCACGCCACCGTCCACTTCCTCGAACCAGTGCCGATGATGCCAGAACTTGTAGGGCCCGAAGCGCTGTTCGTCGATGAACGACCTTCCCTCATCGACCGACTTGATTTCGGTCACCCAGGGAATCCAAACCCCAGGCAAGACCTTCACCTTGTAAGTGATGATCTGCCCCTCGTGAACGACTTCCGATCTCAGGCTCTCGATTCTGAAACCCAGTTCGGGCGGCGTGATTTCATCCAGATTCCGAGGCGACGAGAAAAACGCCCAAGCCTCCTTCATTGAAATCGGCAAAAACTGTTCCTGTTCGAGCGCGTGAATCATAAGCGCTCGATAGTCCCACCGCTTTTCGGTTCGTCAAATCGGACCTCGCTGAGGGGCTCTAACCCTAGTTGCCGACACCGCGATTATACTCGTCCACCTGAGCATTTAGCGTGAAGTAATCGTAGAGGTATCCGATACCCACCAAGCCCCCGGTCACCAGCCAGAGCAGACCCGTCCAGATCTTCCCAAGGTAAAATCGGTGAATGCCCAGCGGCCCGAGAAAGGTCTGAAGAATCCAGGCCACCGAATAGTCGGCACTGCCCGAAGCATACTTCTTCGCCGCATCCCGCTCCATCCCGGGAATCAGGAACAAGTCGATCAGCCAACCAATTCCGAAAAGTCCCAGCGTGAAAAACCAGATCACTCCGGAAATCTGCTTTCCAAAATAAAAGCGATGCGCCCCGAGGAAGCCAAAGATCCACAGCAGATAACCGATCGTCTTGCTGTGTGTGGGTTGAGTCGTTTCAGTCATGGCTCTATCATCCTCGAAATCACCTCCCCTGCCATGGAAAATTTGTGAGGATTGAGGAATCGCAGGACGACTATTCCTTCTCCGGAAAAACGATGGGCTCCGGAGAATCCGGCAATTCATCCAGTTCTTTCTCGGAAAAGGGCCCAACAGAATTATCAATCCTGAGAACGAATCGTTCTCCGTAAATCGGCGGAGACACAAGAATTGGTCTCGACGGATATCCACAATGGTTCGAACCCGGCCAATAGATCCAATCTCCATCCTCGTGCCCGATCACGTCGATCACTTCCGTGGATCGGATGCCAAAGGCCTTGAGTTGATTAAGAACATCCTCCCCGGTCAGCGGCAAATCACTCCCGGTGCCCTTCGCCACATCACCAGCAGTGTCATCCGAAGGAAACGCCCCAAACTCCTGATCGAATTCTAACAGTGCCAAGCCAACTGCTTCATCGCGTTCACGACTTCGCCGCGACGCGCGTCCTGCTTCTCCTTGATCCAATAAATCGTCGTCGCCAGGACGACAATGATCAGCAGCCACACGAATCGAGTCTGCCGTTGGCTCCGCCCCGCCCGAGCAACCGAGGAAACCTCATCCGATTCATCGCCACAGCAGGCATTCATTTGACCGGAAGCTTACACCTCCAGCCATATCAATCAACCTGCTTCAGTGAGGCTTCGGCTCAAGCCTTCGCCGCCTTCTCCATCCGCTTGCGGACGTTCGGGTCGAGGATGCGCTTGCGCAGACGGATGTTGCTTGGAGTCGCCTCCACGAGCTCATCCGCTTCGATGTATTCGATCGCCCGCTCAAGCGAGAAGTCGACCGGTGGCTGAAGCTTCGAAGTCTTGTCCTTACCGGCCGAGCGCATGTTGTCGAGGTGCTTCTCCTTCACAGGATTCACCGGAAGGTCGTTGGAGCGCGGGTTCTCACCGACCAGCATGCCGACGTAGATCTTGTCGCCAGGTCCCACAAAGAGACGGCCGCGATCTTCAAGGGCTTGCAGTGAGTAGGTGGTCGCCGTGCCCGTTTCCATGGAGACCAGCGTGCCGGTGATCCGGGTCACGATCTCGCCGGCGTGCGGACCGTATTCCTTGAACAAGTGGCTCATGATGCCGTGACCGGATGTCAGGTTCACCAACTCGGTTTCAAAGCCGATCAAGCCCCGTGTCGGGATGTTCGCCTGAATCAAGCTGCGACCGCTCGCCTCGACATCCATGTGCTCAAGAATGCCCTTACGATTGGCGAGGGCCTTGAGAATGCCCTGGGTGTATTCGTCCGGTGCTTCGACGTAGAGAGTTTCGAAAGGCTCCTGAAGCTGACCGGCATCGTCACGACGGAGAATCACGGTCGGACGCGAGACCAGCAGCTCGTAGCCTTCACGACGCATCGTTTCGACAAGCACCGCAATCTGCATCGCGCCACGTGCGGAAACCGTGAACACACCCGACTGATCGGTGTCTTCCACTTCGATCGAGATGTTCGTCTTGGTTTCCTTCATCAGGCGGTCGCGGATCGCACGTGAGGTCACGTGCTTGCCTTCCTTGCCAGCCATCGGACCGTCGTTGATCGAGAACTGCATCTGCACGGTCGGAGGATCGATCGCCACGAATGGAAGCTGCTCGGCATCTTCCTTCTCCGCGAGCGTATCGCCGATGTCGACATCTTCAATACCCGCCGCAACGCCCACGATACCGCCGGCACCACAGCCTTCGGAGTCGGTCGTATCGAGACCCGAGTAAGTGAAGGTCTTCATCACCTTGGAGCGGACCTTGGTGCCGTCCTTGCGGAGCAGCCAGATGTTGTCGCCCTTCTTGACCGAACCACCGAGCACCTTGCCGATCGCCACACGACCGACGTAGTCATCCCACTCGATGTTGGAGACGAGCATGGTGAAGGGTGCGTCTTCCTTCGCTTCCGGCTCGGGGATGTATTCGATGATCTTGTTGATCAGCGGCACACAGTCCTTTCGCTCACCGTCAGGCGTATCCATGAAGTAACCATCGCGCGCCGAACCGTAGAGGAATGGAGCTTCGAATTGGTCTTCTGTGGCATCGAGATCGAGGAAAAGTTCGAGTACCTGATCATGCACCTTTTCAGGAGTGGAAAGCGGACGGTCGACCTTGTTGACCACCACGATCGGCTTCAGGCCTTCCTGCAGCGCCTTGCGCAAAACGAATCGGGTCTGAGCCTGTGGTCCACCGGTCGCATCCACGACGAGAAGCACTCCGTCCACCATCTTCATCACACGCTCCACCTCGGCACCGAAGTCGGCGTGGCCTGGCGTGTCCACGATGTTGATCGTGTAGCCTTCCCAGAGAATTGCGGTGTTCTTTGCTTTGATGGTGATGCCCTTTTCTTTTTCCAGGTCCATCGAGTCCATCGCACGTTCCTGCGTGGCCTGGTTCTCACGGTAGGTTCCTCCAGCTTGGAGAAGCTGGTCCACGAGTGTGGTCTTCCCGTGGTCAACGTGAGCAATAATGGCGAGATTTCGGACTTTCAGAGACATGGTGGCAGTTCCCGGATTGGACGGGCGGCGGGGCTATGCATCCATTTTCCTCACATGGCAATAGCGGAGTGGCGATTTGATGAGTGACACATTGCACAGGCGTTGCGGCAGGAGTGACGGCTTCCAGCGGCTCAGCGGGGATTCAGCCATCTCTCGACATCCAGATCTTCGTCGATCTCCCGTCCTTCAAGCATCCATTCCACGAGTCGTCGCGCCACCCCGGGCGCATAGAGCGAACCCTTGGAACCCAGCCCATTGAATCCCAGCGAGCCGTCCGGCAGACGCCCGATCAGAGGCATGCTGCGCCTTACAATCGGTCGGATTCCCGCTTCATGGGACACCAATTCCCACGTCTCGACCCCCAGTCGGCCTAAAATTTCGCTCACCCGCAGGTGCCCCGCTTCCGTTGGCTCCCCGTTCAGTTCATTCCACTCATAGGTCGCGCCAACGCGAAAAACCCCCTCTCCCACCGGCACCATCCAGCCGCCACCCCCAATAAGAATCCGCGACTCATCGCCCCCCGGGATCCGTACCGTCAGAATCTCCCCTTTGGCACAACGGTGCTCCCCCATCGTCCCTCTCATCAGCCCGAAAGCCCCTTCGCATCTGACCACCTCCGCTTTTCCGGACGGCAAATTTCCGGTTCCAAATATCCGCCGGCTCTCCTCGCAGAATCCCTTCACGTCCACCCGCCCGCCCCCACGCAGGGTCACCGCCGCCCGCCAGCCATCGAGGTGTTCTTCGACCCCCTCCACCCAGGGAGCCACTTCCGGTCTTTCCAACTTCCCCGAAACCTTCCGCCATTCCTTTTCAGAGACCAAGCGGACTACCGGCAGTGGAAACCACAGCTGCCTGCCCTGCTCCGCCCCCACTCGCTCGAAAAACTCCACCGCCTCAGGCAGAAACTCCCCAATCCGCCAACTCGGCTCGAAATTTTTTCCCGTGACCGGATTCAGGAGACCCGCCGCCACCGGCGACGCGGCGCCCTTCCGAGCATCATCCCGCATTCGGAAATCCGCACCCGCCCAACGCAAATGCCAAGCCAAAGAACAACCAGCCAGGCCCTGGCCCACAATTTCAAAACCCGATCCCTGTGACATTCGCCAAGTTCTACATCTTCAATCATCAGCAGCCTAACTTTTTCTCCAGAAGAGAAATTCAACCTAAAACTTCCCCTCAGGGAAACTTTTCTCTTTATTCTTTTCGTTTACCCCCCATAGTCCCCCGCAAACATTCCCATGTCCGAAGGCCCACCCATTGATTTCTCTGTGCTTCGCGATGTCCGCAAGCAGGCGGGCATGACACTCGATGAACTCGCAAAGCGCTCGAAACTCTCGATCGCCAGCCTTTCCAAGCTGGAGCGCAACCAGTCGATGGTCGGGATCGACACCCTGTTTCGCATCGCCCGCGTTTTCGGCCTCTCCGCCTCGGACCTGCTCTCCCTCGCGGAGTCCCGCACCGCTCACATCAAGCAAATCGAACGCTATCAATCCGGCCCCTTCGATTTCGAGAAACTCTCATGGCAAGGCGTCGACCTTTTCCATGCCTCCGGGAAAGTCGGTCACTCGCTCAAGCATCCCGAAGCCCACGGCGATGAACACGAAATCTGTTGGGTTCGCAGCGGCCGCGTCCACATCGCCTTCAGCCACGAGGAACACACCCTCAGCCCCGGCGAGGCCATCAAGTTTGATGCCGTCCTCCCGCACACCTACGAAATCCTCGAAGACGCCCAACTCATCATCGCCCACCTAACAAAAACCCACAGGTTCTAACCCAATCCCTCAATCTCCAAATTTCCGAATCTCTTCAGTCATGATCGACCTCAACTCCGCTCCCGCACTCGACTCCCTCAAACCGAAACTCGACCAATTCTTCGGCCTCGCCAAACAGAAGGTCGAATCCATCGACCGCGAATACGACGACGCCAAAGGCTCGCCCGTTTTCACCGTCGGCGGCAAATACACCACCCGCGGCTGGACCGAGTGGACCGAAGGCTTCCGCTACGGCATCTCGATCCTCCACTTTGATGCCACCGGCGACGAGGCTTCGCTGAAATCCGGCCGCGATCGCACCGTCGCCGCCATGGCCAGCCACGTCTCACACATCGGCGTCCACGACCACGGCTTCAACAACCTTTCGACCTACGGCAACCTCCGTCGCCTGATGCTCGAAGGCCGCATCGCGGAAAACGAATGGGAGAAGAACTTCTACGAACTCGCCATCAAGGTCAGCGGTGCCGTTCAGGCCGCCCGCTGGACCGAGCGCCAGGGTGGCGGCTTCATCCACTCTTTCAACGGACCCCACTCGCTCTTCGTCGATACGATCCGCTCCTGCCGCATCCTGATGCAGGCCCACCTGCTTGGACATTGCCTCATGGGTGAAGGCGACAAGGCGATCTCACTCCTCGAGCGCGCCCTGCTCCACATCGAGTCCACCGCGAAATTCTCCGTCTTCTACGGCGAAGGCCGTGACATCTGGGACGTCGCCGGCCGCACCACACACGAAGCCATCTTCAACACCAAGGACGGCGCCTACCGCTGCCCTAACAGCCAGCAAGGTTACACCGGTTTCTCCACCTGGACCCGTGGCCAGGCTTGGGCCGCCGTTGGATTCCCCGAAGAACTCGAACTGCTCGCGGAAATGCCCGACGAAGCCTTCGAGCCCTTCGGAGGGAAAGCCAAGTGGGAAGCCCTGATGCTTCGCGCCGCCACTGCCCTTGCCGATAACTTCATCGAGAACACACCCACCGACGGCATCAGCTACTGGGACCAGGGCGGACCGAACATGCACAAGCTCGGCGACTACCTCAACAAGCCCGCAGACCCCTACAACGAGTTCGAACCCGTCGACTCCACTGCCTCCGCGATCACCTGCCAGGGCCTCTTCCGCCTCGCCCGCTATCTGCGCAGCAAAGGCGACACCGCCAACGCCGATCGCTACGAGAAAGCCGGGCTCGTCACCGCCAACAGCCTCTTCAGCACTCCTTACATCAGTGAAGACGAGAACCACCAGGGACTCCTTCTTCACAGCATCTATCACCACCCGAATGGCTGGGACAACCGCCCCGACCCGAGCAAAGCTCCCTACGGTGAATCGAGTATGTGGGGTGACTACCATGCCATGGAACTCGCCGTCTACCTCCAGCGTCTCATCAACAAGGGCCCTTACCTCACCTTCTTCAAATGATGGACCGTCTCGCCATCCACACCATCACCACCAAGGCCTGGGACCTTCCCACTGCTGCGAAGAAATACTCCGCTGCAGGAGTCCGCGGCATGGGCGTTTGGCGCCAGTGGCTCGACGGCCGACCGCTCGCGGAATCCCGCCAAATCCTCGACGACCACGGCATCACCGCCGTCTCGCTGGTGCGCGGCGGTTTCTTCCCTCATCTCACTCCAGAGGAAAAGCAGGCCTCCCACGACGACAACATCAAGGCCCTTGATGAAGCCGCCGCCATGGGCGCCTCCCAGGTCGTGCTCGTCTGCGGGGCCAAGCCCGAGCTCTCCCTAACAGAGTCGCGCAAGCACATCACCGAAGGCATCGCCGCCTGCATCCCGCACGCGGAAAAGCTCGGCGTCAAACTCGCCATCGAGCCGCTGCACCCGATGTATGCCGACTGCCGGAGCGCCGTGAACACCATCGGCCAAAGCACCGACATCATCGGGCAACTCGGCTCCGATAAAGTCGGCATCGCCGCTGACGTCTATCACATCTGGTGGGATCCGAATCTCGAAAAGGAGATCGAGCGCGCCGGAAAGCACATCTGCGGTTTCCACGTCTGCGACTGGCTCACCCCGACCAACGATTTCCTCAACGACCGCGGCTTGATGGGCGAAGGCTGTATCGACATCAAAGGCATCCGCCAGCAAGTCGAAGCCACCGGTTTCAACGACTGGATCGAAGTCGAAGTCTTCTCGGACCGCTGGTGGGCCCACGATCCCGACGACTACCTCGCCAAAATCATCGAAGCCTACCAAACCCACTGTTAACCACCGGACCGCGTGGCGCTGCCGCGCTTTTCAACCCCGGCCAATGCGCGGCAACGCCGCGCGCTCCCATCTCATCCATCCTATCCATCCTGGTCCAATCTCTTTTAAAAAATGAAAACACATCGCATCGGCATCATCATGAACGGCGTCACCGGACGCATGGGCACGAACCAGCATTTGCTGCGCTCCATCGACGCCATCATCAAACAAGGCGGCGTCAAGGTCTCACCCACCGAGACCATCATGCCCGACCCGATCCTCGTTGGCCGCAACGAAACCAAGCTCAAGGCTCTCATCGACCAAACCAGCGTCGAGAAATACACCACCGACCTCGACTCGGTGATGAAGGACCCGGCTTACGAAATCTACTTCGACGCCCAGTCAACCCTGCGTCGCTTCGAAGCCGTCAAACAGGCCGCCGCCGCCGGCAAGCACGTTTACTGCGAAAAGCCGACCGCCATCAAAACCGAGGACGCTTACGAACTCTACAAGATCTGTCGCGATGCCGGCGTGAAAAACGGTGTCGTGCAGGACAAACTCTGGCTCCCCGGTCTCGTCAAATTCAACCGCCTCAAGGAGAACGGTTTTTTCGGCGACATCATGTCCGTCCGCGGTGAATTCGGTTACTGGGTCTTCGAAGGCCACACCGTCCCGCCCCAGCGCCCGTCGTGGAACTACCGCAAGGAAGACGGCGGCGGCATGATCATCGACATGCTTTGCCACTGGCGCTACGTCATCGACAACCTCTTCGGCAAAGTGAAGAGCGTCTCGACCCTCGCCGCCACCCACATTCCTGAACGCATCGACGAGCAAGGTCAGCCGTACAAATGCACGGCCGACGACTCCGCCTATAGTACTTTCGAACTCGAGAACGGCGTCATCTGCCACTTCAACTCCTCGTGGAACGTCCGCGTCCGCCGCGACGACCTACTCACCATGCAGGTCGATGGCACCAAGGGCTCTGCCATCGTCGGCCTGCGCGACGTCTGGGTCCAGCACTACGGCAACACCCCCCGCCCCGTCTGGAACCCCGACATCAAGCAACCGATCGACTTCTACGAAGGCTGGAGCAAGGTTCCCGAGCAGGAAACCTACGACAACGCCTTCAAGATCCAGTGGGAGATGTTCCTTCGCCACGTCGTGCTTGACGAGCCATGGGAATACAACCTCCTCGAAGGCGCCAAGGGTGTCCAACTTGCCGAGCTCGGCCTCGAGTCCAGCGAAAAGCGCGCCTGGGTGGACCTCCCCGAACTCAAAGCCTGATCCCTTTTTCACCGCCAAGACGCAAAGTTCGCCAAGTTTCTGATTCATCCAGACCAACGGAACCCCAGCCTTGGCGTCCCTGACGTCTTGGCGTTTCCATTATTCTAACATGACAGCTCTAATCACCGGCGGATCCCGGGGCATTGGCCTCGGTTGCGCCCTTGCACTTGCCAAAGAGGGACACCGCATCGCCATCAACGGCATGCGTCCTGAATCTGATGTCACCGACGTCCTTGAGCAAATCAAGGCCGCTGGAGCCCCCGCGGTCCTCTACTGCCAGGGCGATGTCGGCACCGAAGAAGGCCGCGCCGCCATCCTCGAGCTCATCCACTCCGAGTTCGGCTCGCTCAACATCCTCGTCAACAACGCCGGTGTCGCACCTGCCGAACGCAAAGATGTGTTAGAGACCACACTCGAAAGCTATCGTCGTCTGATGTCGATCAACCTCGAGGGCCCCTACTTCCTGACTCAGGCGGTGGCCAACTGGTTCATCGAGCAACGAAGCACCGATCCCGACTTCCAGGGCTGCATCATCAACGTCAACTCGATCAGCGCCACCGTCATCTCCACCAACCGCGGAGAGTACTGCGTTTCCAAAGCCGGTCTCGGCATGGTCACCCAGCTCTTCGCGGCACGTCTCGGCGAATACGACATGCCCGTCTACGAAGTCCGCCCGGGCGTCATCAAGACCGACATGACCTCCGGTGTGACCGACAAATACGACAAGCTCATCGCCGAGGGACTCTGCGTCACTCCGCGTTGGGGCTTTCCCGATGACATCGGCAAAGCTGTCGCCAGCCTGGCGCGCCGCGACTTCCCGTATTCCACCGGGCAGACGATCATGATCGATGGCGGTCTAACAACACCTCGATTGTAAGGATTGGCGCCCGTCCCGGGCGCCATGGGGCTGGAAGGGGCACCTTCCAGCCTCTCCTTGCGCTCCCCCTGCTCCGCGCTAGGTTTGCTCCATGCGCTGGCTCGTTTTCTTCATCTCCCTCCTCGGCCTGACAAGCACTCAGGCCCATCCACTCCCCGGTTTCCCCGCCTTTGCCGATCTCGATCTCCCGGAGGACACCAGCCCCAAGCGCATTGCTTTCATCAAGCTCGCCCTGGAGTCGGCTGCGGAACTCAAGCTCAACAAATACATTTTCGGCAGTGCCGACCCCTCACGTGGCGGATTCGACTGCTCCGGATCCGTCTTCTATCTTCTCGAAAAAAGCGACATTGATCCCCCTCGCTCATCCGCTGCTCAGTTCGATTGGATCAAAAAAGCCGGCAATCTAACCGAGGTGCCAGTCGGCACCAAATCGCTCGACGCGCCTATCTTCGACAAGCTCCAACCCGGCGACCTTCTCTTCTGGTCAGGCACCTACAATCCCGCAGACGGCCGCACCAACAAGATCACCCACGTTCAGATTTATCTCGGACGGGAAAAGAAGGACGGGCTGCAGGTCATGATCGGGTCCACCGATGGACGCAGCTACCGTGGAAGCCAGCGCACCGGTTTCGGCACTTACCAATTCAAACTCCCCAGCGCGTCTTCAAAGTCGAGATTCGTGGGTTACGGAACGCCACCGGGAATCAAATAGGGCGCCCGAGGCCTTCACCGCCCGGCCTCCTAGAACTGCTCGTTGAATAAATGGAGGAACGCGTCGATTGCACGCTTCCATGCGGGCCTTAGTTTCCATTCCTCATAATGGCGCTCGCAGCAGTGTTTGAGATCCTCTTCGAAGATCTCATCAAGCTCAGTCACCGCATCGATATCCGCAATTCCAACAGTAATCTCGTCGTTGATTTCAAACGAGCGGTCATCGAAATTGCTTGAACCAATTCCCGCCCAGCGTCCGTCGATCGAAATGATTTTCTGATGGAGCAGGGTGTTCTGGTATTCGAAAATTCTGACCCCGCCCTTGAGGAGCCGACCGAACACATGTCGGCTGGCATACGCGACCACCTTGCTGTCGGTCGCCGTGACTGCCGGAGTCATCACCCTCACATCCACGCCCCGAGCCACGGCATCGACCAATGCCTTGACCCCACACGAATCGGGGAGGAAGTAGGGATTTTGAATGCGGATTTTTTCCTTCGCCAAGGCGATCGCCATGTAGTGCAGGACCTGCACGGAAGACGGACAACCGTCGGCCCTCATCGAGGCCACATGGACTTTTGCCCCACCGGTTTCCTCAAGTTCGGGAAACGTGGCATCATCGGTAAAAACCTCTCGGGTCTTCTCATTCCAGTTCTCCAGGAACGTGGACTGGATCGCCGCGACGACCGGCCCCGTAAACCGCGCCGTCACATCACGGTAGCGTGGCAAGAAGTCGCAATCCTTCAGCCATTGGTCCGCCACGCAATGACCACCCACATAGGCAAGTCGCCCATCGATCACGACGATTTTCCGGTGGTCCCGGAGGTTCCACCGTCCGAAGTTGCGAGGCAACCATCGGTGATGTCTCGTCACCCTGCACCCGGCCTCTTCAAGACGTTTCCGTGCTTCTGTCGTGAAACCCAGTGAGCCGTGGGCATCTGCGAGCAAACGCACGTCCACCTTTCTCCTCGCCGCAGCGATCAGAGCCGCCACGATGATCTCGGACGCTTCGCCACACTTCCAGAGAAAGGTTTCAAAGTGAACACTGCAGCGCGCCTGCCCGATATCGGCGGCAACGTTTTCGAAGTACTCCGCGTCCTGAATGAAGCTGACCGAATTCCCCGCGCTGACCCATCCATGGGTCGAGCCCGCCAAGGCCGGGAGAACCTCGTCGATGCGGCCGTCGAGCTCCTGATTGTAGCGGAACTCCTGATGCCGGGTCAGCACCCGAAGCATCAGGCAGAGCAATCCGACGACAACAAGCAGTCCGATCTCCAGCCCAGTCAGGGAAGCGCAGTACGAAATCATGGCAGTGAGGTTCGATATCATGAACCATGCGCCAGCCTGATCGATACGTCCCAAGGTCCCTGTGTCATCGCAGGGATGGTTGGAGAGGAGGTCCCGATCGTGGTTCAGGGCTCGCGACTCACAATCTTACCACCTCTCTCCTTCACCGCCACCATCAGGTCCCCGTTCGGATCCTCGAACTCCGCACTGTAACCTTTGGCGTAGTTGAAAAGGTGCTTGTGCAGGTATTCGAAAAACACCTCACGTTCTTCCAGGTTCAGACGATACCAGATCGCAATGTTCAGGGTTCGTGTCACTTTCTGCATCATCGCCAGCGTCAGGGTTCGACCCTTCCGGGCCCGTTGGACCTGCTTGTGCGTCAATTGCTCCGGTGAAGCGTCCACCATGTCGTGCACGCTCAGACTCCAGGCATCCATCAGGGCTGCGACGGGTTGCTCTCCGTGCTCACGCGTTGTTTCCATCCCCCCGCATAACCTCCGCTTTCCCACTGGCAAACACAAATCACGCGGGTATCCTCCATTCATGCCCAACAAGAAGGACATTCTGGACCTCCATTTCATGGATGCCCGCTGCAAACTCATCGATGTCGCGGCCTTTCTCGACCGCATGGAACGCCACAGCGGAGAGGCCGACTTCCGTCTCGCGGCCTTCAAAAAGGCCATTCCAATCCTTCTTTCCGAACAGCCAGGCCGCGCCAGAGCGATCCTCGAGTCGCTCTCCGACCACTCCACGGAACCCGCCGAATCCGCCTCCACCCAAGGCGCTTCCGGAGCCCCTCTCCCCGCCGACCAATGAAATACATCGAGCCCCACGCCCACATGGTCAGTCGCTCGACCGACGACTATACCAAGCTCGCTCTCGCCGGCTGCGAGGCGATCTGTGAACCCGCCTTCTGGGCAGGATTCGATCGCTCGTCACCCAAGGGATTCTTCGACTACTTCCGCCAGCTCACCGAGTATGAGCCGGCTCGGGCCGCCAAGTTCGGCATCCCGCACTTCTGCTGGCTCTGCATCAATCCAAAGGAAGCCGAGGACCCCGTCTTCGCCCGTGAGGTGATGTCGCTCATTCCCGAGTTCATCGACAAGCCGACCGTCCTCGGCATTGGAGAGATCGGGCTGAACAAGAACACCCGCAACGAGCTCGCGATCTTCGAAGAACACGTCCAGATCGCCCTCGATCGCGATCTCCCGATCCTCATTCACACGCCGCACCTCGAAGACAAGCTCAAGGGCACCCGCCTGATGCTCGACTCACTCGCGAACTTCGGGAAGCTGAACCGCGAGAAAGTCATCATCGACCACGTCGAGGAACATACGGTGGATCTCGTACTTGATCAGGGGTACTGGGCCGGCATGACGCTCTATCCGGAAAGCAAGTGCACCCCGAACCGTGCCATCGACATCCTCGAAACCCATGAAGGTTCGAAACTGTGGCTGAATTCCGCCTGCGACTGGGGCGTCTCCGATCCGCTCGCCGTGGTAAAATGCGGATTCGAAATGAAGAAGCGCCAGCACTCCGCAGAGGCCATTGAAAAGGTGCTCTTCGAGAACCCGAAACGCTTCCTCTCCCAGTGCCCGAACTTCAAGTTGGACTGAGCATCCTTCCACCTGGATGGAGTTGAAAAGCCAGCCCAAGCATTCGTCATCCTGAGCCTACCCATGGACCACCCCAGCCAGGTCAACCGACATCAAGCTGCTCATGCAAAGCTCATCCTTGAAAGCTATCGACAACTCACCGGCCGGGAACTCATTCCCTCCGGCCCCGATCCCGCACAACGGCTTTTCGTCGCTCCCATCTTCGTCGCCTCTCACAGCTCCGCCGAGGATCCCATTTTCACCTACGGCAACAGGACAGCCCTCGATCTGTTCGAAATGACCTGGGAGGAATTCATTTCGACGCCTTCCCGCTTCACCGCCGAAGCACCGCTCCGGAGCGAACGTCAACGACTGCTCGACCAGGTCGCCGAGCGCGGTTTCATCGACGATTATTCGGGCATCCGGGTGTCCAAAACAGGCCAACGATTTGAAATCCAGCGCGCCACCGTGTGGAATCTCATCAGTGCGACAGGAAAGCTCGTCGGTCAGGCAGCGACATTCAAAGAATGGACACCTCTCGAGCCATGAGCGGTCGCTCAACTTGCGGAGTCCCCATCAAGAAGTTCCTCTGCCAATTCAGCCAATCGCTCTGCCAAAGCGATTCCGGCATTTGAAGCTGGAAGCTTGTCGAGATTCGCAAGATCCCACCGAAAGATCACTTTGTAACCGTCCCACTCGGCTTCCGCTCCCGTATCGCGCATCCAGCGGATCGCCGAGCTGTTTTCCGGCATCGTGTAGCCCGTGAAACGGCGAATCCCCTGCCTATAGGCGACCAGCCAAAGTACCGCTAACAGCAAGGTCCCCACACCCCGCCGCTGATCCTCATCCAGCACGGTGCAGGAAAATTCCGCATCCTCGCCATCTTCATTGGATCTCCAAAAGCTCGCCGCTCCCAGTCCTTGAAAATCCCGGGCCGGATCCAGGACCGCCCACAATCCGTGCTCCTCCACCGATCCCGCCAGCATCCGATCGAGCATCTTGTCGCCGATCACCCCGCCCGTCCGCACCCAGAAACGCTGATAGCGCGACTCAGGTGACAGCCGGCGATAACCCTCGGCCAGCTGGCTTCGGTCTGCCAAACCCAAGGGCCTCGCCATTACCAACGTGCCATCCGCAAGTCTCGTCTCGATCATTTCCTCACGATTCAACACCAAATACCGACAAACTCCCGCCTGTTTTTTCACTCCTTCCCCACCCATCTTTCATCCAGACTTCACCCCAGAATCTCAATCTCCATCCCATGCAACGCATTCTCCTCGTCGAAGACGAACCTGCCATCGCCGACACCCTCGTCTACGCCTTGAAGACCGAGTGCTTCGACGTCGAGCACGCGCTCACCGGTCATGACGCCCTCGCGCTTCACTCCGAAAAGGCATTCGACTTCGTGATCCTCGACATCGGGCTGCCCGACATCACCGGTCTCGAGGTCTGCAAGCAGCTTCGCGAAAACTCATCCGTTCCCATCCTTTTCCTCACCGCCCGCGATGGAGAAGTCGATCGCATCCTCGGCCTTGAACTGGGCGGCGACGACTACGTGACCAAGCCTTTCAGCCCCCGTGAAATCGTCGCACGCGTGCGCGCCATCATGCGACGTTCATCCAACGAGATCGGTGAAGCCCATGCCGAACCTAACAAGGACTCTACGACGAAATCCCTTCTCGCCCACGATGAGAAATCCATGCGCATTCTTTGTGCCGGATGCCCGCTCGATCTCACCGCCCACGAATACAAACTGATCCTGGTCTTCCTCCGACAACCGAATCGCGTCTTCACCCGCGACCAACTTCTCGACCACGCCTGGCAGGATCCGGGCGCCGTTACCGACCGCACCATCGACGCTCATATCAAAACGATCCGCGCCAAGCTACGCACCATTTCTCCCGGATCCGAAGACCTCATTCAAACACGCCGGGGACTCGGCTATGCTTACGTTCCGTGAGAGACAAAAGACCTTCAGACACAAGAGCGAAGATTTGAATCTCTACTCGAACCATCCCTCACGGCTTCAAGAATCTCGCGCATTTGAAAATCGGTTCATCCCCGGCACCTCAGTTCCACGCAACCAAGTGAGCTGACCATCCTCCTCTAAGTCTAGCATCTCGTGTCTTCTCGTCTTTTGTCATTTTCCCACATGCGCCTCACCCGCGTCACGCTCTTCGTCATCGCGCTGATCATCGGCTCAGGCTTTTACCTGCTTGTTCGCCGCCAGCTCGATGAGCTCGAGCCGCGGACTTTCCAGGCCACCGAGGAATCGATGGTCGACGCCGCCCACATCTTCGCCGCCCTGGTCGAAGGAGACATCCTCGACGACCAGTTCAACCCCGAACGCTTCAGAACCGCCTTCAACAGCACCGAAGAGCGAAGCTTCGAAGCGAAAATTTACAACCACCTCAAGAACAGCGTCGGCATGGGGGTCTACATTACCGACATCGAGGGAAAGGTGGTCTTCGATTCCGACAGCGGCAAACGCGAGGGTGACGACTTTTCCTCCAAACGCGATGTCGTCCTGACCCTTCGCGGCGAGTACGGTGCACGTAGTAGTCGCGACAACGAAAAGGATCCCACCTCGTCCATCCTCTACGTCGGCGCCCTGATCGGCAGCCTCGAGCAGCCGTGGGGAGTCCTTACCGCCTACAAACCCCAATCCGACGTTCTCCCGATCGTGCGCCGCCGCGAGTTCGAAATCTGGTCCGGCACCTGGCTCATCGGCGGAGGGATCCTGTTTCTCGTTCTCGCCGTCTTTATCTGGCAGTACCGCCCGATCAGCCGCCTCACCGATTACGCCCGTGCCATCGAACAGGGAAAACGTCCCATCATGCCGAAACTCGGTGCTGGCCGCGAAGTGAACACCCTAGCTCATGCTCTCGAGTCCATGCGCGAAGCCCTTGAAGGCCGTCAGTATGCCGAGCAGTATGTCCGCACGCTTACCCACGAAATGAAGAGCCCTCTCGCTGCCATTCAAGGTGCCGCGGAACTCCTTTGCGAAGACATGCCCATCGAGGATCGACGACGCTTCCTTTCCAACATCCACGCCGAATCCGTCCGCGCCGAACGCCTCCTCAACCGTCTCCTTGAGCTTTCCGCCCTCGAAGGAAAATCGCGCCTCGAGTCCACCGACATCTTCGACTTCCGCGAAACCGTATCTCGCGCCGTCGATCAGGCGAAGCCCATGGCCGAACTCGCCGGAGTCCAGCTGGAATTCACCCCCACGAACCTCCCACTCATGGTCCTCGGCGACGCCTTCATCCTCCGTGCTGCCGTCACCAACCTGCTGGAGAATGCCATCGACTTCTCGCCGCGCGGCGAGACCGTCGACATCACGCTTTCCTATCAGAATGAGCAGCACACTCTCCAGATTCAGGACCGCGGCCCCGGCATCCCCGACTACGCTCAGGCGAAAATCTTCGAACGATTCTTCTCCCTTCGTCATCTCAAGGCAGGCCGCAAGGGCACTGGTCTTGGACTCACCCTGGTCAAAGAAGCCGTCGAGCTCCACCAAGGCAGCATCAATCTAACATCCAGCGACTCGACCGGCACCCTCGCCACCCTGAATCTCCCCGAAGCCACAGCTTGAACGAGTAGCTGGGCAGGACAACGGGGTGGAGCCAATCAGGATAAAAACTGATAGAGCGACTCCATCGAGGCGCGGCTCTCCACCCCGGTGCCTCGATAACGATCATATCAGAAGTGTACCAAATGATCACAACAATCAACTGATCATGACCTACATCTAATCAGAACAAGTTAAGCTTATATCTTTATACAGCTTTATTTCTGGACACCCCCCATCGAAAGGAACTAGAAAGCTGATCACTGGATCAGCACCTGATTGCTGTGTTTGACTTGGAACAACTCCACCCTCGAATTCACTAGGCCGACCCTCCATCCCACTCGGAAAGTTCCCTATTAGTCGACATTTCACTCCTTATTTGATTGGGAAGAATGCTGATTGGCAGACGGGATTCGACGATTTCCAGTTCAATTTCGATCATCCAACTCCTGCAATTCATGCACCGGACCATCCTTCGCTTGAGGAAGCGCACACTATTATCCTTCATGGTCGCGTGGCTCACAAGCTCCTCGATCCACGCTCAATGGGTCCGCGAATCCTATCCGCTCAGCGTTGGCTGGAGTGGCATCTGGCTATCCCAGGATTGCAGCCATACGGATATCTCCACCCTGCTTTCGAGCTACCCGCAGATCCAAGAAGTTTGGCAATGGAACCCGCTTGGTTCGACTGCCCAGTTTTCCCAGTCTCCCTGGCTCCCCCTGCAGGCCGACACCGCCTGGAAGGTCTGGCATCGAAATAGCCCGGAGAATTCCACACTCGGGCACATGAGTGGAAACATTGCTTATCTTGTGCGGGTCTCTGAAGGGAGTGCACCCTTCAACCTGGAACTCACCGGAAAACCGCTGTTACCTCGCTACGAATTCTCCACCCTCGGCTCGAACTTCGTAGGATTCCCGATGCAGGAGCCCTCTTCTGCAGCGGAACGAAGCTTCGAGAAATTCTTTTCCTATAGTGAGGTCTTTAAATCGAACCCACCGGTATTCACCTATCGCAATGGCACATTAAGTGCTCAGTATCCGGTCCAAACCCTACCGCGGACAACCTCCGTCCAACGAGGCAAGGCATACTGGATCAAGAACGATACGTATGCCGACTATTATGGACCGGTGAAAGTTAGCATGTTAGGAACCGGCCTGCATTTTGGAGCCACGGGAAACATCCTCTCGCTGCGTTTGAAAAACGTTATCGATCCCGCCAAAAATCTGCCGGTAACCGTGACCTTGAGCCCAGCCGCGTCGTCCGAAGCGCCCGAAGGGCAACCGGCCTCCGCGGGTGCCGTCCCCCTGCAAGTGAGGGGCATGCTCGACCCCTTGAGCTTGAACTTCGCGTATGAGAGCATACCCGCCGAAGGGATCAGCCGCACCCTTGCCCCGGGAGAAGAAAGCGAACTGCTGATTGCGATCGACCGTTCGCTGATGGGCGGATCACCAGGTGCCGTCTTTCAGAGCCTTTTGAACATTACGGACTCGTTCAACCAATCAAAAATCGTCCTACCGGTCACGGCGGAAACCACCTCCTACGAGGGACTATGGGCCGGTGCCGCCGTTGTTTCGACCGTCGATCAGGTGATCGGCCAGTCGATTGAAGCCGATGCAGCCGCTCCCTCACAATTCACGATTCGGCTACTCGTCCATCGCACCGGCAATGGCACCACCACGCTGCTACAGCAAGTCTATCAGGGCTCCAGGGATGGCGTTGCGATCGCAGGGACCGACGAAGCCGCGGTAACCGCAGCCTCCAGCACTTCCCTTACCCGCATTTCATCGGCCTCCTTCCCGCTTTCCATGGCGGTGGCCGGGACGGGTTCCTTACAGAAAGACGGACTCGTGCGCTTTGCCGTGGATCTCGCCCACAACGCGTCGACCAACCCGTTCGTCCACACTTACCACCCGGATCACGACAATCTGGACGCCCGCTTTGAGCAGTCCCTGCCTGCCGGTGTCGAAAGTTATGCCGTCAGCCGAGGCGTGGCTCTGGATTTCGACTCCTCACTTCCTGGAGTCTCTGACCCCGGATGGGGCAGCACCCTGCTGGGCGGTCACTACAGTGAAACGCTCACGGGATTGCGAACAACGCCGCTCCGAGTCACCGGCCAGTTCATGCTCCAACGTATTTCCGACGCCCCTGTTCTCACTCATTGATCAGAAATTTCCGTTCTTCCTCATCTTTTCCATCGTACCCGTATGAAAGCATTTCGCACCTGCCTGTTCAGCTCCACCTTGCTAATTTCCCTCATTCCAGGAGGCGCATTCAGCCAGATTGAAGGCCCACCCGATCGTATCGATTATCAAGGACTCGTCCTTGATACCAATGGCAATCCATTGGCTGCCGACGCGGCCACTAACTACTCGATGTCATTCCGTCTCTACGACTCCCAGACGGCCGGCACCTTGATCTGGTCGGAGTCCCAAACGGTAACCGTCTATCAGGGGGCATTTTCCGTCCGCCTGGGAGAAGGAACCGCCATTGAAGGAGACAACCCCTCCGTCAGTAACGCTTCCGGCCTGCTTCATGCGTTCGCCCAGAAGGACCGATATCTCGGTCTAACAGTGATCCAGTCAGGCGTGACCACCGCTGAAATAACTCCGCGTCTCGCCTTCCTTGCCAGTCCCTTCTCCTTCAATTCGCACAAGGCCATTGAAGCGGACAGCATGACGATCCTCGATGCAGGCGGTAATAATCGCGTCGGCAGCCTGAAGCTCGATCAGATCTTCAACATGTCCACCACCAGCCAGGAAGATCGAGCGAATCCATCAAAATGGACGATCAAGGAGCAGAACATGCCTGCAGGCGTCTCTGTGCCCGTTGGTGGGGTGATCATGTGGTGGGGGTCCGCCAACGCGATTCCCCCTGGATTCGAACTCTGCAGCGGTGGGACGCCAAGCACAGCAGGGGCGCTCATATCCACCAAACCGGATTTGCGTGATCGATTCGTAAAAGGATCCGGATCCACCAATGGCAACGTGGCATCCAACAACTCCACAGGCGGGAGCCACACGATCGGGACCAGAAATGGCGGAGGCACGGCCCTCGCGCCCTCCCAACTCCCGAACTACACATTGCCCCATAACCTCGCCACCGCGGCGGCAGGCAACCACTCTCACACCATCTCCGACGCCAGAAACGACGCTGAGGATGATGATGATGGAGACAACGGAAAGCTTGCCACTGGTCAGGGAAATGGTCTGCGTCCCTTTCCTACCCTCAGGTCGGACGATGCCGGAAATCACACTCACGCGATCACCGGAAGCGTGACGAGTGGCGGCGGCAACCAGGCTCATAGCCACACGGTTCCCGGGCACGACAACCGTCCCGCCTATCTCGAGATGTTTTACATCATTCGGGTGAAATAACCTAACAGCTCGTATCCGAATGAAATCAATGTTTTGCCATATTCGGGTACGGACCCCGCAGATCATCACCGCCCTCTGCGCTTTTCTCGTTGCGGCGCCGGTCTCCGCCCAATTTCAGGTCAAGGAAGGGTACCGCAACCGTTTCAGCATCCAGGGAGCTCCTCAGGTGGCAATCACCGATCCCCTGATCCCCGGCGCGAATGACAGCCTCAGCGCTGCCTACTTGTTGCAATGGCGGAGCGGCACCGCGCTCAGCGGCACCATAAGCACCCGGATCTACGAAGGTGGGAACGTCGTTTCAGGGCTCCCTTCCACCGTCGTCGGAGCCTCCGGTGAGCTCATTCTTCCCTCCGGAGGCGGGGTGAAACTTGCTTCCGTTTCAATGGGGCGCCCCCTCTCCGTCCTGAATACCTCGTTTTCCCTCGGTTCGGTCATCCCCACTCCGATTGGTCCAACTGGCGAGGCTGATTACTACCTACCGGAACCCGGCAACCAAACCGTGGAAGGCCGGCGTAACGATCATTTCTACTGGAGTCCCCACGCACGCAAAGTCTTCGCGACCCAGCCGGGGGTGATCGAGATCATCTGGAAAGCGCGTAGCGGTGGAGCCGACTTGAGTCTGAGTTATGCCATCTCAACATCAGCGGCAAAGCCCGAGCGCAAGATCTACTGGACCGAGAATGGATTTCTTGGTCCGAAAATCGAAGTTCCGACCTCACGGGTCAGCGCGGTCAACTTCGTTTACAACTCGCTCGTTCCCGCAGTGGTTCCCGACGCGGATGTCTTCGTTTCTCCCTACGAAACCTCCAATCCCAACATCACCCTGCCAAAGGAGGTGCGCACCATCTGGTATGAGCCTCTTGATCAGCAGATCCACGCCTATAACCGCGAAGGCCGGGTCTTCCTGGAGTATCTGGGAAATCTGAATGCCGACGGGACCACCCGGGAACATCTCGGCTACGAAATCGTCAGCATCAGGAAGGAAACCCGTCCGATCACTCTCAGAGTGGATATCGGCAACGTCATCGAACCACCCAGCGACATTCCACTTCCCACCGGCGGCTTCGGACCAGATCCCGCGCTCGCTTTCTCGGTCACCGCCGGCGGCGGCCTCGCTAACGATCCGTTTGTTTACGAGCACCTTTCGCTCGGTGGGTCGAAAAAAACCCTCTATGCCATCCGCAAAACAGCTCCAGGCGTCTATGCCAACGGCCAGTTGCAACAAAGCAGCAATGAGGTGCTCATCTACTGGAAGGAGGAAGGCGAACGGGGCATCTACTGGCCGAAGTACTACGCAGGTTATATCTTTGATTGGCCGACATCGGAGGATGCCTACTCGCTTTACGCGCGGCAGCATCAGTCTCATGGCGATGCCCAGGACACCGCAGTCGTTCTGGACGCTGCCAACAACCCCGCTCTGGTCTATCAGGACGACCCGGGCAAGCAGCAGGCCGTCCTTGCTCCAGGAAACCTTTTCTACACTCACGTCACCGGACCCGACGGACGGGCGCTCATCCGCTACACCAATGGCGATGACATCTGGTTCGAACGCATCCTCTCGCGTCTCGATACATCTTACCCCTCGTTTACCCAAACCATCTCGACCGACATCGGCACACGGATCCTACCACCAGTCGGAGCTGACAGTCAGGTGGGCTACATCCGCCAAACAACCGGTACGGCCTTTGACGTAGATGCCTACATCGACCCCTTTGTGAATGGCTTTGAGGAAGCCGCAAAAGGAGCCATTATCGGCATCAATGCCCTTCCCGGCAAAAACGACCTGGAGATCTGGTGGTATAAAAAGAGCACGCCGCCCGGCTCGAAGCTGAGACCCACCTACTGGCCATCCTATGTCAGCGTTCACAAGCTCCGCTGGCCGAGCTCGCCGGCCGAGATTGTCATGGCGAGCAATGCCGGCAGCAATGCGCTGCCCAGCATCCAGGCGAGCGGGAAAATCTACTACCAGAACGATCCCGCCAAGCCCGGCTACAATCCAAACGAAGAGCACGCCCTGATGCTCAATGGACGGGCGTGGGCACTTCGCAACGACCTCAATCAGGCCGATTCGTCGGAACCCTACGTCCTGCTTTCCTTTGAAGCGATTGACGGGAGACCGGATATGAAGGTCTTCAAGCTGCTGCGTGAGAACGAAACCTGGAAATTCCACTATCCCGCCATTGCCGGGAAGATCGTGCAGTCTCCCATGCCCCTTCCCATCCTGCCCGCTCCACTCAAGGAAGATGGCTCGCTGGCAAGTTACGAATTCCAGCAATCGGCCGTGGACATTCCGGCCGGATTTGACATGCAGCGTGATTCCGAGTTCCTCCGCTACCGGCGCTTCACCTGGACGGACCGTAAAGGCAGCGTATGGATGATGCGCGGACCCCACGCCGGGAACATTGCGCCACCCGCCACCGCGCCCCACTTGCGAATGCGTTATTTCTATAAAACGCTCGAAGGATTTCACTATCCCGGCATCTCGGGACAGCCGGCGATCGGCACGCTCACTCCTTACCTCCGCGCCTATCTGAATCCCGCTGACCCCACGGCAGGTTATCTCGGCGACGCCGTGTCCGGCGAGGTTCACGACGAGGAATTGCCACGTCCGCTGGACATCGTTTTTGTTCCGACCTGGCCCGCCAGCGCTCCGGAACTACGCATCGGCGAAACTCTAACAGCTGCCAAGCTCGGGCTACCCGGCGTTCGCGGACAAACCAGCGCCCAGATCCTCTATGAACAATCGATCGCCAATGATCCCGATCACTCCAAACCGATGGCCGCGCGCCAACGTAGCGCCCGATTGTTTGATCCAACCCGCGCGAAAACCTTTAACCTCGGGGGCGACGGAGACTTGAGCGAACTGCCTGCGAGCATCAAGACCAGCAACTATCTCGGGAGAACCTACTTCCCGAATCTTCCGCCTCACCTCAGCCAGCGCTTCTACTTCGATCCAGCAGCAGGCGGATCCGGAAGTGGGGCCGGCGTCGGACTCAAAGGACAATTGGTCTTCCATGGCTCATTCATCGATGAGGCAGCCGGCGAAAAGTATCTTCAACTCAATATCCTCGGCGCGGCCGACCTTGCCTCTATCATTGGCCTGTGCGACTCCGAAGATGCGGAGTTCGAACATTGGCAGGACGCCATCAACTCCCTGTCCAGCACCGTCGAAACCTTCAAGGAAGACCCCGCAAAACGGGGCACCTACATCATCGACAGCAGTGGCGCTGGCACGACTGATCCCGACGAAAAGGGACTCACCTATTTCCGTCCAGGGGACAGCAGTCTCCCCGACCGGCGTCCCCAGACCTTCGGTCCTGGCGAGCCCGCCGAGATCAGTTTCAGCGATAGCGCCGTGGACTCCTATGCCCTTGCAGCAAGCGGCGGTGGCCAAGGTTTCGTGGTGCTCGCCGTGGGAAATGGCGTGGCCTTCACGCCCCCTGGCGAACCCGTCTCCCTTCATGTCGTCAAGATCACCGCTCCCCTCTATCGCGGTGAAATGAAGGTGATTGCCTCGGCCAATCCACTGGATGAGAAGCTAACCTTCCAACACTCGGGCGACTTCTCCGGCCACCCTGAGGAATACGACTTTGAATGGCGCTACGCACCACCGGTCGATGGTGTTCCGCCGCAGATTTACACCCTTGAGCGCAGCCTTATCATGGGCGATAGCAATGGCTCCATCGAGACGCAGTGGTTGTCGTTCATGAACCCCGGCGACGACTACGCCCAACTTCGAACCGCCGATGCCGATCTCGGAGACGGAAGCGTCGTCAACCTTCCCAGCTCGCTGGAGATTCCTCCTTCAGACGATGCTTCGAGACCTACTCATATTCTGCGTCGCACCTTCACTTCCGACGGGGACCCCTTGCGGCTTTATCTCAGCCTCGACATCGCGGCTCATTGCGGAGCCACCGTTTATCTCAATCAGGCACCCGTGGCATCCTGGAACATTCCGGGGACCAGCAATACACCCCGGAGTTCCTCTCCCGGATCCTCCTTCTCCCCGCTCTCCCATATCTTTGAGATCCCGCCCTCGGTGCTCATCGCTGGTGAAAATGTCGTGACTCTGGAGTTGGTCTCGGACGCCGACCCCGGCAGCCTGCTGTTCGCCAATGTTCGGCTTGAAGGGACGGTCGAAACCGAACATCTCAGTTCGTGGCTCAGCGTCAGCCCCGGCCCCTATGATACGCCGCAGGGCGAGACCAGCGGATCCGTCACCGGCAAGTCGCGTCACGTCCTGGAGGGAAGCAGCATTCTCACCCTCACCGACAATTACTTCATCGTCCGCTACCGCGCAAAATCGTCCGCCAATGCAGCGTGGCAAAGTGTCGTGGGTGGTGGTGGCTGGTCGAAGTGGACGAACCCTCAACTCGGCGAGGGATGGATCAAACGCGTCCTGGCGGGCATCAACCCGTTCCAACAACGCGTTACCGATCTCTTCAATAATCCCGTCAACACGGATACCAGCATCCTCAGTCAAGCTGGCAAACGATGGGAAGGCGACATCGCCTTGAACCTGGAGAACATCAACAATTTCGGCCTCATCGAGATATATGAAACCGTCCTCCGTCGCGGAAAGATGCTCAGCATCGAAGGCACGCCGCCGATCAACTACGATGCAGCGAATGACGCCCTCCTCCTAGCAGCCGGCTATCTCAACGATCTTTACATGCTCGTTGGCAACGAGGCCTTCGCGGATGCGGCCAACCCGACGATTGCTTTCAGCGAAGTGCTGGGGGGAAATGCCGGCTCCGTAGCCACCTCGCTCTATGCCTTCAAAGGTCAGGAGCCCTCGGTCCTGGACGAGGAACTCGCCCTGCTCCGCGGCCGCGACGACCTGCTGCAACCCGGCACTCGTGTCGCTCCAGCCTACAACCGCCTGTTCTGGAACTACACCCGAGGCATCGATTCCGGTGAAGCGATCTATGCGCTCAACTACAACATCCGTGACATGGATCTCGACGGCACCGTCTCCGCAGTGGATGCGACCCAGCTTTATCCTCAGGGTCACGGCGATGCCTACGGTCACTATCTCACCGCACTTACCAACTACTACGGCCTGCTCAACAACCCGAACTTCGCGTGGGTGCCCCGCACTGAAGCCGTTCTCGTTCTTGGACAACCGGTACAGGTGGACTACACCGATGAACGCAAGTTTGCGGCCGCCGCCGCTGCCATCGCGCGCAGTGCCAATCTCATCACCGATCTCAGCTACCGGCAGCAGTATTCTGCCACTGCCCAGTCCGGCTGGAGCCAGCTCAAGGACAACACCACCAATCCGCAAACCGGCAACGTTCGCCACTGGGGATCCGACGAGTGGGCTTCGCGGGGCGGTCAAGGTGCCTATTTCCATTGGGTCACCGCCAACTCACTGCTCCCCGCGGTGGATGAGGATCCGAGCCATCAGGGTATCCGGAAGATCGATCGCACCACCGTCCCCGAACTAAGCGAAATCGCCGCCCAGGCTGTCAGTATTCAGCAGACTCTCGACAACGCCGACGCCCAACTCAACCCGCTCGGCCTTAGTCCGGGAGCCATGCAATTCGATCTCGATCCGACCTTTCTCGACGTCGGCTCATCTGCCCAGAACGGCAACACCTTCATCCAGGGGCAGACCCACTACGATCAGATCTATCAGCGGGCGCTCAAGGCTCTAACAAATGCTGCCACCGCCTTCTCCAATGCGGAGGACTCCACCCGCTTCCTGCGTTCACAGGAGGACAGCCTATCCGAACAAAGAGCGGCGATTGCCGAGCAGGAGCAGGCTTACACCAACCAGCTCATTGAAATCTACGGAACTCCCTACCCTGATGACATCGGTCCGGGCAGAACCTACCCGCAAGGCTACGCCGGTCCCGACCTCGTGCATCCGATGTATGTCGAGATCACCGAAAACCTTGCAGGCGGAGGATTCACTCCGATCGAAGAAAGCAAGTACACCATCTACACCACGCTCGATCCCTCGATTCTCTATCAGATTGCCAGCGAGGGAATCGACAGACTCGATCCATCCGGCGAGATCGACGGCGCCTCCGATCCCGTGACTTACACGCTGGGAGCGATCAGCGGACTTTACCGCAGACCCGACAACTGGAACGGGCGCCGGAGCAGCCCGGGACGGATGCAGACGGCGATCTCCAATGAGCTCATGGCTCGTCAGGTCCTCTTCGGCGCGCTGTATGATTTCGACAACCTGAGAAACGTCATCCAACAACGGATCGTCCTCGCCCAGTCGGCAGTCCGAGCCCACCAAAAGACTCTGTCGCTGACGATGCAGAATCAACAATCCCAGGAGAAGATGAGGAAGCTTGAGCTCGCGATGGGGATCCTTTCGATGAGCATGGAAGAATTGCAGGACTCTCTCGGAGATCTGGCCGGTGCTCTCGCCGAAGCCCCACCCGAAGTTGCAGGCCTGGCCTTCGATCTCACTTCCGGCGTGCGAGCTGGATTCTACGCCGCCAGCCTCGTGACAAAGGCCGCGGCAGGCATCGTGAAAATAGGAGCCTCGTCAGAGCAGATTGCCTCGGAACTTGCCAGGGAGAATCTCGACCAGCTGTTAGAAATCGATATCGATAATGCCAACTGGACCCATGAGAACCTTCAGTTGCTCATGGAGCTGCGCCAATCTCTTCAGGATTATGTCGACTCATCCGGATCGGTGGACGCGACCATGCGTCTCTACGATCAGGCCCAGCGGGAATTGCAGGCCGTTCAGGCCGAGGGTGAGCGACTTCAGCGGCAGCGTCTGGTCTTCCGTCAGCGTGCCGCCGCCCTGGTTCAAGGTTACCGCACCCGCGACTTCGCCTTCCGCGCCTTCCGCAATGAAGCGCTCGAAAAGTATAAATCCCTTTTCGACCTTGCCTCGAAATACACTTATCTCGCCGCCTCATCCTATGATTACGAAACCGGGCTGCTCGACGCAGAAGGCAATTCCACGGCACGGGGCTTTCTCGAGCAGATCGTCAAATCCCGTGCCGTCGGCACGCTGATAAACGACGTTCCACAGATCGGGGGATCATCGACGGGAGACCCCGGCCTGGCAGGCATCCTTGCCCGGATGAATGGAGATTGGAGTGTGGTCAAAACACGCTTCGGGCTCAACAATCCCGACCCGGCACTCACCACCTTCTCCCTGCGCTCGGAGAATTTCCGCATCGTCAACGGGGCCACCGGCGACCTCGCCTGGCGTGACATTCTCAGCGCCGCAAAGAAACGTGATATCATGCAAGATTCCGATGTCCGTCGCTACTGCCTTCAGGCCGCCGATGCGAACGGGCAGGAGGTGCCTGGCTTTATCATCGAGTTTTCGACCTCGATCAGTGATGGCTTGAACTTCTTCGGCAGACCGCTGGCGGGTGGCGATCACACCTTCACCCCGACCGCCTTTGCCACCAAGATCCGCTCGTCCGGCATCGCTCTCAAGGGTTACATCGGCATGGACTCCCCGAGTACTACTGGCACCGTAGTCAGTGAAATCGGAGGAACCTCCCCCGCCGATCCATCGACCGCATTCACCAGCTCAAACGCCCTCAGCGCCACGCCCTACGTCTATCTCATTCCAGCCGGTGCGGACTTCATGAGATCGCCTCCCTTGGGCGAATCGAGCTTCATCCGATCCTGGCAGGTGACTGATCAGGCAATCCCCCTGCCCTTCAACATCGGAGGAACGGGTTATGCGAGCGATCCTCAATTCGTTTCCGGGCATTCTCTTTCGGAAGCAACCTCCGTGATCCGCAAGCATCAGGCCTTCCGTGCCGTTCCGGACGGAACCAACTTCCCCTCGTCACGCGCTTACACCAACACCCGCCTGATCGGCCGATCGGCCTGGAACAGCCGCTGGAAGATCGTCATCCCCGGCCGCACCCTGCTGGCAAACCCCGAGCAGGGATTGCAGGTCTTCCTCGAGACCGTGAAGGACATCAAGCTGCACTTCGAAACCTATTCATACTCCGGAAACTAAATGAAGAACCAACTCAATTCCTGGCTGATTGCCTTCCTGTTTCTGAGTCTCGGATCCGCCTTTGCCTATCCACCGGCACCCTTCCACCGGATCTATGGTGTGGTGCGTGATGACCACGGCAATCCACTAGGAAGTCAGGATGCGATCATCGTCCTTGATGGCATGAACAATGAGATTGTCCGGGGTCCCACGGACCCGAATAAAGCCATTGGATTCAACTACAGTCTATCGGTGCCCATGGATTCCGGAGTGACCGAGCAGCTCTACGATATCAACGCCATGCGGCCGTCCTACCCTTTCACCCTGCGGGTCCTCTACGGAGGAGAATCCTACCTGCCGATCCAGATGCAGGGCAGCACCTGGAACATCGGACTTCCGGCGGGCAGCACCCGCATCGACCTCACCATCGGCATCGATAGCGACCACGATGGATTGCCCGATGCCTGGGAACTGGAAGCCATTCGCAATGACCCTACGGGCCGCTACACCACCCTCGCATCGATCAAGCCTGATGAGGATGCCGATGGCGATGGACTCACCAACCTCCAGGAGTATATCGCCGGCACTTATGCCTTGGATTCCGGAAACGGCTTGTCCTTGGATATCATCTCCGTGGTCGATGGCATGGCCATGCTGGAGTTTCTCGCCGTGGACAAGCGCACTTATCATCTCGAGTCGAGCGACGATCTGAGCAACTTCAGCAAGCAGGAGTTCTCTCTGGCCAGAATCGGCAAAACTTTCACCACTGCCTATCTCGCCAGCGACACCCGGGTGATCAAAATCTACGTCAAGGTGGGTGAGGTAAAGAGTAAGATCTTCCGTCTTCATGCAAACTGAACCGATACGCATCGCAATTCGGAAAGGACTCAAGAGCCCTCTTCTGATTTCAGCAGCGCTGCTCGGAATGTTCCTCTTGAGCTGGATTGCGTTCCATCGTCCCCCTCCCGAGTCCAACCCGGGTCTTCCTCCGCTTGCAGAAATTCCACGCTCATCCGTGGTCCGAAGCAATGGTCAACTGGTCATCAAAGACCACTCGCAACCCTTCACCGGACTTCTTTTTGAAAACCATGCGAACGGCCAGAGAAAAGTGGAGATCGAAGTTCGCGCGGGACAACTGAATGGACTAACACGGGGCTGGTATCCCGATGGGCAACTTGAAATCGAAGAGAGCTTCATCGCCGATCTTTCGAATGGATCACGAACTCGCTGGTATCCAAATGGCCAGAAGAAGAGCATCGCCAGCATTCGACAAGGACGCTTGGATGGACCCTACACCGAGTGGCACGACAACGGTCAGAAAGCCGTCGCCATGACGATGATCGACGACCAACCCCACGGCCTCGTAGAAGCGTGGCATCCGTCGGGAGCGCTTAAGTCGAGATTCCGCATGGAGCATGGAAAGTCCGTCACCAGCGAGTTCTTTGACGATCACTCCCCGGCTCAGGCAACCACTCGCTAAGCGTCACGTGCACACCATCCACTACCTCACCGCGATTCTGGGATGCAGTCTTGCCGCAGGACAGTTGCACGCCAGCGTCCTGATTCAGAACGGAGCCTTCACCACCTCTCTCGAAGGTTGGAACGGAAGCGGTTCGTGGAGTCGCTATGCCATCGGCAACAATGGCTTGGTCGCCCTTCAGGCCGATAACCTTGCCCCGTTCTATTCGGCATCCGGCGGCTCGAACACAACTGAATCAAGCATCTCAACGCTTATCACCGGCCTGATACCCAACAGTCACTACGAGGTGAGTTTCTCCATTGGATCCGTTGTCGGAATCAGTGAAGCAGGCTCCACCCTCCTGAGATTTAATCCTGGGGGAATCCAGCTCCTTGTCGACGGCGTTGCCCTCGCTCCCGTTCAGATGGCGAACGAGGTCCAGCTTCTCGATCCAAGCACATCCTCGTCCCACATCTATGACGACCTCGCTGGAACGCTCGGCCACCTAAGTCTCGATTTTTTCACGGCAAACGACTCGATCACACTGAGTTGGCGCGCCGTGGAAGGTCTTGCTTCGGACCCGGACAACGCCGACGTCACACTTGCTATCGTTCTGCTCGACGATGTTTCACTAATGCGGGTCCCGGAACCGACGACCAGCGCTCTCGCCCTCGTCGCATGCCTGATGACGCTTACCATCCGACGGCGAGTTCCAGGATGAAGTGGGCGAAAAAGACGCGCATATTCATCTCCCATTCATTCTCTCTTCATCGGCCGGGTCTTTCATGACTCCAGTCCGATGCGTGAATTTCTCAGCCCCAATCCCGAAACCCTCGATCAATCGAGCGGGGATGCGATTGCCCGCACGGCTCTTATCACCACTCTTGGATTCGCACTCTACGGCTTCACCGTGGGCTACTGGCGTTCTCCACTGATGGGAGTCTATGTGGCGGTCAAAATGCCACTCCTGATTGCCTGCACCCTCGGTTTCAACAGCATCCTGAACGGTCTCCTCGGCCTCCTTCTTGGCAGCGGCCTCGGATTCAGGCAATCGCTCCATGCACTGCTCAGCGCCTTTGCGATCTCCGCGCTGATTCTCGGCTCCATCTCGCCGGTCACCTTCTTCTTTGCGTTGAATGCTCCGGCGCCGGATTCCTCCTCAGCCATCACCGCGCACGCCACCTACCTGCTCTTTCACACCGCACTGATCGGCATCGCCGGAATTGTCGGCGTGCTTCGTCTCTCGGGCCTCCTTCATCGCTACTGCGTTTCTAGTAGCATTGCCCGCTCAACACTCGCCGCATGGATTTTCGGCAATGCCTTTCTCGGCATGCAGTTTTCATGGATCTTCAGGCCATTCTTTGGCTCGCCCCACCTCGAAGTCGCGTTCCTTCGCGAAGACCCCATGAAAGGCAACTTCCTCAATACGGTCTGGAAATCATTACTCAGGATCACGGAAGCCATCCCCCCGAGCAACATTCCCCTCGGCGCGATCCTTGTCTGCACCGGATCGATCATCGCCGTCATTCTTATTCATGAAACACGAAAGGCCAATCTAACCACCAAACAGCCATGACCAATCCATCACCGCCAACGCCAAGCGCTCCGTCGCGCAACGATCACCCCCTTCCTCCTCTTCCCGAGAACCCGAATCTTCGCGATCTCTTCGAAGCCTTGCTCCGCCGCCCAGCTGAACTCGCCGGTCATCAGGCCTCCGGGGGCACGCGGGCGCTCAAGAGCTTCACCCTGCTTGCCATCATCTCGATGCTCGTTTTCGGCTTTGTGCTCGGCACCTTCGCCTACGGCACCCAGCTCTGGGCGGCCCCCTTGAAAGTCGGACTCGGACTGGTCTTCGCCGGCATCATCTGCTTCCCCAGCCTCTACATCTTCTCTTCGCTCGCCGGCTGTCAGGCCTCGGCCACTCGCCTCGCCGCCACCCTCGCCGGCATGCTCGCTCTCGCAGGACTCCTTCTGTTAGGATGTGCTCCCGCCATCTGGATTTTCGCGCAAGGGACCGGTTCGTTTGGCTTCATGGGAACCCTATCAATTGGAGCCTGGCTGATCGCCCTCGTCTTCGCCTTCCGCTTCATCCGCACCGTGCTTGAGGAACACGGCACTACTCAGAAAAGCCCGATGAGAATCTGGTGCGTTATCTTTTTGCTCGTCACCCTCCAACTCACCACCTCGCTTCGCCCGATCCTCGGTCACTCCGACAAACTTCTGACCGATGAAAAGAAATTCTTCCTCGCCCACTGGAGTGAAACCTTCGCCGAGTCGCTGCCGACAGATTCCGATGCGCCTACCGCGCAAACCGAGAGCAGCTCGGACGCTGATTCCTCGACCGTCGAGAACCCCTTCCTCAAGCCATGAAGACCACCCTCGATCTCCCACGCCCCTTGCTTCTGCGCATCGCCGCACGGGCCGCCCGGATGCGCGTCCCCGTCTCCCGCTATGTCGCCGAGTCCTTGGAAAAGATCATCCCCACGGATCTGCCCACTCCCACACCACCACCCGGCAAAGGCGACGACCCGCTTTTCGAAGAACTCCGCCAAGAACTCGGCCTCTGAGCTGAGATCGGCGCTCAGCATCTGGCTCACAGCTCAAGGCATCACGAATCCTCATCCGCGGCCTCATAGATCGCTCCGATCTCCAGCAGGAGTCGCTCAAGCTCCAGAAAATAGGCATCTTCCTCCAACTCATCTTTCTTTGCCCGCAAAGCAAACAACTCCTCTTCAAGGGCATTCCTCCGAGCCTGAGCCTCCGGGTCGAGGCGACGTTCCTCGTCGCTCGGGACAAGTTGCAACTGATGAGCCCGCCTTCCGTCGGGTTCGCTTCCCTCTTTCGCAACCTTCACCGCCCGGACTCCACGGAACCAGTCGGCAGGCGTTCCGAATCCGTCGCCGTTGTCATCGATCAGCGCTTCTTCAGTCACGATCCTGCCCTGCTGTTCGTAGAATTCACGGACCGCCGTCGAAGCCGCAATAAAGCTTTCTAACAGCGAAGTGGAACCATCCTGATCGAGGTCGGCCTCCGACGAGTCGATCGAACGGGCGAGGAACTCACCGAAGCGCGCGTAGGAATCTTCGGCACTATTTTTCGTCGCCGTCACGATCATCCGACCTGGAGCGGAAAGGGTGCTCAGAAATGGTGCGCTCGAAGCGCTGCCATTCACCACCACGACCTGTCGCTGGGAGCCATCCAGCCACTTGTCGAGGGTAACCGCGTCGAGATCCGGACCACGGAGATTGAATTTCGCTTCCCGCCCGTCGAAAGTTCCATGCCCAAGCAGTACGATCCACAAGGAGCCTTTCGGCTCCTCCACCAGCTTGGAAATCGTCTGCTCAAGCTGCTCCAGATCGGAGTTTTCAGCAAGGTCCGTGCCTACCACATGCAGCGCCCCACCGCCACGGCGGCCAGCCGCCTGCCACTCATCCGAGGCCTTTGAAAAATGAGGGGCGAACTCTTCTGCACCCGCCGCGCCCACGACAACGACCAGATCCACCGACTCTGCAGGCAACCCGGCCACGGCAGCAAACCATGCCACCAACAGCAACGCCTTTAATCTACGATGGATGGAGTAGTTCATGAATTCTATGATAGGCCACGTCGACGTCGCAAAATCCACTCGCCCGCGAAACAGGCAAGCACCAGCAGAAACACGATGGGGGTATGCCACAGAGAGCGCGACCATGTCCGGGTTTCGGGCAGTTCCATGCGTGGCAGGTCCTTGGCAAACCCGGTCAGATCGGAAGCGTCGATCATCTTGCCCCCGGTGGCCGCGGCGATCCGTTCCAGCAACTCCCGATTCGGTTCGAGGCGCCGAAACTCATCGGCGTCGCCATTTGCCACCCAGCCGTCCTCGGCAGCCCCGAGATGGAGTCCGGACGAGTCGCTCGCCGAAGCTTCAATCAAGGTCATCGCACCTGATTCCGGAAGAAAGGTCACTTCATAAACCCCGGCCTCGCTGTCGGACGGCGTCGCATTCAACTCGACGGCATCCGAGCCCTCGCCTCGCACTGAAATTTTTACCCGCGCGTCGGACAGCGGCATGAAAGAGGGATCAAGCACCCTCAGCCGAGCCTTCACCGCGCCCTCGCCAGCCGCCTTGAGCTCGAGGGAAACCCGATCCGGCACATCGGCCAGCATCCAGCGGGTCAATTGCCGCCACGCCTTTTCCATGTCCGGCCGGTTGTCGGGATTGTGGAAACCCCAGCGCCAGAAATCGCCAAGCATCATCGCGGCGACCCGACCGTCACCGTAGCGTTGCACGGCCAGCGCAGGGCGTGAGCTTCCTCCGTCACGAACCTGAGCCAGGACCGTCGCACCGGGCTTGATCCCGGCCACACGATTCAGACTGTGGAAGCCGCTCATCCCCGCCAATCGATCGCGCTCCTCGAGCTCGCTGCCACGCAGCCGCATCCACGGAGAAAGCCAGCCGTCGCGAGTCAAGTCGAGAGCCAGATCATCGCCCGGCGGCACTTTGCTCACGCCGCCCAAATGCACCGGCAACATCCTTTCAACAGGCGTTTTCCCATAGCCACCGTTGGCAAAACTTTCGACTCCTCCGAGCATCAGCACGCTCCCTCCACGACGAGAAACGAAAGACTCTAACAACTCAAGTTGATCGATGGTGAAAAACTCACGCTCGAGGTCATCGATGATGACCGCCCGGTATTCGAAAAGATCTTCAGCCGTCCGAGGAAAGCCCGCGGCCAACTCCAGATCATCACGGGTGTTCAGCCGGACCATCACCGGCTGATCGTAGTCCGCACTGTCGTCGTCCGGATTGAAACCACGAAACAAGGGATTCGCGGAATCGCCTTTCCCGGAACGCCACTGAAACTTCGGCTCACGGCGGGCGACCCGGATCAGGCCGACAAGTTGCACCTCCGGATCTTCGGCCAATGCACGGTTGAGAAACTTGAACTCCCAATTGGGCCGGCCGGAAACGTAGAGTATCCGATACGGACCATCACCGCGATTGACCGTCAGCAATCGGGAATTGTTGGCCGTCGTCGCTTCATTCCCTTCCCCCCCTTCGACCACGATTCGAAAGAAACAAACGCCGCTTTTTTCGGGTCGATGCTGGAAGCGCACCGCGCGGGTGTCGTCGTCCGAGTCTGGGGTGTAGCTGAGGCTTTCGACTTCTCCGCCCGATTCATCGAGCAGACGCACCGTCACTTCACGATCGCGGTAGCCGAGGGCGACCACATCAGCTCGAAAGGTGAGCGGCGCATCTTCGAACGCCGACTCGGAAACCACAGCCGTCGACAGACCAAGGTCGCGTTCAGGGGCCTCGCCGCCGATCAGGACTGGATAAATGGGTGGAAGGCCCTCAATCAATCGGGGGTCGATTTCGTCCGTCGCGATGCCATCGCTTAGCAACAACACGCCCGCTACCGGGCGATTGGCGAAGCGCCGACGGATTCCTTCAAGCGATGCTCCGATCGTCGATGCCGAGCCTTCAAAATCGAGGTCCTTGAATTGATCGACCCGTCGCAACCCTCGATCCATCGCAAAGCGTCGCAACGCGAAAGTCGACTCGATCTCAGCGAGCCACTCGGCGTCCCCGCCGGCTGGTTCGCTCAGCAGTTCGTGCAGTTTCTCAGCCCGCGTCGATGATTCGCCCGCATCGACGACCTGCATCCCCTTGCTGTTGTCAGCGATCACTGCCACGAGATTTGCGCCAGGTTCCGCCTCCTCACCCACCCACGACGGCTCGGCCAAACAGAGCGCAAGCAAGGCCAGAGCCACGATCCGCAGGCACAGAGGCAAGCGGGCGCTGCGACCCTGGCGCAATGCCGCCACGATCGCCCCGGCCATGCCGAGGACGGCAAGCGCCGCGCCGTAGTATCCCCAGCTTCCTCCTTCGAAAATGATCATGGCTCCATTCATTCGCCGCTTCCCAAACGTTCGTAGTACTCGCGCACCAGTTCCTCGTAGGCGCCGGGAACCGGATCCCGATTCAAGGGCAAACGCGCTTCCGGCCGCTCGCGTTTGGCAAGCTCCTCATCGACCCGCTCCCGCAATTCTCTCAAGGGTTCCATGATCTGGTCCTCCATCAGGCCCCACCTGGGTCGCTCACCTTCCCGGTTGAAATCACGGCGCATCTGCCGGGCACGATCACGTACCCTCGCGGCTTCTTGCTGAAGGTCCTCGTCCTGCAGCATTTCCTCGACGTCGCGCAATCGGTCCGACCACTCGCGATAGCCTTCACCAAGGATGGGTGCCTCTTCCTCGCCCGTCGGACCCATCTCTCCCTGATCCGTCCACTCCTCAAAAAATCGAGTTCCACCAGTGCCACCCCGATTTTCACCGGCGGATCCACCTGCACCATTCCCTGTCTGTTGACCTTGTCCCGGTTGTTGACCTTGTCCGGGTTGTTGGCCTTGGCCGGGTTGCTGGCCTTGGCCCGGCTGTTGACCTTCGCCCGGTTGTGGACCTTCGCCCGGTTGTTGACCTTCACCCGGTTGTTGACCTTCACCCGGTTGTTGGCCTTCGCCCGGTTGTTGGCCTTCGCCCGGTTGCTGGCCTTGCCCCGGTTGTTGACCTTCGCCCGGTTGTTGACCATTGCCCGGTTGTTGGCCTTCGCCCGGTTGTTCACCTTGTCCCGCTTGCTGGCCTTCGCCAGGTTGTTGGCCTTCGCCCGGTTGTTGACCATTGCCCGGTTGTTGGCCTTCGCCCGGTTGTTGGCCTTCGCCCGGTTGTTGGCCTTCGCCCGGTTGTTGGCCTTCGCCCGGTTGTTCACCTTGTCCCGCTTGTTGGCCTTCGTCTGCTTGCTGGCCTTCGCTGAGCTCTCCTTCTTCACGTTCTCGGCGCTCTTCTTCCTCAACGTCGCGGAGAAGATTTTCGATCTCGTCACGAGCCATTCTCAAGGCCGCTTCCTCGTCTCCCAGAATACTCTCGGCAGCACTTTCAATCCCATCGCGGAACTCCTCAATTCCGCGTCGTGCCGACTGCTCGAACTCCGAGGCATCTCCCACTCTTCCGAAACGTGTTAGACGCCCCGCCGCATCCAAGTCCTCGTCCACGCCTTCGGTCTCACTATCCCGTAGTTCGTCGTAGAGTTTCCGAGAAAGGATCGGTTCATTTTCCGCTGCCTCCTCGCTAAGTTCACGGAGGGATTCTTGCAGTTGCCTCAATCTTTCCTGCTGAGCCTCAAGTTCGGTCGCCAGCGCTTGCTGTCGCTTTTCGTCCTCAAGCGGGTCCGGCTTCTCCGCCTGTGCGCTTCGATGGGTTTCCATCTCATCCGCAATCTCCGACTGCCGTTGGGCGAGATCGCGCGCCTGATCGCGGGCGGCGCGCATCTCATCGGCAAACTGATTCGACGTCCGTTCACGAAACTCATCCGCAAGTTGCTCGAGCTGCCGCTCGGTGCGGGTCCCGGCGTTTGCCGCCTCATCCAGCTGTTCGATTTCGAGCCCCTCTGCCGCCTTGAGGGCATCCTCGCGTGCTTCCTGAAGTTGTTCACGAGCTTCCGCCGTGCGGCTCCGGTTTTCCTCCGACTCCATGCGCTCGTTCAGCTCGTCCAGATCCTCCAGCATCTGCCGCTGTTCTTCTTCGAGACGTTTCAGTTCGTGGCGAAGCTCTTCCTTTTCTTCTTCGCTCTCGGCCTCCTCAAGCATCGCCTGAAGCTCCTTTGCCTTCTCGGTAATCCCTTCCTGGCGGCGTCCCAGCTCCTTGAGTCGATTGAGCATCTGCACGTCCTCGCGGTTCGCCTCTCCGGCCTGATCCTGCTGCTGCTCCTCCGCAAAGCGCTGCGTTTCATAGCGCCGCTCCTCCTGTTTCAGCTCCATGTTCTGCAACTGCCGCTGCTGGCGCTGCGAGGCACTGCCTTGACCCGCCTGCTGCTCGGAGCGTCCCACCTGAAACTCCCGCTCGCGCATCCTGACGAGGTGCCCCATCGCCGCCTGCTCATGCAGCCGTGCAGGCCCGAGACGTTCCGCATCCGTCTCGACCGCCTCCAGCTCGACCGCCGCCGCGCGCATTTCTTCGATCGCCCGCTCAAGATGAGTTCCGGCTTCGGCATCAGTCACCATGGCGGACGCCGATTCCGCGGCCTGAATCACGCTCGTCTGTCCTGCTCCGACGATGGCTGCATCGTCCCCCAAGGAATCGGAACTGCCGCGTCGCATCAGCCTCCACGTTGCATTGAGAACTTCCTTCTGCTGCTCGATCAACTCTTCGCTTTGGCTCCCCTGCGGCTGGCCGCCGGACTGCTGGGATTGTTGCTGCTGTTGGGCAGCGGCGGCACCACCTGGTGCTTCCCGGTAGATCTGCTCGAAGTGACGCACTTCCGCAAATCGCAAATCACTCTCGACCCGACGTCTCTCACCACGTGCATCCAGATCCTCAGCCCAGAAGGAATAAATCATCAAGTCGGTCGGCTTCGCCCCCCATGACTCGAAGTCCAACATTGCCGCAACCGTCTCCCGTTTGTCCTCTCCGAAGTCTTGCGTATCGAAAACCAGCTCCCGGACTTCCCCGTTCATCTGCAGGGTCGCACCCGCTGCCACGATACCGACATCATCCCACAGCACCGCTTCCGCCTCGAGTTCCTGAAGCGGTGAAACGTCAACATCGCCCCCGGGAAATGCCAACTCGATGCGTGGCGGCAAGTTCCTCCTGACAACCACTCGAAACAGCGGCGGCCGGCGATTTTCACGCCCCTCAGCATCCGCCAGATGAACCCTGAAAAGTCGGTCACCTTCCGCCGAAAAACTCGCCGAGAAAGTGCCCTCCCCGCCCGGCTTGAGCGGAATCTCAACACCGTCCTCGTCATCCTTCCCCTGAGCGACCAGTCGTCCCGCCACCGCAACCTCGTTTCCTCTCACCGTCAGTGTTAGAGTGGAACTCTCAAGCACCGTCACCCGCCAGGTGTCTTCAATGACCTCGGTCTCAACATCAATCCCTTCCGGTGGATCGATCGAGGCATCGACGCCCACGACCTTCGGCAATTCGTAGGTCTTCACCTCGAAGTCGCGCGTGGATCCACCTGGAAAGCTGATCCGATAGCGACCGTCGCTCTCGACTCGTGGAATCTCACCTACAAAAATCGGGTCGGAGAGATTTTGACGCATCTCGATGGATCGCGACTCGTCACCCAGCTCGGCCACCAATTGCGCTTCCGATGGCAGGCCACTCTCAAAGCGCGCGGTCACCAAAAGTCGACTGCCGCGCTCGAGTTCGACGTCGCCGGGTGTCACATCGACCACCCCATCATCGCCCGGTTTTTCGAAAACCATGCTGCCCGATTCTTCCGCCCGTGGACCCACCCCTTTCACGTCGAAATTCCAACGCGCTCCGAGCAGAAGCACTCCGGCAGCCACGAGCGTCAGCAGCGCGGCACGCTCAAGACTCCGCCAGAGCTTATACCCCCGGTCCCCGACCGTATCACGCCAGTGCCCGATGATCGCCGATTCCGCAGCCTTGTAGATGAGTTGCTGTTGGAGGAAATCGAGTTCCCTGCCCCCGTTCCGTTCCTCCTCTTCAACAGCTGTTAGCAGCATCGCCCGGAGTTCTGGGTTTGTCCCTTCGATCTCCTTCGCCACCGACCGAAGATCCAGTGTAGGCGGTTTGAGAAGAAAGCGGCAAAGCAGCCATCCTGTCAGAGCCACCAGTGTCGGAGCGCCGATCAGCCACCACCCAGGATCGCGGCCAGTCCTCAGCAGTAACACAAGCACGAATCCCGTGATCGAAGTTGCCGCAATGACAATTGCGCGGATCCGACTCCGATGTTCCGCGACATGTCGCTCCGCGATCGGGCCAAGATGGCGCTGCAGAATGGATTCGATCATGATGGCACTCCTTCCCTTAAAGATCTCGCATAACTTCCACGAGAAGCCACCGCAGATTCGACGACGAGCAACACCAGCAAGCCCATCGCCGCCCAGCGCCACAGGTGCTGGTCCTCTTCGGCCTCACGATTGCGCAAACGCCGCTTGTCCGATTCTTCAGCCGGAACTTTTTCGACCCCACCGCCAGCCAAGGGCACTCCTAGAGCGATCAACGACTCCCTCGAAAGCGGTCGAAACAGTGACTCCGACTGCCGCAGGTTCACCGCATAGCGCCGGCCCCGACTTCCACCTTCGACTCGGTAGACCCCCGGTTCGTTTGCCCGAAATTCAGCGCCATCGACAAGCTCATGAATCCCGCCATCGGGTAGTATGAGGCGGCGGTCGGAGGCCTCGACTGGAAGCGAGTCGCCAACAAAAAACTGCCCTACCTCCCCCACTCGCGGACCTTGTTCCGCGAAGATCGAGTAAAGCAAAGGCACGAACTTCGACGACAAAGCCAACTGGCTGTCACCCGGATGCCAGCCGGATGACATCACGACCAAGCTCCCCGACCCGACCGGCATCTCCAACCATGCAGGATCTCCATTATCAAAACGAGCAATTACCTGCGTCCCCGGCAGCGCTGCCGGGTCGAGCTTGCGGTGATGCCAGAAATGCACTTCGGTGAAATCACGCCATCTCGGATCACTGAAACCGCTCAACAAGGGATGATCAAAGTCGATCCCTTCAAGCATAGCGTAACGCCCGCTGGATTCTTCCAGCGATGGACCATCCTTGACACCCGCCAGGCGAGCCAGTGTCTCGGCCATCGACGTCGAACTCAGAAGAAGCAGAACCCGCCCTCCCTGTTCGAGCGCAGCGTGGACTTTCTCGGCTTCCGCAGCTGCGAGCGGTCTCGCCACTGTGAGAATCGAGGCCACTTCATCGGTGCCCTCAATAAAGCGCGGATCTAACAACTCCGACCGCCCGAAGGCACGACGGAAATAGTATTCCGGACCATCGGCATCGTCCGCCTTACCATCGCCAAGGAAACCCAGAGTCACCACCGCAGCTTCTCGGGGAGCCAGAAATAGTCGGTTATCGAAGTCCTGGGCGTCACCCGCGAGCACCACTTCCTCGGTACCCGCAGGAAGCTCGAACACCCGACTTTCGCCCGGCGGCACCAAAGCGGAGATCTCATCGTCGTCAACCTTCAGAGTAAAGCTCCCGCTTTCCGAAACCTCGTCGTTCGAGACCCTGACCATTGGTCGCGCAGGATCCTGGCTGGGAGCGACGGCAAGCGTGGCGTTGGTCGAGGCATCGGCTTCCACCGGTCTCAATTCGACTTTCAGGCCATCCTGCCAGGTTGCCCCAGCCACTGCTTCGAGATTCGCGCCTTCCTGCAGATCACTGACGACGACGATTCTTCCCTCCAATGTCATTTCCTCATCAGCCACAGCATCGGCAAGCAGATCTGCAGCAGCCAACAGACCCAAGCCGAGGTCGGTCCCTTGCCAACTCGGTTCAAGGCTCTCAATCGCCCCCATCGCGAGATCCTCGCGACGACTTTCAGCGGCTTCCCGCCAGTCGTCGAAATTGACCAACGTTCGCGCCGATCCATCGACTGTTAGAATGGCCACCTCGTCGCCCGACTCCGCTTCAGCCAGAACCTTGGCGACCTCAGCCTGAGCCATTTCCCACAGACCATCTCTGCGCATCGAAGCACTGGTATCGAGGAGCAGCACCGTTCGAACCTGACCCTTTTCGATCGACTCCTCCCCCCCGCTGAAGAAGGGTCGGGCGAACAACGCGGCGAGCAGCAGCAGAGCCAGACAGCGCAGCAGCAACAGCGGAAGATTTTCAAGAAGGCGGCTGCGCTTCACCGGCGGGTAATCCGTCGAATTCAGGAACATCAACGAGCTGAATTCGACCGAATCCTTGGGCGGCTTCCGACGCAGGTGCAGATAAATCGGCACCGCCACTGCGAGCGCTCCGAGAAGATAGAATGGAACGAGAAAGTTCATCACTTCGCGCGACGGAGGTTCGCCCGGCTACGTCCGGGGTCCGGTCCACGGCGGGAGCGGCTACTGAGGAAATCGTACAAGGCGAGATCGAGCGACAGATCCGTCGGTGTCACAATGAGCTCGATTCCCCCCTGCTGGCAGATCTGCCGCAACTCGATTTCGTGGGCGTGAAAACGTTCAAGATAATCGGCGCGCGCCCTGCCCGGATCGATGAAGTGATCCCGACCCGATTCCAGATCGGTGAATCGCGCGGAGTCATTGAAATCAAAATCGAGTTCACGCCGGTCCAGCACCCGGAACACGACCACTTCATTCCCCCGTGCTCGCAGCAGACCCAACTCGCGCTTGAGTTCACCGAGCGGTGCCAGGAGATCCGAAAACAGGATGAACAGTCCGCGCCGGTCGTGCATTTGAGCCACCCGCTCGATCGCCGCACCAATATCGGTCGCCCGCCCCTCAGGCTCTTGCTCGAGACTCAGCATCAATCGCCGCAAATGGCCGGGGCGGTTCCGAGGCGGCAGGTAATCCCGGATGTGGTCATCGAAGCGGGTCACCCCCACGGCGTCACCCTGCCCTGTTAGAAAGTAGGCGAGAGTCGCCGCAAGGGTCGCCGCGTAGCGATGCTTGGTCAGCTCCGGATTCGAGCCGTAGGCCATTGATCGACTTCCATCGACCAGCAACTGACATCGAAGATTCGTCTCATCCTCATATTTCTTCACATAATAGCGATCACTACGCGCATAGACCCGCCAGTCGACATGCCTGATATCATCTCCCGGCACATACTGACGGTATTCGCTGAACTCCGCAGAGAACCCATGATAAGGACTGCGATGCAGACCGTTCCTGAAACCCTCGACCACAATCCGCGCCCGCAACTCAAGCGAGCGAATCCGCATCAGCGCGGTCGGCTCGAGAAATCGGTTTGCAGGGGTCGCGCGCTTCATGATGTCAGAGCGTCGCCGGCACGCTTTCAATGAGGTGGTCGATGATATCGGAAACGCCAATCCCTTCAGCTTCCGCGCGGTAGTTCGGCAGAATCCGATGGCGAAGAACCGCGGCCGCCAAGGCCCGCACATCCTCCATCGCGACATGGGTCCGACCTTCAAGGAGCGCCCGCGTTTTGCCGCCCAGAATCAAGAACTGTGCCGCCCGGAGGCCCGCGCCCCAGTTGACGAAATCATTGATGAACTCGCTCGAGCCCTCGCGTCCCGGTCGGGATGCGGCGGCGAGTCGCACCGCGTAGCGCACCACCTCTTCAGCCACCGGAACCTTGCGCACCACGTCCTGATAGGCCATCAGTTCCTCAGCCGTGAATAGCGGCTTGATCTTCTCACCCCTGGCTCCTGTCGTCCGCATCACCACCGTCACCTCGTCATCCTCGGGAAGGTAGTCGATGACGACGTTGAACATGAAGCGGTCGAGTTGCGCTTCCGGCAAAGGATAGGTGCCTTCCATCTCGATCGGGTTCTGTGTTGCCAGAACAAAGAACGGTTCCGGCAGTGGAAAGGTCGTGCCCGCCGCGGTGACCTGATGCTCCTGCATCGCCTCAAGCAGCGCCGACTGGGTCTTCGGAGGCGTGCGGTTGATCTCGTCCGCCAGGATCATGTTTGCAAAGATCGGACCTTTTTGAAAAACCATTTCCCGCCCCTGCCCCGTCTCACCCACCATTTCGGTGCCGGTGATATCGGATGGCATCAGGTCAGGCGTGAACTGAATGCGGTGGAAACTCAGATGGAATAGTTCGGCCAGTGATTTAACCAGCAACGTCTTCGCCAGTCCCGGCGCGCCGGTGATCAGGCAATGCCCGCCACTGAGCAAGGCGATCAGCATCTCGTCGATCACATCTGCCTGTCCGATGATGACCTTTGACAACTCGGAGCTGATCCGTGCGCGAGCCGATGCCAGCTGATTGACCGCATCACGATCCCGATCATGTTCATTCGGCGCATCGAGTGGGGGGAGATCCCTCGGAAGGGCCGGCGGTATCGGATCGGGATGGGACATGACTGGATATAAGAAAGGGGTTCAATGGGTCAGGGCGTAGAACACGATATTAATACCCATGGGGTAGGACTTCTTTTCGGAAAATTCCCGGAAATACCATTCGTTCTCTCCTTCTCGTTCCCAGCCATCGCCGAGATCGGTATTGAAGCAGATGATGCACATCATCCGCCCCTGATCGTCGAACAGAGCCTTGTAGGAAACATCACGCGCTCCGGTCTTATACTGCTCCCAGGTGATTCCCTGATCCCTCCCTCGAATCGCATTGTTGATCGCCGGCACCTGCGGCTTCTCTTTCAGGTCGAATACACAGTGAAAGATCGGATGTTCGAGCGGCAATTCCTGCAACTCCCGGTCGAGATCACGGTCGGGGAAGACCTGACGGAACTCGCTCATGAAGCCCTCCCACTCCTGATCGCCCCAAAAATCATCCACCATCAGAAAGCCACCATTTTCAAGATACCTCCGCAAGGCCACCCGCTCCTCATCACTCAGCCAGATTGCGCCGGGCTCGATCATGTAGATGAACGGATAATCGAAGAGTTCGGGGTCAGTCAGGTCGAGGATTTTCCCGTCGGGATCGACTTCGATCGAGCTCAACTCCTGAAGACGATAGGAAAAGTTCAGATCGCTATCAGGATAGTCGGTCCGCCATCCACCCCCCCGCCTTCGCCCGCCTCCACCCGACGAATATCTTATTCTAACAAATGTGAACAGGTCATCGGGCATGTGAGGCTTCACCTCCCAATCGGGCACGCCATTTCGCGAGGGTACACCGTCAAAATCATTGTAGTGATCACGTCGACCACCGCCGAATTGAGCCAGGGCAAACCCCGTTGCCAGCAGGGCGACCAATGCAATTGCATAAGCCCGTAATTTCATCGTTCGATCTCTGGTTCGGATTGTCGCTTGAGTTCGCGCAGCAGTCCGTGAGCCGCCCGGAAACGTGGAGCTTCTTCAAGTGCCAGCAGGACGTGGCGACGCGCCTTCGCTTCGTCCTCATCGCGATAAAGCCCGGCGAGCCGGAAATGGATGTCGGCGGGATTGATGGGATCAAGTTCCAGCAAGGTTTCGAACGCATCCATGGCCCCTTCATCATCGCCCCGCTGCTCCGCCGCCAGCCCGAGTGCCTGATGCGGCGCGCGCAGCAGTGGATTGACCGATAGGACTCGGCGAGCCGAATCGTCCAGCGCCTCCCAATCGCTGGCTTCGAGGTCCAGCTCGACCAATCGCAGGAATGCGTCCGTCGCCTCTCCGTCGACTTTCGACCACTCCCGCAAGGCCAAGCGTTCCTCCTCAGTATCGCCGAGATTGCGATAGGCCCTGGCAAGGATTGAGTAGCCATTCGAGGCTCCGCCGTAGGAGGGAAGCAGCATCACCAGCCTTTCACCGATCTCCTTCGCCTCGTCCCAGCGACGCTCACCAAGCAACCATTCGGCCCGCATGGTCAGCGCCCAGAAGTTGTTAGGATGTTCATCGAGAATTTCCGAGACCGATTCCGGATCGCGGGGTGACGCCGGTCCGGGCATCGTCCAGTCGACATCCGGAGCCAGACCTTCTGCACGTTTTTGGGCGAACGCGGCGAAACCTTCGTCGAGCTTTTCCACCGCCGCCATGCGCCGCGCCAGCACCTCCTCGATCACCCCATTTGTCCGCAGGTCATCGAGCACTTGCTGGAAGCGGTCTTCGCCATAAGTCTCGATCAGATAGCCGACAAGCAGCGAGGCTTCGAAATAGGCAAAGCCAATCGTCTCGGGTTCCGCGAAATTCGTTAGTGCGGCACTCAGTCCGGAAATCGGAATCAAGCCATCGACTTCAAGGATGCGCTTGCGGAATTCCGGAGTCATCTGGCCGGCGCATGACGGATCACGTCGATGCTCCTCGTAAACCGAAATCCCTTCAGTCAGCCAACGTGGAATGCGGTTGGCGGTCGCGCCGAGGGTGATCGTGTGGCAGAACTCATGCCACAGCGTCGACTCCCAATTGGTGCCCATCGCGCCCGGGCTACCCGGACTATTCATCGCGATCACATTCCCGAAACAGGCTCCGAGAATTCCGAGCCCCCCTGGAATCCCGAGGGTCCGCACCGCGAAGTCCTGCTGATCCGGGAAGAAATCGACCACCACCGGCTCCACGGGTCGGTAACCATAGCGAGCGCCGAGATCCCGTTCCGCCTCTTCAAGAAGTTCCAACACCCGTTTGCCATACACCGCGGCCTCGGTCGGTCGCATGCGCACCGCAAAACTTCCGGAGCTCAAGGTCACGAATTTTTCCAGCTCGTCGTGCAGCAGCATCAGGTTGAAAACCTCCACATCATAGGGGTCCGCCTCCTGAACCTCGCGGATCATCGCCCAACCTTGCTGGTCATTTCCTAACCGCAACAAGTTCTGACCGAGCGCCTTTTTACTCGGTAGATGGCTGGGATCAGCTTCAAGCGCCCGACGCAGAAAGTCGGAACCCTCTGTGAAACGCCGCATTTGCGAGAGCTTCTCTCCGATCCAATAATCGACTTCCGGATTTTTCGACCAGGGTTCCAGCGCTTTTGACCTCGCTCGTTTTCCCTCCTCGTCCTGATCCAGACGATAAGCGATCGCCGCCTCCAGCGCCCATGCCTGCGGGTGCGCTGGATTGGTTTTTCGCACGTCGTCGAGAATCGATCGCGCGCTGTCGTAGTCCTCGACATCGATTGCGTGGACGGCGCGGAGAAGATGCGCCGGCAGATGCCTGGGATTCGACTCCAGGACCTCGTCGAGAAAACGCTCGGACCGCACGCGATCCGACTGCGAATAAGCTTCCGCCTGCAAATACAGGAAGTCCGGCACCGGACCGACGCGGGTGCGAACCTCGTTGAGCACCTTGGTGGCCAGCGCATAGTCCGCCTTTTCGATCGCCAGTTCGGCAGTCGCCAGGGTGGCCTGCCAGCCGGCTGTCTCGAGTTTGCGGGCCCGATCGTAAAACTGCTTGAGCACCAGCTTGGGTTCGGCCCCCAAAAGCAGGGCGGCCCGCCCCAGCGCGACCAGCTCGACGGCATTGAGCGTGGCGGGGTTCGACTTTTTCGCCAGAGCATCGAGTCCCTCGAGCCGCTTTTTTGACTCTGCCTCGCGCCCTGTCCGGCGCAGCACTTCAATGGCTTGAACCTGAATCGGAATGTAGCCTTCAAACGCCGCCGCAGCCTCAGCGGCACGCTCGCCAGCGAGCTCGTAGCGACCCAGGCTCATCAAGGCGTTCAACTGAGCCTCAACCACTTGAGGGTCCCTGCGAGCAAACTCGGAAATCTGCTCGGCGAACTCCAGAGCGGACTCATACTCGCCCGAAGTCACCAGTCCCCAGGCCTGAAGCCCCGCTCGAGACCAGCCTTCCTGAGCTCCCAGGGGAGACACCGGAGCCACCGCCAGGAGGACGGCGGGCACGATGATCCGGACCGGAAATGGAAAGGGCATTAGTATGAGAAAACCGCCCAAACATCAGGTTGTGGGACAAAATGTCAAAACCGTGTCATGAGCCCTCCTCCGGAATGCCGGATCCTAGCCTGGAGAATCGGCGTCGACCGTCGGGTAATCCGTGTAGCCATGCTCGATTTCACCATCTCCTAGAAAGTAGAACGTCGAGGGATCCGGCTCGTTCAGAGCTGCCCCGGTGCGGAATCGTTCCACCAAATCCGGATTCGCGATGAAGGCCTTCCCAAAGGCCACCGCATCCGCATCGCCCTCATGAACCGCCTTTTCCGCAGAAGCTTGATCAAATCCCTGATTGGCGATGAAGGGTCCGCCGAAAGCCTTTTTCATTTCCGGACCGATCGCCTGACCGTCGTGCTGCTCCCGAGCGGAAATGTAAGCGACCGACCGATTTCCAAGCTCCTTGGCCACATGCGTGAACAAGGCCAGTGGGTCCGAGTCTCCCATATCATGTTCGTCACCCCGCGGTGCCAGATGCACCCCGACCCGTCCCGACTCCCAGACCGTCGTTACCGCATCGACAATCTCTAACAAGAACCTCGAGCGATTTTCAATGGATCCCCCGTATTGATCATCGCGATGGTTCGCCGAATCCTGAAGAAACTCGTCGATCAGATAGCCATTTGCTGAATGGATCAGCACGCCATCGAATCCCGCTTTCTTCGCGTTTTCAGCGCCCACTCGGAATTCTTCGACCACCGACTTGATCTCATCGACGGAGATCGCTCGCGGAACCACATAGTCCTTCTTCGGACGTACCAGACTGACATGTCCCTTTGCCGCGATGGCACTCGGGGCAATGGGCAGCTCACCATCGAGATAACTCGGATCCGAGATCCGGCCAACATGCCACAACTGAAGATGAATCAAGCCCCCCGCATCATGCACCGCTTGGGTTACCTTCTTCCATCCCTCGACCTGATCCTCGGACCAGATCCCCGGAGTATTCGGATAGCCAACGCCCATCGCCGAAACCGACGTTGCCTCCGACATGATCAATCCCGCAGTGGCACGCTGGACGTAGTACTTCGCCATCAGATCCGTCGGCACCCGTCCCTCACCCGCACGACAGCGGGTCAATGGAGCCATGATGATGCGATTCGGCAGCGATAGCGCGCCGAGTTGGAGGGGTTCGAAGAGTTTCATACGTTGTTCGATCGGCGATCTTGCTCGGCAGTCCCTCGCCACGGAGTCCACCGATGTCAAAAGGAAGTTCGGGGCGGTTCGCTCACTTCTTTTTCGCCTGACTCATCGCCTGGCTGAACCAATCGCCGCCACCGCCACCACCCTGATTCTGACCGCTTCGTGCCTGGCCGCGGCGGGGCGGACGCGAGTCGCGACGATCCGCTGGACCACCGCGCTGCTGACGTGGCTCGAAGTCGGGCGCTGATTTCATGGAAAGCGAAATGCGGTTCCGCGCGATGTCGACTTCCATGACCGTCACGCTGACTTTTTGGCCGACCTTGACCACTTCGCTCGGGTCTCTAACAAACTGATCCGAAAGCTGGCTGACGTGGACCAGACCGTCCTGGTGCACCCCGACATCCACAAAGGCACCGAAGGCCGTCACGTTGGTCACGATCCCCGGGAGTTTGAGCCCCTGTGTCAGATCGCTCGGCTTTTCGACGCCTTCGGCAAAGGAGAACAACTCGAAGGCTTTCCGCGGGTCACGACCTGGCTTGGCCAGCTCGTTCATGATGTCCTGCAGGGTTGGCAGACCGACGTCATCGCTCACGTAGCGCTGCAAATCGATCTTCTTTCGCGCAGCCGGATCACGCAGCAGGTCCTCAACGCCGCAGCCGGCATCCTTGGCCATCTGCTCGACCAGAGCATAGCGCTCGGGGTGGACCGCCGAAGCGTCCAGCGGATGAGCCGCTCCGCGAATCCGCAGGAATCCTGCGGCCTGTTCGAAGGCCTTTTCGCCAAGTCGCGGGACACTCTTCAGCTCGGCCCGCGATGAAAACGCGCCGTTCTCGTTGCGCCACGAAACGATGTTTTCCGCAAGGCTCGCATTGAGTCCGGAAACATAGGCCAACAGCTGCTTCGATGCGGTGTTCAGTTCGACGCCCACGCCGTTCACGCAACTTTCCACAATATCATCCAATCCGGCCTTCAGTGCCCGCTGATCAACATCATGCTGATACTGTCCCACACCGATGGCTTTCGGGTCAATCTTCACCAGTTCTGCCAGGGGGTCCATCAGCCGGCGGCCAATGCTCACCGCACCACGCACCGTCACATCCTCGGTCGGGAATTCCTCACGCGCCGCTTCGGAGGCCGAGTAAATCGACGCACCGCTCTCGTTGACCATGATCACCGGAATGGAAGCGGGAAGCTTGAGCTTCTTCACAAAGGTCTCGGTTTCACGGCTTGCCGTGCCATTGCCGATCGCGATCGCTTCGATGTCAAATTTCTTGATCAGTCCCGCCAGCTCAACTGCCGCTTCATACTGCTGACTGTTAGAACCTGCGGTGGCGTGCAGCACGGTGTGATGCAGCAGCTTGCCCTTGTCATCCAGGACCACCGTTTTGCAGCCGGTGCGGAAAGCCGGATCGATGGCAATGGTCCGCTTGCGACCGAGCGGCGAGGCCAAAAGCAATTCACGAAGATTGTCCGCAAAGACCTGAATTGCGGTGGCATCCGCCGTCTTCTTGGCCGCGAGACGCATCTCGGTTTCCATCGAGGACATCAGCAAGCGCTTGCAGCCATCTTCCACCGCCTTGCGAACTTCTTCCGCCGCAGCTCCCGAACCCGTCACCCATTCCGGCACGGCCAGCGGCACCACACGTTCCAGCGGCACTTCGATCCGCATGATCAGGAAGCCTTCCTTCTCTCCCCGACGGATCGCCAGGGTGCGGTGCGATGGAATCGTCTGAAGTGGCTCACTCCATTCAAAGTAGTCGCGGAACTTCGCCGCCTCAGGATCCTTGTCCTTGCCATACATCACCTTGGAAGCCACCACCGCTTCCTCTTCGTAAAGCTTCCGGGTCCGACCACGCAAAGCCGCGTCGTCAGCCACCTGTTCGGCAATGATGTCGCGCGCCCCGGCGAGCGCATCTTCAGCCGTCGCGACTTCCTTTTCCGCATCGATGAACTTCGCCGCTTCCTCCGCAGGGTCCGCATCTTGGTTCGCCAGCAGCCATGCCGACAAGGGCTCCAGGCCCCGGTCCTTTGCCTTCGTCGCACGCGTCTGACGCTTCGGCCGATACGGTGCAAAAATGTCTTCCAACGCGCTCACCGTCAGCGCCGCCAGAATCTTTTTCTTCAGCTCTGGCGTCAGAAGAGTTCTCTCCTCCAGTGATTTGAGAATCGATGCCCGACGGTTGTCGAGTTCGGCGAGTTGCAGCATGCGGTCGCGCACCGCCTGAATCTGAACTTCATCCAGCGAACCGGTCGCTTCCTTCCGATATCGGGAAATGAACGGCACCGTCGCGCCTTCTGCGAGCAGCTTGGCGGTTGCCGTTACCGAACTGAGCGGAATGCCAAGTTCGAGGGCAATGGTTTCAAGATGGGCGGCAGCAGGGTCGGCAGGAACGTCACTCATGAATGGAGGGAGCTTTCTGAACGATCCCCCTTTGTCTGGCAAGCGGCGGCCACTACAAAAGCATCCCTCTCACGACATCTCACTGAGCTTCAGGCGCTCCGCAGGACGAGTCCATCACGGAATCCGGAAATCACGGACCACTGCCATGTGCTGCATGTGCTTCACCTCGCTGTCGCCTATCTGGGCAGGCGGGCACTTTTCCAAGGCGCTGAAGACCCGCGTATCGAACACCAGTCCATGGGGAAAGCTCTTGCCCGCCAGCAGCACCGGCGTCGCCAATTGGTCCAAGGCTGCATTGGCAAGCACCCAGTCATACGGCCGATTCCGTGGCACATTGGTCGTGATGTCCCCATGTTCATCCGCTGGCGGCTTCTCCGGACGGAGCACCACTTCCTTCAATTCCGCAAAGCAGGCTTCATCGATGTGGCGCGTGTTGAAATCTCCACCGATTGCCAGCAGCGCGTCTGCAGGGACCTTCGCTCGGACAAAGCGCGCGAGAGCCGCCGCCTGAAGCGTCCGCGAACTTGCTCCCTTCGAGTGGAAATGCACGCTTACCACCCAAAGCTCCCGCTCTTCCGGCAAGCGCAGTCGAGCCCAGGCAAACTCACGATTGTCGAGTTGCGGATCGTCCCAGGATCCCGATTCGATAATTGGAAAGCGGCTGATGATCCCATTCGGGATCTGCTTGCCTGGCTCCTGATAGAACGCGAATTCCTTTCCAAACGTCCGGTTCACCCACTGACGGGTTGGCATCGTCGTGTTGAATTCCTGAATCATCACCACATCCGGTTTCAGCGCCATGAGAATCCGCGCGCCCGCCCCTTCCGGATTGCTGTGATTCCCGTTATCCGCCGACCATGCCTGCGTGCTCACCGATGAAAGATTCGCCGCCACCAGGCGCAGCGTCACCGCCTCCTCAGCAGCGAGAGCAGCCGTCAGGAAAAGCGCGGCAATCAGGCGGATCAGCATCGTCTCTTCGTGTAGCAGGCTCCCTTCCCCCAACCAGTCATTTCATCCAGAGCCCAGGGTAACCTCGCTTTGAAGCGGCTTGGAAGACCGCAAATCCTCACGGGAACTCCGGCTTCAGCCCAATGCCTTTGAGGATTCGATGGTCGGATCTTGCATCTCGATCCCGGCAAGGGATGTCGATCGGAATCCGCACTTTCAAAGTGAGCTAGCCCTGATCCAGAGCCCTTGTCGCACTCACGGCTTCCCCGTCATCATCGTCCAGTGATTCCCGGCGATGCCCACCCCGAGAAGCTTCGGTCCCGATGCCATCATGATAAAGCGATGACCGTCAGAAGCGAACCACGCATCGTAGGCTGCCTGAGCACTTGCGGAACCCATGTAGATGTTCTCGCCGCTGAGACTACCGGTAAAGCCGGCAAGCTTGGCACGATCGCGTGGGCTCTTCTTCCCAGGCACCGGCGACTCGTGGGCGAAGAAGCCTACTCGGACCATATCTCCTGAATGCCCCTCCGCCGCTGCCGAGAGTTTCTCTTCCAACACCAATGGACGCAGCCCGAGCAGGTTCCGTTCGGCATTGAGTAGTTCCGCAAAGTTGATCATCGAGCCACTCGCCCACGGACCCATCTTCTTATTTTGCTCATTCGTCGCAGCCAGTAACTCCACCGCTTCCCGACTCTTCTTGAAGCGCTCCTGCTGGGCTCTCAAATGTGAGCCTTCGACATGCAATCGAGTGATCTCACCAAGAATCTCATCGTCAGACCTTCCGATCGAGTTTGCTTCCTCATCAAATCGTTCCAGCTGTCGGGTAATCTCTAACAAAGCCGCGAAGTGTGACTCGAGCGCCTCGTCGAAGGCCCTGGTATCCACCTTTGTCAATCGGGCCAACCTCTCATTGATTCGCGCCAGCTTCTCCATGTTTTCCCGAAGCTCCTTGATCCTGCTCCCATCCTTCTTCCAATCCGTTCGGATCAGCGGAAGGATTCTCTTCCGTTCCTCATCGATCTCCGATGCCAGATCGGCGTGTTCCGAATAGGGATTCTGGATCGCAGCCGTGCCCTGCCCCAGTTTGTCGATCGCCTGGTCGTGAAACTTCCGCGATGCCTCAAGGGATTTTTCATACTCCGGCATCGCCTCGGGACCCATTTGAAGCCAGGTCCGGTAGGCCGCCTGACGCTTGGAGGCATCCGTCGATGCCATCCACTGATTCGCCTTCCGGGAAAACTCCGCAGCAGGGCCAGACACCTGAGCTTGAAGCGATGAGATGAGAAAAAGCAGAACCCACAGAGCCTTCATGGGGAGGCACCCTAGTGGAAACCCCGGCCGATGCATCGTCAAAATCCCGCCATCCCAATCGAAGCTCACTTCCGTCGCTTCACCCCGGCTCAGCTCCCGAACACCCCAAGGCACTTCGCAATCACTTCGCTCTGAAACGCGGGAGGAAACAGCACTCCCAATGGCACCGCCACCGCCAACAGCGCAGGCACTTTCCCCAGCGACCGACCAGCCCATTTTTCCAGAAGGGTCAGCAGTCCATGCACGGAGAAAAACAAGGTCGGCATTCCAAATCCGGATCCTACCGGCAGCGTGATCGCCAACTCATGGAGCAACCCCGACCCCACAAATACCGCCATCACTCCGGCGCTACCCCCCAAGAGCTTCTCCACCGGTCTCCCCACCAGGCGCTGCATCATTTGCGAGTATCCGACATTCCATCGCCGACTCCAGAAATCCGCCACTCCCCGCGCCCTGAGCAGATTCGGGAACAGCGTTCTAACAGGATAGCCTGCCGCCCTCAGACCGGCTTTCAAGACACGCAGTGCTCCGAAGTGAAACCCGAGACTCATCGGCAAAAACATCACGAAGATCTGTCGCCACCCCATCCACCAAACCAGCCACGCACCCAAGGTTCCGGTCCCCATCAGGGCGAGCCCCTCAAACAGGTCCCGTTTCCAGCTCAGCCCCTTCCTCTTCACCCGAAAGCTCTCGGGATCCATTCCGAACCAACAGATCGAGAAAACCAGGTAGCGACTCAATGCCAGTCGCCGCCGACCCGCCCACTCGGCATAGACCAGTCCTTTCATCCCACCGAGCAACACGCAGCAGATCCCGATCATTCGGAACAAGGGCTCCTCCTCGGCAAGGACTCGATCCGCCATCCACACCGCCGCGCCGAGGAGAAGCCAACCCAGGAGTCTCCGCAGCCAAGCCATCTTCACTCTAACAAGCAGCGGCCCACTCGCGATTCCCGCCGCCACCAAACCGAGAATCCACCCGATCACCCCAGACCTCCCTTCTCGAAAAACCCGAGATTCCACCCCAGCAACAAACCGTAAAGCACCACCAATCCGGCAAACAGAAGGGTCAGCAAATGCTTTGCCAGGCGGTTTGCTGCGCTTCCCTCGATCTCCCGCAGATCAAAGCCGAAGAACTGAATCCCGAGTCGCGCCGCCCACCACAGAAGCATGAAAACGCTCATCGCCATCGCCGCTCCCGTACCGCCCATCAGCCACTCACCAAAGCCCAGGGCCAGCACCGCAAAGAAGAGGTGGCTGCTCCAGACATAGATCGAGTAGGTCCACCACATCTCCCTCATCAATGGCGTCAAACCCGCCAGCTTCTCGGACCATCCCAGCACCTTGGGAATCCAGAGACTTCCGATACAGAGGAGGACCAGCGACCACCCACCCACTGACAGACCGATCTGAATGAGCTCTTTCATGGAAAAAATGCGGCGAGGAAAAACACCAGGCTGAGGTAGCCGAAAACTCCGAAGAAAAAGACATCCCATGCCCGGTCCCGACGACGCGTCTCCTTGTCGTAGTAGCTTAGTTGCACCAGCACCCGGCTGAGCCAGAACAACCCGAAGAACCCACTCAGCACCCGACCCATTCCCTCTTCCCTCAACAAATCCGGCCAACCGAGGCAAAGCATCGCAAGCGCCACAATGATCGCCACGATATAGGCGCAGTGCACATGGAACACCTGGCGCACGATCACTGCGGAACCGGCGAGATTCCCGGCATAGTTCCAGCGCTTCGCCGCAACAAAGTTGGCAGCTGTTAGACCGATCAGCATCACGCCTGCGATCCGCAGCGCGATTTCATGATAGAGTGGATTCATGGCGGGGGATTTCTATTTCGCTTCACAAAACTCATCATCGCAGACCAACGCATCCATTCGGTGCAATTCCTCCCGGACCTGCCGGTCCTTTTTACGGAAGAACACCTTGCTCAGCGCATGGCGGTTTGCTGCGAGCACCCGACACGCCTTCACCGCCACCGGCAGCAAACCCGGGCCACCCAGCCTCTTCGCGGTCCCCTGATGATTCGCGCAACTATAGAGGCACCACACCCAGGCCTCTGCCCCCCGATAGATCTCTCCCGCGTGGGTCCTCACGACCATCTCCCGCGCGGGATCCAGCGTTCCCAATCCCGGAAACACCCGCTCCGCCTCCGCCGCCTGATACGGCACAAACGCAATCGCAAAGGCCCGCGGTTGCCTCGCAATCCATTCATGAAAGCTGCAGCACATCCCGCAGCGACCATCGTAGAACACTTCAATTCCTTTGACTTCTTCAGGTAGTTTCATGGCTCTTCGGTTTCTTTTCTTTCAGTTTCTTCTGAAACTTCTGGATAGCAAGAAATAAATGAAGAGCTCTTTTTGGGTATCGGAGCGCCTGAGAATTTCGCGGATGATCGCCCGCTTGCCGCATCTCCGAATATCTGCATCTTGAGCGTCCTCCGTGACCGTTACCCGCTTTGCTCCCAGCCCCACCGGACTGCTCCACACCGGCCATGCCTACGCCGCCAAGGTCGCCCATGATTTGGCAAAGGAATCAGGCGGACAATTTCTCCTACGCTTCGAGGACATCGACTCCACCCGGGTGCGTGAGGAATACTACGAAGCGATCGAGGAAGACCTGCTCTGGCTCGGTCTGGAGTGGGACGATGCGCCCCTCCGGCAGTCGGATCGCCTGGAAGCCTACGGGGATGCCCTCGATCGGCTTCGCGAGCTCGGCCTCGTTTATCCCTGTTTCTGCACACGGCGTGAGATCGAAGAAGAGATCACCCGCATGGCCTCGGCCCCTCACGGACCGGAGGGGCCACTCTACCCCGGCACCTGCCGTGCCCTGACGCTCGCTGAAAGCCACGACCGGATCGCCAGCGGAGAGCTTCCAGCCTGGCGGCTCCACGCCACAGCAGCCGCACGCGTAACAGGCCCACTCACTTTTTCCGATCGCCGTTTCGGCAGCGTCCAAGTCGATCCCACAGCCCTCGGCGACGTCGTCCTCGCAAGGAAGGACATCGGCACCTCTTATCACCTCGCGGTGGTTGTCGATGACGCGTTTCAGAAAGTGACCCGGGTGACGAGAGGTGAGGACTTACTCGCATCCACCCATATTCATCGGATGCTTCAATCGCTGCTGGAATTTCCCGAACCGGAATATTTCCACCACGCCCTGATCACCGATGAACATGGTCAGCGCCTGGCGAAAAGAGATCGGTCCCGGACGATCCGCAGCCTGCGGGAATGCGGCGACTCTCCATCCAGGATTTTCGCCAGCTTTCCGAAATAGGAGGAGGATCTCGCTTCTCCATTGACTGGGGAGGCATGGTGGGTGGGGTGTGGGAAAGCTACCGCCTCGCCAGTCAGCCCGTTTTTCAAGGCATGTACGCTCAGGATCGACTGCTGATCCCGCCCGCGGAGTGCCACCACGATTGCCGATCCCTGCATTTCCGCTCGCCACCCGCCGCTACCTCGCCAAGGCTAGCGCCCATGTCTGATATCAAGATCACACTCAAGACCGACAAGGGCGACATCGATGCCACACTCTTTGCATCCAAGACCCCCATCACCTGCGCCAACTTCCTCAACCTCGCCAAGCGCGGTTACTATGATGGCATCACCTTCCACCGCGTGATTCAAAACTTCATGATTCAGGGTGGCGACCCAACCGGCACCGGCCGTGGCGGCCCGGGGTACAAGTTCGGCGACGAGTTCCACCCGGACCTCAAGCACAGCAAGGCGGGCATCTTCTCGATGGCGAATGCCGGACCAGGGACCAACGGCTCCCAGTTCTTCATCACCCACGGTCCCACCCCCCACCTTAATGGCAACCACTCTGTTTTCGGTGAAGTCACCAGCGGCCAAAGTGTCGTCGACTCCATCGCCCAAGGCGACAAAATCGTCTCGATCACCATTCACGATGACATCAGTGGATTGCTCGAGGACCAAAAGGACAACGTCGAACACTGGAACTCGATTCTCGACAAGTAAGACCGGAGCCTCGCGTGGCGGATTGCTTGACTTTGTCCGGTAAGAGGTCGCATTCGACAGCCGCTCTCAAAAACCCACCCATTGACGCCAGGAGCCATGCTTCTGGCGTTTTTTCGATCTTTCAGAGCGTGCGAGAGCCCAGCGGCCTTCATCCCGGATCCTCTTAACTTTTCCACTCGGGAAGCGTCTCATCGAGAATCTCACGGATTCGTTCCTTTTCCGAGACCTTCAAATGCGGAGCCACTTCGCGATCTTCATCCGAGAGCGCGAGACGCAGTCGGGCCAAGACCGCCTTCTTGACCCGAGCCGGCAGGGCCCGAAATGGTTTGGAGTAAATCATGTACGAACACGGATTTTTGAAGATCCTTCGGTAGAGTTTGAAGTCCGCCAGCGAGTCGCCCGACTTCGTCCGCGGGTAGGCGGCCTCGAAATCCCGTTGAAACGCCCCATCTCCTTCAAGCCCGTCCCCCAAATCAGCTTCATCCTTGAAGAGCAACTCATCCACGACGCGCTCCGCCATCTGGTCGGCGATGCGCCCCGCCTGCCCGTCGTCCGGATTCCCCTCGGGATCGATCACTCGACCGAGAAATTGCGCGCGCCGGTAGCGCATTGATGCCGCGGTCAGCAGGTTGTGCATCCTGCACTGATGCTCAATCACCACCAGCGCCACCACGTCACTCGTCTTTCGCAGATACTTGCGCGGATCGATTCGGTCCGAGAGATCCACCAGCGATTGATGCTCGGGCTTGGTCGATGCCTCATCGACATAGGTGCGGTTCCCGAGATGCGGAAATGCACTGTTGCCGGTGACGTAGTATCCACCCCAGCGAAGTTCGATCGGCGTTGAGTGGGTCACCGCTGTCGTTCCCAAATGGAGCAGCGAATGCCCGCTCTCATCCGGAAACACCGAGCGAACGACCAATCCCGGCACGTTCTCCGTACGCGTCGTGCCATGACAGGACATGCAGTCATTGGTATCCCGCATCACTTCAAAACCCGAAGCATGGTCCAGATCGATCAAATAGAATATCGGCCCCAGCACCGGATCCTCCGCAATCACCTCGATCTCGCCACCCGGCACGTAGCCGACATAGGTGTCGTCCGAAAAATAGAGGCTGCGGGGATTGCTCGGCGTGATCTTGCCGATCTGCTTGCTGGTCTTGGAAAAAACGAGAATCTGTGAGGACTCGGGCACCCCCAGCGTCTCCAGCACGAACTTCAATTTCTCCAGCGGCGTCTCGCCCTCGAGCGCGATTTCGCCATTCTCAAGCTTCGCGGCCAGCGTCGCCAGCGGGTCTCCCGCCGGAGTGTCCGAGTAGCGTATCGGCGGCAAATCCCAAACATCCACCTGGCCTGCGGCAAGCTGGGCAGCGAGGAGAATGGTCCACCAAGGCTTCATTGGCGGATAGAACGTGGTCGACCCTCTTCTTTCCTACGCAAATCCTCTGATTTCTTCCTCTAAAGCTTCTAGGGTGGACCTTCGCGTCAGGCTGTACATTCTCCGCGCCCGCCGATGCTTTCCATCCAAAATCTCCGCGTCGAATTCGGCGCCCGCGTCCTCTTCTCCGATCTGACCTTCGCTGTGCAGCCGAAGGAGCGTATCGCCTTCGCCGGTCACAACGGTGCCGGCAAGTCGACCCTCATGAAATGCATTGCCGGCGTCATCGAGCCCTCCGGCGGCCTCATGTCGACGCCGAAAAACTTTCGCATCGGCTACCTCCCCCAGGAAGGCATCCACATCAAGGGCCGCACCCTCTGGCAGGAAACCATGTCCGCCTTCGGCGAAACGCTCGAGCTCCAGAAAAAAATCGACCGCCTTTCCGCTGAGCTTTCCAAACTCGATCCCCGTTCCTCACCCTACGGTGACCTGTTGGAGGAAATCGGCGAGCTCGAACTGCGCCTCGACAACAACGACCCGGCGCAGATGAAGCCCAAGGTCGAATCGGTGCTCCAGGGGCTCGGCTTCAAGCGCAGCGACTTCGAGCGCGACTGCGGTCACTTCTCCGGCGGCTGGCAGATGCGCATCGCCATGGCCAAGCTCTTCCTCCAGGAGCCCGAAGTCCTCCTGTTAGACGAGCCGACCAACCACCTCGACATCGAATCCCAGCGCTGGGTCGAGCAGTATCTCATCGGCTACCCCGGGGCGATCCTGCTCATTTCCCACGATCTCGCCCTGCTCGACACGCTCTGCACCCGCACCATCGCCTTCCACCACGGACGCGCCGAAGAGTATGCCGGAAACTACTCCTACTACCTGCGCGAATCCGTTCACCGCAAAGAAGTCCAACTGCGCCGCTATGAAGCCCAGCAGAAAGAGATCGCCGAAACCCAGCGCTTCATTGATCGCTTCCGCGCCTCCGCCAACAAAGCGACGCTCGTCCAATCGCGCATCAAGCTGCTCGCCAAAGTCGAACGCATTCCCAAGCCGGAAGCCGACGACGCCGTGATGAACTTCCGCTTCCCGCAGCCACCGCAGTCCGGCCACAGCGTCGCCAAGCTCGAAGGTGTTTCCAAGACCTACGGCGACCTCAACATCTTCGATAACTTCGACTTCGAAATCACCCGCGGAGAAAAGTTCGCCATCGTCGGTCCGAACGGCGCCGGCAAATCGACTTTCTGCCGTCTCATCACCGCCCAGGAATCCCCCGACAAAGGCGAGCATGCCTTCGGCCAGAAAGTCAGCGTCGCCTTCTTCTCGCAGAACCACGCCGACGAACTCGACCCCGAGCTCACGATTCTCGAAACCGTCGAGGAAACCGCCACCCGCGAAGCCGCCGCCCAGTGCCGCAACATCCTCGGCTGCTTCCTTTTCCGTGGCGACGACGTCTTCAAAAAAGTTGGCGTCCTCTCCGGCGGTGAGCGCTCGCGCGTCGCGCTCGTGCGCATGCTCGTCCAGCCCTCGAACTTCCTGATCCTCGACGAACCGACCAACCACCTCGACGTTCAGTCCCAGGAAGTCCTGCTCAACGCGCTCAAGGAATACGAAGGCACGATCCTGATCGTTTCCCACAACCGCTCCTTCCTCGACTCCCTCGTCACCAAGACCCTCGAATTCCGACCCGGCGAAAAGCCACGTCTCTTCGCGGGCAACATCAGCTACTACCTCGACAAGACTGCCGAAGAGAGCGCCCCGAGCGCCTCGCCAAATCTCCCCTCGGCTCCCAAGGGTGGCGATACGAAGGCGGCACCCACCATGTCCCGGAAGGACCAGAAACGACTCGAAGCCCAACAGCGCAAGCTCCGCTCCGACGTCCTCAAGCCCCTGGAAGTCGAACTCAAGGAACTCGAAAAGCGCATTGCCGATCTCGAAGCTGCCCAAACCAAAGCGACCGACGACCTGTCCAAGCCGGAAGTCGTTGCCTCGCCGGCCAAGTTCCGCCTCGCCACCAACACCGTCGAGCAACTGACCACCAAGCTCGAGAACGCCTACTCCCGCTGGGAATCGCTCACCGAGGAGATCGAGCAGGTGAAGGTCAAGCTGGGGGACGCCTGATCAAGATCCGGGGAAATAGCGGCACGGTTTCTGCAAAGCATCGCCACCATGCCATTTCAAATCGCCGCTGAACTCCGCTACTCGGTGATGTGCCGGAGCACCATGCTCTTGAGCCTTCATGCGCTCTCGACTCCCAACCAGTCACTCTACGACGAGTGCTTCACCGTTACGGAAGGGGCCACCTGCGAATTCTTCCCAATCCAGACGGGTATGAACCGCTATGTGCGCATCGATACCGGTGATCTGACCGAGATGCTTATCACCTACAATGTCACCGCGGAAACCAATCCAAACGCACGGAAGATCCATCAGATCGACCGAGTTCCGGTAGGATCACTTCATGCCGACTCTCTCCGCTACCTGTTTCCGAGTCGCTATTGCCAATCAGATCGCCTGGGCAAGCTCGCCGCGAAGCTCTTCGGTCACCTGTCCCATCCGCTTGCGCAAGCGACCGCCATCTCCGACTGGATCTTTGAAAACATCGACTACATTCCCGGCTCTACCGATGCCGCGACCTCGGCCCACGATACAGTGACCGAGCGACAAGGAGTCTGCCGGGACTTCGCCCATCTCGGCATCGCGTTCTGCCGGGCTCTCTCGATTCCTGCACGATATTTCACGGGTTACGCCTGCAATATGCAACCTCCCGACTTCCATGCCTGTTTTGAAGTCTGTGTTGGGAACCAGTGGTTCATCTTTGATCCCACCAGGTTGTCATCGCCGAATGGATTGATCCGCATCGCGACCGGACGAGATGCCGCTGACTCGTCGCTCGCCACCATTTTCGGATCCATGGCCATGGAATCGATGATGGTTTCCTGCACTTCGGATTCCTTCACTCCCATGAGTCGCGAAGAGCTCTCCGGTAAAGCCGTCCTTCTCGAACCATGAGTCTCCAGACTCCGGACAGCCACTTGCTGAGAATTCGGCATCGCACCCACTACAGCTACCACTTCCCGGTCACCTTCGAACCTCATCGTCTCGTTATCCGGCCGCGGGAGGGCCACGACCTCAGAGTTGAGGAACTGACGATGACCATCGAGCCACAGGCCACCTTGGTCTGGACTCGCGATCTTTTCGGAAACTCGATCGCCCACGCCCATTTCCAGGAACAGGCGTCCGAACTCGTCATTGAGTCTGACGTCACCCTGCGTCGCTTCTTCAATCCGAATGAGCCACCCCACCTCGCCACCAGTGCCAGCCCCTATCCGCTCCAATATGATCCGCTTGAGCAGGGCATCATCACTGGCTACCTGAGTCCCGTCTTCCCGGAGGAAAGCGCAAGTGTTCAGCGTTGGATTGGCTCCCAGCCTCCTCCCGGAGATTTCCCCAGCGCCGAGGCCTACGTGATCGCGATGACGAGGATCATTCAACAAAGCATCGGCTATCAACGGCGCGAGCAAAAGGGCGTCCAAAGTCCCGACACCACACTCTCATTAGGCACCGGATCATGTCGCGATGTGGCCACCTTGCTGATGGAGGCCCTGCGTCATCTCGGGATCGCCGCACGGTTTGCGAGCGGCTACCTCGACTGCCCGAATACCCGTGCCGCCCGCGGATCCACCCATGCCTGGACGGAAGTCTACTTTCCCCGTCTCGGCTGGAATGGCTTCGATCCGACAATCGGTGAGCCATGCGACCACCGCCACATTGTCACCGGCACCAGCCACCATCCGCGCGGCGTCATGCCGGTCAGCGGACGGATCTTCGGCCCGGGCAACTCGTTTCGAAGCCTGACGGTAGGCGTCGAATTCTCTTCACCCCCCTTCGGGCTTCAGCAGTCCCAATTCCAGTCTTGAACCGAGCAAATAGCGTGTAATCTCGTGCATGCCATTTCATCCAACTCCGCCCCAGCTCTTCGATGATTTCGAAGAAGGCCGGATCACACGCGCTCAATTGCACGCGGGACTCGATTGGCATGCCCGCGGTCTCGTCGAGGAAATCATCGAGGTCCACGAAAACCCGATAGCCGCCTGGTGGGACACCATGCTCGCCAAACGCGCCGCCGAGCGATGGTCGAGCCGCCACGGCATCTGGCGCATCCGCCACATATTTTTCGCCCTTTCGAAGGTTCCCGAATTCGAGCCCGCCAGCTTGTTATGGAACGCGCTCCATCCCGACGTCCCTTTGCACTGCTTCTTCCGGATGCGCCGGGAGCCGGTCTTCCGCCTGCTGAAGATTGAGATCCGGAGCGGCATTCTTCACGTCCGTGTCGCGCATGGCTCCACCACCGAGGGCGTCACCAAGGAAAACTTCATCCTCGAGCACATCGGCAACAAGCTTGAGGCTCACCGCGCCCCTTCGAAGAAAAATTTCTGATAAGAAGCGGGACCTGGGAACGTTATTAAAGAGATCATGAAAAAACTGCCGTCTTGGACCCTGACCGCCACCTCTGTGCCCCTCGCTCTCATTGCCGGGATCATGCTCGGCCGTTCAAGCTCGGGAGAATCCGACGCGACTGCGAGCTCAAGCGACGCTCCCAACCGGAATATTCCAACCCGCAGCGGTCTCTCTGGAGACGATAGCGGCAGCGCTTCAAAACGCGACGGCAGCTCACGCTCCAGCTCATCGGATGACAGCACCAGGCAGCAACTCACCGCGATTCTGGAGTCCTCAAGCCGTCTCGAGCGCACTCAGCGGCTTCTCGCCTTTCTCGACCGGCTCTCGACCGATCAATTTGCCTCCGTTTACGAAGAGCTCTCCGATTCCCCGATGGCCAACATCCGCGGCTCGGAGCGATCCCTGATTCTTCAGGCATGGGCCGAGCGCGACCCGATGTCTGCCATCGCCCACCTGGAGGAAAATGGAGCCGACGATTGGGAAAGGGAAACCACTCTCAGCACCTGGGCCGCCATTGATCCTGCCGGAGCCTTTGCGTGGGCTGCCTCATCTGAAGACGACGGGGGAACCAACAACTGGATGGTCGGAACCATGCGAGGCATCGCCGCCACCAGCCCTGAACTGGCCCGCGATTTCCTCACGCAAATGCCGGATGACCGCACCCGCAGCCGGTCGCTCGAAACCATGCAGGGTTACGTCATGCAGTATGGCTCTGAATACGCGGAAAACTGGATCGCCGGTATTTCCGATTCCGATCTCAAGAACCGCGCCTCGCGCTACCTTGCCAATGACCTGGCACGGCTCGATCCTGAACGTGCTGCCCAGTGGAGCGCCACCATCACCGACCCCAATACCCTTCGTGAGGTGTCGGAGGACATTTCCGAAAGCTGGGCACGCCAGGATGTCGAAAGTGCCAAAAGCTGGGTCATGACCCTTCCAGACGGCGCTCGCGGCGAGGCAGTCGAAGGAGTTGCCAGCCAGTATGCCCGCCAGGATCCGACGGCGGCAGCTGAGTGGCTCAATAGCTTGGGCAACAGTCCGGCCTATGACGATGCCCGCGAGGAAGTCGTCCGCGCCAGCTACCGCCAAGACCCTGCCACCTCGCTCAACTACATCTCCAACATCGCCAGCGAGCGCGAACGCAATCGAAATTACGAACGCTACCTCGGAGACTGGATGCGTCGTGATGCCGACTCGGCCCGGGATTGGGCGTTGAACAACCAGACCGTTCTTCCGCAGAACGTCGTCGATCGCTACCTGCGCTGATCCAAAAAAATTGCCCGTGTCCTGACGAACACGGGCAATCGAAAATCTGTGATCAAGCCAGCGGCATCAGCTACAGCAACCGCCGCCTTCTCCACCACCGCCACAGCAGCCACCACCACTCGCTTGGGCGATGTCGTCGGCCGTCGGCACACGGCCCAGCTCAAGAGTCATTCCGACGTACTGGCCGATCGTCTTCTGAAGCGCTTCGAGTTCACCTTGGGCGTCCATGAATGAACGGGCCACATCGTTTTGCATCAGCGCATCACGAGCCGACTCGAACTCCTTGATCTCGCTCTCACCGAGCTCGACACCCGCGTGCTGCTTCTGATGAAGCTCGCTGCCGCGTTCGTGCACTCCCTGGTACATCATCCGTGCGGAATCATCCTCAAGGAAAGTTTCGACCTTCTTCTGAAGTGCCTGAAATTGGGCGTCTTCAGCAATTGCCGCGCAAAGTTCGCGGGCCTTGGTCATTACGGCAGAGTCATCGGAAAGAATCGACATGGCCAATCCCCTAGGCTGCGACGACCGACTTGGCAAACGCTTTTCCTTCGCAGCTCAGCGGCTGGAATTCATTCGCTCTCCATCAAAACTTCAAATAAGTCGAGGATCGTCGACCCCATCAAGCTCATGCCACGACTTCGACGCTTTCTCATCCGCTTTCTCCTCAGCCTCAGCATCCTTATCCTTTGTGCGCTGATCGGCGTTGCATGGTACGGCTCGGAACGACTGCTTTCCCCTCCCCGCCGGGGACTCCAGTCCTACCACCACGAAATTCTCGATCATCCCGCCCACTACGGGCTCTCCATCACCTCCTTCACCGGAGCCTCCGACACCCCCTGCCTGATGGTGCTTCCCGCCACCTCACCAGGCGAAGCCCGCAAGTCTCACCAGGTCCGAGCCGCGCTCAGCAAGCGCGGAATCATCCTGCCCGCCTGGGGTGAGATCCGCGGCACCATCGTGCTTCTCCACGGCCACACCGGCCGCAAGGAAGATCACCTCCCGATCTGTGAACGCTTCTGCGCGGCAGGCTTTCGCTGCATCCTCGTCGATCTCCCGGGTCATGGTGACAACCCCTCATCGATCGCCACCTTCGGCAAAAACGAAGCCCAGCTCGTCAGCGACATCATGGAAGGCGCGCAGATCACCTTCGGGTTCCCCGCTCAGCCCGCCCTGCTCTTCGGCATCTCTCAGGGAGGCGCGATTGCGCTTCAAGCGGCGGCACGACATCCGGAGCGCTGGGACGCCGTCGCCAGCGCCGCCGCCTTTTCATCGCTCGACCGACCGATCCTCCACTCTGCTGAGACTCTCCACGCCCGCCTCCGCCCGCTCGCTTCCGTCAATGCCTTCGCCGTCGGTTGCGGTGCCTGGTGCCGTGGCGGGATGTGGCCCGCCCGGATCAGCCCGCTTCACGCCGCCCAACACCTCACCATGCCCGCCATGATCATTCACGGCGAAGAAGACCGCTTCATCAGCATCGAGCAGGGCCGTCAGATCTTCGATGCCATTCCCTCTAACAGCAAGATGTTCCGCCCCGTCAGAAACGCCGGCCACAACCGCGTCCTCGCCGAAGACGCTGACAATCTCTACCCCGACCTCTGTGAGTTTTTTCTGAAAGCCATCGCCCCCCAGTGATCCAACAAGCGCGGACCCTGTCTCGAGGGATTGAAATGCTCATCTGCGAATCTAACTCCCGCATCCCCCACCACAACCGCCACCCCCGCATCCAGAATCACCGCCGCTGCTACACCCGGAGTCTCCGCTCCCGAACCAGCCCCATCCTCCACCGCTTCCTCCGCCGCAGCCACCACCACCTCCTCCTCCAATTCGGGAAATGGCGTAGATGATCGCCACCAGCACCACCACGGCAAAGAGGATGAGGAAGAATCCTTCACCGACGCTCACCTTCGCCACCATCATTCCCGCACAACCTGCCGTCGCGACGCTTAGCAAGCCCACGCATGCCAAGGTCCCTGCCCGCTTCGCCGACGGCTTGCGGACCAGCCAGTAGTCCGACGGGTTCACCCATCGACCCGCCCCCGCGCTTGCGAAGCGTTCCTTCACCGACGGCCAGATATCACCCGGCGGATCCTCGCCGATGATTCGACGGTAGCTCTCCAAAGTTCGCTCATACCAATCCTCGAACTTTTTCCCCTCTTGCTCGCCGCCTTCCGTCGGCCCGTGATGAAGCGGTCTTCCTAACAACTCGCGACACATTCGATCCCAATATGAGCGCGTGTAGCAAAGATGCAGGTGCCATGCCTGATCCACCTGCTCGGACGGTGTCACCGGATGACCCGCCCTCATTGCCAAAAATACAAAGCGAAAGTATTCCTTCATCACCCGTTCGGAAAACTCCTCGCGCCACCCGTTCTCCCGAGCCAGACGTTTCGCAAAGGGAAGGGCGATTCCAGAGCGATCCACTTCGAAGTTTTCCAGATCGTGCAGCAACGAGTCTTTCATACCCGTCCACTCCAGCAGCCAGCCCCCACAAGCGTCAGCTACAATTCCCAGTTGATCTTCTCATCCGTCCGGCCCGCGCTCACTCCACCACCACGAACATCGCCGCGAAGCGATTGCTCTTCACCGCCTGCTGCGGATTCACCGCCATCTGCGAGATATCCCCATCGAGAAACAACGCATCCTTGCAGCCCAAGCTGAGAAACAGCCCGGCAAAATCCCAGAAGTTCACTTCCTGGCGCTTATCAGTCATCGCGAAAACCACCCGCCCTTTTCCGTCGACTCCTACTCCATTGCGATGCTTCACGCTGCGTGAGCCATCCCGAAATGCCCGATGTCGCTGCCCCTTTCTCAGAAGAATCGGCCCCGACTGCACCGCCACCCGCAAGGCTACGCTGCGGGTCTGATGCTCGACGGCACTCCAGACCCTTGCCTCGCCGTCAACCGTCACCGCAAACACACCGTTGGGTTTGAGGAAAAAGTTGCCCTTCCCCTCGCGAAGATTCAGCGGACGCAACTCCTTCGTCTCCTCGACATGCAGCCCACTCGGCACCAGCCCTGGCTCGAAAATTCCCGCGTTCATCAGGAAGGAAAGCGTCTTCCCCTGATCCGCGAGCGCTGACTGCACCCGATCAAAAGTTTCATAGGGTTTGCCGTCGTCCCCACGCCACACCACTGCCACTCGTGCCGGTTCCAGCCTCACCACGCGAAAAACAGCTCCGGCATGTTCGACACGTTCTTCCTTCACTTCCGCCGCGAGCGAGCCCACCGAAAGGATCAAGACCCCCAAGCCTTTCATCATCATGCGCGATGCTAGACCTCCCCCCAACAGGCTACAAGCGCGCTCCGATGTTAGATCGATACTTGACCGTCGATGCCTAACCGTCGCCTCGCTGAAACCCAGCCATCGATCTGCTGGGCACAGATGACCCATCGGAGCCACCGCCACCGCTGCGCAGGATCTGTCACAATTACCCCCAATCCTGTGAAATGACCGATTTTTCCTAGCGGTGACGGACATCTTCCCTAGACTCGGCTCCAGCTAAGCGAAGTTTCATGTCCAATCTGAATCTCACTCTCAAAGTCTGGCGTCAGGCCCATGCCAATGATCGAGGCCAGATCGAAACCTACGACGCTCCCGGGATTCCCGAAGAAGCCTCGTTTCTCGAAATGCTCGACATCGTCAACGAGCGTCTCGTCGAGAAAGGTACCGAGCCGATTCACTTCGACCATGACTGCCGCGAAGGCATCTGCGGGACCTGCTCACTGACCATCAATGGCATCCCGCACAGCAAGGACCGCGGCATCACGACCTGTCAGGTCCACATGCGCAAATTCCGCGATGGCGATACCATCTGGATCGAGCCCTTCCGCTCGCGCGCGTTCCCCGTCATCAAGGATCTCATCACCGATCGCACCTCGCTCGATCGCATCCAGCAAGCGGGAGGATTCATCTCCGTGCGCACCGGTGGCGCCCCGGACGCACACGCCGCACCGATCGGCAAGGAAGAGGCCGACATCGCATTTTCCGCCGCGGCATGCATTGGCTGCGGTGCCTGCGTCGCCGCCTGCCCGAATGCCAGCGCGATGCTCTTCACCGCCGCAAAGGTTTCCCACCTCGCCCACCTTCCTCAAGGTCAGCCCGAGCGGGACAAGCGCGTTCTTTCGATGGTCCGCCAGATGGACGACGAAGGATTTGGCGGCTGCACCAACCACTACGAGTGTGAAGCCGCTTGTCCGAAGGAGATCAGCGTCGACCACATTGCCTTGATGAACCGCGACTACGGTATCGCCCTCCTCAAGGACGAGTTCGCACCCATTTAGGCCGCCTTCGCGGCGTCCATGCGCAGCTTCTCCGCCAAAGTTCTAGCCGACGCCCTGGCGCCCACTCTCGCGCGGTGGAGTCAGTCGCGTGAGCGTTCCATCCTCAGGTCCGGCGAGCGATTGCCGGAGGCTTCGATTCAGTTCGCCACTGAGCTCGGTATTCGTTCGCCGGAGTCACTCCGATTGGAAATCTCGGAGATCATTCCCTCACCCATTCCCCCTGCCCTGATCACGCTCGCCAGCAGACTCGGCATCCCACTTTTCTCTCCTGCCGGCATGTGCCTCGGGCGCGGCATCTCCGCCACCTCCCGCGATCCCGGCCTGATCCGTCACGAACTCGTCCATACTCTGCAGTATCAACAACTTGGTGGGCATCGGCCCTTCATGTGGCGCTACGTGTATGAAATACTGAAGGTTGGCTATGTCGCCGCCCCTCTCGAGATCGAAGCCAGGAACCGATCGGCGCCAAATCCGACGCCATCAGGGCCCACCTAATTCCCTGATTTCCAAAGATCAGGCTTGCCGAACACCCTGCCTCGCCCCATCTGGCCCCGTTCCTGCTCACCGTTCGAAGTGACAGCTTGCCTAATTCCTTCGGATTAGTTAAATATCTTCGACAGAAGCCCTTCCGTTCCAGCGTATTAGTACCGTTCACCCGTATGTGGTCCGTTTCTCTTCGCTATCTCCTGTTCCTCGCCCTTTCTAGCCTGCTCCACGTAGCGCCGGCGAATGACGTCGTGCCTGACGGCGCCGGCGTCGTTCAAATGACCAGCTGGCCCTGCCTCTCGCCTGACGGGAAAACGGTCGCTTTCGAATGGCGGGATGACCTCTGGGCCGCGCCCTCCGACGGGGGCCGTGCCACCCGCATCACGGCTCATCCGGCCCGCGACAGCTACCCGCAGTTCTCTCCCGACGGCAAGACCATCTACTTCTGCTCGACGCGTGCAGGGGCCCTTCAGCTTTTCTCGATGCCCGCCGACGGCGGACCGGCCACCCAGCACAGCTTCCACTCGGAAGGCGGCACGCTCGAGTGCATCACCCCTGATGGCAGCACCGCCATCCTCCGCGGCCTGCGCGACGAACCCGGCTTCCGCCCCTATCGGCTGATTCAGATCAATCTCCGTCGTGAAGCTCCGGAAACCTACGTCTTCGACGAGAAGGGCAACTCCTCGATGTGGATGCCCGATGGCAAGAAGGTTCTTTTCTGCCGAGAGGGTGAGCAACTCTACCGAAAAGGCTACAAAGGCCCGCGTGCCTCGTCGATCTGGTCCTACGAACCTAGTAGCAAGACCTTCACCTCCCTGATCAAAGAAGAGGAAGAGGCCCGCTCGCCCATGCCATGGCCGGACTCGAAAGGCTTCTACTACATCTCCGAACGCGATGGCACCCTCAACCTCTGGTCGCGCAAGCTCGACGGGAGCGACGACAAAAAACTGACCGATTTCAGCGACGACGGCGTGATGCTGCCAGCACTCTCCCACGATGGCTCGACGATCGTCTTCCGTCGTGGCTTCGACCTGTGGCGCTACCTTCCGGGAAAGGAAGCGAAACCTGAGAAGCTCGTTATTTGGCAAGCTGAGGATCTTCCGGAAACCACCAGCGAAGTTCGCCACATCACCGGCACCGTCGATGCCGATTTCTCGCCCAGCAAACTTGAGATTGTCTTCAAGGCGGAAGGCGAACTGTGGGCCATGGACACTGTTCTTCGCGAACCGAACCGCATCACCCAGACCGACGGACTTGAAGACGACCCCGCCTTCACTCCCGATGGCAAATACGTTTACTACCGCTTCGACGACGGCATCGAAGCCAACATCTGGCGCATCTCGCGCAAGGATCCGGATGACTTCTGGTGGCGCACCGAATCCTTCGAATTCGAACAGATCACCTTCGGCCCGGAAAACAAACGTCGCTTCTCGATCAGCCCGAAAGGAACCCATCTCGCGTGGATTTCCGGCAGCGGTGATCTGACCATCGCCGACATCAATGGCAAAAATCCCCAGGTTCTTTTCGAGTGCTGGGATGCCCCGACATTTGACTGGTCGCCCGACGGCCAATGGATCGTCTTTGCCGCCCAGGACCAGAATTTCAATCGCGACATCTACGTCATCCCCATCGACGGCTCGCTGGAACCTTTCAACATCTCACGTCACCCGGATTTTGAAGGATCGCCCCGCTGGTCTCCGGATGGCCGCAAGATTGCCTTCACCGGTCGCCGCCTCAACAATGAGATGAGCCTCTTCTACGTCGACCTCCGGCTTGAAGAAGCCGTCCGCAGCACCCGGACCCGTCGCCAGCTTGAAGCCGAGGCGATCATGCGGGATGACCCTTACTATCAACAGGAGGCCAACTCCGATTCCGAAGACCGCACGGATCCGGAGGATCCTGCCACCAAGGAGCCCAACGAAGAATCGGCAAGCGCCGAATTGCGAGAAGAGCTCCACGCTCCACTCCCCTCCGCCACGAAGAAAAAAAAGAAGACCAAGCGTCTGAATATCGACTTCGAAGGATTGAGTGAGCGCATCGTCCGTTTGAATACCCGAGGCATCGAGCCGGAGCGGGTGATCTGGTCCGCAGATTCCGGCTCGATCCTCTTCCAATCAAAGAATAGCTCGAACGATACCCTCTACAGCATCGATGCCCGTGCCACCGCGAAAATGGAGGACATCTCCGGCAACCGTGGTCTGCCCATCCGCATGGAATCCGATGGCTCGCTGCTTTGGCTGGTCGATCGCGCTCCCGCCGTCCTGAAAAACGGCAAGCTCTCCAAATACAAGCTCTCCACCCGCATGGTGCGTGACCGCGTCGCCCATCAGCGGCTCTGCTTCCGCATCGTCTGGCGCACCCTGCGCGATCGTTTTTATGACTCGTCGATGAACGGGGCGAACTGGGACAAGATGCTCGCCAAGTATGAGGAAACCGCTGCCACCGCGCCCGACTCGCGCACCTTTGACCGCGTCGTCGCCATGCTGCTCGGCGAACTGAATGCCTCTCACCTTACCTTCCTGTCCACCGAATGGCCGGAAGCCTGGGAAAACGAAGGAGCCGAATTTCAAACCACCCGCCACCTCGGCATCCGCTTTGGTCGCAAAGGAGCGGGCGATCCCCTGTTCGTCGAAAACGTTATCGCCGATAGCCCTGCCGCCAACTGCATCCCACCGGTTCAGGCAGGCGACACCATTGTTCGCGTCAATGGCCGCCGCGTCGATGGCTCCACTCCCCTTCACCGCTTCATGAATGGCCGCATGGACCGCCGCATCGACATCACCGTTCGCGATGCGGAAGGTTACGAGTACTCCCACGAACTCGAACCCATTTCCTACGAAAAGGCCACCGAGCTGGCCGAAGCCGAACTGGTCGTCAAGAACCGCGACCACGTCGAAACGCTCTCTAACGGCAAGCTTGGCTACGTCCACATCGCCCGCATGTTCTGGGACGAATTCGAGCGCTTCGAACGCGAAATTTATGCGGCAGGTCATGGCAAGGACGGGCTCATCATCGATATCCGCGACAACGGTGGCGGCATGATCACCGACCACCTTCTCACCGTGCTCTGCCAGCCACGCCACGCCGTGACCATCCCGCGCGACGGCGGCCCCGGCTACCCGCAGGACCGCAAGGTCTACGCCTCCTGGCACAAGCCCCTGATCGTGCTCTGCAACCAGAACTCCTACTCAAACGCCGAGATTTTCGCCCACGCAATCAAGACGCTCAAGCGGGGAAAAGTCGTCGGAGTGCAAACAGCAGGCGGCGTCATCTCCGCCGGCAAAGACCGCATTCTGGATGCCGGCACCCTTCGTGTCCCGTTCCGTGGTTGGTTCCTGCCGGACACCGGCGAGGACATGGAAATGAACGGCGCCAAGCCTGACATCGTCGTCTGGCCGACTCCCGATCAACTCGTCGCCGGCCGCGACCCCCAGCTCGAAGTCGCCGTTTCAACCTTGCTTGAGGACGTCGCCACCGAAGATCACACGCCTTTCAAGGTCCACTACCGCAATCGCTGACCAGCGAACCATCAATCGCCCAGCGGTCGATTGATCAAAGCCAGGGCCATCTCCCGATCCGGGTGCTCTGCCAACTCTCGCCTCAGCGCGTCGATTCTCGACACAAGCGCCGCACCCAAGCGCTCTTCATAGCGCAGCTTCTCGGCCTCCACCCACTCGAGTCGGCGGATCTCCCGCTGCCATGGTGCCGTGAAAACGAGATGGAGTTCATCATGAAACTGACGATTCCTGAGAGCTTCCCACTCACCCGCATCAAGCCAGATTCCACCCGACGGAGATCGATCAATCGCGAACCCAAAACCATGCCCTACCCGATACCGGGTCATCAGCATGCCACTCTCGGGACAAACCAAAGTCCGCCCCGAAGACTCCTCCTTGGGAACCTCCTCCGACGGCATCGGCAATTGAGGCAAGCGCTCGGTAGAACGTGACAGCCAACGCCAGTAGGAGTCGGCCGGAATATAGATTCCGCCGGACTCACCACATCGATAGGCAAGCAAACCTTCCGCAAGCGCTTCGCGCTGCATGACTCTCCCGGTGACGACTGGACTATTCATGAGCCCGATCTAACAGCAGTCGCACCGTTAGCCGCAGCTACAATCCGGCAACGAATTTACCAGTGCCCAAGCTGTTCCACTCAGCCCCTCCGACGCTGCAGAAACAGATCGATACTATCAACGATCGCGATCCACGAAGCCTCGATGATGTTCTCGGAAACGCCAATCGTGCCCCAGCTCTTTTCACCGTCGGTCGATACCACCAGCACGCGGGTCTTCGCCGCCGTCGCATCGTGGCCATCAATGATCCGCACCTTGTAGTCACTGAGCGAAACGTCCTCGATCTCCGGATAAAATGGCAGCAGAGCCTTGCGCAGAGCCTTGTCGAGGGCGTTCACCACTCCGTTGCCCTCGGCCACGGTGTAATGACTTTCCTCACCCACGTGGACCTTCACGGTCGCTTCGCAAACCGGCTGATGGCCGTCGCGGTAGAGACGGTATGAGGTGTGAAATTCCTTCAGGTCGAACGGCTTCACATGCTGCCCGAGTTCCTTCCGGATCAGCAGCTCCAGCGAACCACCGGCGGCTTCGAACGAATAACCTTCGTTCTCCAACTCCTTGACCCGACCCAGCACGTTCTTCGCCTCCTCCGATCCCTTGTCGAGCTTCATGCCGAGCTGCTCGGCCTTGATCAGGATGTTCGATTGTCCGCTCAGTTCGGAAACCAGGATCTGCTGGGTGTTCCCCACCAGTCCCGGCTCAATGTGCTCGTAGCTGCGGGCGATTTTCTGCACCGCATTCACGTGCATCCCGCCCTTGTGCGCAAAGGCCGTTCTTCCGATGAAAGGAGCCCGGGCAAAGTGCGGGTTGTTAGATACATCATCGACGAAGTAGGAAAGCGTCTGCAGCGCCGAGAGATCATCGATCACCTTGATTCCCATCTTCAGCTGGAGAATCGGGATCACCGAAGTCAGGTTGCAGTTTCCGGTGCGTTCCCCGTAGCCGTTGATCGTGCCCTGCACCTGCACACCGCCCGCCCTCACTGCAGCGATGGCATTCGCCACCCCGAGTTCGCAGTCGTTGTGCGTGTGAATCCCGAACGGTGTGCCCGGGATCGCATCCTTCACCGCGGCCGAAATTTCCATCACTTCGGAAGGCAGCGTGCCACCATTCGTATCGCAGAGCACCAGCACAGCCGCGCCACCCTCCGCCGCCGCCTTCAACGTCGCGATCGCATGCTCCGGCGAATCCTTGTAGCCATCGAAAAAGTGCTCGGCATCATAGACGACCTCCCGCCCCTTGCTCACCAGATACTCCACGGTATCGCGGATCATCGCCTGGTTCTCTTCGGCCGTCGTCCGCAGCACCTCCGTCACATGCAGCTCCCAGCTCTTGCCGAAGATCGTCACCACCGGCGTCTCCGCCTCGATGAGAAGTCGCACCTGCGGATCGTCCTCGACCTTCAGATCCGCCCGCCGCGTCGAACCGAAGGCCGCCAGCTTCGCGTACTTCAGCTCCAGCTTTTTCGCCTCTTGGAAAAACTCCACATCCTTCGGGTTGGAACCCGGCCAGCCCCCTTCGATGTAGTCCACACCGAACTCATCAAGACGCTTGGCGATCCGCAGCTTATCGAGCATCGACAGCTGAAATCCTTCGCCCTGCGTTCCATCGCGCAGGGTCGTATCGTAAATGGTGACTGGTTTCATGGTCCGTGGCAGGGCGCGGAGCCTAGGACCAGCTCCCGCATTGGGCAACCCGGGAAACAGGCATTTCGACGCTCGCCTGGTCCGCGCCAAAATCCCCTGAAGTACCTGACAGTCAATCCCCCTCGCCCAAAACCTCCCGCACCTCGCGGATCAAGCCATTCACGGCATCCAGCATCTCGCCAAGCTCGTGGCGGATCTCCGACCGCCATTCCGGCGTGCCCAATCCCCCCTCGTCTGCCGAATCCAGCCCACTCAGGGCGTCGCGCAGATAACCCCGCGCCTTCTTCAGCCGCACCAGCACATTGCCCGCGAACAGCTTGTCCGGCGGCCATTCGTTTTCCTCACTGAGCGCCCCGCCCAGCTTGGCGCTCGCCGACGACGCGGAATTCACGATCTCCAGAAGCGGATGCTCCGCCTGCACGTCGTCGGGCAGCCAGTCCGCAACCTCTTTGAAAAGTCGCACTGATAGATCCAGGCCACGATCCACCAGAGGATGGCGATCTCTTGTGTTTCTCTCCCCGTCACCCTTCCACTTCTCCGCCTCTAGCTCACTCGCCGCCTCCTCGGCCGCCGCGTTCAGTTCCTCGATCCACTGCCTCCGCTCCTCCTCCATCTCCGGCGTCACCACCTCCTCCGGCTCACCGCTTTCGCGCTTCATCCGTTCACGCTCTTCCTTCAGCACTTTCTCAAAATTTTCCGCGCCTTCCCGCTCCAGCCTCGCCGTCACCCGATCGAGCAAAAGATCCATCCGCGCCGCCTCCGCATCCGCTTCCGCCTCGGCCTCACTCTGCGCTTCGTCGTCATCGTCCCCCGCTGGGATCTCCGCCAAGGTGTTCAGGATCGCCAAGGCACTCTCCTCCCGTTGCGCCGCCTCGTCCTCCTCACTCATCGTCCAAGTCGCCTCGCTGCTCACTTCCAACTCAAATTCCGCCGATTCGATCACCACCCGACCGTTGAGCTCACTGTACCATTCCAGATAGATCGTATTTCCCCAGTGCCAGGGAAACGGCTCTTTCCTCCGGTAGTATTCCGCCACTTCTTCCATTGGAATATCGGGCACTTTGGCCTTTCTCGAGGCCGTCATATCGCCCACCGCGCCAGCCTGTAGCGCCGCGAAGCCCTCTCCCAACTCGCCCTTCGGGTTCGGATTGGAGAAGCTCAGAGTATGCCCCGCCAGATCCCGCCCCGGATACCCGTCCAGATCTAGAACTACCGGCTCCTTGCGCCCCAGAAACCAGATCTTCCCCGTCACTTTCCCCCTCGCGCGGCAATCCACTTCCCCACGAACCACCTGCTCATCAATTCGCCATGCCATAACCCCACAAAACTGAATCCTCCCCCGCCCCTTGGCTAGCCCCCGCCCCGGCAGCAGGAGAAAAAATGATCCCGGCAGGAATCGAACCTGCATCTAAGGTTTAGGAAACCCTTGTTCTATCCGTTGAACTACGGGACCGGCGGGCGGAGGCTAGGCAGGATCTTGGCCGACAGGCAAGCCCGAGGCTTGCGATCATGCGTGTCAGCATCAAGCATGGCGACCGAATGGCCGCACCCTCCTCCGACAACCCGACTCTTCTCCACCGTCTGGAGTATGGTGCTTTCCGCACAGTCGAGGGGATCATGGGACTGCTGCCAATGGATTCCTGCGCGCTGTTGGGACGCCTGTGCGGCCGGATTTTCCAGTTTCTCAGCCCGAAATACCGCCGTCTCATCCGCCGCAACCTCCGCATCGCCACCGCAGAGAACCCTCTCCCGCCTCGGGAACTCGACCAGCTCATCGACGAAACGTTCCGCCGCGTCGGAGCCAATTTCCTCAGCAGCCTGAAAAGTGCGACGGTGACCTCCGAGGAGCTCTCAAAAAGCATCGAGATCTCCCGCTGCGATCTGCTTTCGCGGGAGGAAGCCGGCAACGGACTCGTCGTGATCATGTCGCACATGGGCAACTGGGAAATCATGGCCAAACTCAGCGGACTCCACTCCGGCATCAGCCGCTTCGGGGCGATCTATCGACCGCTGGACAATCCGCTGATGGACAGGCTGACCAACAAACGCCGTGCCGCCGATGGCTGCCAGCTGTTCAGTCGGCACGACGGCTTCCACGCGCCGATCGCCCTACTTCGTTCTCCCGGCCCGTTGGGCGTGCTCTCCGATCAACGCGCCGGCGCCCAAGGCGTCGTGCTTCCTTTCTTCGGGAAGCTCACAACCAGCACCCCGCTTCCCGACCTGATGGCGCGACGCGCCAAGGCCGAGGTCTGCACCCTGGCCATCACAACCATCGGAAATGGCCGCTGGCGGGCGGAAATGCATTCGTTGGGGAAATCTCCCGGAGTGGCCGGAATGGTTAAAGCGATGGAGTCCACGATGCGCAGCAGCCTCGCGGACGTCTTCTGGTTTCACGATCGTTGGCGCGCGGACCGGATTCGCCCCTTGAGCTTCTACACCAAGTTCGATCCGGAAATCGCCAGGCAGGCCAGCGTGCCAATGCGGGTGCTTCTCACTCTCCGCGACGACAGCCAGGAGGATGCCGACGTCCTGTTCGAGGCGCTCTTTGCCGAGCGGCCCGACCTTCGCATCGAATGGCTGACCTCATTGCCCGGTGAGCATCCCGATCCACGCGTCGTAAAACACGCATGGGACCATTCCGCTCCGGATGAGCATGCTTCGGGTGCGCTTGATCGCATCGACGACTCCCATCCGGCACCGCTTGATGCCGCGCTGCTTTTCGGCGGCACGCCCGTGATTGCCAAGGCTGCCAAGCGTGCCGGCCTGCGCTCAATCATTGGTTGCGATGTCCAGGGAAAGCCATGGACACGCAGCTTTCCCTATCCGAAATGTCCTGACGAATGGAGGGACATCGCCTCAAAACTTGCTGAAGTCCCCAACCCCAAGAAGGCATGAGCGACGCACTTCAAATACTCCTTCTCACGGATGGCAAACCCGGTCACGAGAATCAATCCCGCGGCCTGGCGGAAGCCCTGGGCCGCCTAACAGAGATTCACGTCACCCTGCTTCCAGTCAAAAGGCAGCACCTGATTGCCAGCCTCTTCACTTCCGGAAAGCTCCATGAGGATATTCCGAAGCCCGACCTGATCATCGGTGCCGGACATGCCGTGCACGGACGCATGCTCGCCATCTCCCGCACCAGCGGCGCGCCCTGCGTGGTCATGATGAAGCCGACGCTTCCGAGCAACTTTTTCAGTCTCTGCGTGATCCCCCGACACGACCTCAAGGGCAGACCGCCACGTCCCAACATGATCGCCACGCGAGGCGCGCTCAACCGTGTTCCACCTCCCGGGGAGCGCCCAAGAAATGGAGGACTCATTCTCCTTGGGGGGCCATCATCCTCCTACGCATGGGACTCCGACAGCATCTCCAAGGCGATTTGCTCGATCGTCGAAGCCTGTGGCGAGCGGCCATGGCGCATCACCAATTCCCGCCGCACGCCCGAAGGCGAGCTCGAGTCTCTGGCGAAGGCGTGCCCGGCGCTCGTCACCCATCCTCACGCCACCACCGGTCGTGACTGGCTCCCCGAACGCCTCGCCGAAGCCGCCGAAGTCTGGGTCAGCGAAGACAGCGTCTCGATGATCTACGAGGCTCTTAGTAGTGGCGCCCGCGTCGGACTCCTGCCTGTTCCGCGGCTCAAGCCGAATGGTCGTGTTGCACGCGGCATCGATGAGCTCATCGACGACGGCTACCTAACCCCCGTCAGCAAATGGGAGCCATCCAGCATCCTGCCCGAGCCACCTGAAGTGCTGCGTGAATCCGAGCGCTGCGCTGCCGAGGTCCTTCGCCGATTCTTCCCGGACCTCGCTCCATCCAGATGAAAGTCCTCCAGGTCCTTCCCGAACTGAATTCCGGCGGTGTCGAGCGTGGCACTCTGGAGCTCGGTGCTTACCTTGTCGAAAAGGGACATGAATCCCTGGTTCTTTCCGGAGGCGGCAGGCAGGTCGCCGAGCTCGAAGCCGCAGGCAGTCGTCACATCACCCTTCCCGTCGGAAAAAAGAGCCTCGGCACCCTCTTTCTCGTCAAACAAGTCCGCCAACTCCTCATCGAGGAGAAGCCCGACATCCTTCACCTCCGTTCGCGAGTCCCGGCCTGGCTGCTGTGGCTTGCGTGGCGAAAGCTTCCTGCTGAATCCCGCCCGAAACTCGTCACCACCGTTCATGGCTTTTACTCAGTCAGCCGCTGGTCAGAAATCATGTGCCGCGGCGAGCGCGTCATCTGCGTATCGGAAAGCATTCGCGACTACGTTCGTAGTAGTTACCCGAAAACACCCGACGAGATCCTTCGGGTCATTCCGCGTGGCGTCGACCCCGCTGTCTACCCTTTCGGATTCAAACCAGGTCCGGACTGGCAACAGGCCTTCGACGAAGAATTTCCCAACACCGTCGGCAAGCGGCTCATCACCCTGCCCGGGCGCATCACTCGGCTGAAGGGCCACAGCGACTTCATCCAGATCTTCAAGCAACTCGCCGAAGACCCGAGCCTTCACGGTCTCGTCGTCGGTGGTGCGCACCCGCGCAAAAGGGAATACGAGAGCGAAATCCATCAGGCGGTCATCGACGCCGGACTCAGCGATCGCATCACCTTTACCGGCAACCGCTCCGATCTCCGCGAAATCCTCTCGATCTCGGCCCTCGTCCTTTCTCTAACAAGCCAGCCCGAATCCTTCGGCCGCACCACCATCGAAGCCCTCAGCCTCGGCATCCCCGTCGCGGGCTACGCGCTCGGCGGCGTGAAGGAGCAACTTGAGATCCTCTACCCGCAGGGGCTCCTCCCTGCGCTCGAGCCTGATGCCGCGCTCCCCATCATCAAGGAACTGCTCCGCCATCCCCCCGAAGTCGTCCGAGAGAATCCCTTCACGCTCGAACGGATGCTCTCCGGCACGCTCGACGTCTATCGGGAATTGATTTGAAGAAGCGCAGGATTCCCGTCGGGATCAGGTATCGCTTGTGTCCACGAAATGATGCGGCCAGACCGGCCGATCTTCACGGCAGAGTTTCAGGTAGTCATTCCACGCTTCGAGCTTCGGGCGGTCGCGAGCTTCCCCTCGATCCACGATGCGTTTCTTCCTGGATGCCGGATCACACCAGATGAAATGCGCCAGGGGTTTCACACCGAGTCGATCCCCCAACTCGTCGAGCCAGCCTGCCTCACCGCCCTCTCTCGTAAAGGGTCCGGCAAGCACCACCGGCACCGTCGCAAGATTGCTACGGGCGACATCGTACATCGTTTCGTAGACCACCTGACGGTAGGCCTGCTTGTAGGCCGGAGAATCCCGGTCGTCGGGATCCATGCCCGCGAGCGCAAGCCCCGCACGGATCAGTCGTTCGCTCAGTTCATCGCTATCGATCAGACACCCGCCGATCTGCATCGCAAGTTTGCGGGCATAGCATGTTTTCCCTGAAGCCGGCGGTCCGCTGACCAGATGGCACTCCTTCATGAAAGCTGCGATCAGGAAAGGATTTCTCCAACCGGAACCGATTCATCATCATCGGTATCCTGGGCATCAGGAAGTGGCGGCGGTGCCCCTTCGAGAATCCTGTAATGATCGAGGCCTTCAAAGAATCCTGCCAAACCGCTCTGTTCACATTTGTAGAGCCGCGGCCTGGACCTCAGCCGACGGAGCGCGGCATCGGAATCCTTTGCAATCGCACTGAGGTTCCGACCGCGAACCACTGAGATATCATTTCCGTAAGTCCCGAAACAGTAGATCTTCGCCGGGTCGATACCCCACTTGTGCTCGAGGTAGCGCAGTGCCACGTCTTTTCCGGACCGGACCGGCACGACGTCGACAAAACATCCGGCCGTCACCATGACCTTCGCCGCGACCCCATGCTCGCGCAGCCTTCCCTGGATGTTTTTCGCCACAGCCTTCCCTTCCCCTTTCCAGAAATAGGAAACCTTGAGGGGGTGCTGTCGTTCTTCTGGCTGAAGTTCGATGCGCTCATCGCCATCCAGAGCGGCAATCACGCCGTCATGGTTCCAGTGCATCTTCACCTGCTTCTCCCAGACCTCATCTCGGACGCCCGTTTTACCGTAGCGGATGTTCGCACCAAGTCCTGAGATAATGAAGGTCGGCTTTGGCATCTGGAGACGTTCGATCACCTCTCGTGCATCATCATAAGTCAGACCCGTGGCAATCCCCAATCCGATATCATTCTTGCGAAACAAGGCACGCCAGCGTTCGACCAATTCCGCAGGTTCATCTTCCAGGTTCGGCGGAAGATCCATCACCACCCAGTGCTCGGCTTTGGCAAGAAGTTGTCGCGAGCCCTCCTCATTCGGACGACCTTCCTTCGGAAGAATCTCCTCGAGTTGTTCGAGGTAGCGGCGGACATGGGCGTCCCAACTGTAATATTCCCGCACCTTGCTTGCGCCGGTTTTCGACAACTCCGCCTGACGCTCCGGGTTCGACAGAATTCCCTCGATCGCCCGTCCGATCTCGTCGGGGTCCAAAGCGTTGACCAACTCGCCATTCTCGCAATTCGCAAGAATGTCACGTGGCCCGCCGTCATTCGTCGCCACCAGAGGCAGGCCCGCGGCCGCCGCCTCCAACAAGGTCAACCCGAAGGGCTCGGTGAATGCCGGATTCACGAACACACCTTTCCGTTCGGAGGTCCAGCGATAGAAGCCGGCGACTTCCGGTGCCTCGTGCTTCTTGGGAATTGCGCAGACCCCATAGAGGTCGAAATCGTCGATGGCCTTCAGCAACTCATTCCAAACTTTTCTCGCCCCAGGAGGCAATTGGGCGAGCTTGTCGCGGTTTCCACCGATCAGCACGAGATTGGCATTCTCCCGCAGCCACTCGTTGTTTCCGAACGCTCTAACAAGTCCTATCAGGTTCTTTCGTTCATCCGCACGCGCGATGGCAAAGACGGCGGGCTTCGAAGGATCCTTGAGAAAGCGGTCCAGCTTTGCTGCGACGCTGCGAATCACCTCAGGATTCCCCTCGCCATCAAAGCGGCTGAGGTCGACACCCGGAGGAATCACCCGCATGCGCTCGGCCGCGTACTGATCGTAGAGCGAATACTGGTCATCGACTTCCTGCTGGGTGCTGGTGCACACGATCGATGCGGCATCCAGACTCATCTCTTCCGCTTCGATCCGCGCTTCAAGGTTGTAGCGACGCTCAATCTCCGCCGAGTTCACTCCCCCGTCTCCCAAGCGCTGACGTTTCACGCGTCCGAGCGAATGCCCGGTGAAGGCAAACGGACAACCGAGCACTGCCGCGACCTGCCTGCCGACATACCCTGCATCGCCATAATGCGCGTGGATCAGGTCCGGGACGCGCCGCTCCCGGCGCAGCCATGCCAGTGTGCCATCGACAAAGGCGTCGAGATGCCGCCACAGCACTTCCTTCCGCAGGTAGCGCCGCGGCCCCGCTTCGATCCGCCGGATGTCCGCGCCATTTCCCAGATCCTCGACCGCTTCCGCGTAGTCGCTGGAGATCTTGTCATCGAAAACCCGTCGCGTCACCAGACTGACCCGCCCCACGCGTTCGTCACGAGCGAGCGCTTTCACCAATTCGAGAACGTAAAGGCACTGCCCTCCGGTGTCAGGGTCGCGTCCGAGCTCAAGATTTTCTCCCCGGATCAGGCCGTGGATTGAAAAATGGAGAATGTCGATGTTGTCCCTCATGAGTTTGAAATATTGGTGTCCTCGATCACGCCGAAGGCCTTCAGTCCCTCGATCACGCCGGCCGCGCACTTGCCTTTGGCCAGGTGGGCATCGGTGCCCCTAACAGCCTCCAACAATTCCGGCTCGGCATTGCCCACCGCGATTCCCCGCACCCCCGGAACGAGAAACATCGATGCATCGTTGCCGGTATCACCGCAAACCACGGCTTCATCGAGGGAGATGCCCAGTCGCTGGCAAATCCAACGGAGCGCATTGCCCTTGTTCGCCGTCACCGGCAGCACATCGAGATCGCGTGCCGATGAATAAATCACCTGAGCTTCCAGCCCGGCCTCTTTGAGCGTCGAGCGCAGACGATCCAGGTCTTCCTCGGCGGCATCGTGCCAGAACCAACTGCTCTTCCACTCGTGCTGCTGCTCGTCGGCCTGCGCTTCGATGCCTTCGATCCCCCGCACCAACTCGTCCACTTTCCGTCGATCCCAGTTCTGGTCGAGCACGTGGGAATATTCCTTCAGCACTTTTCCGTCCTTCACTTCCTCGACCATCGTCCCGACACCTCCGATGAAATATTCCGGCATCGGCAGCCCACCTTCCCGGATCACCCGCTTGGCGTCTTCAAGAAGCCGGCCGGTGCTGTAGATCAGAAGCGGCCGATCTCCGGACATGCCGTCCCAGATCCGCCGAAATTCCGTCACTGCTTCCGGCGCTCCCAGCACCGTTCCATCGATATCCGAACAAACCAACCTGACCTTCTTTCCCCTCCGCATGATGCCAGCCTAGCATCGATCATTCACAGCTCAAGGAAAGCATCCCGACGTGGACAGAGTGGCCTTCGCCCCCTAGCTTCGCCGCGTGGCCGCCGTCCCTTTCCGCCCCCGTTCTCCGCTGTGCGACAGTCGGGAGGAAGAATATGCCAGCCAGGTGACTCACGCCATTGGCGCGTTGTTTTCCATCGTGGCGCTCGTGATGATGATTCTCGCCTCGGGTTCGGATCCCTATCGGATCGTTGCCTCCTGTATTTTTGGCAGCACACTGGTTCTTCTCTACACCTCCTCCACCATCTACCACAGCGTCTCTTCGCCCGGCCTTCGCTCCTTTTTCCAGATTCTCGATCACGCCTGCATTTATCTCCTGATCGCGGGCACTTACACGCCGGTCACCTTGATCACCTTGCGCGGCCCCTGGGGCTGGTCGCTCTTCGGATGTGTCTGGGGCCTTGCCATCGCCGGAGTCGTTCTGAAATCCGTGATGCGAAAGAACCGTGAAGCCTGGTGGTCGACCGCGCTGTATGTCGTGATGGGCTGGCTGGTGGTCATCGCCATCGTCCCACTCGTTCGCAATCTCCCCGGCGCTGGGCTCGCCTGGCTCGTGGCCGGTGGTCTTTGCTACACCTTTGGCGTGATTTTCTTCGCCTGGCAGACGCTCCGCTTCAATCACGCGATCTGGCACCTCTTCGTGATCGCGGGAAGTGCCTGCCACGTGATTGCCACGATCTTTTACATTCTCCCCTGAGCATGCCCGAGCTTCCCGAAGTCGAAACCACGCGCCGCGGCATCACTCCCTACCTCGTTGGTGCCGGCATCGCCGAGGTGGTTGTTAGAAACCACCGGCTCCGCTACCCGGTTTCGCCATCGCTCGATCAGATCAGCGGCGACCGCTTCGTCGATGTGCAGCGACGAGCCAAATACCTCATCCTGCGACTTGAGAAATCCGGCTCGCTGATCATCCACCTTGGCATGTCCGGCAGTCTGCGGCTTTCCGATCCGGCCGCCGACCTCAGGAAGCACGACCATATCCTTCTCGATCTAACAAACGGTAGGCAACTGCGTTTTCATGACCCCCGCCGCTTCGGGATCTGCCTTCACCTGCCGAACGAAGATCCGCTCACCCACCCTCTCCTTTCAAAGCTGGGTCCCGAACCCCTTTCCGACGACTTCACTGCGGCGCGACTCAAGGGCGCCTGCCGAGGTCGGAAGCTTCCGATCAAGCAACTGATCATGGACAACAAGGTCGTTGTTGGAGTCGGCAACATCTATGCCAGCGAGTCGCTCTTTCGCGCCGGCATTCGTCCGACCACTGCCGCAGCCCGACTTTCAGGTCCGAAACTAAGCCGCCTCGTCGAAACCATTCGTCAGGTGCTCAGCGAATCGATCGAGCAGGGTGGCACGACCCTCCGCGACTTCGTCAACTCCGACGGCCAACCCGGCTACTTCGCCCAGCGTCTCTTCGTCTACGGTCGCGAAGGCGAGCCCTGCCGCCATTGCCAAAGCCCCATCCGTCAACAGGTCATGGGCCAGCGCGCCACCTACTGGTGCCCGAAGTGTCAAAAGTAAGGATCGCGGATTCGTAAACCCGCCGACGACGGTCCGGCCACCCGATTATGGCTCTTCTGGGAGTTCTTCCTCTGGCCGCCAGACGATCACCCTGGTTTTTACGAAGTCGTCACCGAGGCGCATGCCCTTCTCAGGTTTTCCGTCACGGGAAATCAGCACGACCGCCTCGATGAGGGGGCCGAAAATTGGAATCACCATGAGAATGTTCCGAATCACTCCGGTCTGCCAGTCGTTCACCAGATCCGAGCCATCCTTTTTCACCACCTTCAGTTTCATGGCGGTCTTTCCGACGCTCTGCCCCTTGAGGAAGGGGAGGCAATCACGGACCATCATGTAGGCGATCCAAACCAAGGTCGCCAATTGGGATGGCAATATCAGAGAGACCACAAATCCCAGTCCCCCGCCCACCAGGCCATCGATCAGGCCGGCTAACAAACGGGTATTCAATGGGGCGGGCGCTTCGTGTGCCAGTTCCTCATCTGCTGCTTCCTCCGGAGTATTGACCTTTACGGGCTTCTGGAGCACCGGTGGACCGGGTGAGCTCGAGGCAGGCGGCATTTCTGGGGCCGGCTCAGCCTTGCTGAGGCTCGGCGGCGGCGGAACCGGCGAAGGTTTGCTCAAACTCGGCGGCGGTGGATCCTTCTTTTCCTCATCTCCCATCATGGAAACTACAGCTATCACACGATCCGGCCCGGTCGAGCGAGATTCCCTAATCCACAAGAGTTTCCTGCATTTTCCTTGACTGAGCCCCTCAGGATGCCTACCTCCCCGCCCCCAAGCAACGCTCAAGCAAGCCATGGCCAACGCTCAAGTAATTCTCCGTGAAAAAATCGCCGGTCTCGGTGCCGAGTCCGACGTCGTCAAAGTTCGTGCAGGATATGCACGCAACTTCCTTGTCCCCAATGGTAAAGCCTACGAGGCAACCAAGGGCAATCTCCGTCACATCGAAAACCTGAAGGCTGCCCGCGCCCGTCGCGAAGCTGAAGAACTCGAAGACGCTCAGGCCATCGCAACCAAGATCTCCAAGCTCCGTCCGAAGTTCGTCCTCGAGCTCGGCCAAGGTGGCAAGGCATTCGGTTCGGTCACTTCGATCGACATCCACAAGGAACTCGAAGCAGCTGGCATCGTCATCGATCGCCACGCCATCGAGCTCGACAAGCCAATCAAGAAGTCCGGCAAGAACGACGTGACCATCCGCGTTCATCCAGACGTCACCACCACCATGACGATCAACGTCGAGGCGACTGGCGAAGAGGAAGCTGAGTAAGCGACTTATTCACAAGTTTTTCGCAAGCGGGCGGGTTCTTCGGAACCCGCCCGTTTTGTTTTGCAAGGGATATGCACCGGCTCGTGAATAGTTATTAACAGGCAATTCACAGCCTACCAAGATTGACCCCGGTCTCCCGAGCCAGCAAGTTCGTCGTCCCGATGGCCACCGACGTAGACTCCAAAAAGCCTTTCAACAGCCCGTCCCTCCAATCGAGCGGAGATGACATGGCGAACGATGTTTCCCGCACCCTTCCCCACGCCCTCGGTCCGGAGAAGAGTGTCCTTTCCTCGATGCTCAAGGACCCTGAGCAATGGATCGGTCGTGCGCATGAGGAAGGCCTGACCCGCGACCACTTCTACCTGCCGGGCCACGGGCTCCTTTACGAAACGCTCTCCGACCTCAACGCCAAGGGCACCGAGATCGAGCTCGTTTCGCTCGTCCAGCTTCTCCACGACCGCGCCATTCTCGATCACGTCGGTGGTCCATCTGCGGTTACCGACATCTACACTTACGCACCGAACGCCGCCCACTTCATGACCCACCTGGGGATCGTGAAGGACAAGTACACGCTGCGCTCCATCATCCAGACCTGCACGGAGTCGATCACCGAGGCCTACGACAACCCCGAGGAAACCCACCAGCTCCTCGACCGTGTCGAACAATCCGTGCTCGGCATTCGTCAGGGCAATGAATCGGCCAAGAGCTTCGACATCAAGGAGTCTGTCGGCGAAGTGATGACCCGCTTTCAGGAAATCCTCGCCGGAGAAATGGAAGTTCAAGGCGTCGCCACCGGATACCCCGACCTCGACCGCATGAGCAAAGGCCTGAAGCCGGGTGAAATGTTCGTCGTCGCGGCCCGTCCATCGATGGGTAAGACCTCTTTCATGATGAACCTGGTCGAGCACATGGCCGTGGATCAAAACGTGCCTTCGTTGGTCTTCTCCTGCGAAATGACCGCATTTCAGATTGTCCAGCGTCTCGTATTCTCGCGTGCCCGCTTTGCGCTGAGCCAACTCGGCAAGGGCTTCAAGCCGAACAAGGAATCCCTCATCAAACTCAAGCGAGCCGCTCAGGAAGTGGCCTCGGCGAAATTGTGGGTCGATGATACCGCAGGCATCGCCATCGAAACTCTCCGAGCGAAAGCCCGGCGGCGCAAGCGTGAGGACAACATTGGATTGATCGCGATCGATTACCTCCAGTTGCTCAAATCCAACTCCAAGCAAGCGGCCAATTCGCGTGAGCGTGAAATTGGTGAGATCTCTGCCGGCATCAAGGCTTTGGCCAAGGAGCTGAGCATCCCGATCATTGTCCTCGCCCAGCTCAACCGTGGACCTGAAGGACGAACCGGAAAATCGCTGGGTGTTCCCCGCATGTCCGACCTTCGTGAGTCCGGAACGATCGAGCAGGATGCCGACATGATCGGCCTGCTCTACCGGACCGCCTACTACGCCGAAACCGAAGAAGAGAAGGAAGAGGAAGCCGGCAAGGCGGAACTTGTCCTGGCGAAAAACCGTAACGGCGAAACCGGCCACGTTCCCCTGACCTTCATTGCCGAACTGATGCGCTTCGAGACAAGGGCTCGGGAAGATACGTAGTATGCGAGGGAAATGAGCGAAGTTATGTCGTGATCATAGGGCATATCCCAACCTTCTGCGACCGAGCATGAGGTATGTCTGAAGATCAACAACTTTTGACTTCTCCTACGCCGGTAGAATCAATAATTTCCCGGGTGCACAAATTTCGGTCCGGCAAGACCCTCTTCAAACTCAGGCTCGGCAGTTTACTGTTCGTTCTTCTATTCTTCGCCCTCGTTCTCCTAGTCCCTGCGATCGTTTGGGAGGTTCTTTTCCATTCAGGGAAGGATATGCGCTTCACTGTCATTCTTCTTGGCACCGCTTTGGCGAGCGGGCTGGGCTATTTGGTGATCGGCTTGGGGATTCGCTGTCCGCTCTGCCATGGCCCGCTGATCGGCAAACCCAGCTGCAGCCGGAACCACCGCGCTGTTCGCACCTTGGGAAGTTACCGGCTGGCGGTGGCTCTCCGGGTGCTATTCCTCGGTCGCTTCCGCTGCCCGTGCTGCGGGGAACCGTGCAAGTGCGAGACGCGCCCCTGAGTCCTGGTAAAAGCCAGGATTTGGCGTTGCGCCGCGCCAAATTCCAGCTTCCCTCCCTCCATGTCCTCGCTCCACATTCCGGAAATTTGCGGAGCCATGCTCCTCCCGGACTGCACCCTTTTTCCGCATGGCGGTCTGCCTCTCCACATCTATGAGCCCCGCTATCGGCAAATGCTCCATGATGCCCTCGAGGACTCCTGCTTCTTTGCCGTCGCTTGCCTCACCGGCGAGGAAACAGACGATCCCGCCGAGTGCACGGCTCCGGTCGGCACGGTCGGCCTGATTCGCGCCTCGCGGGAAATGGAAGACGGCAGCTCAAATCTGCTGCTCCACGGGGTCATTCGCGTGCGATTCACCGAGTGGATTCAGGATGCCTCCTATCCGAAGGCGCGCCTGTCTCCGCTCCCCGCGATTTTCGAACCGGAATCCCAATCGGAAGCCGCCATCGAATCGCTGCGGGAGGCCGCAGAGTCCGCCACCCGACAGCTCCCCGAAGAAGTTCGGAACACGGTCATGGAAATGAGCCAGCAAATCGACGATCCTGCGATCCTTGCCGACGTCATCTGCCAACAGTTCCTCCATCAACCGGAAGAACGCCAGCAGATGCTCGAGACCGAATCCGTGGCCGCCCGCATTGCCTGGCTCTGTCGGGAGCTGGCCTCCTGAGCTCTCTCCGCCCTCCCTGTTTCCCCCATGAAGGACCGGTGATCGGGGTGCGGAGCGGGCCCTCAGAGATTTCCGATCACGAAAAAGGGCGACCCCAGTGGGCCGCCCTTTGGGAAGTTCTTGAGCGAAGGGTTCAGCCACCGATTTCGGTCTTACCCGAGAGCGAGGCCCCTTCTTCCATCGAGAGATTCTTCGTCTTGATGTCGCCTTCGAGACGGCTCTTTGCCTTGAGCTCGCAGCGTTCGGAAGTGATCTTGCCTTCGACCTTGCCGAAAACCTTCACTTCACCGGCGGTGACGTCGCCCTTGACGTGGGCATTTTCACCGATCGTCACGCGGCCCTTGTCCGAGAGGATTTCCCCCTCGACTTTGCCGTCGACAATCATGTCGTTAGAGAAACGGATCGACCCGTTGATTTCAATCCCGCTTGCGAGAACGTTTGTAGCGCTGGCCATGGTCCGGCCAATCCAGCAGAGCCGGAGCCGCTTGGCAATCGGGATTTCCTGCGATTCTCTGCAATCGAGATTTTCCGTGCAGATTGACACGCTTTTCCGCTAGAAATCGGCTGCACTCTCCGTTTTCACCATATGCCACGCGTCACCATCACCGTTCCGGACAAAAAGTCCCAGCCCTACCGCTTTGCCCTCGACCGGAAGAGCGTCACCCTCGGCCGAGGCAGCGAGAACGATATTACCGTCGACTGTGGCTCGGTTTCCGTCCGCCACGCCGTCATGGAGCGCGTCAAAGGCGGCTACCAGCTCCGCGATCTCGGATCGACCAACGGCACCAAACTCAACGGCAAGGCTCGCGACATCATCGAACTCTTCGACGGGGCACCGGTCAAAATTGGCGACGTCGAGTTTGGATTCACACTCACGCCCGAGGAAATTGCGGAAATGGCCAAGGAAGGTCCTGCGGATTCCCCGATCGTCAAGGAGGACTCTGGAAGTCCGCGCCGCAAACCGGAATCCCGTCGGTCAGCTCAGCCATCGCGTCCGCCAGTCATGGTCAGTCAACCGAGCGGCGGCGCCAGTTTCCTGATGACCCTGCTTTTCCTGATTCTCGCGGCCGGATCATTCTACGTCGGACTCAGCATCCGCCACAGCAAGGAAACCGGACGATCCCTCACTCAGGACATCAAACACGGCGTTCCGCAGGCAAGCGAGTCGGACGAAATGCTCATTCCAGGCGTCGCCGATGGCGATTCCCCGGAGGCCTCCGAATAGCCGCCCAGCGAAGCTTGGAAGGGTCGGCTTTGCCAACGAATCCCCCCTCGGCAATCGAGTGGGGAAATCATGGCATCCCCATGAGATCAGCCTCTCGAAGGCGGCTCCTTACTCCCACTCGATACTTGCTGGCGGCTTTGTCGAGACATCGTAAAGCACGCGATTGATCCCCTTCACCTCGTTGAGGATCCGGTGGCTCGTCTCGCGCAAGATCGAGTACGGAAGCTCCACCCAGTCGGCGGTCATCGCGTCTTCACTGATCACCGCGCGGAGCGAAATCGCCCACTCGTAGCTTCGCTCATCACCCTTCACGCCCACCGTTTTCACGGGCACCAGTCCGGCGTAAGCCTGCCACACCTTGTCATACCATCCCTGCTCCTTGAGCTGGTTGATGAAAATCGCATCGCACTCGCGGATGATGTCCAGGCGCTCCTGAGTCACGACACCCGGACAACGCACGGCCAGCCCCGGTCCCGGGAAGGGATGGCGATTGAGAATGTCCGCCGGAATCCCCAGCGAGATCCCCAGCGCGCGCACCTCGTCCTTGAACAGCTCGGCCAGCGGCTCAAGCACCTTGCCTTCCGCCTGCAACTCGAGAATCCGAGCGACGCGGTTGTGGTGCGTCTTGATCACCGAAGCCTTCGACTTGGCATTCGACGCGCTTTCAATCACGTCCGGATAGAGTGTCCCCTGAGCGAGCATTTCCGCGTCGCCCACGGCATCCCAGAAGACATCGATGAAGAGGTTTCCGATGATCGATCGCTTCTTTTCCGGATCATCCTCACCATCGAGGGCGACAAGGAAGCGTTCGGCACAATCGACCGTCTCGATCGGCACACCCATGCGGTGAAAATTATTGCGAACCTCTTCGCCCTCATCCTTCCGCATCAGGCCGTGATCGACGAAGATCGCACGGACATTCACGCCCGCTTCGTGCAGAAGTACGGCAAGCACCGTACTATCCACCCCGCCGGACACCCCGCAGACCACCTGGCGGTCGCCCACCGTCTCACGAATGCCATCGACGATCTCACGCTTGAAATCCTCGATGCGGAATGCCACCAGCTTTTCCGCGTGAAGCAGGAAGTTGTGGAGAATCCGCGTGCCTTCGTGACTGTGCGTCACTTCCGGGTGGAACTGGATGCCGAAATAGCGATCACCAAACTGCAGCGAAACCGGTGTTCCGTGCTGGTTTGAGGCCAGCACCTTCGCGCACTCAGGAAGCTCGCTCACCGTATCCGAATGGCTCATCCAGACCTGCGACTCATGGTTGATGCCCTCGTAAAGTCCCTCGTATTTTTCAGGGCGCAGCTTGGCCGGGCCATACTCGCGACGATCACTCGGATGCACCTTACCCCCGAACTTGATGTTCATCAGCTGCATGCCGTAGCACACCCCGAGCACCGGAACTCCAAAAGCCTCCAGCTGATCAAAATCGAGATCAGGGGCATCTTCATCCGCTGTGCTTTTCGGGCCGCCCGAAAGAATGATCGCGCCCGGCTTCCCGATGTTCGGGAAATCCTCGAGGGCGTAGAGTTTCGCGAAGTATCCCAGCTCGCGGACGCGGCGAACGATGAGTTGCGTGTACTGTGAACCGAAATCGAGAACGGCAACGTGTTGAATTTCTTCCATGATCTTGGGAAATGAAGCTCAGCTGATGGGCTGATAATTGGTGGGCTCTTCAGTGATGACGATGTCGTGAACGTGGCTTTCACGAAGACCGCCCGGAGTAATGCGAGTGAAGCTGGCGCGCTCGCGGAGCTCGGCAAGCGTCGAACCACCGACGTATCCCATGCCGGACCGAAGTCCACCCATGAGTTGGAAAATCACATCCGCCAACGGACCCTTGTAGGGCACACGGCCTTCGACACCTTCCGCGACCAGCTTGCCCGACGAATTCTGTGAGTAGCGGTCGCCCGCACCCTTCTGCATCGCGCCAATCGATCCCATGCCGCGGTAGGTCTTGAATCGACGACCTTGCGAGTAAACCGTCTGCCCGGGACTTTCGCGAGTCCCCGCGAGGATCGAACCGAGCATCACCAAATCCGCTCCAGCCGCGATCGCCTTCACCACATCGCCGGAGTAGCGAATGCCACCGTCGGCAATCACCTTGACCCCGTGTTCCCGGCAGTAACCCGCAACATTCTGAATCGCGGTGAACTGGGGCATGCCGACACCGGCAATCACCCGCGTCGTGCAGATCGATCCCGGACCGACGCCGACTTTCACCGCACTCGCACCGGCAGCCACAAGATCCTTCGCACCCTGTTCGGTGACGACATTTCCCGCCACCACCGGACGATCGGAGAGACTGCGGAGCTGCGAGATGACATCCATCACGCGAGTCGTGTGGCCGGTCGCCGCATCGATGAAGAGCGCATCCGCACCTGCATCGATCATCGCCTGACCGCGCTCAATGCAATCCGGGCCGACCCCCACCGCCGCACCACAGCGCAGACGACCTTTCGGGTCCTTCGCCGCATCGAGGAAAGCCTCACGCTTTTCCAAATCCGCGCCGGTGATCAAGCCGGCAAGCATGCCATTGTCATCCACCAGCGGAAGCTTCTCAATCCGGTTCTGGTAAAGAATCCGGCGAGCTTCATCGAGCTCAGTTGTCGGCGGTGCCGTCACCAGTCGCTCACGTGGTGTCATCACATCGGAGACCTTCGAATCAGGGCGATCCAGGTAGCGGATATCACGTCCCGTGATCATGCCTTCAAGGCGTCCATCGGAATCAATCACCGGGAATCCGGAAAATCCGTATTCGGCCATGATGTCCACCACTTCGGCCACGGTCTGATCCTTGCGGACGGTCAGAGGCTTCTGGATGACCGCGTTTTCCGAACGCTTGACCCGCGAGACCATGGCCGCCTGCTGGTCAATCGGGCAGGCTCGGTGGATCACCCCCATGCCGCCTTCACGGGCCAGGGCAATTGCCAGTTCCGCCTCGGAAACCGTGTCCATCGCTGCAGAAACCACCGGAATCCGCAGAGGAATTTCCGAAGTCAGTTCGGTGGAAAGATCCGTCTCAGCTGGGATGACCCCGCTCAATCGAGGCACGAGAAGGACGTCGTCAAAAGATAGTCCAAGGGTGATGTCCGCCATGGCGGAGTCAATGGAGGAGACCGCCCCAAATCAAGCCCGAATCGGCGATCGGCGAATTTTCCCGGAAACCGCCGCCCATTCGACCCTTTCCGGAGGCCTCCCTCAGTCCGAGACCCCTTCCAACTCCTCCCCACGGTGCTGTCGATAAGCCTCAATGATCTTACCTACGACCGGATGCCTCACCACATCCTCCCCGCTGAAGCGCACGAAGGCGATGCCATCGACACCCTTCAGCGCCCTCTCGGCCTCGCTCAGGCCCGAGCGCACATTCGGCTTCAGGTCCACCTGCGAAGCATCCCCCGTCACCACCATCCGCGACTCCTCTCCCAACCGTGTCAGCGCCATGAACATCTGCTCGCGCGTGGTATTCTGCGCTTCATCCAGAATCACGAAGGACTTCGCCAGCGTTCTTCCCCGCATGAAAGCCAGCGGCGCGATCTCGATCGTCCCATCCTCCAGATAGCGCTCGCCCTCCTCCATGCCAATCATGTCGTGAATCGCGTCATAGAGTGGACGCAGATAAGGCGCGACTTTCTCGCGCATGTCTCCCGGCAGGAAACCGAGGGCCTCGCCCGCCTCCACCGCCGGTCGCGTCAGCACCACCCGGTGAACCGTCTTCGCCTTCAGCATCGCCAGTCCCATTGCCATTGCCAGGTAGGTCTTTCCCGTCCCGGCTGGTCCAAGACCAAAGCACACATCATTCTTCTCGATCGCCTGGAGATACTCCAGCTGCCGCGGGGTCTTCGGCACCACCGGCCGACGGCCTCGCAAACCTAACAGGCGGAACTCCGACAACTTGCTCACCCCCGTCTCCCCGCCCTTCGCCGCCACATCCACCGCCATCCGGAAATCCCTTGCGGAAATTTCCGCGCCTCCTCTGCGGGCCTGTTCCAGATCGGAAAACACCTGCCGGGCCTCCTCGACTTTTTCTTCAGCCCCTGTCAGCAGCAACCATCCATCGCGGGTCACCGTTCTGACCTCCAGCTTATCCTCAAGATAACTCAATTCACGCGTATCCCCGGCAAACAGCGAATGCAGGAACGCTGCTGTCTCATACTCTAGTTTTAGCTCGACCTTTTCGGCACTCACGTCGTCGATCTAACCACCCAAATCCTATCCGAACAGCCCGAAAAACCTCGTTTTCGCTTGCCTTCGCCCCCCGCAGTATTTTTTCAAACACGCGGACGCTGGCTTGTCGCTATTTCGTCCGAAATCCATTTCTACACACCATGATCGAAGTCGAAAACCTAACCAAGAAGTTCGGCAGCAAGACTGCCGTCGATCACCTGACTTTCTCAGTCAAAAAAGGCGAAGTCCTCGGCTTCCTCGGGCCGAACGGCGCTGGCAAATCCACCACCATGCGCATGGTCACCGGATTTCTTCCCCCGACCCATGGCGACATCCGGATCTGCGGCACCTCCGTGGTCGATAGGCCCACCGAAGCCAAGCAGCGCATCGGCTACCTTCCCGAGTCCGCCCCCCTCTACAACGACATGACCGTGGCCGGCTTCCTCAAGTTCGGCGCCGAGATCCGTGGCCTTTCGGGATCCGATAGAAAGGATGCCGTCGAACGGGCCATCGAAACCTGCTTCCTCCAAAACGTCGCCCATCAGTCCATCGATACCCTTTCCAAAGGCTACCGCCACCGCACCTGTCTCGCGCAATCGCTGCTCCACGATCCCGAAGTCCTGATCCTCGATGAACCGACCGACGGACTCGACCCGAATCAAAAACACGAAGTCCGCCAGCTCATCCGCCGCCTCGGCGAAAGCAAAGCCATCCTCTTCTCCACCCACATCCTCGAAGAAGTCGAAGCCGCCTGCACACGCGCGGTCATCGTCGACCGCGGAAAAATCGTCATCGACGGCACCCCGGCCGAACTCATCGAACGATCCGGCACCGGTTCTCTAACAGACCTGTTCCGCAACCTCACCACCGGCGACACCGAAGCCGCCGCCTGATTCAAGTCTTTCATCTTCTGTCTCCAAGTCTTCTGTCTTAAAATGAAACACGTCTGGACCATCTACAAACGCGAACTCAGCAGCTACTTCAGCCAGCCGATCGCCTACGCCATCATCGTCATTTTCCTGCTTCTCGCGATGGTGCTCACCTTCACCCTCGGCAGCTTCATCGAAGTCGGTGATGCCTCGCTGAGCTACTCCTTCTTCACCTTCCTGCCCTTCGTGCTGATGGTGCTTGTTCCCGCCGTCGGCATGCGTCTCTGGTCGGAAGAACTCCGCTCCGGCACCATCGAGCTCATCGGCACCTATCCGATTTCGCTTTGGTCGGTGATCGTCGGGAAATTCCTCGCCGCCGCCACCGTCTGGCTGCTCGCGATCATCCTCACCTTCCCGATCTGGATGACCGTCAACTGGCTCGGCTCACCCGATAACCTCGCGATCTTCTCCGGCTACATCGGTGCTTTCCTTCTGGCCTGCACCTTCCTCGCCATCACGCTGCTGGTCTCGGCCTTCACCCGTGACCAGGTCGTCTGCTTGATTGTTTCATCGGCGATCTGCATCGCCCTGGTGCTCGCCACCTTCGAGCCCTTCGTGCGGCAGTATTCGAAAGTATTCTCACCCGAAGTGAAGGACGCCATCACTTCGCTCGGCGTCTGGGATCACTTCCTCTCCCTCGCCCGCGGGGCCTTCCGTGTCCAGGACATGGTCTGGTTCGCCTCGATCATCATCGCATCCCTCCTCGGAACCAGCGCCATCCTCTCCGCGAAGCGCGCTTAAGTTTCCCACTTATTTCACAACCACCATCCATCATCTAAACCATGAGCAAGGAAGGAAAAACCATCCACCCCGTCACCCGCGCGGTGCTCGCCATCGTCGCACTGATCGTCATCGTCGTCGCAGGAAACATGCTCGTTTCCACCCTTGGCGTCGGTCACAAGGCCATCGACCTCACCGAGGACAAGATCCACTCGCTCTCACCGGGCACCGAGGCGATCCTCGAAGAACTCGCCGCTCCCGTCGTCATCCGCTACTACGCCACTCGTAGTACCGACTACATGCCGGAAGATCTCAAACTCCACATGCGTCGTGTCGACGACCTCCTCGCCGAATACGAAAGCCTTTCCAACGGCAAGCTCCAGGTCGAGAACCTCGATCCCGAGCCTGACACCGATGAAGAAGACGCCGCCAACCTCGATGGCATCGCCGGCCAGAGCATCAACAACGAAAACCTCTACTTCGGTATCGCCATTTCCTGCCTCGACCGGACCGCGAAGATCCCTTTCCTCGACCCGAATGACGAAACGATGCTCGAGTATCAAATCTCGCGAGCCATCGCCGATGTCAGCGCGACCCGCAAGCCGACGCTGGGGTTCATGTCCGCCCTTCCGATCGCCGGAGCCTCCGGCGGCATGCCAGGCCAGGGCGGCAGCCAGCCATGGATCATCTACAACCAGCTCAGGCAGTCCTACGACATCGAGGACCTGACGATGACGCCCGAATCGATCGACCCGGAAAAATACAAGGTCGTTCTTGTTCTTCACCCTGCCGACATCACGCCGGAAGCGGAGTTCGCGCTCGACCAGTACATCCTCAAGGGCGGCACCGTGATCGCCTGTGTTGACCCCTTCTCGGTCGCCGCTCAGATGAGCAATCCCGGCAACCCCATGATGGGCCAGCAAGGTGCTCCGACGAGCTCAACCTTGCCCACTTTGATGAAAGCCTGGGGCGTCAGCATGCCAACCACTCAAACCGTGGGTGACAGCAAGTACATAACCACGGTCAACACCGGCAGAGGCCAGGCTCCCGGACTCGCCGTGCTCACCGTCCCCCAGGAAGGCATGCCGCAGGACGACAGCATCGTCACCCGCGACCTCGCCAGCGTCACCCTTTTCCTCCCCGGCGGCATGAGCAAAACCGGCGGTGCCGGTGTCGCCATCGACAGTCTGATCCAATCCTCCAACAAGTCCGGTCTTCTCGACAATGGACCTGCCTCGCGCCTCGATCCTTCCCTGATCACCAGCTTTCGTCCGGACGGTCAGCGTTACGACCTTGCTCTTCACCTCCATGGCTCCTTCAAGTCCGCCTTCCCCGATGGGAAACCGGGCGAGGAAAAAGCCGACGAATCCCAGGAAGAAGATGAGGGGGACGACGCCGAAGAAGAGAAGAAGGATGAGGAACCGAAGAATGACTTCCTCACCGAAGCCAGCGCCGAAGGCAATGTCTTCATCATCTCGGATGTCGATGCCTTCTTCGATTCATTTGCCTACTCAGCCCAGCACCTTGGAAACATGCAGATCGTCAATGCCATCAACGGCAACTCCAGCTTGCTGATGAACTTGATCGATCAAGCGGCATCCTCCACCCACCTGATCGGCTCCCGGAGCCGCGCGGCCACCAGCCGCCCCTTCACCGTCTTCCAGGAGCTCGAAGCCGCCGCCAATGAAAAGGTCGGCGCCAAGATCATCGCCTATGAAGAAGAAGCTCGGAAAGCACAGGTCCGACTCCAGGAACTCCAATCGCAGAAGGCACAGGGCAGCGAACTTTACCTCAGCCCGGAACAGGAAGCCGAGATCCGCAAGCTGAAGCAGCAGCAGGTCGATGCCCGCCGGCAAATCCGCGACCTGCAGAAGGAACTGCGCCGCGACAAGGATGCCATCTCGGGAAAGATCATTCTTCTGAACATTTTCGGTGTCCCATCGATCGTGATTCTCGTCGGACTCGGCCTGTTCACCGCCCGCCGATTCAAAACCCGCGCCCGCTGAACCATCTAACAACCCTTCAAAACATCAGACCATGAACAAACGACAAGTCATCGTCCTGTGGGCTATCGCCCTGCTTCTCGTCGTCGCCCTGATCGCCGTGAAATCCACTCGTCAGGATGGCTTTCAAAGCGCCACCGAAAGATCACGTGGCGACACCTTGCTGTCCGAATTCGAGCCCGCAGAAGTTGCCAAGCTCGAAATCAGCAACGGCGACAACTCCGCCACCGCCGTCAAGAAGGACGGCAACTGGGTGATCGCCAACCGTGACGACTATCCTGCCGACGCCGCCGCAATCAACGAACTACTGCGCAAGTTCGATGAAGTAAAAGTCATCGAAGGCATCGAAGCCGATCCCTCCTTCGCGCCCCGCTTCGGCATGGATCCAAAGGCCACCGAAGACAACGAAAAGGGCACCGAGGTGGTTCTTCTCAACGACGCCGGCACCGAACTCGCTCGTCTAACATTCGGCAAGAACAGCGAGGGCGAATCCAATCCCATGAACCCCATGGGAGGCGGCGGAGCCAACGGACGCTATGTTAAGAATGCCGCCGATACTTCGGGCATCTACAAAACCAGCGAACTCTTCCCGACCCTTAGTGCCGATGCCAGCGCATGGCTCGACGAAGATTTTGTCAAGGTCACCAGAATCAAGTCCGTCACCGTCAGCGAAGCCGGTAAGCCCGACAGCACCGCTTGGAAGCTGAGTCGCGAGGACGGCAGCAAGGACTTCGTTCTTGAAGGAAAGAAGGATGACGAGGAGATCAATAGCTCCGCGCTCAGCGCCTACAAGAATCTGTTTTCCTATGCCCGCTTCGAAGACGTCGTGCCTGCCGCCGATGCCGAGAAAGAATGGCAAGCTGATCAAAAGCAGACAGCTACGATCGAGACCTTCGACGGCTTCACTTACACCGTCGACTTCGCCCCAGTGAAGGACGACGCCGAAAGCTACCTCATGACGATTAGCGTCGATGCCAAAATCGCCGCCGAGCGCGAGAAGCCGGAGGGTGAAAAAGAAGAGGACGCCAAGCAAGCAGACGAAACCTTCGCAGCCGACAAGAAGGCCCTCGAAGAAAAGCTCGCCGCCGAGAAAAAACTCGAAGGCCGTACCTTCAAAGTCGCCAAGTACACCGTCGACTCCCTTCTGAAGAAACGTGCTGACTTCATCCAGGAGGCGACCTCGACGCCTTCCGCCAGCACGTCGCCCCAGGGCAGCATGCCGCCCTCCTTCAATCCCGGTCAAACCCGACCACGCACCCAGGCGGTCACACCTCCGATCGCGATTCCTCCCGCCGCGGAAGAATAAGCGGAGCGAGGGCATCCCGCCTTCCGGAGCTCCACGGGATTTCACTCAATTCGAGCCAAGCATCGGGGACTCAAGTCTCCGTTGCCTGGCATATCCGTCTCTTGCTTAACTCAGGATCCTCCCTACTATCCGGGCATGGTCCGCCCCGCCGATAATCCCGACACTGATCACTACGACCTTGTCGTTCTGGGAGGTGCATTTTCCGGAAGTTCGCTCGGCCTTCTTCTGAAGCGGAAGCGGCCCGATCTGCGCATCCTGATCATCGAAAAATCGACGAAATTCGATCGCAAGGTTGGGGAGTCCACCTCGGAAGTCGCGGGCTGCTTTCTCACCCGCATCCTCGGGCTCAGCAACCATCTCGCCGGCAAGCATTTCCAGAAGCACGGTCTCCGCCTGTGGTTCAATGCTCCGGGAAATGACTGCCCAAGCCGCTGCTCGGAAATCGGCCCCTACTCGCAAGCCCGCTTCCCCACCTACCAGCTCGATCGCGAGATTCTCGACCAGCACCTTCTCGACGAAAGCGTCAAAGCAGGATGCGAACTTGCTCGCCCCGCGACCATCAAATCCTTCGAGCTCGGCGGAGTCGGCAGGAATACCGTCACCTACAAGCAGGACGGCGAAACCCGCAGCGTCACCGCAAATTGGGTCGCCGACTGCTCGGGCAAGGCGGCACTGATCGCCCGCCATCGCAAGACGCTTCACACGCTCGATGATCATCCGGTCCACTCCATGTGGGTCCGCTTTCGAAATGTCCGCTGCCTCGATTCCCAGGAAGCGCGCAGCATGGGCTTGCCTGCCGGTCCTTTTGTCGCCAGGGCGAGTGCCACCAATCATCTCATGGGCCGCGGTTGGTGGTGCTGGATCATCCCGCTTTCCAATGGCGACTTCTCCGCCGGGGTCACCTGGGACGAGCGCCTCTTCACTCCGCCTTCGGAGGGACCGATTGGGCAGAGACTCAAGGAGCACCTGCTCAGCCATCCGATCGGGAAGCTGATGTTCGAGCCTGCCGAGCCTATCGAAAACGACGCCCGCATCTACAAGTATCTTCCCTACTACACCTCCGAGGTCTGCGGAGATGGCTGGATCTCGATGGGCGATGCCGCCGGCTTCATGGACCCGCTCTACTCGCAGGGTCTCGACTACTGCGCCCATGGTACTTACGCCGCTCACAAGCTCATCCTTCGCTCGCTCTCCGGTGAGTGCGTGAAGGAATCGACCGCCCAACACGACATTCAGTACCGCCAATCCTACAACCGCTGGTTCAAGTCCCTTTACCTGAACAAGTACCAGTATCTTGGCGACTCCGACCTGATGCGAGCCGCCTTCCTTCTCGATCTCGCGACCTACTTCGTCGGTCCCGTCCAACTCGTTTACAAGTACACCGACAAGGAATTCACTCACATGCCCTACTTCGGCCCCATCGGTGGTGGCTTCGCCAAGTTCATGGCATTCTACAACCGACGCCTCGAAGTCATCGCCCGCAAGCGCTTGAACAAGGGAACCTACGGCAAACACAATCTCGACCACCCCTACTTCATCCGGAAATCCTTCGAAGGAAGCCCCCTTGCTTTCGGTCACTTTTTCCGGGGCGTCCGCACCTGGCTGAAACTCGAGATCGAGAATGCCTTCACCAGCCCCGTCCCGAAATTTACCGACGCCGGGTCGGGAGAGACACCCGTCACCAGTTTTCACAAGCCCATGGAGGCCTCGAGCGAGGATTCGGCTAGTGGCGCGCCGAAAGCAGCAATGGAAGGAGCCAAATAGTCCATCAGTCGGCGACCATTCCGCATCCCCAGCATAGAATCTCCACAGCCGGATCGAGGTCGCTCGCTGCGGCCTTTCCGTCCCTAGCCACTCACGCCCTCCGCCCTCGGATTCCCGGCAGCAGCACGATTGAGACTGCCATCGAAATCAGGATTCCCAGGACGGCCACCTTTCCCAGACTGGCGAGTGCGTCATTCGAAGCAAAGGCCAGCGAACCGAAGCCGATCGCCGTGGAAGCGCCACAAAAAAGCACCGCCTTGCCCGTGCCATTCCAGACGTCCTTCAAGTCACCGCCTGTCCGACGCACCGCCAGAAGAATGTGGATCGTGTAATCCAAACCGGTGCCTAACAGAAGTGGTGTCGCTGCGATATTGAGGAAGTTCCAGCCGATCCCCAGCAGCTTCATGGCAGCCAGCAACAAGCTCCCGCTGAGCAACATCATGCCCAGCGACAGCGACACATCCCAGACATTGCGGAAAACCAGCGAAAGCATCACAACCATCAGGACCGACATCGGCAGGAACACCTCCACCAAATCCTTTTTCACCAACGGCAGCACTGCTGGCTTCAGCAGGGTCCAGCCCGCAAGATGAATCCCCTCGTGGCTGAATTTCCTCAAGCTCGCGAAATCTTCCGGCGACAGATCTTCCGGATGAGCAATCTCAACTGTCCCTAACAGCGTGCCACCCTGCTCATTTTTGAAAACGTAAGCCCTCAGGATTTCCGCCGCCGCCTCATCATCCGGAACGCGCCTGGCATTCATCTTCAGAACTTCAGGCAAGCGCTCGAGCACCGACCTTCCCAAGGCCGTTCCTTCCTCAGAAAACCCGATTTCCTCTGCCGCCGCGAGGATTCGCTCGCGGTCTTCTACCAAGCTCTCGATCAGCTCGCGGTTTTCCGCCACGCGAACGGGCGTCGGCCACCAGCCCGACGGCAAATCCACGCTCTTCACCAGCCCGGGGCGCTCCGTCTTCAGGACTTCGAGACGCTGACCCGCCTCGATCACCCGAGCTTCGACCTCGGCATCGCTCGCTCCCTGGATCACCAGCTTCAGGGAAGGTGCCTGCCAGGCAGGAAAATGACCTTGAATCGCTTCAAATGCCGCCATCGCCGGACTGTTCCGCGGCCTCAAGAGCCCATTGTCGAACTCCACTCCCGGCGCTCCTTTCCAGATCAAAGTTCCGCCCGCCAGTAACGCCAGTCCCAGCGCCATGATGGCAGCTCGCCCCCGGCACGGCACCCACGATGCCTTGTGCGTGATCGGCGGCCTTCCCGCCCCCCTCCACGCCACCCACGGCACATAAAAACTCAGCATCAACACCGCTCCGGCAATCACCCCGAAAGCCACGATCGTTCCCAGCTGCGCGATCCCCGGAAGACCGCTCAGATTGAGGGCGAAAAACACCGCTGCCGTCGTCGCCGCCGCCCAGCCGATCGACTTCGTCGTCGATTTCCGGATCGCACCCACATCGTGCCCAGCCAGCTTCGCTTCCTGACAAATCAGCACACCATAATCCACCGTCAGACCAATCAGGATCGCCGCGAAGCCCGCTGCCATGATACTAAGCTCCCCGTAGACCCAGCCGGCGAGACCCATCGCCGTTAGAAACACCAGGCCGATCACTCCGGTCATTCCCACCAGCAGACCCAGCCGACGCTGCATGAGCAGGAAGAGCAAAGCGATCAGCGTGGAGGTCACCCCGATCGTCTTGGTCATGTCATTCTCCATCGCCGTGCCGATCTCCGCCTGAAACGCCGGCTCACCTGTCCAGCTCAGTTTCAATCCTCGTTCCGCCGCCCACGGCTCCGCCACTTCCTTGACCTTGGCGATCCAGTCAAAAGCTTCCTTGTAGCCGTGAATCGGACCCGGAGCATCGACGAAGAACAAGTGGGCGGATCCATCCGAACTCTCAAAACCTTCGCCCCCCTCACCCGCCGATTCGAACACGGCGGCCATCGAGGGATGCCCGAGAAAACCAAGCGGGTCATGAGCTGACATCATCATTTCTCCGCCGTCGAGCGAGGTCGCCACCCGCTCCAGCGCCTCACCCATTGTCGTATCGATCTGTTCTGGCGAAAGCGAGCTGACCAGATTCTCCGCATCCTTCTTTTCGCCATTCAGCCACAGCCAGCCCAACAGCTCCGCCATTCCTTCCGGCTGATCCATCCAGCGCGGCTTCCATCGCGCGTTCGAAGCCACCCCCGCCTGCGTGAGCAGGCCGGCCAATTCTTCCGACGCCGCCCCCAGCGTGCCCGCATCATCGTCGCTTCCCTCGATCAGCACCACCAGCTCCTCGTCCACTGAGAACACCTCGTAGTAAGCCTTCAGTCCCGCCACCTCCGGCATTTCACCCGGCAGGATCGATAAAATATCCGTGTCAAAGCGAATACGGCTCAGCCCAAGTCCCGCCACCGCGACCATCAACAAGAGCACCGCATGCTTCCACCATTTCCCCATGCCCGAATCCTGTCCGTCTCCTCGCAAAAATCCCAATCTCAAATTTCTCAATCCCCCGATGTCGGGAAATAATCCTTGGCAAATCACCCATCCGGCGCGGACTTAGGTCATGCGCCTCATCGCCTGCCTACTCGCCACCCTGACGACCCTCGCCACCGCTGAGCTCGATACCGCTCCGCTCGAAGCCTGGCTGGCCAAACAAAGCCGTGTGCGTTCCCTTGAGGCCGACTTCATTCAGGAGCGCACGCTCCCGGCCCTGCGCAAACCGGTCAGCACGCCCGGCACCTTCAGCATGCAGAAGCCCGGCAAGATGCGCTGGGAACTTGGCGAACCCGTCAAAACCCTCGCCGTCTCCGATGGCACCACCATGACGCTGGTCGACGTCGAGAAAAAGCGCGCCCGCCAGATCTCGGCCGACTCTGCCCGCGCCAAGCCCTTCACCCTGCTCGCCGACGGTGCCCTCAATGGCGACCTCGAAGGCTTCAAGAAGACCTTCGACCTCATCGAGTCCCGCGTCACCAACGGCATCTATCAGCTCACCGCCCGCCCGCGCGACCGCAATCTGCGCGACAAGGTCCAATGGGTCTTCCTCGACATCGATCCCAAGACCCAGCTCCTCCGCGCGATGGAAATCCAGCTCGACGACAAGTCTCGGATCCGCACGATTTTCTCCAACTCCCGGATCAACCCGAGAATTCCCGCCGAGCGTTTCACCGCCGATCTAAGCGGCTACAAGGTGCAGTAGTCCCAGCAGTCGTGGGCTCTGTCGTTGCGGCTCCGGGCGATCCCTCCGCCTTGCTCCCGCTCCGCCGGACAGCAGACTGGCTTCGGTGCCGGGCTCAGGGTGCCTGGGCAAAGGGAGTGGCGGTGTGTCGCGTATCAAGCTCGCGCGGCATCCACTTCCAAGGGTCCACCCCCTCCTCACCAAAAACCGCGAGACCGACGACGCCGACATTGCGGGCATTGCCGTGCCGTTGGTTTGCATAGGATCCCCCCACATCCGAGAACTCAAAACGGGCCACCGAATCCCATCCCGTCCTCCAGCCTTTCACCTCCAGCGTGTCACCCGGCGCGATGATGTATCCGCGTTTCGAAAAGGACGCCGATCTGCCGTCGATCACATCGAGCCCATCGACACTCAGCACCACTTCCACATGGCTGCGGCAACGGTTTTTCACGACCAGTGAATAGTCCGAACCGGCCGAACCGACAACGAAGCGCTTCCGTCCCGACTTGTAGGCCGGCAAGTAACCAAAGCTTCCTTTGATCCCCCACTCCTCCATCTCGCCGGCAGCTGTTTGGAGAGCCTCGGTCTTGTAGCGATATCCCGTCATCGCATTCACCCCTTCCCGATCGTTGTAGTAAATCACGTCCGTCCCCTTCGGCTTCGGCGAGTCTCTAACAAAAGACTTCCTGTGCCACTCGTCCCGGAGCTGTTTTCCAAATCCCGTCGCCAGCCCCGGCCGTTCCTCCGCTGGCTTTGCCTCACTTTGAGCACGGGGCGCCGCGCTGTTCAATTCTCCCGACCCATCCAATGGCGCGGAAGGAGCATAGCCGGAGCCTGGCACACCACCCGGCGGCGAGCAGCTGCTCAACGCCCAGACCAGCAGTGACGCGACGCCCACCAGCAGCACTCCAAGAGCCTCGCCCTCCCGCTCATATCGAAAAGCCATCTTCATAGTGCTAGAAATCCAGCAGTTAACCTTTGGATCGTCAATCCTATTGTGCTATTTTTTCAGCATTTAAATTGCAGCTTTTCCAGCAATTGCTATTTTCCCCTCATGAGCAAGTCACCCGATACCGCCCTTGCCCGTCGTGAGAGGCAGGTTATGGACATCCTCTATCGTCTGGGTGAGGCATCGGCGCAGGAGATTTTGGAAGCCATGCCCGATCCACCGAGCTACTCGGCAGTCCGGGCCCTACTGGCGACGATGATGGAAAAGAATCTCCTGAACCACCGGAAGCAATCGCGTCGCTATCTCTATCGACCCGCGGTCTCCGAAGCCAAAGCCAAGCGCTCCGCCTTGAAGCAACTGATCACCACCTTTTTCGACGGGCGGCCTGAGAAGCTCGTCGCCTCACTGCTCGACCCCGCAGATCAGAACCTCGACAGGGCTGAGATCGAGCGGATTCGTGAGCTGATCGACGGATCTGAAAAGTAGTTCCACTCCGCCATGCCCCTGACCGCCATCGTCTTTTCGCTCATCGCCTCGCTCCTGGTGTGGCTATGCGGTCGGCGTGATACGGTGCGTGCTCCTCAGGTCACCGCCGTGACGATCACCTTGCTGCTCGCCTTTCCGCTGCTCTCGCTGCTGCCGAAGTTCGCGATTCTTCCGGCATCGGAAGACGTCGTTTCGCGCCCTTCGGAGATCGGCAAGCATCTTCAAGTCCTTTGGATTTCCGGCGCTGCCTTTCTCTCGCTGCGCGTGTTTCTTGCCACGCTCGCCATCGAGCGATGGAGATCCGCTTCCCGACTCATCGAGTCCATTCCATGGGGTCGCCGAGAGATCGAAGTGAGAAGCCTCGCATCGATCCAAAGCCCGGTCGCGGCCGGAGTCCTTCGTCCCGTCGTCCTCGTCCCTGAGAACTGGGCATCCTGGCCTGATGATGTGCGTCAAATGGTACTCGCCCACGAGCTCGCCCACCATCGTCGCTTCGACCCGTTCTGGCGGTCTCTTGGAGCCATGGCTTGTGCCCTGCATTGGTTCAATCCACTTGTCTGGTGGCTTGTCCGTCACCATGCGGTGCAAGCCGAGTTTGCCTGCGACGCGATGGTGATTCGCGAGGGCATCAAGGCCCCCTGCTACGCCTCCGTGCTCTGCGATCTCGCTTCATCACAGTCGTCTCCCATCCCCGCCGCCGCCCTGTCCGAGCGAAGGTCACTTGCTCAGAGGGTCCACCGCCTGATGCACCCGAGTGGTGGCATTTCCCCCGCCCTGACAGCGCTTCTCATCGCGGCCATCGTCCTGGCAGCCATCGGCATGGCCGTGCTTCAGCGTGCGAACCAAAGCAGCTCCCCGGTGCCGGTCATCGAAGTCCAGACACGTCTCAGTGCCGACCCGTTCCCGGGAAACTGAACGACGGCGCGGAGCCTACTTGTTAGGCACCATCGCGTAGAGTGCGGTCGTCATGCAGTAGGCCTCATCAGCGCGCATCTTCTTCAAACTGTGGCCCTCACCCCATGAGTCCGTGTAGTAGATCATCGGCACCTCGGGGTCCTCGAAATTATAGCCGATGATCAAGCGCATGTGCCCTCCCCAGCTCTGGGGCATGTCGCCCTCCTTGTACATCCCGAGAAAGAGCGTCCAGCAAAGCGGCACACCCTGATCGACGTACTCCTTGATCTTGCGGTTGAAATGATCGTAGCGGTTCTGCTTCGCCTTGATCTCACGAAAAATGTCCGTGTCCGCCTTCGACCAGAACATTGCCGGATGCACAATCCACTCGTCGAGATCGACATCGAAGGTCCACTTCTCCGCCTTCTTCGCGGCCCTGTTGTAGCTTCTGACATCCCGTTCGAACTGTCGGTCATCGAACTCGATGAGCTTGAGAGTTCTGACGTGGATTCTTCCCGTGATTTTCTGGAACGCCTTCTCCATCACATCGCCCCGCGTTCCGTCTTCGGTTGTGTCAGCGAGTTGGGCCATCTCATGTTGATCCATTTCCAGTCCGTAGTATCGACCGACCCGTTCGATGGATGCCACCACGCAGTATCCCTTCTCACCCTGATCCACCATGGGAATCCCGTCGATGACGGTGAAGCCGTCTTCATCCTTTTTCACGTTGTCCTCCAAACTCGAACGCTTCGCCACCTCGCCGCTGCGGTTCTTGGCTGCGGAAATCGAAGCCATTCTCAGGCGGATGAACTCAGGACGTTTTTCAGACCGATTCACGCTCGATTCGAGCAAGGTCGCGGTATCTCCCTTCGTCCACATCCACCCGGTCACCGCCACGGCTCCCTTGGAATTCCGTTCCACGGATTCGACCCCCAACTTCTCATCGAGCTGTGATTTCCACCCGTCGAACTGCTTATTGAATGTCGAAAGCGGCAGGACCCCATTGTCGCCGCGGTTGTAGAGGGAAATGGTAACGGTCGAAGCCTTGCCGTCCTCCGCGCGGATCACCACCTCGCCCGCTTCCTCGCCGAGAAACTCAAACACTCCCGGCCTGGCCCGCAGGCCTTCCTTTTTCGACGAGAGCCACTCAAATCCCGCACTCGGTCCGGATCCGATCTCAATGCCATCCAGCGCGAGCTTATCACGAATCTCCTTTGGAATCTCTCCATTTTCCAGCTCCTTCTGTGTCCCTTTGATATCTTCAAGCGACTTCTCCCACAACTTGGCATCGAAGACGATTTCATCCAGATTCGGCGGACTTTCGACCTTTCCCTCCTGAGCTGAAGCGGAAAAAACCAGGGCCGTGAAAACGAGAGAATGAATTTGCTTCATGCTGAAACTACTACTACGCCAAGCGGATGCAACCTGTCGATGCTGGTTTTCAGGCTGGCACGCCATTCTCTGTCAGCCCTTCAATCGACATTCGGGCCTTTGGCAATCCGCTCGAACAATCGCGGATCATCGAGAATTGAGAGATAAGGGATGGGATCAATGTCATGGTCGAGCAGGTAACCTGTGAGTTGCTCGCGGACAATCGACTGGAGTTCCTCAGCCTGCCAGGGTTTGGCGATGTAATGATCGAGCCCTCCCGTATTGATCGCACGGATGGTGTCCTGCTGGTCGGCCTGGCCCGTCACCAGGACCTTGCGAATGCCTTTGTGATTCTCCTCGGCTTCAAGCTGGATGAGAAATTCCACCCCGCTGGTTCCCGGCAGGCGGTGATCACAAAGAATCAATCCCAGCGAATCACCGTCGTCATCGATGGAACGAAGAACATCCCGGGCGTCTTCCACATCTTCCGCCACTTCGATCCGGAAGAGCTTCGCAAAGGGTTCAAGATCCCGAGTGATGGCCTGACGAACCTCGGGTTCGTCATCGAGCGAGAGAATGGTGATTTGGTTCATAGAGCTTCAGGTGGTTGAGATATCTTCGGTGGATTTTCGGGAAGATCGACCGTGAAAACCGTGCGTCCCGGCTGGGATTCGAAGCGAATCTCTCCCCCATGCTGCAGAACGATGTTCCGTGATATCGGAAGTCCAAGGCCAAGCCCGAACTCGACCCTGCCCTTGCGAGTGGTGAAGCGGGCCTCGAAGAGACGCTCGCGGTCTTCCTCACGGATGCCGACGCCGTTGTCCTCGACTTCCACCCGCTGCCAGCCCGGCCGCGGAGAGCAGGTGGAAACCTTCACCGTGCCGCCCGGCCCGATGGCCTGGGAGGCGTTCGATATCAGATTCGTCCAGACCTGTTGAAGCTGTGAGGGGCTCGCCAGAATTTCGGGCAACTCCGCGTAATGTTTCTCGAGATCGATCTCGCGCAGGCGGTTCGCCAAAATGAGCAGCACATCGTCGATGGTCCCATTAAGCTCTACTTTCTCGAAGTGGTCTTCATCAGACCTCGCATAGATCTTCAGGCTGCGGACCAGCGCGGCCACCCGACTCGAGCAATTCGAACAATTGCGCAATGACATCCCGATCTGGCCGGCGAGGTCGAGCTGGCGGAGCACTTGTTCGTCACCGATTCCCCCTGCGAGGGCACGATAGCGCTGGAAATCAGCCCGACATTCGACCCCGGCAGCAACGAGCCGGGCCGCCTTGTTGGGATCCACCTTCAAGTCCTTGGCAAGTGCATCGCGCAATCGCCGTTCGTCACGCGTCGAGCGCGGCGGAATCTTCTTTGCCACCGGGATTGCTGCGGCGGCAACTGCCAGATCCGGCGTCATTCCCAAAAGTCTTTCAAGGTCCTGCTCCAGATGCTCGGTCGCATGGAGAATGGCCCCGATCGGGTTATTCAGTTCGTGGGCCATGCCCGCGGCGAGATTGCCGAGCGTGGCCATCTTTGTCGTCTCGACCAGGCGCTCCTGAGTCGCACGAAGCTCATCAAGCGTCTCCGCAAGTTCGTCCCGCTGTTCAGCCAGCCTATGATTGAGCGTGCGGACTTGAACCAGCAATTGCGCCGACCGGCGGTTCCGCCGGGCCATCGACCGGAGGATCACGGTAATCAGATAGTTCGATAAACTCGGGCTTTGATGTATCGCCTCGCGAACCTGCTCACTGCCGAGGACAAGCGCCGTGGTTGGGGTGACCGCACGACAGGAAAAGAAGACAGGACTCTGCAGTGAGAGGGACATCAAACCCACAATCCGCCCGGCACTTTCCGAGTGAAAGGTGACATCATCACCGTCGATCGTCCGATACAACTTTACCCGTCCTTCAATAATGATCCAGATGGTCCCGGCCTCGTCGCCTTCATTGACCAGCACATCACCCGGTGCGTAGTGCTTCCGGTCAGGATGCCCGAGAACCTTGTCGAACTCATCGATCATCGAGGCCTCGATCTGATCGTCGCTCAGTTCATCAACGGCGATGACCGAGCGTTTCACCTCATTCAGCTTGCTGTTGAGCTGCTGGTAGTTCTTCCGTGTCGAGGAAAACCCGCTCGCCAGGGATCGAAGGTCAAGGAGGGGGTGAAGCTCATGCAGGAGGTGCGGCGCGCTATGGACCACATAGTCCGTAAGCAAGCTCTTCATCAGGCGTCTGAGTGCCTCCTCGTCGAACTCCGGGTCGAGACGGCCGTGGAGCGCGCCCAGCTGGAGCAGCGTGTCGGAATCCCCGGTGTCGTCCGCTTCGGCCAGCAGCACCTTACGACAATCCCGAAGCGGTGGCACGTGGTGGAGCTGGCGGAGCAACTCAATGCCGTCCAGTTCGTCGAGATCAATCCCCGCAAAAATGAGCGGCAGGTCACGCTTTTCTGCAAGCACCGCACCGGCTCGGTTGGCGAGCTCGGCCCCATTCGTAAAAGCCTCAACGTCGATCATGCCCGGCACCGAGGTCGCAAATGACGCGCGCAGTCGCTCGGGGACCGAGGGATCTCGATGAGCGCAGAGAACGAGACTTGGCATGACGGCTTCGAGTTTGATTCTTCCAGCTGCCTATCCAAGACCAGCCATTTTCAACAGCACCGGAAGGAGGAGATAAGTGAGGCCCACCCCCACGACCGCGACGATGATCCCACTGGTTGCCATTTGTTTGGTGCTGATGATGCCCGCTCCATAGGCAATGGCATTTGGCGGCGTGCTGATGGGCAGCGCCATGGCCAGCGAGGCACCAATGGCGACAAACACCAGGATGATGACCACATTACCGCCGGCAGCCGACGCGACCGCGATCGCGATGGGGGCCAGCAGGTTGCTCGCAGCACTGTTGGAAATGAAGGTGCTCATCAGCAGGGCTGTGCCACAAATGGCAATCCCGACGAGTCCCACATTCATCGCGTTCCAATCAATCAATCCCACAATCCACGCATCAAAACTCGTGGCCGACACCCCGACCCCCAGAGCAATCCCCCCGGCGACGAGCCAGAGCACATCCCATTCAAGCATCCGGAACTCCTTCGATCCCACGACTCCCGTGGCCAGCAGAATTGCCACAGGAAACATCCCCACGACATAGGAGTTGATGCCGTGCAGTGAGCCCGTAATCCACATAAGGATCGTGAAAACTGCGGTCGCATAATAGATTGCCGCCTTGGATGACTTCACCCATTTGACATTCATATCGATCTCGATGGATTTCTTGGATGCCGGAAAAAGCAGAAGCACCATCACCCATGCCAGCAGGAGCAGCAGCATGGCGAGAGGAACGGCGAAAATCATCCACTGAAGAAACGAGCACTGACCCACCGGCTGCCCCGTCTCCGGATTAATTTTTGCAAGGGCCCCGAGAATGATGGCGTTCGGCGGCGTCCCGATCGGCGTTCCGATGCCACCGATATTTGCGGCGAAAGGGATCCCAATCGCAAGTCCGGCGCGAAGTTTGTCGTCCGCATCAAGACGGTGGATGATCGGAAGGACGACGGCCATGATGGTGGCGGTCGTGGCCGTATTGCTCATCCACATCGACAGCACTCCTGTGATCAGCATCAACCCTAACAGAACCCTCGAGGGCTTGCTTCCAAATGGCTTCAACATGATCGCTGCCAGATTGCGATCGACACCGAACTTCGCCGCCCCAAAGGCAAGAAAGAAGCCACCCAGGAAGAGGATCAGCACCTGATTGGCGAGGGTATCAAAGAAGACCTTGTACCTTGGCGGACCCTCTTCTCCGAAGCCCTCGGCGACGCCCCAGGCCCAACCAAGATCGGCCGACACATCGCTGAGGAACAAGATCAGCAACAGAATCACACAGGCCGAGGTGGCGAATAAGGGAATCGCCTCACTCACCCACAGCACGACGGCGAAGATGAAGATCGAGAGAAGCCGATGACCCGCTTCAGAAAGCCCTTCTATCTGGATGAAGAAGGGCAGCAGAAAGCCGATGAAGGCGAGAATGAGGGAAATGGTTTTGCCAGACAGCAGCGACTTTAAAGCACTCATTGGTCATGTCTCGTTTAGCTCGTTCTCCCTCCAAGCAGCAAGTGAGCAAGAGAATGTGCGTAGCCATTCGCAGCAGGCGATCGAACCCCAGCTTGATCGTCCTCCAAGAGCCGAGGTCAATGGCTCCGAAATCCTCACCATCCTATCCAGCTTGGTCCAAATAAACCGAGATGGAGCCGATTCGCTCCCTAGCTTGACGTCCCTGCCATCGCTTTCTGGAACCATCACTCGATCAATTTGCTGTTGGAATTCGACACCTCCCCCATGACCACTGCGAGCCATTCGCTCTCTCCCTTCGTTCCCCGCTGCCGGATCTCCTCGATCACCTCTCGGATTTCCGGCACCACGATCCCCTCCCTTTCGACCTGCTCCATGTCGGGTGGAAAGTCCGCATGATCGAGCACCGCAGCTGATAGATGATAGCACGCCCAGGCTCGCCACGAGCGCAACTCGACATTCGCTCCGCTCACGCGGGTTGCGAGATGCTGGAAATGCCTCACGGGATTCCCGAGAAACCCCTCCTCCGGCGCCTGTTCGAGCATCCAAATCAGAGCTCGGTAGGGAAGCGGCCAGCGTCTCAGGATCTCCTCATCTCCCTCCAGTTCGGCCGACCATGCCTTGTTCAACTGAAGAATCGCCTGAGCTGGCTTTCCCGCCATCCAGAGCGATTGGCCATACTCGAGCGACGCCAGATAGAAGCCAGCGTCCCGACGCCCGCGGTGCCCTCGCACCCAATCCGCCGTCAAATGCTGATCAACCATCGGCAGATAGGGGCAGCGAGGCTGCCTGATCCAGAAAGTTTCGTCCGAGGTGCGGGCCATCGGAGCAAACCTGCAGGCTGCCTCGTCGTTTTGAAGATAAAAGCACCGCAGAAAGGACCCTTCAGCAACATATCCCCGATAAAGGGGATGAAATCGAGATCCCTCGTCCCCCGTTCCAATGCTAGGTTCGCCACTTCAGACCCGCTTCCGGAGAAGCCCTGATGCCAACAACCTGCAATGACTGAAAAGTTGTCCGACAACCCTGCGTATCACCCGACAGCCCCTCGGCTTGAACCCATGCGTTTCAAAACCTTACTCTTGCCTCTGATCCTCTCGCTGCTGCTAAGCCACTGCCGGGATTCGTTGCCGATGCAAGCTGATCCCAGCGCCGGAACCCCCGACGAAGTTCCAGCCCAGGCCAGCATCTCGATCCCTGACGAGGTCACTTTCAACGAACACATCCAGCCGATCCTCTCCGAGTACTGCTACCACTGTCACGGCCCCGACGAGAAGACGCGGGTCCCGGAGGATGCCCCTTACCGCCTCGATATCGCCGAGGAAGCCCTCGCCCCGCGCGAGAACGGAAAGCCTGCGATCATCGCGGGCGACCCTGACGCCTCGCTCTTGGTGAAACTGATCCGCTCGAAGGACGCGGACAGCATCATGCCTCCGCCAAGGTCCCACAAAGAGTTGAAGCCGGAGCAAATCGCCCTTCTGGAGAAATGGGTCGAGCAAGGTGCCGAATATCAGGATCACTGGTCGCTGATCCCCGTCGAACGCCCCGAACCACCAGCGGTCGGCGAAACCTGGGCCTCCAACCCCATCGACCCCTTCATTTTCGAGAAACTCGAAGCCCATGGGCTCGCTCCCAATCCCCAAGGCGACCCCGAGCGCTTCTATCGTCGTCTCCACCTCGATCTCACCGGTTTGCCGCCAACGCCGGAAGACATTGCCGCCTTCTCCTGGGAAACGCTGGACGCCGAGGTCGACCGCCTTCTCGCCACCACTAGCAGTGCCGAACATTTCGCTCGCTACTGGCTGGATGCCGCGCGCTATGCCGACACCCACGGCATCCACATCGACAACTACCGCGCCATCTGGCCCTATCGCGACTGGGTGATCAACGCCTTCAAGGCTAACATGCCATGGGACCAGTTCACCATCGAACAGATCGCCGGTGACATGCTCCCCGACGCGACCCTCGATCAAATGGTCGCCACCGGATTCAACCGCTGCCTTCCGACTACCGGCGAAGGCGGAGCCATTGCCGAGGAATACGAGGCCATCTACGCTCAGGACCGCACCGACACCACTTCAGCCGTCTGGCTCGGTCTGACGATGGGATGCGCCGCCTGCCACGACCACAAGTTCGATCCCATCAGCCAAAAGGACACTTACTCGTTCAACGCCTTTTTCCGCAACACCCCCATGACGGCTCTCGACAAGAACAATGCCGATCATCCTCCCAACATTTTCGTTCCTCACATGGACGACCGCACACGCTGGGCATCCCTTTCCCATGAGATCAACGAGGTTGAGAAGGAACTGGAGGAACGGAGAATGGCAGCACATCCAGACTTCAAGATGTGGCTTGCCTCCGCCAAACCCGAACCCACCACGGATATCGACTCCACCCTGTCCGTCCACCTCCCCCTCAACGATTCGGATACCATCATCCGCGGACGGATTGACGGGGAAGCCCGTGAGTGGCCAAGTGACCTTCCGCGGGTTGCGGGCCCGGCGGGCGATGCTCCCCTCGTGAGTGCCCACCCTCTCGAACTCGGCGACCTCGCCTCATTCTCTCGTTCCGATCAGGTCACCTACGGAGGCTTCATCCGCATCGAGGGCAAACCTTCCGGTGCGGTGATCGCCCGGATGAACGCCGAAGAAAATTTCCGAGGCTGGGATATCTATCTGGAAGGCGGAAAAATCACCACTCACGTCATCGACAGCTGGAACAAGTCCGCCAACAAACTGGTTTCTCCCCGTCCGCTCAAGCCAGCAACCTGGCACCATGTGATGTTCACCTTCGATGGTAGCGGAGCGAGCCACAAGGCCAGCGCGCTCTTCATCGACGGCGTCAAAGTCCCCGCGAAGCTGAACCCTAACACCGTTGGAGGAAACATTTCGACAAAAGTCCCGCTGAGCCTCGGATCGCGACACAAGCAGGCATCGAAGCTCCACAACGGAAAAGTCGCGCTTCAGGATTTCCGCTTCTACCGTCGATTGCTCGGACCAGCCGAAATCAAGGCCCTGGCCGAACGAGGACAGATCCAGGAGATCCTCGCCACTTCTGAAGAACAGCGTAGCAGGAAACAAATCAACACCGCATTCTCCTACTATATCTCCAGTATCGATAGTCCCTCGCAAACCATTCTGGCTCGGCTCAACAAACTCAAAGCCGAGCAAAGACAGCTCAGCAAACGCGGGTCCGTATCGCTGATCATGAAGGAGAAGGCAGACAGCGAACCTTTTGCCCACATCCTGAACCGTGGCATCTACTCCGATCTCGGGGAAAAGGTATCTCCCAACACGCCTTCGGCCCTGCCACCGATGCCCGAGGACGCTCCGCGCAACCGTCTTGGCCTGGCAAGGTGGCTCGTGTCCAAGGATAATCCGCTGACCGCACGGGTCACCATGAACCGCCTGTGGTATCAACTCTTCGGCAATGGCATTGTCGAAACCGTCGGCGACTTCGGCATCATGGGAGCCCGCCCAAGCCACCCTCAGCTACTCGACTGGCTCGCCGCGGAGTTCATGGAATCGGGCTGGGACCATCGCCACATGGTCAAAACCATCGTCACCTCCGCCGCCTATCGCCAGTCGGAAACCATCACCGCCGGGAAACTCGAAATCGACCCCGGAAACCGCCTCGTTTCCCGAGGTCCACGCTATCGGCTCGATGCCGAACAGATTCGCGACCTCGCCCTCGCAGCCTCCGGCCTGCTCACCGACAAGTTCGGAGGACCTCCAACCAAACCCTACCAACCGGAAGGCGTCTGGGAAGCGGTCGCCATGCCTCAATCCAATACCAAAAACTACCAGCAGGACAGCGGCAAAAACCTCTACCGTCGCTCCATTTACACCTTCTGGAAACGCACCGCTCCTCACCCCGCGATGGAGATTCTCAACGCTCCCGCCCGCGAAGTCACCTGCGTCGCCCGCGAAAGAACCAACACGCCCCTGCAGGCCTTCGTCACACTCAATGACCCTCAATTCGTCGAGGCGTCACGCGTGCTGGCCGAGCATGCCGTCCATGATTCAGTCGACTTCGGCTCACGACTCGACTTCATCGCCACCCGGCTTATCGGGCGGTGCTTGGCCAAAGACGAAAGCGTGATCGTCAGGACCACCCTCGAACACGCCCTGAGCAGCTTCAAATCCAATCCCGATGCGGCCAGATCCTTGATCGCCACCGGCGCAACCAAGCCCGACGCATCACTCGACCCTGTCGAACTTGCCGCATGGACCTTGATCGCAAGTCAGCTCCTCAATCTCGACGAAACCCTAACAAAGTGATCATTGCTTAACTGGAAATCAGACATGGTTTTCAGAAAACCGATCCCAATTCCCTCCTTCCCGATGTCTTCCCCATTTCTTTCCATCTCCGATTACAATGCCGCGATCAATCGGCGCCAGTTCTTCCGCAAGAACGGCACCGGCCTGGGGGTTGCCGCTCTTACCTCGCTGCTTGGTAAAACAGGGCTCGGCTCCGAAATCGGTCTACCTGCTTCCGTCAGCCACTTTGCCCCGAAAGCCAAACGTGCAATCTACATCTCTCTGATCGGAGCACCCTCCCAACTCGATACCTTCGACTACAAGCCAGAGCTCAAAAAGCGATTCAAGGAAGACCTCAAGGACTACCTCGCCCAGCAGGGAGAGCGTCTAACAGGGATGACCTCCGGTCAGGCGACATTCCCCCTCGCCCCCTCCATCTTCCAGTTCAAGCAATACGGACAGTCCGGAGCCTGGGTCTCCGAACTCCTTCCCTGGACCGCCAGGATGGTCGATGACCTTTGCATCGTGAAATCGATGCACACCGAGGCCATCAATCATGAACCTGCCAACCAGCTCATTTACACGGGCTCGATGCAAGCTGGCAAAGCCTCCATGGGTTCATGGCTTTCCTACGGCCTCGGATCGATGAACGAAGACCTTCCATCCTTCGTCGTCCTCCATGCCACCCACTCATCCCCCTATGCCAACGTCCAGGCCATCTCGTCTCGTCTTTGGGGTGCGGGATTCCTTCCAGGAAAGTACGCCGGCGTCGCGTTCCGCTCAAAAGGTGATCCGGTGCTCTACCTCAGGGACACTGACGGCATCTCGCGCAACCTCCGCCGCAACATGCTCGACGGCCTGAACGCCCTCAACCAGAGGTCCTACGACGCCGTCGGCGACCCCGAAATCCAAACCCGCATGCAGCAGTATGAAATGGCTTTCCGCATGCAGGCCAGCGTTCCCGAACTCGCCGATCTCTCCGGAGAACCCGCACACATCCACGAACTCTACGGCGCTGACAGCAAGAAGCGTGGCACCTTCGCCAACTCCGCCCTGATGGCCCGTCGCCTCCTCGAGCGCGGCACCCGCTTCGTGCAGATTTTCCATCGCGGCTGGGACCAGCACAACAACTTGCCCCGCGATCTCACCTCTCAGTGCAAGGACGTCGACCAAGCTTGCTACGGCCTCATCCAGGATCTCAAGCAGCGCGGCATGCTCGAAGACACCCTCGTCATCTGGGGCGGTGAATTCGGCCGCACCGTCTACAGCCAAGGCGCCCTAACAGAGACCGACTACGGTCGCGACCACCACCCACGCTGCTTCTCCATGTGGATGGCTGGCGGCGGCATCAAAGGCGGACAAGTCTACGGAGAGACCGACGACATGGGTTACAATATCGTCGAGAACCCCGTCCACATCCGCGACCTGCACGCCACCTTGCTTCATCAGCTCGGCCTCAACCACGAACGCCTGAGCTACAAATTCCAAGGCCTCGACCAGCGACTAACCGGCGTCGACCCCGCCAAGGTCGTCACCGACATCCTGGCCTAGCCGGAACCCCGAGGATTCACCGTGCGATCGCCGGCATTGAGGTGACATATCGATCGATGCATGCCATCCGTTTCTGCCATGCCGCCGAAAGCGCGGCTCAGTTCGGATCCTCATCGGGATCGTTCGTCCAGACCACCGCATTTTGGGGAACCTTGATATCCCCTGAGGTGGTGATCAGGTCGGAAGGTGCGAACGGCTCCACGTGGCCGTCGACGAATACCAACATGCCCTTGCCATTGTAGCGTCCGACAAAGGCACGGGCGTTTCCTTTCGGTGAAGCATCGAATCCACGTTGACCTGGCACGGTTTTTTTGTCTCCCGGCATCCCTGCTTCGAAAAATGCCACAGTGCGCGACGGTACCTGAATCTGACTGAGGCGCCCCTGAAGCTTGATGCCTTCGTCGTTCTTCCGCTGCAATCGGCTATTCATGGCGATCGCAAAATACGGAGTTCCGAGCTTCTTGTCACCGCTCGGATAAGGAGCACCGGGGAGATACAGGGGATAGCTCTCTTCGTAGAGGCGGTCTGGACTGGAGGCCAGGGCGCCGAGCGACTCGTAACCGATCAACTCGGGCAAAACATTGTACCAGACATCCTTGTTTTCAGGCTGCGCTGCCGCCTGCCAATCGTCAGAGCCTGGTGCATCCTCCCACGGCAGAGCGCCCGCATTGTCCGAGGTGTAGGATGTCAGGGCCCCACCCAGTGCTTCCAGCTTGCTGATCGCGTGCGCGCGGTAGGCCCTTTGCTTCATCGAACTCATGATGGGCACGGCAATCCCCGCCAGCACCACAATGATCGCCACCACCACCAAGAGTTCGGTCATGGTCCATCCCGACGGCATTTTTTTCGCATTCACCCTTTTCATTACATGCCTCCCTGCTTGGTCGTTACAAGAATCCGATCATTTCCGTTTGCGAGCTGAAGGCGTTCGACAAACGCATGCAGTTCGGCGCCTTCCTTGAGCCGGACACCGTAAGTCAATTCCGTCATCATTCCGGCTTGAACCGTCTCAACGCTAGAAAGTTCTGCAGTTTCGGTGAATTCTTCGAAAATGGGCAGAAACACGACGTCATAGTTGATATCGTTCGCGACCCGAATGCGAAGTTGGTGGGAAAGCGACTGGGGAGCGAAGGCGTTCATGCGGGTCAGAATAATGATCATCGCTGAGGTGATCAGGGTGGTCAGCACGGCCATCGAATAAAACCGCGCTCCGACCACCATCCCGGTCGCCATCGCGAAAAGCACAAAACCCAAGTCCCGTGCCTGTCCGAGGTTGCGGCGAAAACGAATCACCGAAAAGGCGGCAAACATCCCGAAGGCGATGCTCATGTTTCCACTGACCACCATGATCAGGATCGTGGTCACCAAACCCATGATGACCAGGGTCTGCACATAGTCCTGGGAATAACGAGTCCCTCGGTAGGTCGATTTATAAACCGTGCCGATCGTCAGATTGAGAACCAAGCTCAGAACCATGGCGAAAATCACCTCGACCTCCGTCGGCCGATCCTGTCCGAGCGTTTCCTTGAAAGCTTCGAATATCGAATCCATTGTGTGATGAATGTTAGATGGCGGGTGCGGCCAATCGACGAGTCATTCTCCCGACGATCGGCATGATGATCGGATCGAAGAACTCGAGCGCACTGCAGTACTTGCTGAAGGGCGTTTTCAGAAGCCCGTGCTTCGCTCCAAGTTCCCGCAACCAGTAAGGTGCCGAGCCAAACAACTTCAGTTCCAGCACCCGCTCGCCCGGAGGCATCACAACATGGGGAAAATCCGGATCATCCGGCAGGAGTGCCTGCCTGACCGTCCGGCACTTGATCGCAGTGTCGAATGTCACCCGGACATTGTCAGGTCCCTCGAATGCCAGTCGGTCGTATCGCATCTGCATCGCCGGTTTCACCCCCTTCACCTCGACTAGGCGGAGCACCTCCTCGGCCAGCAGGATCTCATCACGCCGGGTGAATTCCCGGCGCATGCCGCGCATCAGCTCGGCCACGTCAAAGCCTGGCGTGCTTACCACCTCAAGCGGCACGCGGATCCGCCGCTTCACCCCGACTCCGTCGCACTTGTGTTTCACTTCCAGAAACGCCGAGGGAGGAATCACTCCATTTGAAGTTCCATATATCCTAACACGAAGTTTCCGACGGTTGGGCTGCCTGCGATTGCGCTCCCAGTAGGCATCTCGGTCATCCGTATCATAATACTCCGAAATGATCGGATAAGCACCGCCCACAGCACCATTCGCATCCCCGGGAAGCATCGCCTTAATGGCCGCAAGCACGGCCTCCCCCTGCTCTGCTTTCAAGTGGAACTTGAGCTCTCTTCTCGCTTGCCGAATATCCATGGGTTTTTGGGTTTTTGCTCGATTCCGTCACGAAAACGTCACGTGAATCATTTTTACAAACCACCATCAGAAACAATCAGCGCCAAAATTCCGAATTTTATTCGTGTCAACGCCACCCTGCCCCCGGAAACTCAGGGAATCGGCTCGGCAAAGGCGCCTCCTGTCCTGCCTCTCCGACAAAATCCTACGGAGTGGAGCCAATTGGGAGCTTCAATCCCGTGCCAGCGATCGAGCTCCTGAAGGGCCCACCATCCGCCAGATGACGGCCGAATCATCAGCTCGGCAATTGATGATTCCAATTTCGCTTGTATGCTACTCGAACTCCGCCCATCAAGTATTCGAGAAACCCAATATGAACCGAAACACCACCCTGATCGCCACCGCTTCCGTCCTCATCGCGGGCGTCGCAGCATTTGCCTTCCTTCGCCCCGGCAGCACCGACGAAAGTTCAAGCGTCAGCCAGGACCCAACACCTCGTCCCAGTGCTTCCACCGGCGACTCGGTCTCTGCAGACCTGAAGCCAACCCGGAAACTCGTCCGCGAAAGCAAGGAAGACGAAGCCGCCGCGTTGATCGAACAGTATGGCGATTCCCGCACCGCCCTCTCGCGGCAGGTCGTCGACAACGTCACCTCCCTTCTGGATGACGTCCTCGAAATGGGTGACATGATGACCAGTGGTCAGGGCGGTCAATTCGGCGGTGGCGACCAGGCGCTCCGCGGCGTCCTCCGAGGCACCGGCGTCGAACTCGACGAGACTCAAAAAGAGGCCGCCTCAGAACTTTTCCGCGAGTATCAGAAGCGGGAACTCGAGAAAACCCGCAACGCCGTTGAAAGCCTCAAGGAACAACCCGTCACCTTAATGAGTCTGATGCTCGCCAGCGATGCCCGCTCACGCGATGAAATCAGCGAGGAAGAATACAAGGCGCTTCAGGAACAAAGCAGCGGCGAGCTCGAAGGCATCCTCAACCCCCTCGACCGCAACAACTTCCGTGGTGGTCAGCCGATGGAAGACCCCGCATTCCGCAGTGGTTTCGAAGCGCTTCTCAACGAAGATCAGTCCTCGAAATTCGATACCGCCATGAGCGAGCGTGAAGCTTCCGAAGACAACAGCCGCCAGCAGACCAGCATCACCGAAATGCCCGTGATGGATCTCGAGTCGCTCGACAAATCCATTTCCTCCGCCAAGCAGATGACCACCGGCTTCAAGAGCATCATGCAAGGCATGGGCAACCTTCAGGAGCTCGAGCAGCAGCGCCAAGGAGAATAAATCTCCCGCTTAAAACTCGCCCTTGAACGAACAACGGGCCGTCGGAGTTTCGTAGATCACGATCTCCGCGAGCCCGGGAAGCTGGGACTCGAGCTTGCGCCAAAACCAGGCGGCCATTCTTTCAATCGTCGGACTCTCCAGTCCCTCGATGTCGTTCAGGTAGCCGTGGTCCATCATTTCAATCAGAGGATTCATCGCTTCGGAGATCCGCTTGTGGTCGTAGACCCAGCCGATCTTTTCATCGATTTCCCCTTCCACTGAGATCTCCACCTTGAAGCTATGACCGTGCATCTGACGGCATTTGTGGTCATCGGGCAAACTTGGCAGGGTGTGGGCAGCTTCAAATCGGAAGTCCTTGGTCAATCGGGCACGCATGGCGGCCTGCAAACTGACAGCCAATGCCCCACTGCGCAAGCCGGGTGAATCGAACGCTCAACACTTGTCCCCCCTCCCATCCCTGCCTACAAATCGGTTCCCCGATGCCAGATTTCCGCCCGACCATCCTCATTCCCACCTACAATACCGGGCCGATTCTCAGGGAAACGGTGAAGTCGGCCATTGCGACAGGCTATCCCGTGAGGGTCGTGGTCGATGGATCGGACGACGGCTCCGATGCCTGCCTCACGGAGTTCGAGGGACTCAAGGGCTTCACCCTCCACCGCCTGCCCGTCAATCAGGGCAAAGGCGCCGCCATACTTTTCGGCATCCGAGCGGCGGAAAAAGACGGCTTCACCCACGCCCTCGCCATGGATGCCGACGGCCAGCACCCGGCGGATCGCATTCTCGACTACTTCCGCGTCGGAAGCGAACACCCGCAGGCCGCCGTGTTCGGCTCCCCGATTTTCGACGCCTCAGCCCCCGCTCTGCGCGTCGGTGGCCGCAAGATCTCCAACTTTTGGGCGAACCTCGAAACCCTCGGCTGGGGCATCGATGACTCCCTCTTCGGCATGCGTCTCTATCCGATTCGCGAGCTGATCAGCGTGCTCGAGGAAACCCGCTTTGCCCGCCGTTTCGACTTCGATCCCGAAGTCGCGGTTAGACTTTGTTGGAAAGGCGTCCCCGTCATCAATTTGCCCACGGCCGTCCACTATCCCAGCGCCGAAGACGGCGGCATTTCCCAGTTCCGCTACCTGCGCGACAACATCCTGCTCACCTGGATGCACGCCCGGTTGATGATCGGGTTCTTCATCCGTGCGCCATGGCTCGCCTTCCGTGGCGATAATCCCCTTCTCCATCTCAGCCCCTCCGTCCGATGACCAAGGAACAGATCAACAAGATTGCCGGCTACTTCCCGAGCCGCTGGTACCGTTCCTATCTCAAGAGCAAACTCAACTCCGACCCGCTCTATGATGCGGTCTATCATGAGTTGAAGGACTCGGAGCTCCCGCTGCTCGACCTCGGCTGTGGACTCGGAGTGCTCGCCTTCTATCTGCGCGAACGCGGCATGACTTTCCCCATCCACGGCCTCGACTACGACAAGCAGAAGACCGAAAGCGCCAACTTCGTCGCCAACAAGATCGGCGATCAACACAGCACTTTCGCCGAACATGATGCCCGCCAGGGAATTCCCGAGCACCACGGCAACGTCACGATCCTCGACATCCTCCAGTTCTTCACGCCGGAGGAATTCGACAAGCTCGTCACCGCCGCCGCCGAGCGCGTGGCTCCCGGCGGCAAGCTCGTCATCCGCTCTGGCCTGAAGGACCATTCGACTCGCTTCAAGATCACCGTCGCCGGTGACTTCTTCGCCAAGGCCACCTTCTGGATGAAGGCCGCCCCGATCCACTACCCCACCGCCGACGACTTCGAGCGAATCCTCGCCCGGCATGGGAAAGTCGACATCAGCCCGCTCTGGGGGCCCACGCCTTTCAACAATCACCTGATTGTGATGCAGAAAGCCTGATTACTCGGCACTCACTTCGAAGGGCGGACTTTGTATCCCCTCGCCCTTGCACTGAATGCGGATCGTCCCGCCTTCCTTCAGCGATTGCACGATCATCAGCGCGCGGCCTTGATGAGTCTTGATCTTCGTCGACTGGAAATCCTGCACGTTGCCCGGTGAACCATTGTCGACACCAAGAATCGAGCACGGTCCGCTGACCTCGAACTCCAGACTCTGCTCGTCCTTGACCACCGGAACCCCCTTCTCATCGACCAGCTGCGCCACCACATGAGCCACATCGTAGCCATCCGCTGCAAGCGATGTCTCATCAATCGAAAGCTCGACTCCTGCCGCCTTGCCGTGGCTCCGAACCCGGGCCTCAGCCCCCTTCCCGACCGCCTTGAGCTCGCCACCTGCAAAGGGCAGCTCCCACTTGACCACATGGTCTTCAAAGTCCGCCAGCTCTCTGGTTCCGAGACTCTCCCCATTCAGGAAAAGCTCCACTTCCGGGCAGTTCGTATAAACCTCGGCAATCACCGACTCGCCCTCGGCGTAGTTCCAGTGCTCGTTCGTCTCATGCCAGTACCACAAGCGCTTTTCCCAAGCCCACGGCTCCTTCTCTAACACCTCGCCATTCTCCCCGACTTTATAGGGCGACTTCTCCGCCGTCTGAGAACAGAGATACACATGCGGCGCCTCGTTCCACAGCGACTTCATCATGTGAAACGACGGCTTCCGGAATCCGGCAAGGTCCAGCAAGCCCGTCGCCTGCGCCTTCACCGGCCACTTTTCATTCGTCTCACCCAGGTAATCGACGCCCGTCCACAAGAACGTGCCCGCCACAAACGGACGATCCGCCACCGCCTTCCATTCGTGATACTGACCAAGGTTCTCGGTCCCCATGATCATCTTCTCAGGATAGTGCTCGCGGCAGTAGTCATACATGATCCGCCGATAGCTGTAACCGACGATATCCAGCGCATCCGTGTAGCCCGATTCATGACTCGCCGACGGCAAAATCATGTTCGCAATCACCGGCCGCGTCGTATCCATCTCACGCGTCCACTTCGCCAGCTTCGCCGCCGTTTCCGCGATGCGATACTTCCCCGTCTGAGTAAACTTCAGTCGCTCCTTGATCACCTCGCCGGTATTCGGTGGCACGGTCCAGAAGTAGTTTCCATCGGCGTTCGCGCTGAAATAGCCCGTCGCCTCCTTCTGCCCCGGATAGGTCCACTCGATCTCATTGCCGATGCTCCACATGATCACGCTCGGATGATTCCGGTCGCGCAATGCCGTGAGCTTCAAATCCGATTCGGCATCCGTCTGGAAGTGCTCGGTGTAGCCGCGGGAGTTGTAATCGACGAACTTCTCCCAGGTATTCGTCCGCTTGTCCTTCGGCAAATCCCATTCATCAAAAAATTCGACCTGGACCAGAAAGCCCATCTCATCACAGAGCTCGGTGAAATCACGGGCACCCGGCTGATGCGAAATCCGAATGGCATTGCAGCCTGCTTCCCGCAGTTCCTTCAAGCGACGCTCCCACACCTTGATCGGCACCGCCGCCCCGACGAGTCCTCCATCATGATGGAGACATACTCCCTTGATCTTCATGTTCTCGCCATTCAGCCAGAACCCCGTCGCCGGATCAAACTTCAGCGTCCGAATCCCGAAGCGCGTCACATAACGATCCACCACCCGATCACCGAGTTCGATCGTCGTGACGAGCTGATAGAGCTGCCCCTGATTCACCGACCAAAGCTTCGGCGACTCGATCCTCAGATCGCTCTTTAATCGAGCATCTTCCTTCGCTCCCACCGACCCTTCCACGACCGTCGAGCCCACTTCTTCACCTGATGGATCGAGCACGGTATTCCTCAAAGTGAACGACTTCTCCTCACCAAACAGATTCGAAACCGTAATCTCCACCGCAACGGAAGCCGCATCCTCCGTAACCTCCGGCGTCGTCACGTAAGCGCCCCAAAGCGGCGTGTGAAGCTTGTCGGTGACCAGCAGCTTCACGTCACGATAGATCCCGGAACCCGTATACCAGCGACTGTCCACGATCCGGCTCCGGTCCACCCGCACCGCGATCACATTCTCCCCGCGTTTCAAGTGAGGTGTCAGGTCATGCACGATCGGCGTGTAGCCGTAGGCACGAAAGCCAAGACGCTCACCATTAAGCCAGATCTCCGAGTTATTATAAATCCCATCAAAGTAAATCGAGCAGGCCTGATTGTCCTTCAGCTCGATTTCGAAGGTCTTGCGATACCATCCCATCCCACCCGGCAGATAGGCCGTCGCACCCTCAAGCTTCTCATCGAACGAATGCTCTACACTCCAATCGTGAGGCAGCCGGATGTTTCGCCACTTGCTGTCGTCAAAGTCCGGCGTGGCCGCCTCCGCCACATCCTTCTCAATGAACTTCCACCCGAAGTTGAAATCCACTTCGCGATCCTTGCTCGTCCGGATCACTTCCGCAGGCAGCGCCTCAGGCGCACGCGAACTCCCCATGAAGGGTTCCGCTTGAATCGAGCAAAGAGAAAGCATTCCAGCGGCAAGCACCGGATGAAATTTCATGACCTGCATCGGATTCATCAGTTGCGTGGTTTCACTTCAACCCGAAGCTCATGATAAGCATTGTGGCGCTCGTAAGCTGCCTCCCGCTCGATCTTCGGCTTGGCTTCCAGAATGGTGATCGATGAAGTCAGCTCGCACAGCTTCTTCAAAAGCGATCGCACGATCAGCCGCGCATGCGGCGCACCTAGGCAGTTGTGAATGCCATTGCCGAAAGCAATGTGCGGGTTCGGCTTGCGGTCGAGCTTCACCGTTTCCGGATCATCAAAGACCGTCTCGTCAAAGTTCGCCGACGCCCAACCAAGCGAGATCAGCTTGTTCGCCTCCACCTTCACCCCGTGGACATCCGTCGCCGCCGGACAAAGCCGTCCGATATGCGTCAGCGGCGTCGCAAAACGGATCAGCTCTTCCGTCGCCACCGGAATCCGCTTCGGATCCTCCCGCAGGAAATCCAGAGCCTCGGGGTTCCGACCGATATACGCGATGATCGTTGCCACCGTGTTGATGATCGTATCCCGACCGCCGGCGAAGGCGATGTTGGCAAAGCCGAGCATCTCCTGGCGCGTCAACTTCCGACCCTGGAACTCCGCCCGCGTCAGCGCGGAAAAGAAATCATCCCCCGGATTCGCCTCGGCCTTGTCGAAAAGCTCGTTGCAGTAGGCCTCCATCTCGTACCCCTTCGAAACGCCGCTTTCATCGCGGAAAACGTGTGTCCCCCACTTGATCCAAACGTCCGCCTCGGACTCCGGCATGTTGAGAAGATAGGTCAACGCCCGCGACTGCAGGGGAATCGCGAACTCCCGCACGATCTCGATCGACTCCCGCTGAGACGCATCGCGGATCAGCTCATCTAACAGAGCCTCCATCCGCTCGATGTAGTCGGCTTTCAGCGGCCGACGAAAGTAAGGCTCGGCAATTTTCCGATACTCGGCGTGCACCGGCGGATCCACCTCGAGCGGATACTGCCTCACCGTGCGCACGTCCTCTTCCCGCGGAATCGGCACGCGGAACGGCGCATCCGAACTAAAGGTCTCGTAGTCCCGCGCCGCCGTCTTGACTTCCTTGAAGCCGAGAATCATCGCAACGGGTGCGCCATCAAACTCGGTGGCAATCACCGGAGCCTCCTGACGGGCTTTCTTGAACGGGTCGTGGTAAGGGCACTGGGACATGATCGTGGGTCTGTTAGATTCAGTTTAGCGGCGCGACTTCCACCACCAGCCCATCGAGCTCGTCGCTCATCTCGATCTGGCAGCACAGACGGCTCCGCTCATCGCTCTCGGTCTCGAAGCTCAGAATATCCTGCTCGGTCTCATCCGGCTTGCCGACCTTCTCCAGCCACTCGGCCTTCACCCGCACGTGGCAGGTCGCACAAGAACACACCCCGCCACAGGCTCCATCAATTCCCTCGATGTCATTCTCGGTCGCGATTTCCATCAGCGTGCCGCTGGCATTCTCGATGACGATTTCCTCGCCGTCAGGTTTGATAAAAGTGACTTTCGACATGGTTGGTTTGGATCGGATGGAAATGGACGGAGCCCCTCGCGAGCTCCGCGTATGAACCTCCACAAATGCCAGCTCCCCGGGAAGAATGCCACCGACCCGATCACCAAAACTGGTATTATCTTCACATCTAGAAGCAACTCCACCACCATCCTCGCGAAGAAACCCCCATGAAGCCCACTCTCGAGAACGTCCAACCCGCGCAAGGCAGCTCCATCGCCTGCCTCGATATCGACGTCCCCGAGTTCGATCACCAGTACCACTACCACCCCGAAATCGAGCTCACCTGGATCCTCGAAGGCGATGGCGAGCGCCTCATCGGAGACTCCATGGAATCCTTCGGAAAAGGTGATCTCGTCCTCATCGGCGCCAGCGTCCCCCACCGATTTCGCAACTGGCAACGCGCCCGCGCCCGCTCCCGGGTCATTCAGTTTCGTCGTGAAATCTTCGGCGATGCCTTCCTCCAGCTCCCCGAGTTTGTCGACATCAGTCGCCTCCTCGACGAGTCCCTTCGCGGCCTCAGTTTCTCACCAAGCACTACCGCCAAAGTCCAAGACCAGATGGCCGATCTGTTCAGCAGCGAGCCCGGCCCCCGACAAATCACTCAGCTCTTGGACATCCTCCACCAACTGAGCGAAGACCGCGAACGAAAGCCGCTCGCCAGCCTCATCTACAACCACCCGATCAAGCTTCAGAAGATCGATCGACTCGAGCGCGTCCTCAATTTCCTCGAACAAAACTGGCAGGACAACATCACCCTCAAGGACGCCGCCGAAGTGGCCGCGCTCCACCCTCAATCGGTCAGCCGATTCTTCCGACAGCACCTCGGCATGAGCTTCCAGGACTACCTGATCCGCCTCCGTCTCGCCCGCGCGGCCCGCGACCTTCTCGAAAGCGATCGCACTGTTGCCGACATCGCCTTCCACTCCGGCTTCAACAACCTCACCAACTTCAACCGCCACTTCAAAACCATCTATCAGCAGTCCCCCAGCCACTACCGCAAGCTCGGGAAGTAGGGCAAAATAATGAAATGCCAAGACGCCAAGGCCGCCAAGAAAACCTCATAATTCAAAACTTGGCGAACTTGGCGCCTTGGCGTTTCAAAACCTCAATCTCGCAGATTCAGCCTCCAAGCTCCGCAAAGGTTTATGTTGATTGTATCCAACTTCTCTGTTCGACATGATGCCAGTCACAGCGATCAACCCATCACAACATGAGCATTTCCGCCCAAGCCGCCGTCACCGACGCCAAAGGTTCCTTCACCATCGAAGACATCATTGTCAACGACCCCAAACGCGATGAAGTCCTTGTGGAAATCAAGGCTTCCGGCGTCTGCCACACCGACTGGGACACCTTGAAAGAGAGCTCGAATTTTGTTCTCGGGCACGAAGGCGCAGGCATCGTTCTCGCAGTTGGCGAAGGCGTCACGCACGTCAAAGCAGGCGACCGCGTCATCCTCAACTGGGCCATCCCCTGCAAGGAGTGCTTCCAATGCGAACACGGCAATCAATCGATCTGCGAGAAGAACAACCCGGTTACCGGCGTCGGCGACCACGGCGCGGCGCACTCCGGATCGAGCGAGTGGAAAGGCCAGCCGCTCGGCCGCTCCTTCCACCTCGGCACCATGAGCAGTCATGCCGTTGTTAGAAAGCAGGCGGTCATCCCGATCAGCGTCGACATCCCTTTTGCCTCGGCCTGCATTGTCGGCTGCGGCGTGATGACCGGCTACGGCTCGGTCGTGAATGCCGCCAAACTCGCCGCCGGCAGCAGCGCGGTGATTCTCGGCACCGGCGGGGTCGGACTCAATGCGATCCAGGGTGCCCGCATCTCCGGCGCGGCGAAGATCATCGCGGTCGACGCCAACCCCGAACGTCTCGAAATGGCCAAGCAGTTCGGCGCCACCCACACCATCCTCGCCTCGCGCGAAGACAAGGGACTTCTCAAGGCTGCTGAGGAAGTGAAGCAGCTCTGCGGCGGACGCGGGGCCGATTACTCCTTCGAATGCACCGGCGTTCCCGCGCTCGGTTCCGCCCCGCTCGCCATGGTCCGCGATGCCGGCACCGCGGTGCAGGTTTCCGGCATCGAGCAGGTCATCGACTTCGACATGAACCTCTTCGAGTGGGACAAGATCTACATCAACCCGCTCTACGGAAAAGCCATGCCCGAGCACGATTTCCCGAAATTGTTAGAGCTCTACTCGCGTGGCCTTCTCAAGCTCGATGAGATGATCACCCGCACTTATAAACTCAACGATCTTCAACAAGCCTTCGACGACATGATGGCCGGTCGCAATGCCAAAGGCGTGATCCTTTTCGATTGATCATGAGCAAGGAAAAGACATCCCACTTCCGCACCACCGAACTCGCCAACCTGCCCTCGCAAGTGGGCACGATGAAGGCGATGACCGTGAAAAGCCCGGCTCTTTCGGCCCGCGCGGACCTCAGCATCTTCATTCCCGATCAGGCGAAGGATCTCAGCAAGGTCCCCGTCGTCATCCTGCTTCACGGCGTGTGGGGCAGTCACTGGGTTTGGTCGCTGATGGGCGAAGCGCACCTCACCCTGCAGCAGATGATCGATGCCGGCGAGCTCCCGCCGATGATCCTCGCGATGCCATCCGATGGCCTCTGGGGCGACGGCAGCGGCTACCTGAAGCACGCCCATCAGGACTTCGAAAAGTGGATCGTCGAGGATGTCCCCCACGCCGTTTCCGAGGCCACCGGCAACGCCCTAACAGCCCCTCACTTCATCGCCGGCCTGTCCATGGGCGGCTTCGGCGCGCTGCGTCTCGGTGCCAAACACCCCGACCGCTTCGCCGCCTTCGTCGGCCATTCTTCGATCACCGACATTGCCCAGTTGCCGCTCTTCGTTGAGGAAAGTCTCAGCGACTACACCCAGGAAGATCCCAGCGATCACTCGGTCCTCGAAACCATCCTCAAGCACCGCGCATCGCTCCGCCCCTTCCGCTTCGATTGCGGCGTCGACGACCTCCTCATCGAGCACAACCGCGAACTCAAACGCGCCTTCGACGAAGCCGGCATCGATCACGAATACGAAGAACATCCCGGCGGCCATGAGTGGCCTTACTGGGTGACCCATCTCCGGGAAACCCTGCGATTCTTCGCCAAACAGCTCGCTTAGTCTTTCAAAGGTGCCACTTCCTCCAGCACCCGCTTCACCACCTGCGGCGCTTGCTTGGTCGATTCGTGGAGCAGCAAAATTTCGCCGTATCGGAGATTGCGGGTAAGATCGTCGACGATCCCCTCGACCTCGCGATCGAGCGTATCGAAGCCCCTACGGCTCCACACCACCACCTCCATCCCCAGCTCCGCGGCGATCGGATGAGTGAAGTAGTTCCGATGACCCACCGGGGCCCGGAACCAGCGCGGACGCTGACCGCTCATTTCTTCGATCACCCGGCTGCACTCTTCAATCTCACGCCGCATCCTCACCGGACCCGCACTCCACATGCTGTGCTGCGGATGAGTCATCGTGTGATTTCCCAGCTCATGGCCCCGCGCTACAATCTCCTTCGCCAATTCCGGGAAACGTCGTACTTTATCGCCGATCACAAAGAACACCGCCTTCACGCCATGTTTATCGAGCAGATCGAGAATCACCGGCGTATCCTCGGGATCAGGACCGTCATCGATGGTTAGAAGCGCCTGCCGCTGGTCGAGACGCATCGGCATCGGTCCGAAAATTTCATTCGTCGGATTAAAGGTCCCCAGCGCCCAGACAGCCACCATCCCGACAAATGCCGACGCTCCCCAAGCCGCCCCGAACTGCCACCAGATCAGCGCGATTCCGAGGTGAATCAGCACCGCCAGAACGATCCTTAAGGTAATCCCTTTCGGTCCCTCCACCCGCATCATCCGCTGCCAGACAAGACCGATCATCCCGAGCACCTGCAAGGCAATGAAGCCCAGCCAAAGCCAGGCGACCCAGACCAGCGGCGTCTCGCCGCCCCAGCGCAGCAAGGCCAGCGCCCAGGCGGTTAGAGCACCCGACCAAACCAAAAAAGTCCCCCGCGGCGACCACGCCCCCAGCAAAAACCCCAAGACGTGCAGAGCAATGAAAGTCATCGGCAGCAAACCAAGCCACGCCGCCCAGCATCCCCCAAGCCGCCACAGCCCATCAAAGACCGCAACGCCCACGACTCCTGGAACCAGGGTCGAAAGCACGGCCCACTCCAAGGAATGATTGCCCACCGATTTCCCCATCGCGACCGCATCGCCATCCGCGACCTTGAGCCTCCCACCGAAGACCCGGAAGAAGGGCGAAGCCGCACGATTGTCGCCGCTCTTGATCGTCTCGCCGATCACTCCTCACCTCCTTCCACGCGACGGAATACCGGCTCGAAAACAAACCACTGGTCCCAATACGGCATCACGCCCTGAAGCAGCGCCTCCGTCCAGGCCGGAAGCCCCGGATCGTCGCCCGGACCGCGCTTGCGCGGCGGCAGCTTGACCGGCGGATACACCTTCACCCGATAGCGACGCCAGCCATCGCGGATGATGAACAGCGGAAAGCACTCCGCCTTGGTGATCCTTGTTAGAAACAGCGGACCCTTGGGGAGTCTCATCATCAGCCCCGGCTTCACTTCCACCTCCACCGGAGACACATCGAAAATCACGCGATCGCCCTGAATCGCCACCACATTCCCTTCATTGAGAAGCCGCGCCAGCTCCACGCCAAGCATCTCGCCACCGTCATTGTAGAGCGTTTTGAAATAAGGATTGAGTCGTTCCTTTTCGCGAAGCTCGGCCTCCTTGATCGCCTGCATCTCCGCCTCGCGTTCCTTCGCGCGCACCGCATAAACCGTCTTGCCGAATTTCGAGGAAAACAGCGGCGCGGCCATGTCATAATTCCCCATGTGCGCCGTGAGGATCAGGCAGCCGCCCTCATGCGCCGCCATCTGATCGAAGTATTCCAATCCCTCAATCACCCAATCCACTTCCCCCGTCCCTGTCTCACTGCGCATCGCATCGACGTAAGTGCCCGCAAAATTCCAGAACACCCGGTAAGCCCCGCACAATGCCCGCATGCCACCCCACTCCGGGAACATCGCCCGCAAGTTCGAAACCACCGCCCGCCGCTGCTCCCCAGCCACCCCGAAAAACACCAGTGTCCAAGGGGCGATCAGAATCGGTTCCAGAAACCACGGAATCACCTTCAGACCACGCATCAACAGTCGCGTCGGCAGATCACCGAATGCTCCAACCCTCCGAGTCCACGATGTCTTCTCTTCTTCCTCCACTTGCCTCGCAAAGGAATGCCCGCCCCACCCGGCAATGGCAAGCGCGGGGTCATCCCCTCAATCAATCCTGCTTGGACCCAGAGTCATCATCTGACTGTCCCCACCGCCATTTCGCGGGCTCGCCCTTTTTCCAGCAGACCCACAAAAAGATCGTTGTCGCCCCCATCACCGCAGCGACGAATGGGAAAACGTTCTCAACGGAGTCGAACATAAATGCCAGCGCCACGACCGCGGCGAGATAGATGATCATCACCACCCATCCTTGCCACGAACACGGCAGTCCCCAGCCCCAGCCATAGCGCTTGGCTGGAAACCAGTAATTCTCTCGTTCGTGACTGGCCATATCTCGAATATAGGTTCAGCACATCGTTTACCAAGTCCATTCTTGCCGATCACGACAAGGCCCGCCTCCCATCATGGCAAGCGGGGGCTCATTGCGGAGCATCGACATTCCTGTCGATGGACCTCGCAAGCGAATCACCCAGAAGGCTAGTGCCAGGTCAATTCAGGTTCGACCACCGCCACACTCAGATTTTCAATTCTCGCTCTCTCCATGCATTTCGTGAGTTCGACGAGGTGCCTCGCCGAAGCATTGGCAGGAATCCGCGCCCGAACACTCCCCAAGTATCCCAGGTCATTGCATCGCTCGCCGAATTCCTGCAAATAAGACTCTAGTTTGTCAGACTGAATCTGCATCCCTCGCTCATCGACCCAGGAATCATTTCCCATCCAGCTGAGCTCCATACCGGGCCCACAATGAGTAATCTTTGACCCATTGGTCGCCGTTCCCAACTGACTCCCGGAGAATCCGTGATCGTTGGCAAGAAAACGGAGACTTCGAGTAGGCAAATGCATGAGCTGCGCAAGCATCAGCGCCAGAACGACAATCAATCCATACGACTTCATCACGAAAGTCGTAACGACTGGTACATCCCTTTAATTAGGCTAACTCTGGAAATTGGTGCGCGGGCTCATTGCGGAGCATCGACATTCCTGTCGATGGACCTCGCAAGCGAATCACCGGACCAGCCCATCGACACGAATGTCGATGCTCCGGAAACCATCACTCCTCCACCATCGACTCAACCCGCCCGGCTCTCACCAGTCGACGTGCCCAGATCTTGGCAGGACCGCGCAGCGCTCTCACGCCACCCGGTTTCAGTCGAGTGATCGTGCGGATCATCTTCGCCGGGCTCGTGTGGCGGGCCTTGAAGACCTTGCGCTTGCGCTTCTTCCGCTTGCGCTTTTTGCCCGTGCCTTCTTTCGGCGCAGCCGCAGCGGCCTGCTGGGCACGGCGCTTCGGCAGCACCAGCGTGTCATCGGCAAAGAGCAGCAAGTGCCCCTGAGTCAGCAACCAGAACATGTCGACGAGCCACTCCTTCGGCGCTTCCTCGCTGCCTTCCGGCAAGAGGGCTTTCCACAGGTCGCCAAGCGTTGGCTTCTCCTGCGCATCCACCCACTCGACAATCTTCGTCGGACGCTCGGCGAGCTTCGTATCATCCGGGATCGGATGCGGACGCGAAGGACCACTGAAGAGTTTCCCCTGACGCTTGAAGACGGCGAGATGCTCGGCTTCGAGAATGCGGCAGATCGTCGGAATCAGCATCGCCGGATGGCGGCGCGTGTTCGATCCCGCAATCCGGATCGAGGCCAGCAGGCCGATCGAAAGATTCGCCGGTGGCACATCGCCGGGCAGCTCGGTCTCGCGAACCTCCTTGAAGGCTTCGCCAAAATGCTTCGTCGCAAAATCGCGCTCGACCACACTGCGGTCAAAGGTCCAGTCCTCATCGGAACCACCCTTGACCCGCCAGCGACGACGAATCTTCATCGTCTCCAACCAGGCATTCACCGCCTCCTCACCCCGCTCGGTTTTCACCCGCGAGACATAGCGATCAAAGTCCATGTTCGAGAACTTCTCACGATGCAGGCGACGCAGTGTCGTCTGATAGGCATGGAAGTTCGGCGGCCCAAGCCACTCACCCGAAAGCCCGCACTTCGCCACCACCTGGAAGTTGCCCGATGGTGCCTCCGTCTCGGTGTCCTCGACATCGTAAAGCTCTTCAATCGGACCAGACTGCCAGAAGTGCGCGACGGCTTCTTCCTTCGTCACGAAAAGCGAGTTGTCCTTGAGCCCGCGGTACATCACCGGACCGCGTTTCTCATCGGACACGATGCTTAACGTGCAGCGCTCGCGCTTATCGAGTAGGATCTGGGCGATATCAAAAAGCGAGTAAACCCGGGCGACCTGATGGATTTCCTTCACCACGAGACGCACCGCTTCCACGGCCGGGCAGATCGTGACCTTCACTCCAGGCGCTGGTGCCGGCAAATCACGGCCGCCATCGCGTTGCTGGCGGTCATCGCGACGTCCACGGGGCGCTCCGCCACCGCGCTGTCCACCGCCGCGAGGCGCTCCGCCTCCACCGCGCGGACCACCGCCGCCTCGCTGACCACCACGGTCAAAACTTCCACGACCACCACCTTGTCGGCCACCTCCGCGCTTATCATCACGGGTGTCGCCTTTGTGGTTTTCGTACTTCTTTGCCGGCGCGTCGTCGCGGGCCCAGGCGGGTCCGAGATCGAATGCGGAAAGCAGACTCTGCTTGTCTAGAGGGTCACTCACGGGCGCCACCCTAGCGGACGATTTTCAAATGACAAACAACTCGTTGCGCATTCATTCGTCATCCAAATGATCCAGAATTCGCCCGGTCGCCCCCCGATGACCGTCCAGAACCGCCTTCGCGGCCGCAGTGCCATCCGGATCAGCCATCACCTCCTTCAATGCCTGCGCCAGCTCGGACTCATCGGCCACACGGCGCGCCCCGCCGCATTCCACCAGACGCGTCGCCAGAGGCTCGAAGTTTTCCATATGCGGGCCAAAGACCAGCGGCTTGCCCGCCGAGATCGCCTCGGCCGGATTCTGCCCACCGATCCCCAGAAAACTCTTCCCGATCACCACCACATCCGCCGATGCCGTCCAATCGCGCAGCTCGCCGGTGCTATCGACCACCAGCGTGGCAGCACCAGGCTCATCCGGCCGACGGAACTCTGAGCGCAGCACGACATCGAATCCCGCCGAACGCAGCGCCTCCCTCACCTCCGCCCGCCGCTCGGCGTGTCGGGGCACGCAGAGATAAAATCCACCCGCCTCCCGCACCGCGCGACCGATCAGCGACTCTTCCCCATCATGCGTGCTCGCCGCCAGAACCACCGGACGTCCCGCCGCACAGGCATCGATCATCGCGACAAATTCCGCACGCGGCGTCGGCAGCCCACCCGCTCCCGGATCAAACTTCAAGCTACCCGTGACCTTCACCTCATCCACCCCGAGATCCTTCCAGACCTCCGCATCCTCCGCCTCTTGCACCGCCACCCAGTCGAGCTTCGAGAAAATTGGCCTCACCCACGGCGCCATCTTGCGATAGCGGCGCTTCGATCTCGGTGACATCCGCGCATTGACCAGACGCGTCGGCACCCCGCGCCGCGCGCACTCCAGCATCAGGTTTGGCCACATCTCCCCCTCCACCAGAACGATCTGCGAGGGCTGAAAGCGATCGAGGTAGCGACGTACCATGAAGCGAAAATCCACCGGCTGATAGACCACTCTAACACCCTCCATCTTCGCCTCAACGGCCACCGCGTGACCGGTCGCCGTGCCCACCGCCAGCACAAAGTCCTTCGCCCCCTTCCGCACCCGCCACGCGCGGATCAGCTTCATCGCCAGCAGCGTTTCCCCCACACTGACCGCATGCACATGCACCGCCCCGCATGGCTCGAATTCCAGCTCGTCTCCGTAGAAAGACCCCCGCTCGCCCAGCCCGCTGCCAAAGCCACCGCGCCGCGCGGTCTTCATCAGCCATCCCGGAAGCGCCACCAGCACATAGATCGGGAGCAGCACCCGGTAGAGCAGAAGCGTGGGAGACATCGCCGCGATGTTAGGAAGCCTCGGCCTTGGCGTAAAGCAGGATGGCGCTGCTGCCATACTCGCGCCGCTCCAGGAAAGTCAGCCCCGCCGCTTCGCGCACCGGCTCACCGATCGACTGCTCGGCAATCAGCAAACCACCCTCCGCCAGCCGCTCGGCCAGCGCGCCTTTGGCGAAAAGCTCCTTCAAGTGATCCCGATCCGTCGGATACTTCGCATACGGCGGATCCACGAAAATCAAATCATAGCTACCCACATCGCGCGTCACCCACGCATGCACATCCGCCTTCGCCACCCGCGCCCCATCCAGACGCGCCTTCGCCAGATTCTCATGCAGCACCTTTTCCACCCCGCGATGCTCATCCACGAACACACAGCTCACCGCCCCCCGGCTCAGCGCCTCCAGCCCGAGCGCCCCCGAGCCCGCGAAGAGATCAAGAACTCGCGCGTCTTCCACCCGCACCCCGAGAATCGAGAACACCGCCTGACGCACAAAATCCGTCGTCGGCCGTGTCACCCCCTTCGGCACCTTGATCGCAATCCGCCCCGCTTTTCCCGCAATGATCCTCATCGCCGCTTCCCATGCCACCAGACCAAGCCCCCGGCAATCCCAGAGTCATCGTCCCTCATCTCGCCCCCTCGATTTTTTCACCGCCAAGCCGCCAAGATCGCCAAGCCCACCAAAAAACCCGAGATACCTTCCCCAACCCGGTCCTCAATCTGACTTACCATCGCGTCCTTCGCGCCTTTCTGGAAAACTGCCTTTCGGTTCATCGCAGAAGAAGGGTTCCACAGAAGATCGCAGAGACCGCAAAGGAGATGCATGTCTGAAGCCCACACCCTTAAAAAGCGATCAACCACAGAGCCCACAGAATTCACAGACGTCAGAGTCTCCATCAAAGTAGGCTGGCTTGAAATCCCACTCCAAACTTCGCGTCCCTCGCGCCCTTCTGTAAAACCGCCTTTCGGTTCACCGCAGAAGAATCCCACAGAAGATCGCAAAGAACGCGAAGGAGGTGCATGGCTGAAAGGCGATTAACCTCAGAATACGCCGAATCCCCAGAGTACAGAGCGTCCGTCAAAGTCAGCTGGTGCAAAATCACACTCTCCAATCTTCGCGTCCTTCGCGCCCTTCTGTAAAACTGCCTTTCGGTTCACAGAAGATCGCAAAGAAGATGCATGACTGAAAAGCGATCAACTTCAGAGTTCACAGAATTCACGGAAGGCAGAGCCTCCGTCAAAGTCAGCTGGTGTAAAATCCCACTCTCCAATCTTCGCGTCCTTCGCGCCCTTCTGTAAAACCGCCTTTCAATCCTCCGCCGCAGATGAATCCCACAGAAGATCGCAAAGAACGCGAAGGAGATGCATGACTGAAAAGCCATCAACTTCAGAGCTCACAGAATTCACAGAGTGCCGAACCAACGCTCAGGATTCATGAGAAAAATCCAAGTCCGTGTATTCCGTGCATTCGGCCAGCCCTTCGTAGCTGGAACGAAGTCTCCAGCGAAGTAGGGTGGTTGAAAATCCATAAACCCCGGTGCCTTTCCTTCGTTCCCTTCGTTACCTTCTGTAAAACCTGCCTTTCAATTTCCCTCACTAACCTTCCCTCTCAAAACCCCATCCAAGGGCGCGACCGATCCGCCCTCTCCGAAGCCGACCATCCAGCCGGTCTTCTCCCGCCAGATCGAAACATCGGAGAACCATCGGTTGTCCGGCTTCAGCGGACGGAAGGCAAACACCCCCTCCGGCACCCGCTTGACGAACTGGCCATTGAGCATCTCCACCGCGGTGGGCGGCACAATCAGCCTCGCGACCACCGCCCCATCGTGCGAGTTCACCCAGCCGTTCCCTAACACCGACGCCATATCGCCGAGCAGGCGAAAGTCCGGCGAGTAAATCACCCCGCCCGCCAACTGCAGCACTGCCGAGGCCGAGTCGAATGGCATCATCGACCCATCAAGACTCCCAACCCCGCCCATCGGGTTCCCCGCCTCGATAGCCGCCACTCCGCGCCATGATCCCGGCCCCTGCAACCATCCCCCACCCTGAATGCGCGCCTGCAATTCGTCGCATTCTCCGACGAGCCTATCTGAAAGCATGAGCCTCTCGACCTTCGGCAGCCGCAGCGCCATGTCCGTCTGAAATGGCAAGCCGTGACTCAGCGCGATCTCCATCCGCCCAAAGATCCCAAATTCCTTCGTCGGATCGCCCGGAAAAATAAACGCGATCCCGGTGTCTTCCGTTTTCACCTCGACCACCAACTCTTCCACCAGCGTCTGACCGAGACACTCGATCATCCCAAGCGATTGGCTCGATTCCCCCGCCTCACCGAAAAGCGGCAAATCGAAATTCACTCCCTCGACTCCTGCCAAAGGCCTGGCCATCCCGGCTTTCACCAACTCAAAGCTCCCATCATCCACCACCACTCGGACACGCTTCCGGTGAGGCTTCGCGACGGGTTGCGGTGCAGGAGCAGCCGCGGTATCCGGCTTCGCCACCACTGCCGGTGCCTCCTCGGATCCACTACTTGTTAGAGGACCTTGCCCCGCCCCTTGCGGAGTCGCATCCGACGTCCCTCCCACCGCAGATCCTGGCGCAGGAACCACCGCCGCGATCGCTGGAGGCCTGGCTGGCGGCATGCTTGCCGCTGCGATTGAGATCAGCATGTCCACGGTGACATGAAGCTTCGGCCGCAACACCTTCAGCTCATTCACCGACAAGTTCCCTTTCAACGCCGCTTTGTAGTCGGGCCGGATATGGATCTCCTCCACGGCTAACAGCGGCGTGGGAACCACCTCTCGCAGCGCCCCTGGCTGTTTCACTTCCAGCCTTTCAATCTTCACGCCATTCCACGGCGTCCAGCTCAGCGAGCCGATGACCACCTCCAGGCCACCGATGCGTTGCGAGAGTTTTCCCGCGACTTTCCCCCGCATCCACGGCGTGGCCAGCAGCGCCTGCAGCAGCAGAAAGCCAAGTAACAACAGCGCGAGCAAAGCCGCCGCAGCTCTGAGGAGGTATCGACTCCAGCGACCTTTGCCATGCCGCTGCCGAGTCATCGCATTACTTCTGCGTTGGAGCTTGAGGCTTCAGAATTCCGGCATCCCCCATCGGGAAACGCAGCACGATGCTCTTGTCATAGAGCCTGGTGCCCTCGCTGGAGACTTCCTGCATGCGGTAGATCATCAAACCCATCTTGCCATCGCCCGTCTTACCGATCGCGAAGTTTTCCTTGGTCTTGCCGAGGGAGGTTTCCTCTTCGTAGCGCCACTCGCTTCCGGCCCATTCACCGAGGATGCTGCGCTTGTCCGCCTTGACGTCTTCCAGACGTTTGAGTGTGCCGTTCGGGGAAACAAAGACATCCTTTTCGGCATCATACTTGAGCGTGGAGATCGGCAGCGATCCGCCACCTTCCTGACCGCCGCCCAGAGCGGTTGTGATCGTCCACATCTTGTCGCTGCCCTGCTTGAGCTGAATGATTACGGCCTCCACCGCCTTGAATTCGCGGGAATCCCACAACTTGAGATACTCGTCGTATTCCGCCTGGGTCAAACCGAGCTTCTCATCGAAGGGAAGCGGCACGCCCGGCGATGACTTCTTGGCGTGTTCCTTGAACCAAGCGGGGTTTTCAAGGGCCGCGGCTTCGACCTTCGCCACGTACTTATCGAGCTCGGCCGGCGGCACCACCACCGTGATCGCTCCTTTGACAAAAGCATCCTGCGGGAGGAAGGCAATCGGCTTCGGGACATCAGCAGCAAAAGCGACAGGAGCGACGAGCGCAGCGAGAACGGGGAAAAGGTAATTCATGGGACGTGCCGCGAAACTGCCCCCCAGATAGGCGAAACTCAAGCGACAATCCTCGGCGAATCGTCCCCTGGGGCACAAATGTCGCGAATCAAGGTCTGGACTCCTCCATCGGGATTCACGGCCCAGAGTTCCTCAGGGATGGCCGGATTTCCCAACGCCAAGGCGCAAAGATCGGCAAGTATGGAGGGCTATGTGAAAAGCGTCCCGAGCTCCGGTTGCCGCCGGGAGGATTCCTGGAGTGCCTGGCGCGCTCGGCAGTTCGGGATTTCAGTCTGCCAGCCCCGCGCGTCGCGCCTCATCCATCGGCATCGGCGCGGCCTCGCACTCACTCTGCCAGCCGGGGAAGTTCCACTTGTTTGGAAAACCCGCGCATTGCTCCGGCTTTACTTCATGGATCCGGCAGCCGCCCTTCTTCAGCATGATGCACTCGTGATTCTCCTTTTCGATCAGCGAGAGCCCCTGACGGTTCATCCGCAGGCGCGTGTATTTGTCCAGAAAGGCCTGCTCGCTCATCCCAAGATAGCCGGCGATCCGCGGAATCTCGTTATCTTCCAGACGCACATCGCCCGGCCACTTGCAGCAGTTGGTGCAGCGCTGGCAGACATAAAAGGTATCCGGGTCCAGATACACATCCCGGTTCCCCGGGCTTCCGTGGTGCAGACTCATCAGCGACTCGCGACCGCGCTGGATTGGATTTGCTTGTAGTAGCCATTCACCCGCGCTTGGAAGGCTTTCCATTTCCGGCCAGGGCGACCGTTGTCCAAGAGGAAATGCGGGCAGTCCTTGTGCGGCCTGCTCGTTCCCTTTCGGGGCCAGTGGTAATGCGGCACCACTCCGCTCAGAGGGATTCCCTTCGTATACATCAGATAGGCCGCGAGCTTCGCCGTCCGGTCAATCGTGGCATTGATGTTCGAGCCGCGTTGTTCACACATCTCGATGCCGATCGAATAGTTGTTTCCCGGACCATCGAAGTCCGCGTGTTCGCCCTGCTCATTGGTCGGCATGTGCTGCACCGCATGGCGGTCATCCACGGTGAAGTGCCAGATCAGGTAGCCGATTCGGTTTCCCCCCTTTCGCTTGGCCGCCCGCAGCGCGCCCCTTTTCAGCGCCAGCGAATGCCGATCGGCATCTGCCGTGTAGTTCTGGGTCGAGTGAATCGTAATGTAGCGCGGCTTCATCGGCCGGATCACCTTCCGTCCATGGGTCCCCTTCGGCACCATGTCCACCTTCAGGTTCACCTGCTTCAAAAGCGCCGAAGCACTCGTCGATCCACTCACCGGCGTCCGGCTGGTCCCAGATGAACCACTCCCCCAAACCGCCACCGGCTGATCGGAGAGTCCTCCCGCCGGACCCATTTTCATGCAGGAAATCATCAAGACCGCAAACGCGAGAATTGGCGGAAGCAAAGGCCATTTCATGCGCCCTTGCTATCACATCCATCCCAGCAGGTGAAGGATGGAAAAATCCTAGGGAAAGCAAAGTCCCAAACAACTTCACCAGGGCATCGACACCTGAATCCGATCTCTGACTAACGAGGGATACAACCGCAGATGAACGAGATGGACACAGAATAAGAATGGATGGTGGCATCCAGGTTGTCTGAATTGGCAAAACCCCCATGAGAATCTCTCCGATAATCAAAATTGGGACCTCCTTATCTGCGTTCATCCCGTCCATCTGCGGTTGAAAAATTTTCTGATGTCGACGCCCAGCAAAGATCCTTTCGCGACCTTGGCGTCCTTCTGTAAAACCTGCCTTTCAATTCTCCGCAGAAGATCGCGAAGGCCGCGAAGGAGCAACGGAGCGGGGACATTCTTGTCCCCATCCTTCTCACCCAAGGGGGCAAGAATGCCCCCTCTCCTTTCCTTGGCGTCTTGACGTTTCTATCTTCTGAGCCTTGCCCTCCCCACCGCGCCACTTGCCAAATCCCGATCCGCCGCTCACCTTCCGCCCGTGCCGAAGACGGCGCATGACCCCACCCCCTGGCTGAATCGGGCTTCCCGCCAGCCAGATTTCGCGCAGCGCCTGGAGCAAGTCTCCGCAGGCGACGGCCCCATCGTGTTTGATCACGTCAGCGAAGCCGCCACCGCCTACCTCATCGCCGTCATCCGCCGCACCCTCACCCGCCGCAAGCGCGTCTGGATCAGCGCGGGTTCGCCGAAACTCCGCGAGCGACTCGCCGTCGAGCTCGAGCTGTGGAATGTCGACTCGCTCATCCTCTCCGAGCCTCCTTTGGAAACCGACGGCGAGCTCACCGATGCCGAAGGCGCCGCCGCCCGCATCGACACCCTTGATTACGCGGCCGAAGCCAAGTCCTTCACCATCCTCACCCACCCCGCCGCTTTTTCCGATCCCGCCCCCTCGCCGGCCACCCTCAGCTCCGGGCGCATCGTTCTCAGCCCGGGAAAAACCTGCGACCCCGAAAAACTCGCCGCCCAACTCGCCGAGCACGGCTACGATCGTTCCCACCTTGTCCAAGGCCGCGGACAGTTCGCCGTGCGCGGCGGCATCCTCGATGTTTTTCCCTGGCAAGGCGCCGCCCCCTTCCGCATCGAGTTCTTCGATACCGACGTCGAGTCCATCCGCGAGTTTGACGTCGATTCCCAGGCATCCACCCGCAAGGTCCCCAAAGCCGACCTTCTGTTAGGCGACCCGGGAAACGACGCCACTGTCGAAGCCTATCGGCAAAAGAGCGACCTCGTCATCGCCATCGGTGAAAGCGACGAACTCACGCCGGACCTCCTCATCACCGAGAACGCCGCCGACGCCTCCGGCGAAGAAGACTTTTCCACCGCCTGCTTCGCCAATCCCCTCGGCCATTTCGAAGCCGGCGACTTCGTCCTCGAACAATCCCGCCGCGATCACTTCTTCCGCCAACTCGCCGACTGGAACCACGACGACTGGCAAGTCGGCATCGTCTTCGCCAACAAAGGCGAACAGGAACGCTTCACCGAACTCGCCGGTGAGTCCTCCCACTTCGTCGCCCTGCGCGGCGAGTTGATGGAAAGCTTCACCATCCCCGCCGCCAAGCTCGCCCTCATTTCCTCCAGCGAGATCTTCGGCCGCTACCGGAATCCCGCCGCCACCCGACGCAGCCGGCTCGACCGCCAACGCATCGCCACCGCCCGCGCCTCGCTCGATGACATTTCCGAAGGCGACCTCGTCGTCCACTCCGAATACGGCATCGGCCGCTTCGTCGGCATCGAGCAAGGCGACGACGACGAGCACATCAGCATCGAATATCGCGACGGCGGCCTGCTCTCCGTCCCCATCGACCAAGCCCACCTGATCGGCAAATACGTCGGCCTCGGCGGCAAAGCCCCGATCCTTTCCAAACTCGGCGGCACCGCCTGGAAAAACGTCCGCAAGACCGCCGAGAAGACCATTCTCGACTACGCCGCCGTGATGCTCCGCATCCAGGCCGAGCGACAGTCCGTCCCCGGCTTCGCCCACCCGCCCGACTCGCGCTGGATGTGGGAATTCGAAAACTCCTTCCATTTCACCGAGACCGCCGACCAGCGCCGCGCCATCGAGGAAGCCAAGCGCGACATGGAATCGCCGCGCCCGATGGACCGCCTCGTCTGCGGCGACGTTGGCTTCGGGAAAACCGAAGTCGCCATCCGCGCCGCCTTCAAGGCCGTCACCGGCGGCAAACAGGTCGCCCTGCTCTGCCCCACCACCGTGCTCGCCGAGCAGCACTGGCGGACCTTCCGCGAGCGGATGTCCGACTACCCGATCCGCATCGACCTGCTCAACCGCTTCCGCACCCCCGCCGAGATCCGCAGCACGCTCAAAGGCCTCGCCGATGGCTCCGTCGACATCGTCATCGGCACCCACCGGCTCATCTCCGGCGACGTCGCCTACAAGGACCTCGGCCTCGCCGTCGTCGATGAAGAGCAGCGCTTCGGCGTGAAGCATAAGGAGAAGTTCAAGGAGCTCTTCCGCCAGATCGACGTTCTAACACTATCTGCCACCCCCATCCCGCGCACCCTCTACATGGCCCTCATGGGCGCGCGCGACATGTCGACCATCGACACCCCGCCACCCAACCGCGTCCCCGTCCACACCTCAGTCACCCCCTACGACGAACGCATCATCCGCGATGCGATCCAGCACGAGATGAAGCGCGGCGGTCAGGTCTTTTTCCTCCACAACCGCGTCAAATCCATCGAGATGATGCGCAACAAGCTCAGCGAGCTCGTCCCCGATGCCCGCATCCTCGTCGGCCACGGCCAGATGGACAAGGACGAGCTCGAAGTCGTGATGCGCATGTTCGTCCATGGTGAAGCCGACATCCTTCTCGCCACCACCATCATCGAGACCGGCATCGACATTCCGAACGCCAATACCATCCTCATCGACCGCGCCGACCGCTTCGGCCTCGCCGATCTCTATCAGCTTCGTGGCCGCGTCGGCCGTGCCGGAGAAAAAGCCTACGCCGTCCTGCTCCTTCCCCGCGACCAGGCCACCGCCGGCGACGCCCGCAAGCGCATCCACGCCATCAAGCAGTACACCGCCCTCGGTTCCGGCTTCAAGATCGCCATGCGCGACCTCGAAATCCGTGGTGCCGGCAACCTGTTAGGCACCAAGCAATCCGGCCAGATCGCCGCCGTCGGCTTCGACCTCTACTGCCAGCTCCTCCGCCAAAGTGTCGACCGCCTCCAGGGCAAGACTCCCAAACAACGCGTCGAGACCACCTTCCGCAGCGACTTCGTCGCCTTCTCGGAGAACGAATTCTCAAGAGGCAGCGCAGACGTCGAAATGCTAGCCGCCTACATGCCCAGCGACTGGCTTGCGGAGACCCGCCTGCGCATCTCCGCCTACCGCGAGCTCGCCGAGACGCTGACCGTCGAGGACCTCGACAAACTCGCCGCCAGCTGGGCCGACCGTTTCGGCAAACTCCCCCAGCCCGCCGCCAACCTTGTGGACGTCACCCGCCTGCGCCTCATCGCCGGCGCCAAGGGCGTTTCCTCCATCGAGATCAAAGGCCAGCGCCTCATGCTCCAGCGCAACGGCGACTACATCATGTTAGAAGGTCGCCGCTTTCCCCGTCTCGCCAGCGAAAAGCCCGACGAAAAACTCGCCGAGTCCATCGCCATGCTCGAGTCGCTGTAAAGCTTCCCAGGCCTCCACCGCCGACACGACTGGCCGCCCTCCTGACCTTCACAAGTTCATCCATCAACCGTTTCCACAAATTCTTGCATCGACGCGCATCCGTGTGAAGGTGGGAGATCCATGAACGCATTGATTATTGTCGCAGACCTCGGCCGCATGAAGAGCTATCGCATCACCCGTGACGACCTCGATCCAACGACCTCTCCCGCCTTTACCGACATCGCCGATGTCGACCTGGCCAACCAGCACAGCAAGGTTTCCGATCGAGTGACCGACAAGGCGGGCCGCTTTGATTACGGCCCGGGGAGCCAATCGGTTGGAGAACGTCAGTCCGAACAGGACGAAGCGGAAACCCGGCAACTCCACAGCATGGCCGAAGCGATCAACCGCACCGCCGGATCCGGCAACGAGGACATCTACCTTGCGGCGCCTAAGGAAATCATTGCCAAGCTCGTCAACTCGCTGACCGCCGGCGTGGGCAAACGCATCCGCAACAAGCTTCCCCTCAACCTCGTGAAATCTCCCAAGCTCGAATTGCTCGATCGCTTCGGCATCAGCTAGGCGCTGGCCACTCACACCGCCGCAGATCGACTTCCGACTTCCGACTTCCGACTTCCGCGGCTACGCTCCCCCGTGCTCCAACGCTTCCTCGACCCCAAACTACCCTCGCTGAAAATCTGCGGCATCACCCTGCCTGCCGACGCAGAGCGTCTGGCCGTCATGGAGATTGATGCTCTTGGAGCCAACTTTTGGCCGAAATCGAAGCGCTTTCTCAACCCCGCCGAAGCCGACTTTCTCAAAGCGCTTGCCGGCAGGATCCTGCGCGTCGGCGTCTTCGTGAACGCCGGCCCGGATCATCCGCGCGAACTCATCGAGCGCGGCCTCATCGACGTCGTCCAACTCCATGGCGACGAATCCCGTGAGGAATCCCAAGCCTACCTCGACGACAAGATCCCCGTCATCAAAGCCCTCGGCATCCGCAACGATGACGACCTCAAAGCCGCCGCCGACTTCCCCGCCGACGCCCTCCTGTTAGACGCCCACGCCCCAGGTCTCTATGGCGGCACCGGCCAGACCATCGACTGGCTCGCCGCCGCCGACTTCATCAAGTCGCACCCCACTCTTTCGATCATCCTCGCCGGCGGCATCGTCCCCGAGAACGCCGCCGAAGCCCTGGCCACCGTCCACCCCGCCGCGCTTGATACGGCATCGGGTTCCGAGTCGGCACCGGGGATCAAGGATTTCGAAAAAGTCGCAGCTCTAAAGAAGGCGACAGCTTAGACTGACAGTCGGGACTGGGATATTTCGACCCAGCCACTGCCACCCGCGCCGGAGGGAGTGAATGGACCCACCAACCGCTTTTCGCGCCGGTGGCGCTTCAGATAATAGCGCGGGGTAAGACCGCGAGCGGGTGCCACCTCGGGTACCCCCCTCAAATCCCCGCACCCCGGAGGGGTGCCAGAAAACGGCGGATCTCCTCCCTCAACTCCCGCCCCCCTCGCGACAACCAAGCCTGCACTCAATCCGCATCCGACCTTTGCTCAGATCTCCCAATCAGGCCGCAAAGCTACCAATTGGATGCAAATGGATCTAATTGGATGGAATTGGAGCCATCATCCCCTCATGCAAATTCCGATCTCGCCTGAGATTCACCCAACGAACGAGATGCTGGCCGACCACCATACCACCCCTAACGCAAACCTCTTGCATCTGCACCCTGCCTGCGTGAAGTTCCGGCGCGCCCATGCGAGGTTCTCCACTTATCCGCACACTCATCGTCCTGATCACCTTGCTGGTGGCAGGGATCGGTTTGAGCGCCCTTGGATCGCACCGTTCAGTCGACGAGGGAAACCAAGCCACGACGCCATTGGCGCCTGAAGCCGACCCGACGAGCGTCACCTCCCCCTTTGTCCTGACGCTTTCAGCCCCTGCTCAATCGGTCGCCGTCGAAAGCCTCGGCCAGACCTACAGCTACGACTCCAGTTCTCAGACCATCTCCGGCAGCCTCCCCGTCGAACTCGGCCACCCGACTCTATTCATCGACATCGAATGGGCCGATCCCCAACCGTCCCCGCGCTTCGCCAAGCTCGTCCTCGAGCCCGCCGGTTTCGCGACCCAGACCAAAATCTTCGACGCCACCGGTGCCATTTCCGACGTCTGGGAACTCCACCTTCACCATCACGATCATGAGTGAGCCGCACCACGATTGCTGCGAGCACCACGACCACCATCACGAATTGGTGATCGAAAACCTCTGCGTCCACTATCGCAACATCGTCGCGCTCGATAAGATCAACTTTGCCACCTCCTGCGGCAACCGCGTCGCACTTATCGGTGCGAATGGCGCCGGCAAGTCGACCTTGATCAAAGCCATCGCCGGACTCGTCCCGCGATCCTCCGGGAGCATCATGTGGCGTCGAACGACGGTGAAAAAATGGTCGCGCGAGTTTGCCTATCTTCCCCAGCGCGAGGAAGTCGACTGGTCGTTCCCGATCACGGTTCGAGGCCTCGTCGAAATGGGGCGCTATCCTCAGACCGGCATGTTCGCCCGCTTTTCAAAGAGCGATCATGATGCCGTCGACGCCGCCCTCGAAACCCTTGACCTCGTCGACCTTCAGAACCGTCAGATCCGTGAGCTCTCCGGCGGCCAGCAGCAACGCAGCTTCCTCGCCCGCGCCATTGCCCAGGAAGCCCACGTGCTGCTCCTCGACGAACCTTTCACCGGCCTCGACCGGCGCGCCTCCACCCAACTGGCAGAGCTGTTAGAACGTCTCGCCCAGGAGGGCCGGCTCGTCATCGCCTCCCATCACGACCTCAACAGTGCCCCCAGTCTTTTCGACGAAGCCCTGCTTCTCGCCACCCACCAGATCGCCTTCGGCCCCGCCAAGGAAATCCTTTCGGAAACGAACCTCAACACGACCTTCGCATGAATTTTGAGTGTCGAGACGTCTGCACGGAGCTTCCGGCCTTTGGGGGTCAGGATTCAGGGGGCAGGCGTCAGCTAAAAAAAGACGCTGCCGCGTTACCAATTGCCTTTCTGTCTTTCTAACCCCCGCCCCCTGAATCCTGTACCCCAAAGCCGCTAACTACTGCCCCGCCTTACCGCACCCTGAGCCCCCATTGCCTTTTGCTTCTGCCTTTCTGACACCTGCCCCCTGAATCCTGACCCCAAAAAGCCGCTAACCACTCACCCACCTCACCGCACCTCCCGCCCCCCAAACCACCCCAACAACGTGGACTTAATCTCCAACCCCTTCTTCCAACGCGCTCTCGTCGCCGCGCTGATCATTGGTTTCACCAATGGCTTCTTCAGCGGCTTTGTCGTCCTGCGGAGAAATGCGCTTTCGGTCAGCGCACTGTCCCACACCATGCTTCCCGGCATCACGCTTGGCATCGTCGTGGCCGGGTCCCTCACCCAGGTCAGTGCGTTTCTCGGGGCGCTCTTTGCCGCTCTGATTGTCGGACTTGGCTCCGTCGCCGTCGCCCGTGGAAACCGCATTTCCCAGGGCACCGCGCTCGCCGTCATCTACACCTCCGCCTTTGCCGCCGGCGTCGCCATCCTTCCCCGTCTTGATACCCGCCAGGAACTCGAGCACTGGCTCTTTGGCGACATTCTCGCCGTCGGTCAATCCGACCTATGGGTCACCTTCGGCATCGGAGCCGTCACTCTGTTAGTCGCCAACCTCCTGATGCGGCCGATCCTTCTAACACTTTTCGAGCCCAACGTCGCCGCCGCGCAAGGGGTCCCCGTACGATCAATGCAGTACTTGGTTTTCGGAATGCTGGTCCTCTCCCTCGTCGCTTCCCTGCAAGCCGTCGGCTGCGTCCTTTCCGTCGGACTGCTCGTAGCTCCTGCGGCAACCATTTCCCTGCTTACCGACAGAACCTCCGCGCTCTTCTGGGGTGGTGGCCTGCTGGGAGCGGCTGGAGCAGTCGGCGGAGTGCTGCTTTCCTCCACGCTGAATCTCAGCGCCGGCCCCACGATCGTGATGCTCCTCGGCGCACTGTTTTTGGTCGCCTGGTTGTTCGGGCCGAAATACGGACTTTTCGCGAAAAGCGCGCCAAAATCCCACTGATCAGGCTATTTTGATGCCTGAGGAGGATTTGCCGACAAACTAAATGTCGCATTCCATCAACAGCGCATGTTGGACTCCGACCCCATGACCGATTAAAACGGGGCCCCATGAGTTACTTCCCAGACGTTCCGAAGATCAAATACGAAGGTCCTAGTTCCAAAAACCCTCTCGCCTTCAAGCACTACAATCCTGACGAGGTCGTCGAGGGCAAGACGATGCGCGAGCACATGCGATTCGGCGCAGCGTATTGGCACTGCATGCGCGGTGGGCTTTCCGATCCATTCGGTGGTCCGACCGCCCAGATGCCTTGGGACGACATGAGCGATTGCATCGACAACGCCAAGAAGCGTGCCGACGTGTTCTTCGAGTTCCTCGAAAAAATCGACATCGACTACTACTGCTTCCACGACCGCGACATCGCTCCCGAGCTCAACGACCTCGCGAAATCCACTGCCGCTCTTGAGGCCGTTGTCGATCACCTCGGAGGCCTTCAGAAATCCAGCGGTCGCAAACTTCTTTGGGGCACCGCCTGTCTCTTCTCGCACCCCCGCTATTCGCAAGGTGCCGGCACCTCTCCCGACGCCCGCGTCTTCGCCTACGGTGCCGCGCAGATCAAGGCAGCGATGGATGCCACGCACAAACTCGGTGGTGAAGGTTACACCTTCTGGGGAGGCCGCGAAGGTTACGCCACGCTTCTCAATACCGACATGAAGCGCGAACTCGATCACCTCGCCGCGCTGCTTCACATGGCCGTCGAGTACAAGAAAGCCATCGGCTACACCGGTCAGTTCTACATCGAACCCAAGCCGCGCGAACCCTCGACACACCAGTACGACTCGGACTCCGCCGCGTGTTTGAACTTCCTGCGCGAGTATGGACTGATGGATCACTTCAAGCTGAACATCGAAACCAACCACGCGACGCTTGCCGGTCATACCATGCAGCATGAGCTCGCGGTGGCGATCGGGTCGAATGCGCTCGGTTCGATCGATGCCAACCAAGGCGACACGCTCCTCGGCTGGGACACCGACCAATTCCCCTCCGACCTCTACGGCACCACGCAGGTGATGCTCAAGGTGCTCGAAATGGGCGGATTCACCACCGGTGGTCTGAACTTCGATGCCAAGCGTCGTCGCGAATCCCACGAGCCGATCGATCTTTTCCACGCCCACATCGGCGGCATGGACGCCTTCGCCCGCGGCCTCAAGAGCGCGGCCGCGATCCGCGCCGACGGCCGGATCGACGAGTTCGTCAAGAACCGCTACTCGACGTGGGACAGCGGCATCGGCGCCGTCATCGAGGGCGGCACCGACCTCAAGACCCTCAGCGATTGGGCGCTCAAAAACGGTGAACCTGTGGTCGCATCGGGCCGTCAGGAACTGCTTGAGAACATCCTCAACGAATTCATCTGATCGAACGATCACCTTCCCATGGGCCGCCCTGTCCTCCACGGACTCGGCGGCCCGTTTTGCATGCTGAAAAAAGTTGGTCCGGGAGCTTTAGCTCGTTCGTTGAGCCGCTACACTTCCGGCATGTCGACCGCGCTTCTCGTCTTCCTTGGAGGTGGCCTTGGTGCAGTCTCCCGCTGGGGCCTTGCTGCGAGTGTTCAGTCCTTGGCGGATAAGACCGCCCTCAAGGATTTCCCCTGGGGGATTCTCGCCTGCAATCTCTTCGGCTGCTACCTGGTCGGCACGCTCTTTGGAGCCTTCGCGCATCGCGAGCATCCCGCATGGCTCTTCCCGCTCGCTGTCACGGGATTCCTCGGCGGTTTCACGACCTTTTCCGCCTTCGGAAACGATACCCGACAACTCTTCTTCGAAGGCTTCAGCGCCCTGGCCTTCACCAACGTCCTCGTCTCCACCATCGGCGGCATCGCCCTCGTTTTCCTCGGCTACAAGATCGCCGCCAGCATCGCATCCTGACTCTTCGTTTTGACATTGGTGCCTGATCATCGAAAATCCCTATCGTGCGCTCCTTCCATCATCACGACTTCTCCGGCCTCGACGCACTCGTTTCCGAAAAGGAAACCGCCGGCCTAACAGTCTCCCTCTGCATCCCCACACTGAACGAAGAAGGCACCATTGCCCGCATCGTGGAAAACATTCGTCACAGCCTGGTCGACACCCATCACCTGCTTGACGAGCTGGTGGTCATCGACTCCGGCTCCACCGATCGCACCCGCGCGCTCGCCGCCGAAGCAGGTGCCGAAGTCATCGAAGCTGCCGACATCCTGCCCTTTCAGGGAAAGCGCATGGGCAAAGGTGAGAACCTCTGGAAAGCCGTGCACCACTGCCGCGGTGACATCATCTGCTTCGTCGATGGAGACATCGGCAACATCCATCCACGCTTTGTCTACGGCACCGTCGGCCCGCTGGTCCGCCATGCCGAGCTCGGCTACGTCAAAGGCTTCTACGAGCGTCCCCTGCTCGCCACCGAAGGTGTCGACCCCCGTGGCGGAGGACGAGTCACTGAGATTCTCGTGCGCCCGCTCTTCGCGCGCTTCTGCCCCGACCTAACAGCTCTTCACCAGCCGCTCGCTGGCGAGTATGCCGCACGCCGCTCGGTTCTCGAAGCCATCCCCTTCCCGACCGGCTACGGCGTGGAGACCGCCCATCTCATTGACGTCTGGCGTCTGCACGGCATCGAGGCCATCGCCCAGACCGATCTTGACGAACGCATCCACCGCAACCGCTCGCTCGCCGACCTCGGCCGCATGTCCGGTGAAATTCTCGATGCCTTCTTTTCCCGCCTGCCGAATGCCTCGCTCAGCAGCACCGAGCGACCGCCGATGAATTCTCTCTCCGAGTATCGCGAACGCTTCCCGGCGAGTGCCCAACCGGTCAAAAGAAACGCATGAGCGAGCCTGTTGTCAGAACCCTGAGGAAAAACGAGTACCGGGCCGCCACCCGCCTCCTGGCTTTCCTCAACCCCGAGTGCAGCCGCGAGGTGCTGTTAGAGCGCTTCGACACGATCATCGCCGAGCATCCTCACTACCATCCGCTCGGAGTTTTCAAAGGTGATGAGATGCTCGCCTTTGCCGGTGCCTGGATCTCCACCAAGATCTGGTGTGGCCGCTATCTCGAAGTCGACAACATTGTCGTCCACCCTGACCACCGCTCCAGCGGACTGGGAACCCTGCTCATCAAACACTGTGAGCATCTTGCTACGGAAAAAGGCTGCAATATTCTGGCGCTCGACAGCTACACCTCGAATCACCCATCCCACCGTCTCTACCATCGTCTTGGTTTCGAAATCTGGGGATTCCATTTCGTCAAACAGATCGCCTCCCTTCAACGCTGATCCGCCATGAACCATCCCCCCGTCGCCATCGTCCACTACCACCTGCGTCGGGGTGGCGTCACGAGAGTGATCGAAACGGCATCTGCCTGCCTCACCAAAGCCGGCATCCCGCACGTGATCCTCTGCGGATCCCCGCCCGACAAAAAGGGCAAGCTTCCCATTAAGGTCGTCGAGGACCTCGGGTACGACGACGAGCGCAGCGGCAACACCTCCGGCATCAAGATCGTTCATGCGCTGCGCGCGGCCGTTAGGGAGAGCTTCGGATCGGGAAAGGTGATCTGGCACCTCCACAACCATTCGATCGGAAAAAACCGGGCTCTCCCTGACGCTGCGGGGATCCTCGCCGAATCCGGCGATGCCATGATTCTCCAGTACCACGATTTTGCTGAGGACGGTCGACCTGGAGCCTACCCAAAACTTGCCGATTCCGAATCGCTCTACCCTTTTGCCCCGCAGATCATCCACACCTTCATCAACTCGCGGGACCGTCAGTTCCTCATCAATGCCGGTCTTCCGGCGAGTCATGGTTTCCTCCACCCCAATGCGATCACTCCGCCGGCCAAGGTCAAAGTGCTTCCACGCCGTCCCGACCACCCGCTTGTTCTTTATCCGGTCCGAGGCATTCGCCGAAAGAACCTTGGCGAACTTTTTCTGCTCGCCGCACTCGCGCCAAAGGGCACGCGTTTCGCGGTCAGCCTGAAGCCCGACAACAAACGCTGGATCCCCGTTCATGACGAATGGACTGCCTTCGCCAGCGATACCGAATTGCCGGTCATGCTGGATGCCGTGGGCAGGGTCTCACCCGCGCCGGGAGCGCCGAAGACTTTCGCCTCGTGGGTCCGTCACGCCACTCATTTCATCAGCACCGCGGTTGCTGAAGGTTTTGGTCTCGGGTTTCTCGAACCCGCAACAATCGGCAAACCTCTCTTCGGACGAAATCTTCCGATGGTGACCGACGACTTCGCCGCCGAAGGCATTCATCCGGGCCGACTCTACGATCGCCTGTTGGTGCCGGAATCCTGGGTCGGGCTCGAGACCCTCCGCCAGAGCCTTATTCGCAGCATGCGCGCAACTCTCGAATCCTACGGCCACCCGATGTCGAACCAGCATCTTGAGAGCTCATTTGTCGCGATGAGACACCATGGCTATCTCGACTTCGGAAACCTTCCGGAGGATCTCCAGCGACAGGTCATTCATCGTCTGCTCGTCGGAAACGAGGATGATCAGATCCTGGCGCAGAGCGGCGATTCCACCCAATGCCTCGTCGAGTGGCTCGCCGAATCCCTCGCCATCACCCAGCCGGGTGTTAGATCCGATCAGCTGGGACCTTACAGCACCAAAGCGTACGCCGAGCGCCTGAAAGAACTGTATGCCCGGGCTTCCGGCGCGACTCCGGAGACTCCCGGCCATCTTCTCAAGCACAAGGTTCTTGGCGAGTTCCTTAAACCCGGATCCTTTCACTTCCTGCGCACGTGAAGGCGGTTCTTTTCGACGTCTACGAAACGCTGCTCACCGGGCATCGATGCCGGGATCTCGATGGCCCCCTTCGAGAGGTTGCCGCGAAGTTCGGAGTGAGCTTTCCTTCCGATCAGTCGCTGGCAGATCGGCTCGAGCAGGAGATCCGAAGCGAGCATCAACGCTCGAATCATTCTTACCCCGAAGTCGATATCCGCGAGGTCTGGAAACGGATCTTTCCCGGCCTTTTCGATGCCGACGCGTTTGCTCTCGCTGCCGAGGAAGCGGTTCACCCGGTGACACTCATTCCCGGAATGGCGGAACGCATCCTCAAGTTCCGGGCAGACGGCCTGAAACTCGGGATCATCTCAAATGCCCAGGCCTATACCCGAACCCTTCTCGAGAGGCACCTCGGAGAGGCCTGGCAGTGTTTTGACAACGAGCTCCTCTTCTTCTCCTATGAGCATCGTACTTCGAAGCCGGGACATGACTTGTTTCAGTTGGCGATCGATCAACTCAGCAAGTGTGGAATATCACCGCATGAGATTCTGATGATTGGCGATTCGATGAAGAACGACATCGAACCCGCGCGGGGTTTGGGGATGAAGGCTCGGCAAGCGCCCCTTTAAAATCCATCGACATCGCCACCGCACTCGCTTTTCTTCAGACAAAATCAGAGATCAGCCGCTTTCTTGCAAATGCCTTTCCAGATGCTGTTTTCAGATATCGCTCGAACTCGCGTGCTTCTCCTTCGTTTGCGAAGCCACCGTACCATATAAGTTTCCAGGGCTTCGAATCCTTCGTCGTTAGGTTCTTACCTGAATTATGATCCCTGATCCTTCGGCGAAGATTGTCCGTGCTCCCATAATAGAACTTAGAGTAATCCATTTCTGACCTGATGATGTATGCGTAGAACATTTGAATCTCCTCCCAGCCTGAGCGCCTGCCCTACTTCGCCAAGAGAAAATCGAGGTGGCTCCTTTGCACCGATGTCCAAGTTATGATTGGAGTTCCGAGGCGATTCATACGGCTACGAAGGGCATTCTTCGCTTTCGCCTTCGATTCTTCGGGTCAGATCGGTTTCAAATTACCGTGGGGATGGCCTGCCATTCGTAGCTTTCCCGAAGGCGATTCGGTCGAACCAAACGATCGAATGCTTCCTTGCGATTGACCCACTCTCCCAGCCTGAGCGCCTGCCCTACTTCGCCAAGAGAAAATCGAGGTGGCTCCTTTGCACCGATGTCCAAGTTATGATTGGAGTTCCGAGGCGATTCATACGGCTACGAAGGGCATTCTTCGCTTTCGCCTTCGATTCTTCGGGCCAGATCGGTTTCAAATTACCGTGGGGATGGCCTGCCATTCGTAGCTTTCCCGAAGGCGATTCGGTCGAACCAAACGATCGAATGCTTCCTTGCGATTGACCCACTCTCCCAGCCTGAGCGCCTGCCCTACTTCGCCAAGAGGGAATCGAGGTGGCTCCTTTGCACCGATGTCCAAGTTATGATTGGAGTTCCGAGGCGATTCATACGGCTACGAAGGGCATTCTTCGCTTTCGCCTTCGATTCTTCGGGCCAGATCGGTTTCAAGTTACCGCGGGGATGGCCTGCCATTCGTAGCTTTCCCGAAGGCGATTCGGTCGAACCGAACGATCGAATGCTCCCTTGCGATTGACCCACTCTCCCAGCCTGAGCGCCTGCCCTACTTCGCCAAGAGAAAATCGAGGTGGCTCCTTTGCACGGATGTCCAAGTTATGATTGGATTTCCGAGGCGATTCATACGGCTACGAAGGGCATTCTTCGTTTTCGCCTTCGATTCTTCGGGCCAGATCGGTTTCAAGTTACCGCGGGGATGGCCTGCCATTCGTAGCTTTCCCGAAGGCGAAAGCGAAGAATGGCGGAGCGGACGGGACTCGAACCCGCGACCTCTGCCGTGACAGGGCAGCGTTCTAACCAACTGAACTACCGCTCCAAGGTAGTTGCGCCTCGCGGCGTGCGCGGACGCTATGAGCCAACCGACCTGCGTGCAACACCATTTTTGAGAAAAATTAACATTTCTTCGCTTCTCTCAGAATGGCCTCGCCCGATGCCTCTTCATCCCAGCGCTTCGACCGCTTTTTCAAGGGATTCCAAGTCTTCAACACTGTGAACCACCACGTCCTTGGCAATCTTCGAAACGAGTCCGGCAATCACTTTTCCCGGGCCAAGTTCGATGAATGTCCGATGCCCCTGCGAAACCAGCAACTCAATCGACTCCGTCCAACGCACCGAACCCGTAACCTGCTTCTCAAGCATGCTGCGAATCTCCGCCGGATCCTCGACGAGTGATGCACCAAAGTTGCAAACCACCGGCAGCTGGGGTGCCTGCATCTCGGCTTCCGCGAGTTCCGCCGACAGCTTGTCCTGCGCACTCTGCATCAGACGACTGTGATAGGCTCCCGCTACATTGAGTTTTACGGCTCTGCGGATTCCACTGTCGCGAGCCTTCGCCACTGCGGTATCGATCCCGGCTTCTGAACCTGATAGCACGATCTGCCCAGGGGCATTCAAGTTGGCTACATCGATGTCGCACTCGCTGGCCAGGGATCTAACCGCAGCTTCATCGCCTCCGATCATCGCGGCCATCGATCCGGTCGTCGCTTCACAGGCTTCCTCCATAAACTCTCCACGACGGGCAACGAGCTTGAGGCCATCGACCCGCGAAAAGGTGCCTGCGGCGGCATGCGCAGTGAATTCACCAAGCGACAATCCTGCTGCCGCCACCGGTGTGAGATTCGGCAATCTCTCCTGAAGCAAAGCCGCGGCCACCAATCCGTGAAGATAGAGAGCAGGCTGGCAACGCGAGGTCCGGGTGAGTTCGTCGTCCGGTCCCTCAAACATCACCTGGCTCAGCGACATGCCCAGGGCGTCATCCGCTTCGGCAAACATCGCTCTGGCTGTTTCGGAAGCTTCATGGAAGTCCTTGCCCATGCCCACTTTCTGGGCGCCCTGTCCGGAGAATAGAAAAACAACATCACTCATAGCGGCCCTCACGTAGACAGGCCCACCCACTCGGATCAAGCCCTACCCGTAGCGGGGTCCGCTGACCATTTTCATGCCACTATTGCCATGGATTTCCTCTCGGCATGCTCGCACCGGCCTTTCAAGCTGTCCCTTCCATCGTGCCACTCCAGGAATTCACACTCAAACTCGATCCCTCCAGCATGCCGGAGAAGGTCTCCGATCTCATCGATGAGGCCGACAAGCGCGACGCTGCGTTTTATGAGGCCGGCCTCGGGAAAAAATACTCCCGCTACGTCCCGAGCGATCCCACCGTCGTCCACGCTGCGATGGCCTACCTCCAGCAGGAAAACATGCTGCGTGGAAACACCTTCTGCGAATGGGGTTGCGGATTTGGCGTTGCTGCATCGATCGCCGCCATCCTCGGCTTCGAGTCCTACGGCATCGAATTTGTTCCGGAACTCGCTGATCTCGCCTCTCAACTCGCCGAGGACTTCGAGCTCAAAGTCGAGATCCTCAACATCGACTACCTCCCCGATGGTTTCGACGACTGCGAAGGTGTAGGCGGAAAAGACCTCGTTCCCCCCGATCCGCCAAGCGATCCCGACGTGTTCGTCCCCCACCCGGAATACGACGGGCTTGATCCGAGCGAAGTGGATCTCTTCTACGTTTTCCCCTGGCCTGGCGAAGAACGCCTCATGATGGACCTCTTCGAGGCCATCGCCACCGAGGGCGCCATCCTGCTTATCTACTTGGGAGACGGCGAAATCGCAGCCTATTTGAAGGACGAGGACTGAGATCCTACCGGGGTGCTTCCTCGATACGGCCGAGTGAGTCGTCGATTTCCCAAACTTCTATTTTTTGTCTACAATCTTCTTTTTTGAAGTTGACTCTACGCATCGCTGAGCCAGCATTTCGACGAGCCTAGCAAATTGTCGACAGCCTACCTTTCAAAACTGAGGGGGTGGAAGCCGATCGTGATGCGTCCATGCTCGATAGAACGAAAAACCAACTCACCTAAAATTTGTCCAATCGATGAAAATTCCAACGCTCGTAGTGGCGACTCTGGCCACAAGTCTCTCCGCAGAGGCGGCCGTCGTCACGATTACCGCCCTTGATGTTCGAGGGACCGGTGTTTTCGGTCATGACGCGAACGTTTCCTCCGTCACGATCAATGGTGCCACGCCGGGAACCCTGACGGCTGACCCGGTGAACGTCCGCTTGACTTACTCCAACTTGAATTTGGATGGAGATGCGACGGCGAATGATTCGGTGACTTTCACCCTCACTGCGGCGGGAGGCGGAGCTGCTCAAAGAATCTGGGGTCAGGGAATCGATACCGGGTTTGGCAATCTGAACGATGTGACGATGACAGTTTCCGCTGTCTCCGGAACGACCACGGATTCCGGGCAGATCATCGTGTTTGATGGCTTTACCGGAGCCAACGCGGGCACGGGGGGCGACGGTATCTTTGCCAACACCGTGCAGATCAACGGAACGACCGTCAATCTGGCCACTACGGGCAGTGGATTTCAATTTGTGGTAGCGGGAGTCGATTTTGCCCCCACGCCAGCCGTGCTATTTGACAACTCGGTAGGCACGGGTGGAAGCATTGTGGCCCGCTCCTATGACCTCCAGTTCAGCACCATTCCCGAGCCATCATCGCTCAGCCTGCTCGCCTTGGCAGGTGGCCTCCTCGCAAGTCGGCGGAAACGCTGAGTGACTCAGGGCCGATGGCTTTTCGAAAGGAAGCGCAAGTCGTCCGACTTGCGCTTCTTGTTGTCCAAAAGGGCGGATCCTACGGCGAAGGTGGCGCCCCCTGACAAACTCCAGAGTGGGACCTCGGTGGCAAAACTTATGAATCCCTCCCCTGGTTTTAGCGTCTCCGCGAACCGGCGGCAGCGCATTCCCCTCAGTTCTCACGAATGCGAAGCCTCATGAAGTGCCTCGCTTCCGCAGGCCCAAGGGCTTGATAGTGGCGCTCCCCCGACCACTCGCCCAGATACTCCACCACCGAGGCATCCGACTTCCAAACATTCAGGTCATCGGAAGCTTCCACTTCATACCCGACCCCTTCTGCAGTGGAGCGGATTCCGAAGGAGAAGGTTTTCCCATCGCCCCGGTAATGAGTCGTCGCGTACTGGACAAGATCGCCACCTGAGAAAGCGACAGTCTCACCCTTGCCGCCGGGTGACGGAATGCCTGACTTCCAATTCGATGCCTCGTCGTAGGAAGCCAAACCAGAGGGGTTGATGCGAAGCAAACTGGAACCGCCACCATCGGCGTCCGTCGGCCATGGCATCTCATCATGATATGTTATGTCCTGAATGAGTTGGCCGTTTGAAGCGGTGATCACGATTCGGTCGCCCCCGTTGCCAAGGTTGCGATCGCCGTATTCTCCGGCGATTGGCCAGCCTGTGCCGTAGCGAAACTCAAAAGCAGCCCTATCACGAGCGATGACCACCCGTTCTCCCGGAGCCAACCCGAACAAGCCGAAGGTAAAATCGATGCCGTCACTCACCACCACATTCGCCAGCTCGATGGAAGAGGCGCTGGTATTCATGAACTCTAGAAACTCAAATGCCTCCTCATCCGCAAAGCCGGCTGCGATCTCCGGTCCACTAGCCTGAGGGGGATGATACATGATCTCACTCACGACGAGATTTCCGGCAGCAGCCGGCTCACTGAAAATATAATCGCCGCTCAGAGGGCCACTCCATTCGCCATCGTTCAGGGCGCGGGCGACAATACGGATGTCCGATGATATCGCAATCGGTCCGCGGTAAAGCTCACCGGCTATCTCCCCTCCGGGAGCCCGTGGGTCTGAGCCATCCCGTGTAAAATAGATGGTTCCAGCCTCAGTCGAAAGCGTGACCTCCAAGGGTTCGCGATGGACCCCCGGATCCCGTCCGAACCGCGGCTTTCTGGTGAATTGGCTGCCTACCCAGCGCATACGGTCGCCGATCCACTCCTTCAAATACTCCACATGCTCATCGTAGCTGGGAAAGACCAGATGGGAACGGGTCACGTTCGCCAGTGGCCATGGGCCGACAGGTTCGAAATTCCGATCCTTCGCTTCATTAACTTCGGCCGCCATGGCGTCTATGACAGGGAACAGGAATGATTCGTTGAGAATGCTCTCACTGAGTTCCTGCCATCGGTCGATATAGAGCTGCATGAAGTCCGGATCCTCGAACAATCGCGCCCAGAACTCACCACGTTCCCCCAGTCCTCCCCCATGCCAACCTTCGGGAAGATCTTCGCCGGAGGCATTGGTGTTGCCAAAGGAGCGATCGAAATCCCAGAGCGGTCCACATGCGATTTTTCCATTCCTATCTTTATAGTAGAAGGTGCTGAAGCGAAAGGAATCGACCTCCTTGGTGAACTCCTGCACCACGTGGAAATCCACCCAGCTCTGCACATCGATGTAGGCCGCATACCCCAGTTCCGGATCGGTGAATCGAGGACCGTTGAGCGCCGCCTCAAACTCACGAAGATAGTCCTGCAGATAGGCAACCTGCTGAGGCGTGACATCTTCCTCATTGGGATAAGTGATCGCGAAGCTCCCCGACTCAAGGGTGCTCACCTTCACATCCCCCGGGTCAGGCTTATCCTGTTTGAAAATGTACCCACCGCTAAGGTCCGGCAGTTCGTTCTGATCCGAATCGAGCTTTTCGATATCGACCCTATCCCCGCTTCGTCGGATTCGTTCGACCACCAAATACACGCCCCGATAATCCGCAGGGCTCAGGGCGCCCCCGTCTTGATTGAGAAACACTTCCACCGGGCGCGTGCGGGGCGAATAGCGACCGATGGAATTGTAGAGATAATGCGGAAGCCGCTCGCGAATGAAGGTGCGATCGATCTCGGAAGCATGTAGCGCCCAGTCCGAACCCGACGGCATGCCAAAGAGCGGAACGTCGCGGTCTTCACCTGCCGAATCTCGCACCTCCATGGCGAAATTGAGCTTATTGAAACCGTTAAGTTGTGAACTCTCACCGCGGACGTGGATGCCGGAATTTCCTCCCACTCTCGGCAGATCGCTCAGCTCTGTTCGCCCGGTCGAACCTGAGGGATCGAGCGCGAAAAACGTCGCCTCGCGATGAGTCGTATCATTTCGAGGAATCTCTGAACCAAAGGTATCAATCACCAAAATTGGCAAGTCACTATCAAAACCACCCAGCTCACTGTCGGCAAAAATATAACCTTCCTGCGTCACGGGTCCGGGAAGAAATCCGGGCCGAAAAGCCCGAGCTTTCAGTCGGGAGGTCGCTGAAATAACCACGGGGTCTTCATAAACCATCGAGGTTTCATCAGGCATTGACCCATCGACAGTATAACGAATCGTCGCCAGAGGATCTTCATGCTCCAAGCTCACCTTCACCATCCCGCCGAAGAAAAGTCCACCGGCCACACCGAAGCTCACTTCACCATCCAGAATCCCATCAGGAACCGCCGGACCATTGACCGCCCCTGGGGTCGGAATCGCGTGAAACCCTTCGCTACTGTATGAGACGTCCGCACTCTGAACCGGGAATGCCGGAGCGAACTCATGGACAATCGTATTTCCATCCGGTTGCACCAGAGCAAGATATTCGCCCCCTACGGCGATCGCGAAATTGGTATGCAGCTCATCTCCTTTCCGATCCTTGCTGGAGGCCCAGACGATAAGACGTTCGTCCACTCCGAGAATCCGCGAGGGAAACGACCACATCGCGAGCGAGTCGGGATCATCGGTCAGTGAGTAGCCTTCGAGATTCATCGCAAAAGCGCTGTGATTGTGAATCTCGATCCAGTCGGAGTGATCACCATCTTCATCGGTGATGCCGTCATCGTTCCTGGCCAGAAATTCTGAAAGACGGGGGTTCACTGCAACTGCCGAAACCGTCACCTCAAGGGCCTGCATGATCGTTTCCTCCCCGGTTGAGGCGCTCAAGGTGTAGGTTGTGCTGGTGCTGGGGTACAACTCGATCGAGCCCGCTTCTGAATCCACCACTCCGACCCCGGAAATCGAAACCTCCTGCGCATTGAAGACCCTCCAAGAGAGGATCACCGGCACTCCCGCCACAATGGATTCATGATCCGCGCTCAGCGACTCAATCTGAAGTTCGTGGTGTCCTCCCATGCTCATTCCGTTGCCCCGGTCATCGAGCACGACAAATGCGTTGCCCGCGTGGACGCTCCCGCCGGTTTCTCCAGCTGTCCCCCTCAAGCCACTCGCATAAGCCCAAGTCTGGCCCCGCAAATCTACGGTTCCCTTGGCATGAAATGCCGTCATCAAGCCATCAAGCTCACCTGCATTCCCGGCTCCCAATCGAGTGATCCCGCTGAGGGCATGCACATCTTCGGTGGTGAATGGGCGATCCCACAAGGCCACCTCGTCGATTTCACCAGTGAACAAGTCCACCGGATTATGGGGGGTGTTCCGAGTCAAGCCTCCGATCCCAAAACGGTTCAGCTGGAGCTCATCGACACGCGTCGAGCTGCTCCCCTCGAGCACCCCATCCACATATATCCGACGACTGTTAGAGCTTGTATAGACTCCCACCAGATGATGCCACTGACCGTCGTCAATCCTGCTTGTTCCACTGCAAGAGACCTCCGAACCGTTCCGAGCGTTGGCCTTGGCGATCCCGTCCTGCACCCGTATCACGTAATAATCGGACGAAGTGTTCCCATTTCCCAGATAGACCACCGCCTCGTTAGATGACGATTCCGTCTTCACCCACACGGAGATGGTGAATGGCAGATCATCGATCGCATCAAAGGACGAGGTGATGAAGGAATCCTTGTTCGCTCCTGAAAAGAGAACCGCTCCTCCATCAATCCCACCGGCGGTTTGCCATTCCGCCACCCCACCGGTTCCCTCCCAATTCCCCTCGATGCCGTTTCCCGAATGATCCTGCGCCAGCTCTCCGGAGCTGGCATCCAGGGGCCAGTGGACCACCAGTTCAGCGCAGGCGGGATGAAGCACGCCGCAGAGAACTGCGGCGCCGAGCAAGAGGGTTTTCAACATTCAGTTGGGAGGGCTGGAACCGCTCAACGCAGCACCCGGTAGAATCCCCTGGATTCGTTCAAGCGGTCACTATCCGTGTCCTTGTAGCTTGTCGTCTCTCCTTGAGATGCCACACCGCTTGCCACGACATCACTCCAGTCAAGAAGGTCCGTGCTGAATTCGATGGAGTAGACATCATCGGCCGCACCCGTCCAGACGAGGGTTGTTCCGCTGAGGTCACGCTCGATGCTGATGATGTGGAAATCTTCTTCAGGAACCACCGTGCCCGTCATCATCCCATTTCCGAGATCATCCATCACGATACTTGCTCCGCCTGGCAGGGAACCTGCCGTAGCACCGGCAATCCCCGTCAATTCGCTCACTGGAGTCCACACCACACCGGCCACCGTGACAGCCTGCTGCTCGTCGAAAGCCGTTAGAAGGGCAGCGACTTCGCTTGCGTTCAAGCCGAGCCCTGCGGCACCACCGTGCAGGACCGCCACCTCCGAAGCACTCAAAACACCGCGCCAGAAACTGACATCGTCGACACTGCCGTTGAATCCATCCACCACGCTGGTATCACTTCGGTCGAGCGCTCCGATGGAGAAGCGGTCCGTTAGATTATAGGCGCCACTGTCAGTGGTCCGCTCGCCCGCGAATACCCCGTCGACGTAAAGACTGAGGGAGCTTGGATGACTGTAGACGCCGACAATCGAGTGCCATTGGCCGTCGTTCACATCAGGTCCGAACTGTTCGAAGCTTCCACTGTTTCGTGTCATGACCCCGCTGGTGCCGTTGAATACGCGCATCGATTGATACTGAAAATTGCTTCCCGTTCCGAGGGTTGCGAAGGTCTGGTTTCCGATGGCGTTGACCTTGATCCAAGCACTCATCACGAACGGGTAGCCTTCCACCAACTGGGTGTAGGCCCGGACAGCGACATCACTCGCACCAGGGAAGGTCACCGCACCGGAACCGATCAAACCACCGGTTCGGCTGATGGTTCCACCCGTCTCAAGAAAGCTACCCGGATTATCGCCCGCCAAGTCTGTCGCGGAACTGCCCTCCGATTCATCGAGGGGCCAGTGAAGAAGCAACTCCCGCGGCGGAAGAGCCGGGTAGACGGTGACCTCGACTTGTGCAGTGGACTCCGCTTGGTCGTTGTATGCCGTCAGGGTGTAAAGCGTCGTCTCACTGGGGGAAACCAGGGTATTGCCGACAGGATCCGTGAACGCCCCCACCCCTTGGTTGATGTCAATTTCCACGACATTCTCCACGTCCCAGTTGAGACTGATCTCTTCCCCATCGAAGATCACGAGTTTCGAAGCCGTAAAACTGTGAATGATCGGTTCGGGAATCACCGTCACTGTGACCTGGCCAAAGGAGGTGCCATTTCCATTAGTCGCCTCCAACGTGTAGGTCGTCGACTCCTCTGGCGAGACAATCAGCGATCCGCTTGGATTGGCAACCGAGCCGATCGATTGATCAATCGAGATCGCCGTCGCGTTCTCCACGTCCCACGACAAGGTGACATCTTCACCAAAGAAGATCGTTTCTTCTGACGACTCGAAAAGTGTCACGACAGGATTTCCGGGAATTCCTGGGACCTTCATCCCATTACCTTCTTCATCGAGGACGATGAAGGCATTGCGCCCAAGAATGCTGCCTCCGGTTGTTCCGATAGGGCCTTCCAGACCCGTCGTGTATTCCCAATCGATCCCTCGGATCTGGACATCACTTTTTGCCGCGAATCCATCCATCAATGTGTCGAGATCAGCGGCATTTCCGCCGCCATGGGTCCCGAGCCCGTGAAGACCGGCCACTTCAGCCGCAGAGAGTGCCGAGTCCCACAGGGCCACGTCGTCAAGTTCACCCGTAAACAAGTCCACCGGAGCATGGGGCGTGTTGCGGGTCAGGCCTCCGATTCCGAAGCGCGTCAGCGTGACTTCCGTCACTTCGCTGGCCTGGGTTCCCACGAAGATTCCGTCCACATACAAACTGCGCTCGGTAGGACTGGCATAGACGCCAAGAACATGGTGCCACTCTCCATCATTGATCACCCCGCCGCTCAGTCGCTGTTCAGTGGTATTCCGGGCACTCAACCGGGCTGCCGTATCAGCAGTCCTCATGACATAGTAGGAATTCCCGGTCGCTCCGTTGCCAAGATAGACGAGGCCGGCGCTCGCAGATGCCGTTGTCTTGACCCACACCGAAATCGTCAGTGGGGTGCTGGTGACCTGCGAGAAGGTGTCGTTGATGAAAGTATCCGCATTGGCACCCGAAACGTAGACCGATCCTCCGTCCATTCCCTCTCCCGGCATCCAACCGGGACTGCCTAACACCCCCGCCCAGGTGCCATGAATTTCGTTTCCGGAAGAATCGTAGGCTTCCAGGCCTGAGGCTTCGTCAAGTGTCCAGTGCAAGATTGGGGCAGCCCCTGCAAATGAGCTGCAGGCCGTCACGATTGCAGCCGTGATTGCTTTCAATTTCATCATGAGAATGGGTCAATTTTGGTTTTTCCAGTGCTGTACGGCATACGACTTATCGCCGTATACCATTCAACATTAGCATTTAGCCGAATGGCCTGAGGGAATACCAGCCCAATTCCAGATTCGCTTTGAAAACGCCCCTCAACTTCCCGGCAACCCACAGTTATCTCGATAACCTCGGCGCGTCGAACCGCGCCCACAACCCATCCCCTGATGAGATGACCGATGGGTCGTGTCCGAGGGGAAACCACTCAAGGACCATCGGCCCCATCTGCCGGCGCTTGCCAATCCAGGCTCTAAGAGAAATGGCGGAGGGGGTGGGATTCGAACCCACGGTAGGTTGCCCTACTTCAGTTTTCAAGACTGACGCGATAGACCACTCTGCCACCCCTCCGGTGCGCTTGGCCGACGGAGATTTGCAACGTCTCAGCCCAAGCTTCAAGTAAAACTCGTCCCCGGGGCAAAGGTTTAGCCCATCATCTCTCCATAAAAAAAAGCCGGCCCCGTTCTCACGAGGCCGGCTTTGGAATATTCTAGCAGGGCGATCAGGCCGTCTCTGCCGAGTTGCTGGCTTCAGCGGCAAGTCGAGCAGCTTCGTCAGATGGCAATGGAATCTCGATTCCATCGTTCTCATCAGGCTCGATGATGATCGGCTCGGGCTCTTCCACCGTGAACTCGATCTCGCTGTCGCGGTGACAATCGAAGCCAGTGCCGGCTGGGATCAGGTGACCCATGATCACGTTCTCCTTGAAGCCGGTGAGGTAGTCGACCTTACCGAGGGTTGCCGCTTCGGTCAGCACGCGGGTGGTGTCCTGGAAGGACGCCGCGGAGATGAACGAGTCGGTTTCAAGCGAGGCCTTGGTAATACCAAGAAGCACGGGCTCGGCTTCGGCCGGCTTACCACCGTTGGCGACGATCTCTTCGTTGACCTTGATGAAGGTCGAACGATCGACCTGGTCACCCCAGAGGTACTGATCGGCATCACCAGGATCGGTGATCTTCACCTTGCGAAGCATCTGGCGAATGATGATCTCGATGTGCTTGTCGTTAATTTCCACGCCCTGGACGCGGTAGACCGACTGCACTTCGTTGACCAAGTGCTCCTGAAGTTCCTGCGCTCCGCAGGCTTCGAGGAGATCTTCCGGAGACACGGGGCCTTCGGTGATCTGGTCACCACGTTTCACCTGATCACCTTCGGTGACGATGATGTGGCGGCCCATGGGCACGAGGTGATCGACGCTTTCGCCGCTTTCCGGATCGGTCGCGATGACCTTCTTCTTACCGCGGACGGTGCCGCCGAAGGAGATTTCACCGTCGATCTTGGCGATCACGCAGGCATCCTTTGGCTTGCGGGCTTCGAAAAGCTCGGCAACCCGTGGAAGACCACCGGTAATATCCTTGGTGCGGGCGACCTTACGTGGCGTCTTGGCGAGCTGCGTGCCCCCGGTGATGGTCTCATTTTCCTTAACGGAAAGGTGAGCACCGACGGGGATCGAGTAGCTGGCGCGGACTTCGTTGGTCTTCGGATCAAGCACGACAACCTGCGGGTGCAAGTCCTCTTTGTGCTCGGTGACGACCATCCCCTTCTTGCCCGTTTCCTTATCGGTTTCGGACTGAACGGTGATGCCGGCGATCATATCGCGGAACTCCACCTTACCAGCCTTCTCGGTAATGATCGGAACGTTGTAGGGATCCCAAGTGGCAACCGTGTCGCCCTTCTTGACGTCTTCACCATCCTTGATCTCGATTTCGCAACCGATGACGATGTTGTGGCTTTCGAGCTCGAGGCCGTCCTTGTCGCGAACGGAAAGCGATCCGTTCTTGTTGAGAACAACCCACTTGCCGTCGGCACTCTCAACCGTGCGGAGGTCCTTGTAAACCACGTGACCGCTGTTACGAGCCTTGATGATCGGCTGTTTGAAGGCCGATGTCGCCACACCACCAACGTGGAAGGTACGCATGGTCAGCTGGGTTCCCGGCTCACCGATCGACTGGGCGGCGATGATGCCGACAGCTTCACCGATCTTCACACCCTTGCCGGTGGCAAGGTTGAGGCCGTAGCACTTCGCACAGCAACCACGCTCCGCTTCGCAGGTGAGAACCGAGCGAATCTTGAGCTTCTCGTAACCGATGCGTTCAACCGCTGAGGCCATCGTTTCATCGATGATCTCGTCGCTGGCGAGAATCACTTCACCCGAAACCGGATCCTTGACCGTCTCGCAGGAGACTCGGCCGTAGATGCGGGTTGCGAGCGAGGCGGACTCTTCGTCACCGTCGTAGATCGGCTGGACGAGGATTCCGTTGACGGTTTCGCAGTCATGCTTGGTGACGATCACGTCCTGAGCCACGTCGACGAGCTTACGGGTCATGTAACCCGAGTCGGCCGTCTTGAGCGCGGTATCCGCGAGACCCTTACGAGCACCGTGAGTCGAAATAAAGTATTCAAGCACCGTCAGACCTTCACGGAAGTTCGAGGTGATCGGACGTTCGATGATTTCACCGGATGGCTTGGCCATCAGACCGCGCATACCCGAGAGCTGCTTGATCTGCGACTTGTTACCACGAGCACCGGAGTCGACCATCATGAAGAGCGGGCTGACTCCAGGCTTGCCGTCGTTGTGCTCCAGCTTGCGGTAGAGCGCCGAAGCGATCGTGTCCGAAGCATGAGTCCAGATGTCGACGACCTTCTGGTAGCGCTCGCCGTCGGTGATCACACCGTTGCGGTACTGCTTGGTAACCTTCTCGACCTGGGCGTAGGCATCGGCGATGACGGCTGGCTTTTCTTCCGGCACGACCATGTCGACGATACCAATCGAAGTTCCCGAGCGGGAGGCCTCCTTGAAGCCGAGGCTCTTGAGTTCGTCGAGTGTCGCGACGGTGCCCTTCTGGCCGGCGACCTGGTAACAACGCCAGATCACATCACCCATTTGCTTCTTGCCGACGGTCATGTTCATGAATCCCATGCCTTCAGGCCAGATTTCGTTGAAACGAACACGTCCCGGAGTGGTTTCGATGATCTTGCCTTCGTCGAGCGCCCGTTGAAGCGAGCTCTTCTTGGCCTTTTCCTCATCGGTCAATTCCTGACCCTTGTAACCAAACACCGTATCCTTGCCGAAGTCCGGGTTGCGAAGACGGATCCACGAGTGGTAGCCGATCTTGCGGGAAGCAATCGCGTATTCGACCTCCGAGGAGTTCTCGAACAACGGAAGGTGTTCTTCCTTCTCACGATCCTTCTGAGTCCGGTTCGGCGCCCAAGTGAGGTAGTAGGAACCAAGAATGATGTCCTGTGATGGCGTCGTGATCGGACGTCCGGATGCAGGCGAGAAGATGTTGTTAGGCGCAAGCATCAGCTGACGCGCTTCCATCTGGGCCTCGACCGAGAGCGGCACGTGCACCGCCATCTGGTCACCGTCGAAGTCCGCGTTGTAAGCGGTGCAGACGAGCGGGTGAACGCGGATCGCCGATCCTTCGATGAGCTTCGGTTCGAAAGCCTGAATCGAGAGACGGTGAAGCGTCGGTGCGCGGTTGAGCATCACCGGGTGACCCTTGGTCACTTCGGCGAGGATGTCCCACACTTCGGTGGTCTTGCGATCGATCATCTTCTTCGCCGAGCGAACTGTGTGGCAGTAGCCGAGTTCCTTGAGGCGACGGATGATGAAGGGTTCGAACAGAGTCAGCGCCATCTTCTTGGGAAGACCGCACTGGTTGAGCTTGAGGTCGGGACCCACGACGATGACCGAACGACCGGAGTAGTCGACGCGCTTACCGAGAAGGTTCTGACGGAAACGACCACCCTTACCCTTGAGCATGTCGCTGAGGGACTTGAGCGGACGATTGCCAGCACCAGTGACGGCACGGCCGTGACGACCGTTGTCGAAGAGTGCATCGACCGCTTCCTGAAGCATGCGCTTCTCGTTGCGGATGATGACCTCCGGCGTCTTGAGCTGGAGGAGGTTCTTGAGACGGTTGTTGCGGTTGATGACGCGACGGTAGAGGTCGTTCAAGTCGGAGGTCGCGAAGCGGCCACCTTCAAGGGGAACCAGCGGACGAAGGTCCGGCGGGATCACGGGAAGAACCATCATGATCATCCATTCCGGGCGCGACTTGGAGCCGGCGAATCCCTGGGCAATCTTAAGGCGCTTCGAGAGCTTCTTCTTGTTTTGCTTGGAACGGGTCGTCTCGAGTTCTTCTTCAAGCTTCACCTGAAGTTCGGCGAGGTCGACCTGACCGAGGAGGTCCTGAAGCGCTTCCGCACCCATCCCGGCACGGAATGATCCGTCGCCATAGGCGTCTTCGGCTTCACGGATCTCGTTTTCCGTAAGCAGCTGGCCGAGCTCAAGGGGCGAGTTGCCTGGATCGGTAACGATGTAGTCCTCGTAGTAGATCACGCGCTCGAGGTGACGGGCGCTGATATCGAGAACCAAGCCGATGCGCGATGGCATGCACTTGTAGAACCAGATGTGCGAAACAGGCACGGCGAGCTCGATGTGGCCCATGCGCTCACGACGAACGCGGCTCAGGGTCACTTCAACGCCGCAACGGTCGCAGACCACACCCTTGTGCTTGATGCGCTTGTATTTTCCGCAGGCACACTCCCAGTCACGGGTCGGGCCGAAGATTCGCTCACAGAACAGACCGCCCTTCTCGGGCTTGAAGGTCCGGTAGTTGATCGTCTCAGGATTCTTTACTTCGCCTTTGGACCAGGAACGAATGACGTCTGGTGCAGCAACGGTGATGGATACCTGATCAAAGGCATCCGGCTTGTCGTCCACGCCGAAAAGTTCGCGAAGGTTGGTGTCAACACTCATGATAATGTATAGCTAATTAAGTCGGTTGGTTGCGGGCGATTAGAGGGTAAGGTCGTCGAGCGAGAAGTCATCGCCAAGATCGGCGGGAACTCCTCCCAGTTCGGAACCACGCTTGCCGGGACGGACGTCCAGACCGAGCGACTGCATTTCTTTGATAAGGACGTTGAAGGATTCCGGAGTGCCGGCTTCCAGGTTGTTGTCGCCCTTGACGATGGATTCGTAAATCCGGGTTCTGCCCTGCACGTCGTCCGACTTCACCGTCAGGAGTTCCTGCAAGCAATAAGCGGCGCCGTAGGCTTCGAGCGCCCAGACCTCCATTTCCCCGAAGCGCTGACCACCATACTGGGCCTTACCACCAAGCGGCTGCTGGGTGACGAGCGAGTAGGGACCAACGGCACGTGCGTGGATCTTGTCGGCCACAAGGTGACCCAGCTTCAGCATGTAGATCATGCCGACCACGACGGGTTGGTGGAAGGCTTCGCCGGTGCGGCCGTCGATCAGAGTCGACTTACCACCAGTGGAACCGTCCTTGCCGTCGCCGATCCAAGTGAATCCGCGGGTTTCCGGCTCACCCGGTTTGCGCGGACGCGCCTTGCCATTGTCGCCGATGATATTGACTCCATCGACGGTCTTGGCCTCGGACATGTAGTCCCAGATCTTGCTTTCGTGGATACCATCGAAAATCGGTGTTCCGACCTTGAAGCCCAGCGCGCAGGCAGCGACGCCGAGGTGCGTTTCAAGGACCTGTCCGACGTTCATACGTGATGGCACGCCGAGTGGGTTGAGGCAGATATCGACCGGAGTTCCGTCTTCGAGGTAAGGCATGTCTTCCTCAGGGACGATGGTCGCGACCACACCCTTGTTACCGTGGCGGCCGGCCATCTTGTCACCCACCGAAAGCTTGCGCTTGGCGGCAACGAAGACCTTCACTTCCTTGATCACGCCGGGATCGACTTCATCACCGGACTCGAGCTGGTCGAGCTTGCGCTCGCGCTCGGTGTCGAGTTCGGAGAAGCGACCTTCGAAGGAGCTGATGATCTCGAGGATCTTGTTACGGATCGGAGAAGGATCGATTTCGATGTGATCGTGGACCGATGCAAGCTTGCGAAGCAGGGTCTTGGTGATCTTGCGGTTCGCAGGGATGATGATCTCACCCGTCTGGGCATTGACCACATCAAGCGGGATTTTCTCGCCAAGCAGGATGTCGGAAAGCTTTTCCGTCAGGTCGTCGGTCAGCTTGTCGGACTTCTTCTTGTGCTCGTCGTTGATCTTCTTGAGCTGCTTCTTGAGCTCGGCGGGATCGACCTTTTCGGCGCGACGGGCGGCCAGTCCGTGGGATGCCACGCGGATATCCTGAACGATGCCGGTGCAGCCGGATGGAACACGCAACGAGGTGTCCTTCACGTCTGCCGCCTTCTCACCGAAGATCGCACGAAGCAGGCGTTCTTCCGGAGCCAGCTCGGTCTCGGACTTCGGTGTGATCTTGCCGACGAGGATGTCACCCGGCTTCACCTCGGCACCGATCCGGACGATGCCGTCGTGGTCGAGATTCTTGAGGGCTTCCTCACCGACGTTTGGAATATCACGGGTGATTTCTTCAGGTCCCAGCTTGGTGTCACGGGCAGCGACTTCGAACTCGGAGATGTGGATCGACGTGTAGACATCTTCCTTTACCACGCGCTCGGAGATGACGATGGCATCCTCGAAGTTGTAGCCGTTCCAAGGCATGAAGGCGACCAGCACGTTGCGGCCAAGTGCCAGCTCACCATTCTCGGTGTTGGGACCGTCTGCAAGGACGTCTCCCTTCTTGATCTTGGCACCGACCTTGACGATCGGCTTCTGGTTGATGCAGGTGCCTGCGTTTGAACGCATGAACTTGCGCAGCGGATAGGCCATGATGCCTTTCGCGACGTCCGTCTTCACCGTCTCGGGATCGGAAAGGAACTTTTCGTCAGCGACCGGCAACTTGCCATCAGGCGAAGTCACGATGATTTCGGCGGTCGCAGCAGCGACGATACCGTCCATTTCGGAAACGACGACCGAACGGGAATCACGAGCGGTCTTGCCTTCGAGACCCGTACCGACGAAGGGCGACTCGGAAACGAGAAGCGGCACACCCTGGCGCTGCATGTTCGATCCCATGAGGGCGCGGTTGGCGTCATCGTGCTCGAGGAATGGAATCAGACCGGCAGCCACGGAAACGAGCTGCTTCGGCGAAACGTCCATGTAGTCGACGTCGGTCGGTCCCACTTCGATGAACTCACCACCCGCTTCACGGGCCGTGACCTTTTCGTTGAGGAACTTGCCGTCCTTGTCGATCGGGTTGTTTGCCTGGGCGATGAGGAACTTTTCTTCCTGGTCAGCGGTGAGATACTCGATCTCATTGCTGCACTTGCCGTCCTTCACGCGACGATACGGGGTTTCGATGAAACCAAACTCGTTGATCCGAGCGTAGGTGCACATCGAGTTGATCAGACCGATGTTCGGACCTTCCGGGGTCTCAATCGGGCAGATACGGCCGTAGTGCGACGGGTGCACGTCTCGAACTTCGAAGCCGGCACGGTCGCGGTTCAGACCACCAGGTCCGAGGGCCGAGAGACGACGCTTGTGCGTCAGCTCGGCGAGCGGGTTGGTCTGGTCCATGAACTGCGAAAGCTGCGAACGACCGAAGAAGTCACGCACCACGGCGGAAAGCGCCTTCGGGTTGATGAGCTTCTGCGGCGTCATGCCTTCGATGTTCACATCGAACAAAGTCATGCGCTCCTTGACCAGGCGCTCGGTGCGGGCGAGGCCGACACGGCACTGGTTGGCGAGCAATTCACCCACGGCACGCACGCGGCGTGAACCAAGGTGGTCGATATCGTCGATAACTCCCTCACCTTTCTTCAGGCGGAGGAGATACTTCACGGCACCAAGGAAATCCTCGGGAACCATGATGCGCTGGTCGGAATCGACCTTGCTTTCGAGCTTGCTGTTGATCTTGTAACGACCGACGCGGGTCAGGTCATACTTCTTCGGATCAAAGAAGAGACGCTTCAGAAGCGCGCGGGCATTGGCAGCGGTCGGAGGATCTCCTGGGCGCAGCTTGCGGTAGATGTCCTTGAGGGCGCTGTCTTCGTCGTGAGCCGGGTCCTTGCGGAGTGACTTGAGAAGAATTTCATCCTCACGGCCGTCGATCACCTCGATGTTCTTGTGACCAAGCGCGATGAGCTGCTTGACGATGCCGAGAGTGAGCGGTTCGTAGGCTTTGGAAACGACGAGTTCGCCATCGAGCACGTCTTCGAAAGGCACCTTGTGACCGAGCTCGGTTTCATCAGCCTTCTCCGAGAGCTTCAGCTTCTCGATGGTGTAGAAATGGGTGACGATATCGCGGTCGGTCGGGTAGCCCATCGCACGCAGGAAGGTGGTGGCGAGGAACTTGCGACGGCGACGACGGCGATCGAGGTAGACGTAGAGAAGATCGTTCGTATCGAACTGCACTTCGAGCCATGATCCCCGGTCAGGAATGATCCGGAACGAGTGGAGGGTCTTGCCGTTGAGGTGCTGGGAAGTCTCGAAGCAGATACCGGGCGAACGGTGAAGCTGGGAAACGATGACGCGCTCGGCGCCGTTGATGATGAAGGTGCCGCGGCGGGTCATCATCGGAAGCTCACCCATGTAGACGCGCTCCTTTTTCACACCCGTTTCGTCCTTCAGCTTGAAGGTCACGTAGAGGGCAGCGGAGAAACTCTCACCATTGCGGAGGGAGCCAAGGGACGTGATCTTGGGTTCCTCGATATCATAAGCAACGAAGTCGAGTTCGATTGCTTCGTCGTAACTTTTGATCGGAAAAACTTCACGAAAAACGGCCTGCAGGCCGGTGTCGCTTCGGTCACCGGCGGATACTTCCTTCTGAAGGAAATCCTCGTATGAACGGCTTTGAACTTCGATGAGGTTGGGAGCCTCAATGACTTCCTCGATTTTCCCGAATTGGAGACGGTCGGCCATGGTGTCTGGGGTATTGCGGATGCGGAGTGCGGATTGAGCCCGGTCGTATTACGGCCGGGCGGAAACTGATTAGCGGGAGATGGAAAATTTTTCCGGAATCGGCGAAAACGGTCGAAAGGGGGTCTCGACGGCTTTCGCCGGTGCCGGTGGCGACTCCGGGAGTGTCTCGGAATGAGACACTCCCGAAATCTGAAAACCACGTGGGTTACTTGAGCTCGACCTTGGCGCCAGCTTCTTCAAGCTTTTTCTTGGCGGCTTCGGCGGCCTCCTTAGGAGCACCTTCGAGGATCTTAGCTGGGCAGCTTTCGACCAACTTCTTGGCGTCAGCAAGACCAAGGCCAGGAGAAACTTCACGAACTGCCTTAATGGCAGCGATCTTGTTTCCACCACCGTCGGTCAGGACGACGTCGAAGTCAGTTTTCTCTTCAGCAGCTTCAGCAGCAGCGGCAGGGCCGGCAGCTACAGCAGCAACAGGAGCAGCGGCGGAAACGCCCCACTCTTCTTCGAGTTGTTTAACGAGTTCGGCAGCTTCCAAGACGGTAAGCTTGCCCAGTTCTTCAGCAATTTTTGCGATATCAGCCATTGTATTTCTCCATTGCGGTATCGTCGCACCCGGTAGCCACCGGACATTTCAGAAACGCAGCTGCGCCTCCGACGAGGAACCATTGTGTGTTCAGGTGACAGCGGAGAGCCGCCACCATCCGTTCAGATTGTGTAAATTCAGCCTTCTGGGTTGAACTTGGCCTGCAGCACTCGTGCGAGCGAGGAAGCAGGTTCGTTGAGGGTGCGGACCAGCTTGCTTGCAGGCGCGTTGATGACGCCCAGCAAGGTGGCGAGCATGACCTCGCGGGAAGGAAGTTCGGCGATGGCCTTAACCTGGGCTTCGTCGAGGATTGCTCCATCGAGGATGCCAAGCTTGATGGCAGGCTTCTTGAACTCCTTTTCAAAGGTTTTGAGGACCTTGGCGGCAGCTGCGACGTCCTCGGCACCTGTCACAAAGGCGGTCTGACCGACGAGTTGATCGCCCGTATCGGGAAGACCGGCCTCGGCGAGCGCCTTTTTCATGTAGGTGTTCTTGGCAACGTGGCACTCGGCGCCATTGGCGGAAAGACGAGTCCGAAGTTCGGAGAACTGAGGAACCGTCATGCCGGTGTATTCGATCACCAGCAGGAATGGCGAACCATTCACCCGCTCGAGCAAGTCATCGATGATGATTTTCTTATCAGGATTCATGTCGGATCAGGTGGTTTAGATGATGGAGTAGAGGGACTTTTCAAGCGGCAGGCCCGGGCACATCGAGGCGGCCACGGTGACGCTTTGAATGTAGTTGCCCTTGGCGGAAGCAGGCTTGGCGCGCTTCACGCTGTCGATGAATGCCGCGGCATTTTCTGCAAGCGCACCTTCGTTGAAGGAAGCCTTGCCGATGGATCCGGAGACGTTGCCGTTCTTGTCGAGTTTGTAGTCAATCCGACCCGCCTTCACTTCGGTCACCGCCTTGGCGGTGTCGTCGGTCACGGTGCCGGTCTTCGGGTTTGGCATCAGGCCACGGGGACCGAGGACACGAGCGATCTTACGAACTTCGGTCATCGCTTCGGGAGTGGCGATGGCGACATCGAAGTCGGTGAATCCACCCTGGACCTTCTTGATGAGATCTTCGAATCCGACGTGCTCGGCACCAGCGGCGGTGGCGGCTTCGGCGGCGGCTCCTGCGGCGAACACACAGACGCGGACGTTTTTACCGGTGCCGTGTGGCAGGGAAACGGAACCACGAACCATTTGGTCGCTCTTGCGGGGATCCACGCCGAGGTGGAAGGATACGGTGACGGTTGGGTCGAACTTTGGTGCCGGGAATTTCTTCAGGGTGCCAAAGGCCTCATCCAGACCGTAGGACTTGCCTTCCTCAACGAGGTCGGCAGCTTTCTTGTAGCGTTTGCTGCGGTGTTTAGCCATTTTTTTGTGATGCAGTGCGGACGGATCCTGCGGATGCAAGACCCTCCTGCGGTTGAGATCGACCCCCGCCTGAGCGGGGTGTCGGAGAGTGATTTAGAAGCCTTCGACTTCGAGACCCATCTGACGGGCGGTGCCGGCAAGGATGCGGGCAGCGGCTTCAGGATCAGCGGTGTTCAGGTCGGGCATTTTGATTTCGACCACTTCCATGAGCTTGGCCTTGGAGATGGTGCCAACTTTCTTCTTGTTGGGCTCACCCGATCCGGAAGCGATGCCGGCTGCCTTCTTGAGAAGGTTGGCGGCGGGTGGCTTCTTGGTGACGAAGGTGAAGCTCTTGTCCTTGTAGACGGAGATGATGCAGGGAAGCACTTCACCGGCCTGGGACTGGGTCGCAGCGTTGAACTCCTTACAGAAGCCCATGATGTTCACGCCGGCCTGACCGAGAGCAGGACCAACTGGTGGGGACGGGTTGGCGCCTCCAGCTTGGATCTGGAGCTTGATGACTTTAACGACTTCTTTGGCCATGGTTTCGAGTGGTTGAGATGGTGGTGTTTAAATTGAGAAATGCGGGATGATCGGCTTCATTCACGTTCAACCTGCCAGTATTCGAGTTCGACCGGAGTGGAACGGCCAAAGATGGTGACGGAGACGCGGAGCTTGCCCTTCTCGGGATCGATCTCCTCGACGACGCCAGTCTGGCTCTGGAATGGACCATCGGCCACCTTGACGGTGTCTCCGACTTCGAAACTGATGGAGGGGCGGACGTTTTCCTCCCGCTCCTTGATTTGGCCAAGCATGGCATCCACTTCCTTCTGGCGCATCGGGATCGGACGATCCTTGGTGCCGGCGAAGCCAATGACTCCATCCATCTCCTTGATGAAGTACCAGGCCTCCTCCTGGAGCTGGTTGTCTTCGGTAAGGAGGTTCATGTTGATGATGATGTAACCAGGGAAGAACTTCTTCTTGGTTTCGGTCTTCTTGCCGCGGCGAATTTCAGAAACCATCTCCATCGGCACAAGGACCTCGAAGATGTATTTGCTCAGATCCTCGGCCTCAGCGTTGCGGTAGATACGGTCACGGACCTTGTTCTCCTGACCGGAGAGGACGTGAACCACGTACCACTGTTTTTCTGGCGGCGGAATAACGGGCATGAAATTAGGAAAGTTCTGGCAAGCTGGAGGGGATCAACCTCCGAGTTTAGTAAGGAAAAAGACGACCTGCGTAAGGAAGAAATCCCAGAAGGTCACGAAGCCTGCGAGCAGGATGGTGGCAATCAGCACAACGACTGTCGAATCGACGAGTTCCTTGTACTTCTTGATTCCCTTGATCTTCGGGTCGGACTCCCACGGCCAGTTGGCCTTGCGGAGCTCGCCCTTCACTTCACCGATGAAACGGGAGACTTTTGTGAACATGGCTTAAAAAGAGGAAGATCGGGACTGAGGAAAAATGGCACGGAAGGAGGGACTCGAACCCACAACCAACGGTTTTGGAGACCGCTACTCTACCAATTGAGCTACTTCCGTTTTTTGCTTCTATGAAGAGGCGATTGCGGGGCACCCCGGTGATTCCACCAAGGTGCCCCGTAAAGTTTAGGGATTCAGTTCGGGCGGCGGACCGCCGACATGAACCCCCGATGAGTATTAGTCAAGGATTTCACCGACACGACCTGCACCCACGGTGCGGCCACCTTCGCGAATCGCGAAGCGCATGGTCTGCTCCATGGCGATCGGGTTGATGAGCTCGACTTCAAGATTCACGTTGTCACCAGGCATCACCATCTCAACTCCGTCAGGGAGCTTGATGCTTCCGGTCACGTCGGTCGTGCGGAAGTAGAACTGAGGACGGTAGTTCGAGAAGAACGGGGTGTGACGACCACCTTCATCCTTGGAGAGAACGTAGATCTCACCCTTGAACTTGGTGTGGGCCTTCACGGAACCTGGCTTCACGATGACCTGGCCACGCTCGACGTCGTCCTTCTTGAGACCACGGATGAGGAGACCCACGTTGTCGCCTGCACGACCTTCGTCGAGCAGCTTGCGGAACATTTCGATGTCGGTCACGGTGGTCTTCTGCGTGTCGCGGATACCAACGATTTCGACTTCTTCCATCTTCTTGATGATACCACGCTCAACACGACCGGTGCAGACCGTTCCACGACCTTCGATCGAGAACACGTCTTCCACAGGCATGAGGAATGGCTTGTCAACTGGGCGCTCAGGCTCAGGGATGTAGGAATCAACGGCTTCCATCAGCTTGATGATGTTTGCCTTCTGATCCGCATCGCCTTCGAGGGCCTTAAGTGCGGAGCCCTTGACGATCGGGATGTCGTCGCCAGGGAATTCGTAAGTGGAAAGGAGATCACGAACTTCCATCTCGACGAGCTCAAGAAGCTCTTCGTCGTCGACCATGTCGACCTTGTTCATGAATACAACGAGGGCAGGAACACCCACCTGACGAGCGAGCAGGATGTGCTCACGAGTCTGAGGCATTGGGCCATCGGCTGCCGAAACAACGAGAATACCACCGTCCATCTGAGCGGCGCCGGTGATCATGTTCTTCACGTAGTCAGCGTGACCTGGGCAGTCAACGTGCGCATAGTGACGGTTGGCGGTTTCATATTCGACGTGTGCGGTCGAAATGGTGATACCACGCTCACGCTCTTCGGGAGCGGCGTCGATGTCTGCGTATGCTTTTGCAACGGCACCACCTGTTTCTGCCAGGGTGTTGGTGATCGCTGCTGTGAGAGTGGTCTTACCGTGGTCAACGTGGCCGATGGTGCCGACGTTTACGTGGGGTTTGTTCCGCTGGAATGCTTCTTTGGCCATGATTGATTGGTTGTTCGCTTTGGACTGGTTCGCTTCGACATCTATACCCGCTGGAGCTTGTGGGGGGAATTGAACCCCCGACCTCACCCTTACCAAGGGTGTGCTCTACCCCTGAGCTACACAAGCGAGTCGGCTATAGACACCATTCCCGAGAACCGTCTGAAAAATCTCACCACCGACCGAGAGTCGGAAACTGGTGCGATATCTCGGTGAGCCCCCGGGAAAAGCGGGCGGAACTTAACAAAGCCGCCCACCCTGTCAAAAAAAAACGAAAAGGAAAGAAGATTTCCTGCCAGTTCCTGATTTCCCTAGGGAAATCAGGGGTTCCAGCGGGTCTCCTTTTGGCCTCTCAAGCCCCTTCTGAGCCCTCGTTGAGGTCGATTAGCCGATTTAGTCTCTCAATCGAGAGACATTTTCCGCTTTCCGGGTCGATATCGGCGACCAATCCGCACAGTCGGACCGGACCCTTGGCGACAGGAAAGCGGGTCGGCATCCCGGTTCGGAATCGCCAAACCACCGATTCGGGCGATCTTCCGAGCACCGAATGCTCGGGGCCGCACATTCCCGCGTCGGTCAGACAGCCGGTGCCTTCTGGCAAAATCCGTTCATCAGCCGTTTGCACATGAGTGTGGGTTCCCACCACAACGGAAGCTTTGCCATCGAGCGCCCAGCCCATCGCGATCTTCTCGCTGGTGGTCTCCGCATGAAAGTCGAGGAAGATCATCTTGACTCCCTCCTCCCTGAGTTTGGCGATCCGGTCCTCGACGATGACGAAGGGGTTTTCCAATGGTGGCTGAATGAACGACCGCCCTTGCGCCTGAATCACCGCGATTTTCCCTTTTGCCGTCTCCAGCACGACCCAGCCGGCACCTGGCGTTCCCTCGGGATAATTGATCGGCCGCAGCAGGCGGGGTTCGGTCGGAAAGTAGTCGACGATGTCCTGCTGGTCCCAAACGTGATCGCCCGTCGTGACCACCGCCGCCCCGGCTCGCAGCAGATCGATGGTGATCTTCGGCGTAATGCCGCGTCCTCCCGCGGCGTTCTCTCCATTGACGATGATGAAATCGAGCTCGAGCTCCTTCCGCAGGCTCGCCAACTGCCCAATGACTGCCTTACGTCCGGGTTCACCGACGACGTCTCCGAGAAACATGATGCGCAAAGAATCCATAATAGTTCGCTTCACCATCGCAACCGCCTGAGACCAACCCGCCAAGCAAATTCACTTCGATGCGCAAACGTACCGCCATTCCCCTGCTGACCGCCCTCTTTCTCGGACTCATCACGCTGCTTTTCTGGAAATCCCCACCCATTTCCTCCACGACCTCCCCTTCCGATTCGCCGCCCGCTTTGGAGCCTCCCGCCGTTCCCGCCCCCCGACTTTCCGATCTCGCCCCACCCCCGGATTGGTCGGAGCTCGATGCCTGGCAGGAAAAGATCACGCGCCGCGAATTTATTGAGATGATGGACTCCGTGTTCACCGTCTCACCGGCATGGCGGGAGTGGTTCGTCGTCGGAACGGATCAGGTCGAAGTGAAGACCGCTGAGGCGGAAGCCCCCTACGTCCTGCGGTTTTCCAAAGCACCGGATACCAGCGGCCCACGCTACTGGAGAAGCGCTGGGGAACTCCCCGCAGCGCCAGCCGGCCGACCGCTCGAGGGCCTTCGGATCGCCATCGACCCCGGACACATCGGAGGAAAGTGGGCCAAAATCGAGGAACGCTGGTTTCAGGTCGGCGATGGCAAACCTGTTAGAGAGGGAAGCATGACCCTCGAGGTTGCCAAAATGCTCAAGCCGATGCTCGAGTCGCTCGGCGCCGATGTCACACTTGTTAGGACCGCCAACGAACCCGTCACCAACTACCGCCCCGAGTCTCTCATGAGCGAAGCACTTGACCGCAGCATCGACTCGCCCCGGAAACTCGCCGAACGCCTTTTCTATCGCACTGCCGAGATTCGTGCCCGTGGCGACAAGGTGAACCACGAGATCAAACCCGATCTCGTGCTCTGTCTGCACTTCAATGCCGAAGGCTGGGGCGACCCACTCCTTCCCCGGCTCGTCACCAACAACCATTTCCACCTGATCTTGAACGGAGCCTACATGGATGGAGAAGTCACCCTCGAGGACCAGCGATTTGAAATCATGCGCAAGATCGTCGAACGCATCCATCCGGAAGAAGCAGCCCTCGCAACGAGCATGGCCGCCGCCTTCGTCGAGAAAACCCAACTCCCCCCCTATCTCTACGAGCCCAACTCAAGGCGCGCGGTCAACATCGACAACAACCCCTATCTCTGGGCGCGCAACCTCCTCGCCAACCGGCTCTACCGTTGCCCCGTGGTTTTCCTCGAACCCTACGTCATGAATTCGGAGGAAGTTCACGCCCGCGTCCAACTCGGAGATTACGAGGGCCTCAGGGAGGTCGCGGGAAAACCCCGGCCCTCGATTTTCAAAGAGTATGCGGAATCCGTGACGAAAGGCTTGAGCGACTACTACCAGGCTCAACGAGCAGACTGAATGTCGCAAAAGGCCTGCAAGATCATGCTGTCATACAAGTATCGGATGCATGACGAAATCACTTCGTGCCATGCGGGCCGTCCTGGTGGTCGCCGGACTATCCACTGCGGCTTATGCCCAAGACGGCGGTCAACTTTTTGCTTCCTATTGTTCCGCTTGCCACGCACCTGACGGAAAAGGTGCAACCGGCGGCCAGTTCCCCCCCCTCGCTGGTAGCGCGTGGATCCACGGCGGACCCGAGCGCGCCATCAAAGTCGTCCTCCACGGCCTCCAGGGCCCGGTCGACGTCGCGGGCAAGACCTACGACCTCGTCATGCCTCCTCAAGGCAGCGTCCTGCCCGACGATCAAATCGCCGCCATTCTCACCTTCATCCGCTCATCGTGGGGAAACCGCGCAGACAAGGTCAGCGCCGCGCAGGTCAAGGCCGTCCGCGAGAGCCTCAGCGACCGCAACGACATGTGGACTCAGGACGAACTCCTCAAACTTCACCCCCTGCCAAAGCCAACGAGCGCTGTCGAGAATCTCATCTCCTACCAATACGAAGGTCGGTGGGAAAAGCTTCCCGACTTTTCCAAGCTTACACCCATTGGTGTCGAGGAAGAGCACGCTGGCTTCATGGAAACGAAGATCGCCAGGAGCAAGAAACACTTCGGCTTGGTCTGGGAAGGTGACCTGGTTCTTCATCGGGAAGGCCACACCCGCTTTCAGCTCAGCGCGGATGACGGAGCCCGCGTCATCATCAATGGAGAAACCGTCGTCGAGGTCGATGGCATCGGCCCCATCGCCAAGAACCGCACGAAGGTCGGCAGAGTCGTCCTCAAAGGGAAGAAGCATAAGATCCGCGTCGAGTATTTCCAAAACGTCGGCGAGATCGGACTCCAGCTTGCCTGGGCCGGCAACGGCGTCGATCAGTGGCAACGGCTCGGCGACGAATCCACCGCAGCCAAGCCGCTGTGGCCATCCATCGCGATCCTTCCAAGCGAGGAGCGAGGCACCATCTACAGGAACTTCATCGCCGGCACCACCCCACGAGCCATCGGGATCGGACTCACGGGCGGCATCAACTTCGCCTACAGCGCCGATCATCTCGCCCCGGAACTTCTCTGGACCGGCAAGTTCATGGACGGCGGTCGTCACTGGACGAATCGCGGTCAGGGAGCCGAGCCCCCCTCAGGAAAGGGACTCGTCAAGGCAAGCGGCGCGAAGGCATTGCCCGCTGAGGCAAAGTTCCGCGGCTACCGACTCGATCGACAAGGGAACCCGACCTTCACCGTCCAACTCGGTGAACTAACAGTGAACGACCAGTTCAAATCCAACGATGGCAAGTTGCTCCGCGTTTTCAGCGCCGTCGGTGAAGGCGACGACGTCGAAATCCTTCTCTCCGATCAATTCCCGGTGAAACCGATCAACGATCATCTCTACGAGTTCGGATCCTCAATGACCCTTCAAATTGAGAACGCCGACCTCGAAATCCGCGACAGCAAAGCCTTTCTCAAGCTCGCCCCCGGAGCATCGGCAACCCTCACTTACTCGTGGAAATGAAGTCCTCATCACCTGGCTCCACAAAGCGAATCCCATCCCAACATTTCATGTCCCATCTGCGTTCATCCGCGTTCCTCTGCGGCTTCCTCCTTTCACAAGTTCATGCCGCCCCGCAATCCGACTATTATGTCCGCGAAGAGATCCCCCTTCCCCAGGGCGAAGTCATGGAGATCGGCTCCATCGCCCTGATGCCCGATCAGAAGGTTGCCGTCGCCACCCGCCGCGGCGACCTCTGGATCTGCGAAGGCGCTTATGGCGACGACCTTTCAAAAGTCACCTGGAACAAGTTCGCCGAGAACCTCCACGAACCGCTCGGCATGTTCTGGAAAGAAGGTTCGCTGTGGGTCCACCAGCGTCCGGAATTTACCCGCATCACCGATACCGATGGCGACGGCCGTGGCGACCACTTCGAAACCATCTGCGCCGACTGGGGCATCAATGGCGACTACCACGAATACAACTTCGGCTCCGATCCCGACAAGGACGGCAAGGTCTGGAACGTGCTCTGCCTAACAGGCTCCGCCAATGCCGCCTCGGACTGGCGTGGCTGGAGCATGCGCATCACCCCGGAAGGAAAAATGATCCCCACCTGCTCCGGCATCCGCTCCCCAGGCGGCATCGGATTCAATGCAGAAGGCGACACCTTCTACACCGACAACCAGGGACTCTGGAACGGCTCATCGAGCCTGAAATGGCTCAAGCCAGGATCCTTTCAAGGCAATCCTACCGGCAACAAATTCCACAAGCTCGCCGACCTCCCCGCGCCACCCGATCCCAAGGACGGCTCACGCATTCTAACAGAGCGCCAGCGCTTCCCCGACTTCATTCCACCCGCCGTCATTCTCCCCCACGCCAAGGTTGGGCAATCGCCCACCGGCATCATCACCGATCAGACCCAGGGCAAGTTCGGTCCCTTCGCCGATCAGATGCTTGTCGGAGAACAAACCCACTCACAGGTTCAGCGCGTCTGTCTTGAAAAGGTCAACGGCCTCTACCAGGGCGCCGTCTTCCATTTCCTCGAAGGCTTTGAAGCCGGCATCGTGCCGCTGCGACTCTCCGATGACGGCACCCTCTTCGTCGGCGGCACCAACCGCGGTTGGGGCTCGCGTGGCTCGAAGCCCTTCACCTTCGAGCGAGTCCGCTGGAACGGCACGCCTCCTTTCGAGATCCACACCATCTCCGCTCGTCCCGATGGCTTCGAACTCACCTTCACCCAACCCGTCGACCCCGCCACCGCCAGCGACCCCGCGTCCTACTCGATGGCTGCATGGACCTACATCTATCAGAGCAGCTACGGCTCGCCGGAAGTCGACAGCAGCACTCCAAAGGTCGTCAAAGCCGCCGTCGTCTCCGCCGACAAAACCAAAGTCCGTCTGACCGTCGAGGGCCTCGTGCAAGGACACGTCCACCAGCTCGATTCCAAAGGCGTCAAATCCTCCGCCGGCCATCCCCTCTGGCACCCCACGGGCTACTACACTCTCAACGAGATTCCGAAGTAGGCATCAGGTCTTGAATTTTTGCCTTCCACTGATCACTGCTAACTGATCACTCGGCACTTCATGCATCTTCTCCTCTGCGGCCACGGATACCTCGGCCAGGCCATCTCCAAAGAATTCCGCGACTCCGGCTGGAACGTCACCACCGTCTCCAAATCGGGCGACGAGGCCGACCACGCCTGCGACATCTCGTCCGCCTCCGCGGTCGACGCCCTCGAAAAAGCCTGCAGCGCCCCCGACTTCATTGTCCACTGCGCGTCGTCGGGCCGCGGTGGAGCGGAGGCCTACCGCGCCGTCTACCTCGATGGCTGCACCCATCTCATCGACACGTTCCACGGAGTCCCGATGCTCTTCACCTCGTCGACTTCTGTGTATCCGCAGACCGACGGCTCGCTCGTCGACGAGGAATCTTCCGCCGAGCCTGATCGGGAAACCGGCATCATTCTCCGCCAGGCCGAGCGGGTCGCCCTCAACCATGAAGGCATCGTCTTTCGCCTCTCCGGCATCTACGGACCCGGCCGCAGCGTCATCCTGAAAAAATTCCTAACAGGCGAAGCGACCCTCGAAGAAGACGGCAGCCGTTATCTCAATCAGATCCACCGCGACGATGCCGCCCGCGCCGTCTTCCAGGCTGCCCTTGGCTACTGCGGTCCCGGGATCTGGAATGTCAGCGACTCCACGCCGACCACCCAGCTCGATACCTATACCGCGCTCGCCGAAATGTTCGACAAGCCGATGCCTCCCTCCGTTCCCCGCGACCTCAACCGCAAACGCGGCTGGACCCACAAGCGCGTCGACAACTCCAAGCTCCGCCACAGCGGCTGGACACCCCGCCATCCCTCCTTCCTTGGCTCCGCCAAGGGGATCGCTGAGACGCTCTAGTCACGGGGTGCCGCGAGTCTGCCGACTCCGCCCCTGCTTTCGCCCATCTTTGACATCACCGGAATCCTCCTTAGGCTCGGTTCCAAAGCCGATGCCCATCCCCTTCCAAAACAGCTACGCCAAGCTCCCCGACACCTTTTACATCAAGGTCGACCCCACCCCCGTCAGGGCCCCGAAGATCATCGCCCTCAATACCGAGCTCGCGCATCAGCTTGGCATTGATCCGGCCGAGCTCAATGTCGCGGTCCTCTCGGGAAACAGGATCCCAGCCGGCGCAGAACCTCTCGCCATGGCCTACTCCGGTCATCAATTCGGCGGTTTCTCTCCCCAGCTTGGCGACGGCCGCGCGATTCTCCTCGGCGAAGTCGCGGGAAAAGACATCCAGCTCAAAGGCTCCGGCCCCACGCCCTTCTCACGGCGTGGCGACGGCCGCTCCGCTCTCGGCCCGGTGCTGCGCGAATACCTTGTCTCCGAAGCCATGGCCGCGCTCGGCGTCCCCACCACCCGCGCCCTTGCCGCGGTGCTCAGTGGTGAAAATGTCCTTCGTGAGGAAATCGAGCCCGGGGGCATCTTCACCCGAGTCGCCAGCTCTCACCTGCGCATCGGCACCGTCCAGTACTTCGCCGCACGCCGCGACCGCGAAAGCCTCGAGGCCCTCGTCGACTACACCCTCGCCCGCCACTATCCGGAATCCAAAACCGCGCTCGACCTGTTAGAAAACGTCATTACCAGACAGGCTTCACTGATCGCCCACTGGATGTCACTCGGCTTCATCCACGGCGTCATGAATACCGACAACATGTCGCTTTCCGGCGAAACCATCGACTACGGCCCCTGCGCATTCATGGACCGCTTCGATCCGGCAAAGAAGTTCTCCTTCATCGATCAGCAAGGTCGCTACGCCTATCACAATCAGGCCTCCATCGCCCGCTGGAATCTCACCCGTCTCGCCGAAGCCCTCCTTCCTCTCATTCACGAAAACGAAGACAAGGCCATCGAGATCGCAAAGGAATCCCTGATGAAATTCGGACCACTTTTCGAGGAGGCCTATCAGCAGAAGTTCTCCGCCAAACTCGGCCTAACAGACGGATGCGATCCTTCCCTCATCGAATCCCTTCTCACCCTCATGGCCGAGCAGCAAGCGGACTTCACCCTCGTCTTCCGCCATCTCAGCGGTCCTGATGAGAGGCTCTTCGCCGAGTTCAGGGACCCTGATCCCGTCAAAGCGTGGCTCTCCCAATGGCGTGCCTCCGGCGAAATCGACATCGAACTCATGAAGCGCAGCAACCCGGTGTTCATCCCCCGCAACCACCGGGTCGAGGAAGTCATTGAAGCTGGAAAACAAGGCAACTTCGAGCCCTTCCACAAGCTCCACGCCATTCTCCAAAAGCCTTTCACCGAACAACCCCAAGCCGCCGAGTTCGAACGCAGCCCTGAACCGGATGAGATCGTTTGCAACACCTTCTGCGGTACCTGACGGACTCACCCCAAGCCTTGCCAAGGATGGTCGGAGCTGGGAGCTTCACGCATGGCAATTTTCGGACCAGCAGTCGCATTAAAAGACCAGTGGCCGCAAGGTGGACGCTGGGAAACCGCGAGAGAACTCGTATTGAAATATCTCAGCGTGGGAAGCGAGGAAAGAGCACGAGCCTTTTCCCGGGAACCCGGTGAATCCGTGAAACTTGATCTCACCGACGGACTATTCCTCATCGAGGAAGCCTACCAAACCAAAGCGCCATCCGATGTCCGTTGGGAAGCCCACCGTGAGTGGGCGGACGTGCAACTTATCCTCGCCGGATTCGAAAAGATGGAAGTCGCGAATCTCAACAACCTGACACTTCAGGAAGACCTGAGTCCCCAACGCGACATGCAGTACTTCGGCGCCTATGATCACGGATCCGTCCTGCAGTTTGAAGCGGGAGACGCCGCGATTTTCCTGCCGGTTGATGCCCACCGGCCGGGTCTTCAAACAGCAAGAGAAGAGCTGGTCAGGAAAGTAGTCATCAAGGTCCGACTCTAGTGGCCGCCACCGCCTTCCATATCACTCAGGTCTCCCCGGAGAAGCCGATGGGGTCGCCGCATCACCATGCGCAGCGATGTCGGCTTCAGGATCTTTCACCACGTCGACATGGCACTGGCTGCCATCCGGATGGTTTTCCAGATGGCAATGGATTCCCTTTCGGCGCAGCCGAGTGAGTTCCATCGCAGCTCGCTCGTGCTCGGCAAGCTCGCTCGGAGACGGATCAAATTTTTCAGCCATGCGGCACAGTTCGCACAGCACCGCTGGCCCTGCAAGTCAGCAATCGTTCCTTCGGGGCGAGGCACCCCGGAAATTCAGTACTCCCCGCCTTTTTCGAGTTCGTCCTCGAACTCATCCTCCCGCTCGTGCCTTGATGAGGCACAGCATCCCTCTCCCTTCATCAGATAGTAAATCCCAGCCGCCACCGCTCCGAGAAGCAGCACTCCGGCCATCGAAACACCCGCCGGATGCTCGCGCGCGGAGCGGCCGATGTAGCGCACACGATCCGCCGCATAGTCGCGACTACTCAAAAGCTGGTTGCGCCCGCTTCTCGCCAGCTCCCGCGCTCCATCGGGCAGCGTGTGACGTTTGGCATGGTTCACCAGCATCTTCACATCGTTGCGCAGACTGGAGAGATCGTCGCCGACGCGGGATAGCAATTGCGAGGCACGTTTGTCTTCAAAGGGTAGCTTGCTCATAGGGATCCGTGGTTCTTCAACACCATTGATAACCACTCTATCTAACATTGCAAGAAACTCCCTACTCCCGGCGCTCCGCTCTGGCCTTCACGGCAAAACTTCCATCGGGCAGGAAATCCGCCTCCCCAGTCAGCAAGTAGCCCTTTCCCTCCGCGTCCATCACTTCGACCTTGAAGGGCTCGTTCGGCCGGGAAACGACCGTCGGTGTCGAACTCATATCGACACCCTCGGATTCACTCGCCGATTTGAAGGTCTGAAAGACGTCATCCCCACTCCATGCCTCCGCGTGCTGAAGCGTATTCCTCGCATTGGTCGCCATCGTCTCCAGTCCACTCAGCTCCACAAAAGCGTCATCCACCACCATCGATCGCGCCTCAATCACGATCTGATCGGTTCCCGGCGATTGGCCACTTCTATCGACCCCTTTGGGCGTGATGAAAGTCAGTTCATATCGGCCATCCGCTAGCTTGTAGCCACCCGTCACCAGACTCTCACCTTGAGCCACGACGGCATTGACTGCGGCACTCAGGACATCATTTTCATTCAGCGGACGCGACAGGACATCGAGTTCATTTTTGGTCCTCTCCAGCTCGTTCTGCAAGGCGCCCACCTCGCTGCGGCTCGTGATTTTCCGTCGAAGCGGACCACGTCCATCATCGCCTGAGCGCGCTCGGGAAAGCTTCGATACCTCGGGCATCTGCCTTGGAATTACTTCTCCATCATCGGCAGACCGCGTTGACTGCATGAGCAGAATGAGCAGCAAGGCTAGGGTCAGCGCACCTGCCATGATTACGTAAACCCTTCGAGTCATCCTCGCTCCGTCTATACCCCTGTGACTCCCCCCTCAACACCAAATCGTGCTGACGGTGTGCCCCCTTCTACTTCAGAGGAAAATCGCCCGACCGGAAGCGTTCGTGCTGGCGCACCAAGGTGGACTCGCCCGGCTCATGGAGGAGCGCCTTTGTCGACCACTTGAGCGCCTTCTCCCGATCTCCCCGGCAGAACCAGATTTCCCCGAGAGTATCAAGATAGGCCGCCTGACGAGGCATGGCTTCGAGCGCTTCGGTGATCATTTTTTCAGCCTGATCGAGTCTTCGGTTCGCCCGGGCCGCTGTCCATGCCGCCGTATTTCTGGTGTTGTGGCTACCAGGGAAACGCTCGAGCACATCCACATAGGATTTCCAGGTTTCCTCGAACCAGCGGTCGTGCTGCTCAGTTAGCCCTACAGACCGGAGGGCCGGGAAAAAGTAATCCGCCATCGATCCATCGGTCGCCCCACGGTTATGACAGCGCTCTAACATTTCAATCGCAGCTTCCCGATCATCATCGATCGTTGAGAGCGCTCGTGCCATCTCGGTCTCGATCCTCGAGCGCAGCAAGGTCCACGGTTGGTCCGAGCGGTCGCCCATCATCAGATGATAGAGCATCTGAAGCTCACCAAGAGAGGCAACCAGCTTCCAATTGCCCTGTTCCTTGGCCTCAGCCAGCACCGCCTCGGCCGCGTAGCTGAATTCCTCGGTGCTGCCTGTGGTTTCCAGAGCCACCCGCCACCACCATTCGCCCGCCCTTTCAAAGTCCCCGCAACCGGTGTAGGCCCGAGCAATCCATCGCATCGCCCGCACATCGCCAAGGACCAGCCTTTCGATCTTCTCTTCTTCCAGCGCGGCTTCCGCCTCTTTGCCGACCTTGCGCAAGGCGCCCGCCAGATACGCCCGACGAATCGGGTCGGTGGGAACCCGCGCCGAAGCGAGCCGACGACGTTCCACAATTTCTTCCCAGCGGCCAACCGCGATCAGACAGCTAAGCTCATACTCGGCAAAGCGGAAGGTTTCGCCAAGCTCGCCCAGATCCGAGAATTCGATCTCCCGGGCGTGCATCAAGTCCGTGATTTCGAGGTATCGAATCGCATCTGACCTCACGGCACTGATGGCCAACAGAAGCCCCATCATCTCTCGGCGCTCATCTTTCGCCCCTTTATCCATCTGCACTCTTCCCCACTCCCACCATTTCTCGAGCGAGTTCGAATCATCGGGTGCGAACCCCAGCAATTCCGCCGTCATCCTAAGTTTCGTCCGACCATCCATTTTCGGATCATACAGCCCCAGTGATTCCCAGAGCGGTGAGACATGCACTCCCTCACCGAACAGGTTGTCGCGCACCATGATCAGCTTCGCCGGATCCTCCCCGGCAAACGCCGCACTCGCATCGAGAACCGGCCAGACCACGCGATTGAAACTGAAGCTCGCGAACAACTCATTGGTCTTATCAAGAAAGATCTCAGGATCCTGACGAGCCAACTCTGCCAGGGGCTCGGAGAAGATCTTCATCGCCATCTCATCCATCTCTCGCCGTTCGAGAAACCAGCCCAGCGTCGCCAAAGCATTCAACTCATCTTCGGAGTTGTCCGGATCATTGATCACCACCTCGAATCGCTTCGCAGCCCAGGCTTCGAAATCAGGCTCCGCGGGATCGAGGCCAAGTGATCTGAATGCATCATCGACCCGCTCATTGTTCTCGTAATGGAAAAATGCCAGTACGGGAACCAGTTCGGCCATCGAATCCGTCGCCACCCCCGACTCACCCAGAGCATAGAGCAGGCCCAATGCGCCCAAACGTTCATCCACGCCGCCATTTTTCGACTCTTTGACCAACGAGGCGACCAAGCCCCCGGCGATCGGCCGATTGTCCCAAAGATCCACGACCGCATCGCGATAAGCCTCGAGCGAATCCGGAGGGATCTGCTGCGGTGGCACGGGTACCATCTTCACCCATGGCAAGGGATCCCCATCGAGCGCACGCAGCCGCGCTCCGATCACCTCCTGTCCCGCGGCATCCGCCTCCTTCGCCGCCCCGTCCAGATCACCTTTCGCAGCAAGCAGCACATAACGCCAGAGATGACCGGCCTCACCATCCAACTTCTCCGCCTTCCGCAACTCGTTCTCAAGCGATCCTGCCATTCGGTGGAAATCCGCCAACGCCATCAACTGCGCAGGCTCCGGGCGACCCATCTCCAGAAGCTCCTTCGCCCCGGAAAAGTCAGGTTCATCATCGGCCAACAATTCCCGCGCCGCCTCCACGGCAACCCCATCAATTTCCCCCGAGATCAACTCCAGAGTCTTCGGATCTCTCTCGAGTTCATGAATCCGTAGCACCTGACGCCAGGCGCGCAGTTGTTTGAGCCGACGCACAATCACCAAGCGTGCTTGCGGGGAAACCGTGTCGTATTTCACTACCAGCTCGACAACTTCCGGGGGGCTATCAGGAAGGATTCCCAAGTGGATCTTTCGCAGTACACCTCGCGCCCGAACTGCCACCTCGGGATCTCCACTGGCAATCGCCTGCTTCAGCAACGGCCTGGCCTTCTCTCCCATCGACCACAGCTCGAATGTCGCCGCCTCCCGGACGGGATACCGCTCATCGCCCAGCTGCCGAATCAACTCCCCCGGTACCCGTTCCTGCCCCCGATCCTCAGCTGCCTGAGCAAGCGAAAACGAGACCACCGCGAGACATGTGGGCAACAGGCGGAACTTCATTGCCCCAAAGGTCTGAAGATTCAGCGGAAAATCAACTCGGATTCTCGTGAAGCCACGGAATAGGCCGGAACTCATCCCAAAATTTCATCGACCCAGGCCGGCACCAACTCGCTCGCCGGACCCTGCCGACATTCGGAAAAAACCTCCGTCGCCGCGCTCTCCTCGAGATTCAGCTCCAGGGTTCGGGCCCCCGACGAGGCCGCCAACTCGACAAATCCCGCCGCCGGATAGACCCGGCCCGATGTCCCAATGGACACAAACAAGTCCGCCCGGTGCAAGGCGCTGCCGACTTCATCCAGATGAAACGGCATCTCGCCAAACCACACCACATGTGGTCGCAGGCAGTCGATGCCCCCGCACGCCGGGCAAATCGAGGCGCGCGACATATCCTCACGGCACTCCATCACCCCGCCGCACTGCGTGCAGCGACTTTTCAGCAACTCCCCATGCATGTGCAGGACTTCCGGCGAACCACCCCGCTCGTGCAGGTCATCGATGTTCTGCGTTACCAACGTCAGTGATCCCTTCAAGTCCCGCGCCAAACGAGCCAAGGCATGGTGAGCCGGATTCGGTTCCACCGTCAGCAACTTCTCCCGACGTTTGTTGTAAAACTCGTGGACCAACTGCGGATCGCGACGAAAGCCCTCGGGAGTTGCCACATCTTCCACCCGATGCCCCTCCCAAAGCCCATCATCCCCCCGAAACACCGGCACCCCGGACTCCGCAGAAATCCCAGCACCTGTTAGAATCACCATGTTCATTTCTAATCCGCTCCCTTCCGTTGATTCATAACATTTCCCGAGACGCTCCGACCGAGCACCAGTCGATGCCTTATCCCGTAGTTGAACTGCTGCATCGCCATCCAGCCCTTCGGAGGGCCGTGGCTATAGACATCCTCATAAGCCAAAAAGCGGTAACAAACTCCCTTTTTGAAGGAATCCTTGTTCGAGGCATACTCGATCTCCACCGGAACCTTTAGGGCTTTACCATCCAGCGAGATCACCTTCGCCATCCACTCGGTCTTGATGATTCTCTGCGCAAAGTAGGTATCCGGTTTTTCGACGAACTCCAATTCTACGACCATCGCCACTCCGAACTTGTCACCGAGCATGGGTTCGATCACCTGCTTCTCGGCCCACGCAACCACAGTGAATAACAATAAGACGGAGACAATGAGACCATGCACAATCTCTTCTAGCATCCGCCGTCACCGACCTCAACCCGAAGTCAAACTCTCTTTCCCCCGGAGCAATCCGCGAATTAGGAAAAGTGGAGCGTAGCGGATTCGAACCGCTGACCCCCTGCATGCCATGCAGGTGCTCTACCAACTGAGCTAACGCCCCTCATCACTTTCCTACCCCGCCGAAGCGGGGTGGCGGTTGTTAAGAGAATCCCCCGGGCCGCGCAAGAAATAATTTTCATTGCCGACCAAGAAAACGTCTCACCTCGCCAGATCCATCACCAACTCGGCCAGCACCTTCGTCGCGGCGGCGTGTTGAAGCCGGTCAGGCATCCGGTCATCCGCCTCGCCAGCACTAACCACCCTCCGCGTCGCTACCCGGACCGCCGGCTGGTTCAGCTCGAACAAGGTCGAAGCCAGATCAAAGTCCTCTTCCAGGCAAATCGCTTCGGCCCCGACGATCGTTGCCCATTTTTCGAACTCAGGTCGCTTCAGAACTTCCAGCTCACGCGAGCTGACAAGCAGCTCGCCTTTCGCGCCCATCGACTCGACCACCAGAACCAGATCCGGCTTTCCCATCGAAGCGGAAAATTGATCTAACAATTCCACCACTGGCGCCTCCGGGTCATAGGCATGCGGCAAAAAGGCAAACTTGATGGGTCGCAGGGGTTTCTCGCCTGCCAGCGCCCGCGCCACGGCCAGCACCGAGACCACACCACTCGAATTCGCTTCCACCCCGGAGCCCAGCGTATCGTAGCCGGTTACCACCCACAGAGCTTGTCCGCTTCCACCTGGCAGGGTCGCCACGATGACCGGCCATTCGAATCCTGCTTCGCCGACACCCTTCTCCAATTCCACCCGATACCCTGCATTCCCCGCGCCCAACGCCCCCTGGACCATCGAGGCCGCGCGCTTCAGGCCGCGCTTTCCGTCATCAGATGACACATTGCGGGGACCGACGATTTCAACCAGCTTGCGCATGTCATCGGCAAGTCGCTCTGCCTCGATCGGCGTGGTGAATTTGGAAGGCTCAAAGACCTCCTCCTTTTTCGAGTCGTGATGATACTTCCACAGCCCGAGAAGCGCTGAAACAAACAACCAAAATGGCAGGATGACCAGCATCGCGACAACCCAGCGGCTGCGACGGGGCTTGGCGGTCTCGGATTCTTCATTCACGCGCCTTCCCTCCCCTCTCCTGAGCCGCAGCGCAAGCGTCTTTCTCCGGGAGCACTGTCGATTCAGACTTTACCGGCGCATTCTCCGAGCACTGTGATCATCCAAGCGCTCCGCGATAAGGTCATCGGCAGCGGTCCGACCCGACGTCCCTCAGCGACAAGCCATCAAGCCATCATAGATCGCTCGAGCAGCGGTTTGCTGATACCAGCGAGTCACGCAACGCCCCCGCTCACGGGTATTGCTGATAAATCCGCACTCCACCAGCACCGCCGGGCAGCGAGTTTGCATGAGCACCGTAAACCCGCGCCGCTTGGCACCCCGATTCACCGTATTTACCCGGGCGGGCAAACGCCGCTGGATCGCGCCGGCAATTATTCTGCCTGTCGATCCCCAGTAGAAAGTTTCCGCGCCCTTGATCAGGCGATTCCGTGAAGCATTGAAGTGGATGCTCACAAATACTGCCGAGCGGTAGCGATTTGCCAGCGCCGCGCGACCACTAAGCGAAACAAAGACGTCGCTGCGTCTCGTCATCACTGTCCGAATTCCCCGCTTTTTCAGCAAGCCCTCGAGGTGCTGTGCCACCCTCAGATTCAAAGTTGATTCCCTCACTCCACCCCAGTAGGCCCCCTTATCTCGACCTCCATGCCCAGGATCGATGATCACCGTGGAAAACCGGGCAGCACTCGAAAATCCGCAGGTCGCCGCCAATATCAGCAAGCCGAAAACCCAAGCCCTGAACTGTAGACGCCTCTTCACACAGGAAAGCCTATTCAATTAAGATCATTTGATCAAAAACTTTCTCGAATCTTTTGAGATTTTCAAAAAAATCACCCTTCATCATCCATTGCGGGGGAAGGATCGTCACCGATCTCTTCCATCACTCGCTTGGGAAGAAAGGGGCGAACGGCCAAACCATAGAGCAGATACGCCGAGAAAAGCACCACCGGCATCACCCAATAAAATTTTACCGTCGCCACCAACACGATCACCGCGATCACAATCACCAAAGGCGAGCCCTTGGTTTTCCAGCCGACCTTTTTGAAGCTTGGATATCGCACATCGCTGATCATGAGGATCGAAAGCCCGAGCATCGCTCCGGCCAGCAGGTACTTCCATGCGCCGATGTCGTGATCATTGTTGTTCAAATAGATGATCAGGAAAGTCAGGGAAGTGATGAAGCCGGCGGCCATCGGAATCGGGATCCCTCGAAAATCGGTGTCCGCCCCCGGCTTTTTCGGCATCGCGGCCAGGCAATTGAAGCGTGCCAATCGGATCGCGCCGCACAGCACATACAGGCAGGCCAGTGCCCAACCCAGGCCGTTCACCACCTCGTCGAGAGGGAACAGCACGGCCTTGGCCATCAGGAGCGACGGCGCCATGCCAAAGGAAATCACATCCGCCAGCGAATCGAACTCCGCCCCGAAAGGCGATTCCTTCCCGCCCAGGCGGGCAAGTCGACCATCCAGCAAATCGAAGATACACGAGGCGAAGATCAGCAGAATCGCCCGCTCATAGAACGGCTGAGCCGCCTCGAAATTGTAACCGTCACTGCTCGTCGCCAACATGATGCCATTGAAAATCGACAGCACGGCAAAAAAGCCACAGGCCAGATTTCCTGCCGTCATCAGATTTGGCAGCAGATAAATTTTCGGTTCGTCAGGATCTTCAGATCGGAACATGCGGCGGCACTGTGGCCCACTTTTCCCATCGGAGATAGTGGAAAATCCAGCCACATCCGTCCTCAATTGATAAACCGAAGGAAACCACTGAATCCACGAAAACTGGAGATGCGGAGCTTTCCGGAGACTTTTGTTTTTTTGAATCTTCGATGGATTCGAGGGATTCCGTGGTTCTCTTGCCTTTCGCCGCTTCAAATGCCCGCAATCCTCGCTACCCTCCCCTCATGACTCCCGCCGAACTCAGCATCGATTCCCCCATGGGTGAAATCATGGACGCCCTCCCGGGTGCGCGACGCGCGCTCTTTTCCCGCTATCACCTGGGAGGCTGCCAAAGCTGCGGATTCTCCCCCACCGAAACCCTTGCCGAACTTGCCACCCGTGCTGCCGATGCCCCTGCCGAGGAAATGCTCGCCCACATTCTCGCGGCTCACGAGCACGACAAAGCCATGCTCATCGACCCCGCCGAAGCCAAGGCCGCGCTCGATTCCGACAGCCCTCCGCTGCTGCTCGACACCCGCACCCGCGAGGAGCATGAAGCCGTCGCCATCCCCGGATCCGAGTTCATGGACCAAGATTACCAGCAGCGTCTTTTCAGCGGCGAACCCGGTCGCGCCATCCTTCTGTACGACCACAGCGGCAAACACGTCCTCGACACCTGCTCCTGGTTCCACGGCCATGGTCTAAAAAACACCCGCGCCATCAAGGGCGGCATCGATGCCTGGGCGCAGGAGGTGGACCGCTCGCTGCGGCGCTATCGTCTGGAAATCGAGTGATCGGCCCAATCGAATGCCCACCACTTGCCACGAGGCATTTCTCCATTAGTTTGCCCACGCTCCCAAACCATGAAGCATCCCTATCATTCATCCCTAGCCGCCCTCGCCATCTCCTGCCTGTCATGCCCGGCCGCCGAGCAAATCGTCACCTTGGGAGATTCGCTGACTTTCGCCTACGAAGCCGAATTCGGCTTTCAATACACCGTTCCCCTTCTCGGAACGACCTACGGTGACGGGTTCGGCCCGGATGTCCGCAACTGGATCGAAATCCTCAACGACCCTGCCTACCGAAATCAACATTTCGACATTGGTGTTCGCGATACCTACACGATTCCCGGAATCCCCTATGTATCGTCAGATGAAACCTTCCTCTTTCGCCACGAATACAACTGGGCCATTCCCGGGCAGACCGTGAGTCAGATGCGGCGTTTCATTACCGGAACTGCGGGATTCATCGACCTGCTTGCAGAAAACCCCGATTTCGAAAGCCTGGTTACAGCCATCGAGTTCACGGACTTCGATGCCTCTCAGTACGCCCTCATCGACTTCGAAAAACAGATTCAGGACACTGCCGAACGGCTTACCTTCTTCATTGGCGGCAACGATGTTAGAGGCATCTACGGGACTGTCTACAACGGCGGCACTGCAGGGACGTTCGTCGACGAATTCATGGCAGATTCGATCGCCGTTCTCGACCGTGTTCAGGAACTCAACCCGGACATCCAGGTCGTCATTGTCAACGTCCCTCACATCGGCATCACTCCTGAAATCAAGGGCAAGTATCCGACTGAGCCGGTCAAAACCGCACGGGTCACTGCGGTGCTCGACGAACTCAACGCCCGTCTTTCGGAACTCGCTGCGGAGCGCGGTTTCGGCTACGCCGACATTTATTCCCGCACCCTGTCTCTGCTCGGCCCCGCCGATCTTTGCATCCACGGCATTGGCTTTGAAAACACCGGGAGCAGCACTGGCGAGCTCGACAAGGTGTGGCTGAATGGCCCCCTCAGCGCCAACTTTCACCCCAATACCAACGCCCACGCGATCATCGCCAACGCGGTTATTGAAGCCTTCAATGACGCCTACGACACCGGCATTGCCCCTCTAACTGCCAGTGAAATCCTTGGTGGTTTGCACAGCAAGACACCCACTGAGATCGACATGCCATTCGCCGAGTGGATGACTTGTTTCGGACTCGGTGGACTTTCTGAGAACGACGACTCCGACCAGGACGGCATCACCGCCGGCGTCGAATTCGGGCTCGGCCTCGACCCAACCCTTCAGGATTCGCACAAGCTTCAGTTCACCCTCGTCGAACAACCCGACAACTCCCGCGCCATCGAGCTTGCCTACCCTGTGCGACTCCCCTCGTCCACTCAGGTCAGTGTTCGCCCCGCGACTTCGACCGATCTCTCCGGATTCACTCCCTCCGCCACGGTTCCCACCATCGATCCCGACGGACTGTCACGGGCCGTCCTGCCCGTCACTCCCGGTGAGCAAGGCTTCATTCGGATTCAATCGGATTTCTAACAGATCCTCTGTCGCTTCCACGCAGCCTCTCCTCACTCATCCAAGTGTAAAGCATCACCCACATCGTCAGCGCCAGAGAATACATCGGCATCTGCACCGGCTCGGGTAACAGGTAGAGGACCGTCACAATCGGAATCCACACGCCCCAGATGGCCACCACGGTTGGAAAAATGTTCTTTCGGTAATAGCCGAGGGTGAAGAATCCCGGGCCCATCCGGTAGCCACGGTTTTTCCACTCGTAGAGCCACGTTGTCAGTGGGGCCGTGACGAAGGGGCTGAAAATGAATTGATCAACGAGCACCTGCGGAACGACGACCGCCGCCGTCGCTTCATCTCCCCACCAACTGACTTGCAGTCGGTAAAAGGCGTCCACCAGCACCCCCATCCCCGCCCAAAAACTCGCGGCGAACAGGAAGTTGGAAAAATTGGCCCGCTCGACCTTCCCACCCTGGAATACGAAGATCCTCAGCAATTCCGGGATCAGACCACCCGCGACCACGGCCGTCAGCGCACTGTAAGCGTATCCCCAGCGAACCTTCACCTCAGCCATTCGCCCAAGGAAATCGCGGGTTGGCGGATGAAGGAAATACGCGATGAGCAGCGAGACCATCACGGCCTGAACCATCAATCCCGGAACCACATTGGCCCGCGCCGCCCTGAGCCCTGCATGCCACGGAGCTTCACGGGGGGATTCGGTGGCATGATGGACGAGTTCCGGCACGCGCGGAAAGCAGCACGCCCAAGGCCAATCACCAAGTGTGATTTGCTTAAAACCTCTTCCATGCCGCCGGAACGAAGAGCACCAGGATCGCAAAGAGCTCCAATCGACCAAGGATCATCAAACCAGCAAGGAACACCTGCGTGACTTCACGCAAATCCGCAAAATTGCTGGTCGGTCCCAGAGCACCAAATCCCGGACCAATATTTGAAAGGGTCGCCAGCACGGCACCGAGACACGTTTCCAGATCAATTCCCACCCCGGCTTCAAGAATTCCCACGACGACCGATCCAAGGGCGATGATCAACAGATAGAGTGCGACGAATGAGGTCGTCCGAGCCCGAGCATCATCGTCCATCGGGTTGCCATTGACCACCAGTCGGAACACCTGGTTTGGCCGGAAGGCGCGGATGACTTCGTGCGCTGAGGATTTCAGGAATACCAGGAAGCGGCTCACCTTCATCCCCCCGGCAGTCGATCCCGAACACCCTCCAATCACCATCAGAATTGCCAGCAAGGCCTTGCACCACGCCGGCCACAGACCGTAGTCGACCGTGCCGAAGCCTGTCGTCGAAGCGATGGAAATCACGATGAACCAGCTCTCCCGGAATGCCTGCCAGAAATCGACCGAGTAGCGCGGGTCAAGCGTCAGCCCGGCAGCGATTCCCAGCGCGACAAACAGGCAGATCCCGAAGAACCACTTGGCATCGTCCTCCGAACGAATGCGCTGCCACTTCTTCGACAAAATGACCGCGATGATCAAAAAGTTCAGGCTGCATATCAGCATGAACAGGCTCAACCAGAACTCGATGAGCGCACTGTTTCCCCAGGCCGAATAGAAACCGACGCTTGCGTTATGCGGGCTGAAGCCGCCCGTGGAGACCGCAGTCATCGAGTGGGAAATCGCATGGTACCAGGTCATTCCCATGCCGCGCAGGCCGAGCGCGCAGATCACAGTGAGGCCGGCATAGATCTTCCAGAGGGTGAGGGCCGTATCCCGAATGCGCGCCGTCGTCGCTTCCCCCGACTGAAAGGAGGACTCGTTGCGGAACAGGGACTTTGTGCCCACTCCGAGGTAGGAAAGCACGGCGACGAAAAGCACGAGGATTCCCACACCACCCAGCCACTGCGTGACCGAGCGCCACAGCAGGATCCCGCGGGGCCATTGGCTGAGATCACCAATCACCGTCGATCCCGTGGTGGTAATTCCAGATGCCGTTTCGAAAAATGCGCTGCCCCAAGTGAGATGAGGTGGGCAGATGATGAAGGGCAGCGAGCCGAAAATCGAGGAAAGCACCCAGCCTAGCCCCACGATCATCACACCCTCGCGACGCGGGATCCGCTCAATTTTGCCAAGCCCACCGAGCACCAGAATCGTCCCCACAAAGGCCGTAATGGCAGCCGAGGTGAAGAGCGCGACCATTGCTTCATGATCTCCGGCGACACTGTCCAGTTTGGCAAAAATGCCACATGAGGCCATCGAGACGCTCAACAGCAGCAGCAGCAGGCCGAGAACTTTGGCAAGGATTCGAAAATTCATGAAGTGACCTCTTGATGAGGATTGCGGGCTCAGTCGAGCAGCTTGACGAAGGCTTTGCGCGCCTTCCCTGACACCACCGCATAGACGTGGTCGTCGGCTTGAATCACATCGTCCGGTCCCGGCACATCCGAGTGGGTGCCGTGCATCAAGCCCACCAACACACAGCCTTCCGGCCAGTCGATTTCATGAACCATGTGCCCGGCTGCGATCGAGCCCTTCGTGACCCGCATTTCAATCACCTCGGCTCCCGGCAGGGTCTTTACCAGATGGAAACGATCGGAAGTGATGAAGCGTTCGATTTCCCGACGGGTGGCCTCGCGCGGACTGACCGCTGCCGCGATCCCGAAATGCTTGCCCGATGAACTGATCGCCGCCGCGTAATCGGCGCGGTGGATCAAGGTGAGGCAATTCTTCGCGCCCAGTGTGTGAGCCTGGAGGCAGGTCATCACGTTGTCCTCATCGCTGCCGCTCGTCGCCACAAAGAAATCGACACCATCGATCTGCTCCTCCTGCAGTTCAGCCACCACAGTCGCATCCGCATTGATGACCGTCGTGTTGGAAAGCCGGTCGGCAAGGCTGTGGCAGATCGCTTCATCCTTCTCAAAAATCCGCACCCGGCAGTCCCAGCTTTCCAGCATCTGTGCCAGCGAGAATCCGTATTCCCCACCTCCGAAAATGATCACGCGCAGGCCATCGCGGTCACCCCGCTTGCGCTGCATCCGCTCCGCCAAGGTGCGCAGCTTGCGTGGTTCCCCAAAAATCGTCACGATGTCACCCGCTTCGATCACGGTCTCCGCCGAGGGAACCATGTGATCACCGCCGCGCGAAATCATCGCCACCCGGGTCCTCTCAGGAGCCTTGAGGGTGACCATCGAGCGGCCAACCGCATCGGATTTCGCGTCGACCCGGACCTGTTGAAGCTCGATCCGCCCCCGCGCAATCTCTTCGACTGCCAGCGAATCCGGATTCCGAATGAACTTCGACAACTCGATCGCAGCGAGCCTTTCGGATGAAAACAGATGATCGATTCCGAAGTGCCCCTTGAAATCGAAGAGCCATTCTTCGCGTTGCAAACCGGGATGAACGCGGCAAACCACTTGCGGCACACTCATCTTCTTGGCGATCGATGCACTCACCAAATTGGTGGTGTTCGAGCTGGTCAGCGACAGAAACAACTCGCACTCGCCGACATTCGCCTCGGCCAGCGCGTTGACGCTGGTGCCATCCGAACAGACGACTTTGGCATCGATCGACTGCTCGAGCTCGGCAGCAAGATCCGCGTCGTTCTCAACGACCGAGATGCTGTGAGCTTCCTGCGAAAGAGAGTGAGCCAAATGGCGACCGATTTCTCCGGCTCCGACGATGATGATGTTCATGTACGAGAGATCGGACTTCTGCGTCAGCAGTCCTCCGAACGCGCGAAATCAAGCGCAGAACCCAGGCCAAAACCAGCCGAAAAATTGAGCGGAGCACCCGCTGAATTCAGTGCCCCTGCAGCAACATGGGTGAGGAATCCAATCCCCTTCTCACCAGTCGACACTCTGGCCGCGGGTATCGATGTGGGTAAAGTTCCAATAGCTCCCGACACCGCCCTTGAACATTCCCCTTGAACGTAGCGATCGGACCCGTGAGGTGACAATCGACGCCCGGATGGGAAATTTGACGTCCATCGCAACATTGGCCTGATGCCATGATCCTCTCTTCGCGCCGGCACAACGGGCATTGTAAGCCGGTGAGCGGTAGGCCGAAACGATCTCCTTCACGGGCTGATTCAGCTCGGCTGAAAGGCGATCGATGACCTTGAGCGTCGGCGCGGCATTCTTCCACAAAGACTTGGGAGGAAGCGAGTTCCAGACCGAACCGCGGCGCTTGGCATGAGCTGCGATGACCTGTTCGGTGCGAACGTTCCGCAGCTTGAGACTACCGATGAAATTGGCGTAATCCGTGAGGTTCCGGCCCTGCCTATGGACCCATTCGCTCGGAAAACTCGAAAGATCGAGGCTTGAAGCACCCTCTTTCTTAGCGAAGAAGAACGCGGATGCCGGTGTCGAAGAAGCGATTAAGGCCAAACTGCTTACTCCAAACGCACCGAGAACTCGGCGGCGGGTCGGCTTGAATTCTTCGGAGGAAAGGGCAAAAGCTTGGTCTTCTTGCATAAATTGGGCGTTTATTTGGGATGGCCACAGCAACTGGCATGCCGCTGGAGGCTCTTTTCCGCTGCTGCTGAGCGGCGTTTCGCGGCGGAGCAAAGCTACTCAAGGGCCACTCCACAAGATTTTTAGCCTAACATTCGCTAACAATTAGCGACTTGCCGGCTCATCGGGATCATCCGCATCCCTCCCCGAAACACCCGCACAGGGCCTTCGAGAGCCGATGGAAGTCTCCCTAACAAGCTCGCACTCATCTTCGCAGGGAGCGCCTCTGGAAGCCGGCGATTGAAGGAACGCCCCCAGAGCGGCAACAAAAAGGCGCCCAGCCCGAGTCCAGGACCGAGCGAGGCGCCTTGGAGGAAAAGCAATACTGTTAGATCTCCGAGACCGGGAGCTGGGTCACCTCGTCGCGGACCTTCTCCGCCAGCAATGTCGAGAGGTAGCGCTCGTTGGCCGAGCAACCGACCGTGACGATCCGCTTGCCCTTGAACTCGGGACGCTTGGCAAGCTGGATGGCTGCCCAGACGTTTGCTCCGGTCGAGATCCCTGCTGGCAATCCCTCTTCCTGAGCGAGTGCCTGCGCGGTGGCAAAGGCGTCTTCATTGCTCACCTGGATCGTCTCATCGATGACGTCAACGTTGAGGTTCCCGGGAATGAATCCGGCACCGATGCCCTGAATCATGTGAGGACCAGGTGCGCCGCCGGAAATCACCGGACTGGCGGTGGGCTCAACGGCGAAAATTTTCGCATCGGAGCGGGATTTGAGTACCTCACCCACCCCGGTAATTGTTCCACCCGTGCCGACTCCGGCAACGAAGGCAGCGATGTCGCCCTCGGTATCCTTCCAGATTTCCTCAGCAGTCGTTTCGCGGTGAACCTGAGGGTTTGCCGGGTTGTCGAACTGACCGGGACCGAAAGCGCTCGGGTCCTCCTCGAGCATCTTCTTCGCCATCGCAATCGCGCCGCCCATGCCCTTGGCGCGAGGTGTTAGAACCAGCTCGGCACCGAGCAGGCGGAGCAGCACGCGACGTTCGATCGACATGCTTTCAGGCATCGTGAGGATACAGCGGTAACCTTTTGACCGAGCGACGAATGCCAGTGCGATGCCGGTGTTTCCCGAGGTTGGTTCGATGATCAGTCCACCGGGCTTGAGCTTACCATCACGCTCGGCAGCTTCGATCATCGCCTTTCCAATGCGGTCCTTGACGCTGAAAAGCGGATTGAAGAACTCCGCTTTCACACAGACCTCGGCATCGAGACCTTCAGTCAGCTTGTTCAGACGGATAAGGGGTGTGTTGCCGACGGTGGCAACCATGTTTTCTGCAATAGGCATGGGATTAGGTAGTTGGAATTTTAGATGGGATTTTAAATTTGAAAGTCGGAGTTGCCCGAGTCGAGATGCAGGCCGCACTCGTACTTTTCGCCATTGAAGCGTGTCGCCTCGGCATTCAGACCATCGACAGCCGGACGCGTGCTATGCCAGTCGCCCATGGTCACGTAACCCTGATCCGCCAGAGGATGGGTCGGCAAGCCACGATCGTGCATGTAAGCGGAAATCTGCGCGTCGGCCCAATCGAGAATCGGATAAACCTTGAGCGTCTTCTTTTGCTGTTCGGCGAATGGCCTCTCCACCCGGGTGCTCGATTGACTGCGGCGCACCCCACTGATCCACACATCGGCTTCCAGCTCGCGCAAGGCGCGATCCATCGGTTCGATCTTGGTGATCACGGCATACTTGTCCGCGCCTTCCTTGCCATTTTCCCACAGCCGTCCATGCAGTGCTTCCATCCGTGCGGCACTGTAGCGCGGCTGGAAAATCCGCAGATCAATCCCCAGCCGCTCCTTGAGCTGCTCGGCGTAAAGATAAGTCTCGGGAAAATGATAACCGGTATCGATGAACACGACCGGAATCTCCGGCGCATTCTCAGCAATCAAATCCAGCATCACCGAAGCCTGCAGACCGAAGCTCGTCGATGCCACCAGGCGTTTCCCGAAGTGCTCATGCAACAAACGCAATCGATCGCCCGCCTTGAGCCCCTTGAGCTCGGCGTTCAATGATTCTGCGCTCTCCGTCACAATACTCATGATCTGTTAGATCCCTTCCCGACGGCTCAATTGCTCAGCGCCTCGGGCTTGATGTTTTTGTGGAAATCGCCGCCCTGCACGGTCGCGGCCACGTAACCCGCACGGATCACGAAGTCCCCGAAGTGTTCACCCTCATTTCGCTCCTTGGCATAGTGCTGAAAGATGGGTGCAAGCGTGCTGCGGATGTCGGCGGCGTCCACGTCCTGGCGGTACAGCTTGCTCAGACGGTCCCCCGCATGACCTCCACCCAGGTAGAGGTTGTAGCGATTGGGCCCGCGACCCACCATGCCGATCTCCGAGATGAAGGGACGACCGCAGCCATTCGGACAACCGGTCATGCGGATGGTAATCGCATCGTGACGCAATCCCACTTTCTCCAACTCCTCTTCGAGTTCCGTAACCACTTCCGGAAGGAACCGTTCGGCCTCCGCCATGGCGAGAGCACAAGTTGGAAGTGCCACACATGCGATCGACGACAAACGCAGCGCGCTCTTCTCGTGGCTCTTCTCCATGCCGTACTTCTCCAGAAGCGCTTCGATTTCCGCGCGCTTCTTCGCAGAAACGTTGGCGATAATCAGGTTCTGGTTCCCTGTTAGACGGAAGTCTCCATCGTGAATCTTGGCAATCTCACGCAACCCGGTGCGCATCGGATAGGTCTCGGTATCGAGCACGCGGCCACCTTCAACGAAGAGCGTGTAGTGATAGTTCCCTGCATCGTCTTCCACCCAGCCGAATCGATCACCATTGTCGGTGAATTCATACTCGCGCGCCGGCTCCAGATCGTAGCCGAGATACTCGTTGATCTTGGCGAGAATCCAGTCGGGACCGTGGTCGTCGACGGTGTACTTGAAACGCGCGTGCTTGCGATCCGTCCGGCACCCGAAGTCGCGCTGAACCAGAACCACCTTCTCGGACACATCGACGATTTGTTCCGGCGTGCAGAACCCGATCACATCAGCGATCCGCGGATAGGTCTTTTCATCGCCGTGGGTCGATCCCATGCCGCCGCCGACGGCGACGTTGTAGCCGACCACCTTGCCGTCCTCGACGATGGCGATGAAGGAGAGGCAGTTGGCAAAGAGATCCACGTCGTTGTTCGGTGGAACCGCGATGTTGATCTTGAACTTCCGGGGAAGGTAGGTCTTGCCGTAAATCGGCTCCTGTTCTTCCTCACTGGATTCCACTTTCTCACCGTCGAGCCAGATCTCATGATAGGCGCGGGTTGCAGGGGTCAGGTGATCGGAGATCGCCTGGGCGGCCCGCATCGCCTCCGCGTGGACGGACGAAAGATAAGGGTTCGGATTGCACATCACATTGCGGTTCACATCACCGCAGGCCGCGATCGTCCCCATCGCCGCTTCGTTGATCTCACGCATCGTCCGCTTGAGATTCGATTTGATGATGCCATGAAACTGGAACGCCTGGCGGGTCGTCAGCTTGATGGTGCCATTGGCAAACTGGGTCGCCAATCGATCGGTCTCGATCCACTGGTGTGGCGTCGCCACCCCACCGGTCACCCGGATGCGGATCATGAAGGAATAGGCCTTCTCAAGCTTGTGTTTGCGGCGGTCGGCCCGCAGATCCCGATCGTCCTGCTGATAGCTTCCATGGAACTTGATCAATTGCTGATCGTCTTCCGACAGGGATCCCGTCGACAAGTCCGCCAAACCTTCCTTGATCGTACCACGAAGGTAGTTCGAACGAATCTTGATTCCTTCGTTGGCGGCTAATTTTTTCTCCTCACTCATAGGATTGGAATTTGAAATTTAAGTTCTAAAGTTGTGGGTTCACTCAGTAGACATCGCGCTGGTAGCGCTTGGCCTTTTTCAGGGCATCGACGTAGGCCTCGGCTTCTTCGCGGGACTTGCCACCCTGGGTTTCAATGACGGTGATCAGGGCTTCGTTCACGTCGTGCGCCATGCGCGAGGCATCGCCACACACGTAAAAGTAAGCTCCTTCCTCAAGCCACGTGTAGAGCTCCTTTGCCTGCTCGATCATGCGGTCCTGCACGTAGACTTTCTCCGGCTGGTCGCGCGAGAAGGCGACATCGAGGCGGGTCAAAGCACCACTCTTCAGATGGTCCTGCCATTCGAGTTGATAGAGGAAATCATAGGTATAACGCTGATCTCCGAAGATCAGCCATGACTTCCCTTTCGCACCGGTCTCGCCACGATGTTCGACGAAAGCCCGGAACGGCGCGACGCCGGTTCCCGGACCGACCATGATGATCGGCGTGTCGTCCGAGGCAGGCAGACGGAAGTTCTTGTTGGTGTGGGTGTAGACCAGAACATTGTCGCCCTGATTGACCAGATCGGCAAGGTAAGTGGATGCCACACCCTTCTTTAACGAGTCATGGGCTTCGTAGCGCACCGAAGCAACCGTTAGATGGACTTCATCGGGATGAGCCAGGGGACTCGAGGCGATCGAGTAGAGACGCGGCGGCAATTTCCTCAGGATGGAAACCAAGGCATCTGCCGCCAACCCCTGCGGCGCAAAGTCCGCAAGCGCATCGGCAAGCCAGCGTCCCCAGAGATAATCGCGAAGTTCGTCCTTCGCGTCGTCCGCCAGCAAGGCGGAAAGCTTATCGGAAGAAACCACCTCGTTAAGCTTCTTCAACACCGCCTTTGAAATCGTCGTGATCTCCAGATCTTCGCGAAGCACATCGGCGAGGATCTTGGGACTTCCACCCTTCAGCGTCACCTCTTCACTGCCCTTAAGTTTCGCGGCCTTGAGAACGCCTTCGACCATGTCGGGTGCGTTCAGCGCGATGACTGCCAGCGCATCGCCGGGCTCATAGCTCAAGCCGGAGCCTTCGAGCGAAAGTTCATAATGCCAGGTTTCCTTGGCGCTGCCTTCCCCGTTGAGAACCACCTTGTCGAGCAACTCGGATGGGAACGGGTTCTTCTTTCCGAACTCCGTGCCTACTACTGGCGCAAAGCCTGCAGATGCCGGTGCCGCCGTCGCGGTAGCGGGACCAAATCCCGACAGCGCAGCATCGACCCATGTGTTGTAGGGCTCTTCAAAATCAACATCGCAATCCTGACGCGGAGCAATCCGGCTTGCACCAAGCTCTTCAAGACGCGCATCGACGTCCTTGCCGATTTTGCAGAACTGCTCGTAGCTGGTATCGCCAAGCGCGCAGACCGAGAAGCGGAGCTTCGAAAGCTCGCGCGCGCCACTCATGAAGTCGTTGTAGAAACTCACCGCAGACTCGGGCGGGTCGCCCTCACCCCAGGTGCTGACGATGACCACGAGATTCTCAACTTTCGTCAAAGCATCCGGAGAAATCTCCGACATGTTTTTCATCACTGCCTTGAAGCCACGCTTCTTGGCGGATTTGACGGTCTGAGCCGCTAGCTCTTCGGCATTCCCCGACTCCGTGCCGTAAAGCACTGTCAAAGGAAGGGAAGCAGCTGCCGGAGCTGCCGCCGGAGCAGCAGAATCAGCGGACAAGAATCCCGCGAGCCAGAAGCGCTGCCCGGGTGTCAGCCCGGAAAGAAGCGAATCAAGATTGCGGCGTTGATCAGGAGTGAATGGAGCGTGCTCGGGAAGCATTACCTTAGTAATTTACCTTTGTTTGTAAGGTTTCGCCGAGAGCCTTCACTCTCGAAGCGCCCTACGCAAGCGAATATTTCATGAAGTGGCTTTCGGACGAATCACCCGATGCGCGCAAATCTACGCTGAGACACGATGTTCCAGCGGAAGATTGCAAGACCATCAGCCGCGTGCCGTAAGGGACTCCAGTGAAATTTTTTCAAACGCTTCTTGTCGCCCTGTTGCTGACCCATCCGGTCCTTGGCGCCATCAAACTCCCCCATCTTTTCTCCGATGGAGCGGTGCTGCAGCGAGACCGGTCGGTGCCCGTCTGGGGCTGGGCCCAGCCCGGAAAGAAGGTCACCGTCGAGTTCGCCGGACAGAAGAAGGCCACGAAGGCCAACGATTATGGAGCATGGAATCTCAAGCTCGATGCCATGCCTGCCAGTGCAAAGGGCAGGGTGCTGGTCGTCACGGAAGAAGGGTCCGAGCCTGTCCGAGTCAATGATCTGCTCATCGGAGAAGTGTGGCTCGCCAGTGGCCAGTCCAACATGGAATGGCCAATCTCCAAATGCCGCCCCGAAGACCAGGCCATCGCCAATTCCGGCCCGGTCGAGCACATGCGAATCTTCAATGTCCCGAACAAGCTGTCGCCGCACCCGCTTTATGACGTCGACTCAAAGTGGCAACTGACCACACCGGAAAGCGTGAAAAACTTCTCGGGTGTCGCCTACTTTTTCGGAAGAGAGCTGAGCCATGCCCTCAAGGTGCCGATCGGCATCATTTCAAGCGAATGGGGCGGATCCCGGATCGAGCCCTGGATTCCGGAGGTCGGATTTGCCGAGGTCTCGGAACTCACGAACCTGCATCGCTACCGCAAATCACGCCTTCCCGGCACCAAGGAATACGAAGAAGCCGCGCACCGCCATCTGGCCGCGACCCGCGCCTGGATCGGCGAAGCCCACAAGGCCCTCAAACGCCACCAGACCCCCCCCGCCCAGCCACCCGCTCCCGCCGTTCTGTCGGTAGGCCACAATGCGGAACTCGGACTCTATCAGGCGATGATTCATCCTCTTCAGCCTTACGCCCTGCGCGGATTCATTTGGTACCAGGGCGAATCGAACCTTGCCGACGGCTTGCAGTACCGCTGGAAAATGGAAGCACTCATCAAGGGCTGGCGAACGGCTTTCCAGAATCGCGAGGCTCCCTTTCTGTTCACCCAACTCGCCCCCTTCAACTATGGCAGGAAAGCGTCCCTCCTCCCCCAGCTTTGGGTCGCTCAACGCGAAACGCTTGAGGTTCCGCATACCGGCATGGCGATCATCAACGACATCGGCAACCCGAAGGACATTCATCCGACCAACAAATCCGATGTCGGCCATCGACTCGCGCGACTCGCCTTGGCCGATAGTTATGGGAAAAAGGATCTGGTGAAATCCGGACCATTGTTTCGTGACTTCACGGCAAAGGACGGGAAAATCACGATCTCCTTCGATCATGCCGGCAGCGGCCTGAAAACGAGGGATGGCAAGGCGCCCGACAGCTTCGAGATCGCCGGAGCCAATGGAAAGTTCCATCCGGCCCAAGCCGATGTCGATGGCGACAAAATCGTCCTTCATAGCGATCAGGTGCCCGACCCCACTCAGGCCCGCTTTGCCTGGTCACAGACGGCTTCGCCAAATCTCGTCAACAGCGCCGATCTGCCGACATCGGCATTCCACACCCACTGGCCTCATGACCCCGAACTCGGCCGCAATGTCGCGCTCGGAAAACCGCATACCTCGAGCGATCCTAACAAATCCAACTGGAACTCCGGACTCACCGATGGCAGCTGGAAGGGCGAAGCCGGGCAATGCTTTGCAACTGGCTCCGCCCCACTTCCCAAGCACGCCACCATCGATCTCCTCTGCACCAAACAGGTACACGCCGTGCGGGTCGGAGCTCCCGCTTACGGTTCCACGAAAACCATCGCCGTTTCCGTAAGCGCCAACGGCGATGCCTTCGAGGAAGTCGGACGCTACACCTTCAAGCCAAAGACCGACGACAAAACCACCATTCGGTTTGAAAAGCGCCCTGCCCGCCACGTCCGCATCACTTTTCTCGAGCAGCATCCGAAGCAGGACAAATACGCCGCGGAGATCGGTTTCATCCGCGAGGTCGAAGTCTTCGAGTCAAAGTAGCCGACGGCGCCGGGACTCGGCGTCCTTCCGCTCGATGACCCGCACGTCCTAACCTCTCCACTCCCAGTTCATCACCACCTCGATATCGGGGTGAAGGCTGTGATGCACCGGGCAGCCCTTCGCTGCGGCTTCCAGCATCGGCCTTTCGGGGTGGTCCGCCGCCAAGGGGAGGGATATGTCCATTTCAATCTTGGAGATCCGGCGGGGTGTATCGACTGCCATGTGCTTGCGCACCTTTACGGTCGCCCCTTCCATCGCGATCTCCTTTCGCTGGGCGACGATGCCCATCACCGTGCACATGCAGGCACCGAGGGCTGCCGATACCAGATCGGTCGGCGAGAAGGCTTCGCCCCGTCCGTTGTTATCTACCGGTGCATCGGTCGAAATCACGTTACCCGAAGGTCCGTGGGTGGCGGAGCAGTGAAGCCCCCCTTCATACTCAATCTTCATTTGTACCATCTTCTTCGAATATTTTGATGCTTTCTTCTTCCGTATCGCCTTCCGATTCCTCCTCGATCACTTCCCTCGCGATCACCACACGGAATCCGTAGGTGCCTTCGCTGGCCGTGGGCGGCTGAGGGTTCCGGGAGTCGATATAAAGATCCTTTTTCTGATGGCTCAGCCACCCGCCGCCCCGCAGCACCCCTTCCCCATCGGGCAAACTCAGGCTGCTGTAGGAGTCGCGCACCCATTCCTGAGCATTGCCGCAGAGGTCGAAAATCCCCAGCTCGTTCGCAGGAAACGATCCCGCTGGTGAGGTCGTGCCAAAGCCGTCGTCGTACCCCTCGATCTGGCTGCCGAGCGAAAGCTCCGATTCCTCTCCCGCCAGATTGGCAAAGCTCGCAGGTGGCGGCCAATCGACTCCCCAGAAAAACACCCCGGATTTTCTTAAGTCCCGTTTCGCCGGTGAATAACCCGCAATTTCCTCCCGGCCGGCCAGCGCGCTCCATTCGGTATCTGTTGGCAGCCGGTATTCCAAAGAACGCTTCAGGCGATCTTCACCTCGCTCCTTGGCTGTCAACCACTCACAAAAGGCCTCTGCTTCGTCACGTGAAATGAAAACCACCGGATGGTCGGCATTCGGATCATCCAACTCATCACCTTCCACCCCATCCGCCACCAGTGGCATCGGCGTCCCGACACTTTCCGCAAAGGCCCGGTAATCCTGTCGGCGAGTTTCCCAGATAGCCGCCATCCACTCATTGCCCATCGGAACGAATTTCATTCCCAGAGAGTTTTCCCACGGTCGATCAAGGATCACGCTGGTGTCTTGTTCCAAGGTCAGCGCGAGCTCCTGATTTTCCCGCGGCCCAATGGTGATCTCCCGCGTCTCGGATTTGTAACCTTCGAGAGAAGCCGTCAGCTTCCAGGTCCCCGGACGGATCAAATCAACCAGCAACTGGCCATCGGCAGATCCCCGTTTGATCCCGTCAAAATAGATTTCCGCCCCTGGCGGTTCGGTGCTCACCTGAATGCTTCCGTAAGGAATCTGCCGGACCAACACGCGGAAAGGCCGCCAGCCTTCCTTCCTCGCCACCCCACTCAGGTTCTTGTTCTCAAACTTCTGCGGAAATCGCGGAACAGCCTCGTAATGTTCTGTGAGATAGCCCCGCTCGATGCCTGTCCTTACCAGCCAGTTGCAATAGTTCATGGCCTCGCCCACGCTGGTCAGCACCCGTTTTTGCTTCTTCCCGGACTCCACGACTTCGAGAATTTGCGCAATCCCCTCGGGGCGTTCCTCGGATTCGATGTATTTTTCCCAAGCCGGTTCGGTCACATAGAGGACGCTTTCATGATTCTCCTTCAACGGTCGATATTCTCGGCCGAGATGATCACTCCAAGGTTCGTTGATCGTCGGCGGCGCAAAGATCTTCAGCTCCGCGCGAATCACGAATGGCTCCTCGGAGGCCTCCGGTGGCACCACTACCGACACCTCGTACGGCTGATAGCCATCCTGAACAAAGCGCAGCTGAAGTTCCTCGCCGACGTATGCCGGAAGCACATCGGTCGGAGTGTTTCCAATCGCCTTGCCGAACTCGGATCCATCCGACACATCCATCACGTCCGCATCCTCGGGAGTGCTGGTGATCCGTATGTAAGCCTGCTGTCGCTCAATCGCGGGGGGCTCCTCAGAGACACCGGTTATCGAGCGCAGCCACGGGCTGTCGCTCGCCATTTCCCACGCCCCCCACATGAGCGCACCGCCAAGAACCATCGAGGTCAGAATCGCCCCCACGGGCCGGCGTTTCCGCCGCCGCTTGCCCGACTTCAGCTTCCCCAGCGCGTCAGAGAGCTCCCCTGCCGTCGATATGGTTCGCCGCGAGAGGTGCGGCTCGCAGACTTCGCAGATGATCTGATTGAGCGCCAGCCAGGCTTTTCGCTCGGGGCCTTCGGGCAATTCGTCCGGCAACTCCGGAAAATCCATCCGGTCCTTCCCGGTCGCCATTTCATAAAGGACCTTGCCCAGCGAGTACACATCCGCCTGGGCCGAACCCGGACCTTCCGGCGGCACAAATCCTTCCGTTCCCACAAAGGTCCGCTGACCCCGTGCCGCCACCAGCCCGATATCCGCCAACTTGGCATTGCCATTGACGAAGATCACATTGGCCGGCTTCACATCGCGGTGCGCCAAACCATTGTCGTGAAGATGCCGAAGCCCTTCCGAAAGACTCAGGCCGACTTCGATGCAGGCCTCGGTTGAAAGCCGCCTGCCTTCCTCCCGCTTGATGTCGCTGCGCAAGGTCCGCGCCTCATACTCGATGGGGTTGATGTCACGCCCGGTGGTGATGTCATCACCGAGCTCCATCACATAGTAGTAAAACTCACCGCCCTCGGAACGGCCGACATGCAGCACCTTGACCAGGCCGACGTGGTCTCGCGAAATCGGCTCGTATTTCAGGATTCCCTCGAACTCCCGTTCGAAAGAGCGCTCGTCGTCAAAATCTTCACGCCAAAGAACCTTCACCGCCCGCAGGGCACCCGTTACCCCGCGCGCCAGCCACACCTCACCATACGCACCGCCCCCGAATCGCCTCAGGACCTCGTGGTCCGGAATCTTGGGGTCAGGGCGCGGTTTAGTCGTCGGCATTCTCCTCTAGTCGGGCGAGTTCCTTTTTCAATACGGCACCAACCCGATGCTTGGCGAGATAGACCTGAGCCATGCTCACATTCAGACGCTCCTGAACCTTGCTCGCATCCCATTGGCGGACCACATAGTAGTCGAAAATCTGATACTGCTTCGGTGAGACCTGGGCCTTCACGCGATCAAGCGCGGCATCCGCCATGTTTTTCTTCCATTCGACATCCCACAGGCGGTCCAGCAGATCACCCTTCGGGTCCTCAAACCGATCGATCACCGCGGTTTTGCGATCATCTCCCCAATCTCCCCCGGACATCGCCGTGTCCTTCTTCCGCTTGCGGAACTGATCGTTGATCCGCCAGCGCGTCATGTTCATCAGCCAGGTTTTGAACGATCCCTGTGCCGGGTCGTAGAGCTTCTTCTTACTTTGCTTGGCGATCGATAAAATCGTTTCCTGCACGCAATCATGCGCTTCTTCCGGCCGGAGACCCGCCTTGATGCCGACGGCGTAAATCAAGCGCCAGTAGGTCTGGTAGAAATCCTCCCAAGTCCGGCGATCCTCCCAGTCATCCAAACGGGCGATCAAACTTTGACGAGTCTTCTCGCAAGCTTCCTTCAGGACCTTCTTACGCTCCTTGTCTTCCTTTTCCTCGTTTTCAACGTCGTCGTCGGCCATGTGCGAAACCCCTTACCATACCAAAGCGCCTCTGTCTTTCACCGACTTCGGCAGCCTCCAAACCCGTGGAATCCGCCATTTCGGCGCGCTATTGATATTCAAGGCATCCGAAGGAATGGGAGGGATCTCTCCCCGATCCAAGAAATCCCGCAGCTCTCTCGATTTTGCTCCATTTCATGGCCATCAGACGAAGCCTGCAACATCGACAGGAGATCCCATCACGGTATCCGGAGGCCCTGCTGCCGCCCTTTCCGGTCATACCTTCCTCAATCTAAGTCGACACTGACCTTGACCCGCTCTCTGCACCCCAGTACGCAGTCCGCACATGGGATTCGATACACTTGGGCTTTCCGAGCAAGTTCTGCAAGCCGTCACCGAGTCGGGATATGACAACCCGACGCCAATTCAAGCGCAAGCGATCCCCCTGATTTTGGGAGGAAGAGACGTGGTTGGCGCATCGCAAACCGGCACCGGCAAGACCGCCGCCTTTGCCCTGCCATCGCTGAGCAAAATCCAGCCCATGGGCAAGCCTCAGATCCTCGTCCTCGAGCCAACCCGCGAACTCGCCCACCAGGTCGCTGAACAGTTCGAACACTACGGAAAACACACCGGCTGCAAAGTCGCCCTCCTCTACGGCGGCGTCGGACTCGGTGCTCAGATGGAGCAGCTCGACAAAGGCGCCGACATCGTCGTCGCCACCCCCGGCCGTCTCGTCGACCTCTTCTACCGCGGCAACATGCGCTTCGGGGACCTCAAGATCCTCATCCTCGATGAAGTCGACCGCATGCTCGACATGGGCTTCCTTCCGCAGGTCCGCAAGATCGTCAACCTCTGCCCATGGGAAGGCCGCCAGACCCTCTTCTTCTCAGCCACCATGCCGGCCGCGATCCAGACCTTCGCGATGTGGTGTCTCACGGACCCTGCCGAAGTCGAAATCGCACGGCGCTCGGTGCCGACCACCGTCACCCACGCCTTCTACCCGGTCTCGATGGACCAGCGCGACGAACTGCTCATCGCCCTGCTCGACTCCATCCAATACAACTCGGTGATGATCTTCACCCGCACGCGGAAAGAAGCGGATCAGGTCTGCCACATGCTCAAGCAGCAGGGCCATGAAAAGGTCGCCGCCATGCACTCGGACATCAATCAGTCCGACCGCATGAAGCACCTCGCCGGATTCAAGAGCGGCGAATACGAAGTGCTCGTCGCCACCGACGTCGCCGCCCGTGGCATCGACATTTCCAGCGTCTCCCACGTCATCAACTACCGCGTCCCCGAGAACGCCGAGGACTACGTTCACCGCATTGGCCGGACCGGTCGCGCCGAAGCCGAAGGCGATGCCTTCACGCTTCTAACAGCTGACGAACTCGACTACGCCAAGTCCGTAGAAATCTTCATCGACCAGGAGATCCAGCGCAAGAAGCTCGATAACTTCGACTACATCTACACCGCCCTCCTCGACGACTCCCCTGCCAAACCCATCCGCAAGAAGCGCGGTGGTGGCGGCGGACGTAAGAAGAGAAGATAAATGAGTGGGTATGGTGCAGTGACTCGCGGAACCCCCCTCGGATGTGTCGTCGGGGTTCTATCACTAATACCTCTCATCACAGCGATTCTCGGAGGCTTCGGCCTCCACTGGCAAGGAGAGCTTCCAGCCGGCGAACGAAATCCTGAGTTCGAAGCTCTTTTCAACAGGTGTATCTGGGCCGGATCCGTAGGCTTTGTTCTTCTTACGGTCCTTTCGGTATTTATTTTTAGGCGCACCAACTGGAAGTCTTTCGACCCCAGTAGTCCAAACTCCCATATGTAATCGATGAGAGTCCTCGCCATCGATCCCGCCATTCGCAACACGGGTTACGCCGTCATTGAAGGCGATCACCGGAGTGCCAAGGTCATCACTTACGAAGTGATCCGCATTCCCAAAGCCATCCCCCAGTCCGCCGCCCTCGCGGCCGTGCGCACCCACCTGACGCACCTCATCCAGACTCACGAGCCGGATGAAGTCGCCGTCGAAGGCATCATCTACGTTCAGTCTCACAAGACCGCGATTTCCATGGGAGCTGCCCGTGCCGCCGCCCTCATCGCCGCCGCCGATGCCGGCCTCAAGGTTTACGAATACGCGCCTTCAAAAGCGAAGAAAGCCGTCGTTGGCAATGGCAAGGCCGACAAAGCCCAGGTCGCCTTCATGATCCGCGCCCTGCTCGGACTTTCTGAAACCCCACCTCACGACGCCGCCGACGCCCTCGCCATCGGCCTCGCCCACCTTCAGGCCTCCGACCCAATCCGCGCCAAGATCCTCGACCGCCGCCAAGTCTAAGGGAGCAAGGGCATTCCTGCCCTGTCCAATATCGCCATGAAAGTCCATCGATTCGACACCCCCCAGCCCTACGAACAAAGTCTCGCGCTCCAGCAGCAAACCGTCGAAGCCATCCTCGCCGGACAGGAGCCCGAAACCCTCTTTCTCCTCGAGCACGAACCGGTTTACACCATCGGCCGCCGACGCGATCAGTCCTCGCTCAAGAACTCCGACGCCCTCCCCGCCCCCGTCTTTGAAATCAACCGCGGCGGCCAGGCCACCTACCATGGCCCCGGCCAACTCGTCGGCTACCCGATTCTCGATCTCCGCCATCGTGGCAAGGACCTCCACGAGCACCTCCGCAAACTCGAAGAAGCCCTCATTCTCACCTGTCACGATTTCGGCATCCCCGCCACCCGACGCGAGGGCCTAACCGGCGTGTGGGTCGAGAACCGCAAACTCGCCTCCATCGGCGTCGGCGTCAGCAAATGGATCTCCATGCACGGCTTCGCCATGAACGTCACCAAAGAGTGCCTGCTGCCCTTTTTTGCCATCACCCCCTGCGGCATCGACGGCGTCGTCATGAGCTGCGTCGAAAACGAAGCCGGCCGCCCCGTCAGCGTCGACGAGTTCAGCGAAAAGTTCGTCCCGCGCTTCGGAGAGCTGTTTTCGGCACCAGAGGGCCCCTCGCTCGACCATTAATTCTTCTTGCCATACATGGTATGGGCCCATACCGTGTATGGCATGAAAATGACCATGCACATTGACGACGCCTTGCTGGCTCGGGTCATGGATATCCACGGAATTGAAACCAAGACCGAGGCCGTCCATTTTGCCCTGAACGAGCTGGATCGTCGCTCCCGCTTGAAGGAGATGCTGAAGACCGGCCTGGGCTTATCCCCTGACGAGCTCAAGGGAGGCGTCTACGAAGACTACGACCCGACCCACCTGCGAGTCGCTGAACCGGAGACGCCTTATGGATCGAAACGTTCTGATTGATTCGAATATCTTCATTGGCGCCCTGAGGGAAAACCGGGATCCATTGTTGGATATTTATCAGCGTCTCGATCTCGTGGACGTGGTTTCCTGCGGGGTCGTCAAAGCGGAGGTTCTTCGTGGAGTGAAGAACTCCAAGCTCCGCGACAGACTCTCGGACTTCTTCTCAATTACCCAAATGGTGCCAACCAGCCCCAAACTCTGGGATGAAGTCTGGGCGCTTGCCTGGAGAATGGACCGCATGGGCAAGGTCATCCCTCTAACCGACGTCATCATTGCCGCATGCGCACTGCGTGCCGATGCCGCCGTGCTCACCTACGACAAGCATTTCCAATGCGTGCCAGGACTCGAGGTGTTAGAGCCCTGATCGAAGTTTACCCGATGTTCGTGAACACCACCTGGACGTCATCATCGTCCTCGATCTTCTCAAGTAGTGCTTCCACTTCTTCCATCTGCTCGTCGGTCAGCTCCACCGGCTGAGTGGGAATCCGCTCAAGACCTGCCTTCTTCACCGGGATCTCCAGTTTTTCGAATCCGCCGGTAAGGTTCGCAAACTCGGTGTAGTCGCCGATCGCCCGCGCGATTCCATCTTCCACTTCCAGCTCTTCGAGCCCGCAGTCGATCAGTTCCAGCTCCACTTCCTCAAGATTGATCTCATCCGTGACCTCGAACTCCACCACCGCCTTGCGCGTGAACATGAAGTCGAGCTGACCGCTGTTTACCAGCTGGCCACCATTCTTGTTGAATATCGTCTTCAGGTTTCCAACCGAGCGGTTGGTGTTATCCGTCGCGCACTCGACATAGAACAAGGAACCGTGTGGCCCCTTGCCCTCGTAGTTCACTTCCACGATGTCCGCCGCATCACTGCCTGAGGCCCGCTTGATTGCCGCATCGATCTTGTCTTTCGGAAGGTTCTCCGCCTTGGCATTGTTGATCGCCAGACGCAGGGGCGCATTGGCATCCGGGTCGGGCCCGCCATTCTTGGCAGCGAGGGTGATCGACTTGGCGAGTTTCGGAAACACTTTGGACATTTTGTCCCAGCGGGCTTCCTTGGCACGGCGGCGGCATTCAAAGGCTCTTCCCATAATTCGTTCTTGGCTGCACCGAATTCAGCCCATCCCCCGGCATTCCGCAAGCTTACGAAGAAAGTCTCTCCCCGAAATTCGCGTAGCCGTCCCGACAAACTCCAATCGGTCTCCGATGAAAAAACCCTTTCTACTGCTTCCTCTTCTCTTTCTGCTGCTCCTTGGGCTGCTGATCTGGCATCCGTGGCGCCGCGACTCTCCCAACCCGCAGGTCACGACCTCGGCGCCCCCACCCTCTCCTTCTGAGGCGATCCCACCAGCCGCCGCACCCCCAAGCTTGGAGCCCGTCTACGAAACGAAGCCCGCCAGTCACGACGGCATCGGCAAGTTCTACATGGGTCGGGAAATTTCCCAGGTCATGGGCCACGAAGGCATCGACTGGTTGGAACGCGACAATCGCGAGGCCGAAGAAGCCCCTTCGGAAGCCATCGCCGCTCTCGACCTGAAACCCGACGCCATCATCGCCGACATCGGAGCCGGCTCCGGCTACTACACGTTCCGCATCGCCGAACTCGTTCCGGACGGACAGGTCATCGCCGTCGACATCCAACCCGAGATGCTCGCCTTCATCGATGCCCAGGAAGAGGAACTCGGCCTCGACAACGTCACCGCCCACCTCGGATCCGTCGACGATACTCAACTCGATCCCGAAAGCATCGATGCCGCTCTGATGGTCGATGCCTACCACGAGTTCTCGCATCCTCGCGAAATCATGACCTCCATCGTTTCCGCCCTGCGCCCCGGCGGCAAGGTCTTCCTCCTCGAATACCGGGCCGAGGATCCCTCGGTCCCCATCAAAGGGCTTCATAAAATGACTCAGGCTCAAGCGATCAAGGAAATGGAAGCCGTCGGCCTCGCCTGGGAGACCACTCACGACTTCCTCCCCTGGCAGCACTTGATGGTGTTCACAAAGCCCTAACAGACACCTCGCCGACGCCTAACCATTGCCCACCGTCCGCTCGAATAAGCTTCTCCCCCTCGTCTCCTCGCGACAAAAGAAAACGCACCCCCATGCCCACCTCACCACATCCTGTTGCCGAATCGGCCGTTCCCCTAACTCGACACTTGAGTTTCGGCCTTCCCGGGTTCCACTAGAGCCACCACCGCCCCGTATCGATCAATCTCGTGTCTTCCGTCCGGTTTCTCTTCCTCCTCCTACTCGCAGGCTGCTCTTTGCCTTCGTCGATCGACCCATCGTCGATTCCATCCGGACCGTCACGCTACCTTCAGACGTCGGGAAGCCTCGGACGATCGTTTCAGCCGTGGTGGAAATCCTTGTCCGACTCACGCCTCGATCGCGATGTGCAGGAGGCACTCGCCGGCAACCTTGCTCAGAGGCAACTGGCCACCCGCATCGAGCAAGCTTCCGCAAGCCTCCGCCGGGAAGGCTCGGCACTCTTTCCCCAGGTCGACCTCGCCGGCGACCTCAACTATGACTCATTCGATCCGGGAAACTCCGTGAAGTCCGCCTCCTTCGGCTCGCTACTCTCCTGGGAGGTCGATGTCTGGGGGCGCATTCGTTCCGGAGTCCGCGCCCGTGAACTTGAGCGCGATGCCGCTTTCCAGGATTGGCTCGGCGGACGCCTGTTTCTTTCCGCCGCAGTCGCAGAAACCCGCATGATCATCCTCGAGCAACGCGCTCGGCTCGCGGTGCTCAATTCTCAGATCGATACCAATGGCACGCTGCTCGAGCTGGTCCAGGCACGCGTCGCCCAAGGCCTCGCCTCACGGGTCGATCTGCTCCAGCAGGAACGCCAGCTCGATGCCACCAGGGCCCTCGTGCCACCTACCGAGGCAGACATCGCGGCCGCCCAGTACGCCCTCGACGTCCTCGCCGGCAAGGCCCCGGGAACAAGCTCGAAGGACACCCGGGCGTCCCTTCCCGATCTCCCCGCCCTACCATCCGCCGGAGTCCCCTCGGATCTGCTGAAAAACCGGCCCGATCTTCTAGCCCAGTGGAACCGTATCCTCGCTCTCGACTCCGAAGTCGCCCAAGCGCTCGCCGACCGGCTTCCCCGTCTGGTGATCGGCGCGTCCATCGACCGCGGAAGCTTCGATGGCATCACCAGCACGATCACCGGCCTCATCGCCGAAGCCACCCTTCCCGTCATCGATGGTGGGGCGCGTCGTGCTGAGGTCGAACTCCGCCGCAGCCTCCTCGAAGACGCGCTGTTAGGGTATTCCAAAACTTATCTCGAAGCGATCCGCGATGTCGAAACGGCGCTGGTTCGCGAGCGCAAACAAAGTGAACGCATCCAGCTCACCAGACGGCAGCTGCACACGGCTCGCAAAACCCTTGAGGAAACCCGCATCCGATACAGTCAGGGTCTCAGTGACTACCTGCCGGTGATCGATGCGCTCACATCCGTCCAGCTTCTCGAACTTACGATGGTGGCCCTTCAGCGCGAAGCCCTGGTTCTCAGAATCGGCCTGCACCGCGCCCTTGGCGGCCCCATGCCTCACACCAACCCTCCTGATTTCTCCTCATGAAAGCCAAGTTTCTCGGCCTCATCATCGTCCTCGCCGGAGCGACCGTCGCCTGGCTGCTTCTCCGCACCGCACCCGTCGCCGAAACCAAGGAAAAGGTCCGTTCGGCAAAAGTCGTGCAGGTCATCAATGTGACGCCCAACAATTACCCTGTCACGCTCTCTGCCTACGGCACCGTCATCCCCGCCCGGCGGCTGATCGTCCGCCCCGAAGTCACTGGCCGAATCGAATCCCATCATCCGTCCCTGGTCCCGGGAGGGCGGATCAAAGCCGGCGAAACGCTCTTCAAGATCGATCCATCCGATTATCAGATCGCCCTCCGGGAATCGAAGACCGCCCTCGAGGAAGCTCAGGCGTCAATCGATCTGGAAGCCGGTCGCCAAACCGTGGCCCAGCGGGAATACGAGCAACTCCTCATCGATCTCCCCGATGCGGACATCAACAAAGCACTCGTCCTGCGAGAGCCCTTCAAACGTCAGGCCGATGCCTTGTTAGACCGAAGCACCGCCCAGCTCGCCAAGGCCGAACTGAACCTATCGCGCACCACGGTCCCCGCCCCGTTCAATGCCCTGGTCATCGAGGAGTCCATCGAAACGGGCCAGCTCGCCGATTCCGGCACTCCGCTCGCAACCTTGGTTGGCGACGACGCATTCTGGGTCCGGACCAGCATCCCCCTTTCCGAACTCACCGCCATCAAGCTGCCCAGCTCCGACCAGCCCGGCGCCAGCGCCAAAGTTCGCGTCGCTTCCTCCTCCGGCGACGATACCAGCCACGATGGCAAGGTCGTCCGCCTGCTCGGTGACCTCGAGGAGGGCGGCCGACTCGCCCGCGTGCTCGTCGAAGTCGCCACGCCCCTGGACAACAACAAGGCTCAACCCCTCCTCCTCGGCTCCTACGTCCGGGTCGACATCGATGCCGGCAATATCGACAATGCGCTGGAAATTCCGCGCTACGCCTTGCGCGAAGGGGACCGGCTTTGGATTGTCGACTCCAACAATCAGCTAGTTGTTCGCGAACCAAAAATCCTCTGGCGGAACGAAGACACCGTGCTCACCAGCGACGTTCTGGAAGATGGTGAATCGTTGATCGTTTCCGATCTCCTCTCGCCACTACCAGGCATGGATCTCGCCCCGCAGCCGTCCACCACCACGCCCGACCACTGAATCATGACCCATGAGTCCAAAGGCCTGATTCCCTGGTTTGCGCGCAATCACATTGCCGCCAACCTGCTGATGATCACCTTGCTGGTGCTCGGCGGTGTCACCATTTTCAAGATCAAGCAGGAGGTCTTCCCGACCTTTGTCCTCGATACGGTCGTCGTCGACGTCCAGTACCGCGGTGCCTCGCCGGTGGAGGTCGAACAATCGGTGATCGTGCCCATCGAATCCGAGCTGCGCGGATTGGAAATGGTCAGGCGCCTCGAGGCCGTGGCGCAGGAAGGCCGTGGCGTGGTCACCGCCGAAATCTTTCCCGACTTTGATCGCAATCGAGCGCTTCAGGAGATCACTGCAGCCGTACAGCGGATCCCCGTCTTTCCCGATGAGATCGAACCACCGCTCGTGCTGTTAGGCGAAGGTCGCCGACGCGACGTGATGCGCGTCGCCGTCTCCGGCGACATCCCGGAACGCGACCTCGTCGACTTTGCCCGTCAGATCGAGACCGGCCTGCTTTCCCAACCGGAAATCTCGCTGGTCGAGCTCAGCGGCGTCCGTCAGCCGGAGATCGAAATCGAGATTCCCCGCGAAACCCTGCGCTCGCTCGATCTCACGCTTGGCGACGTGGCCGATACCATTGGTGAAGCAGCGCTCGACGTCCCGGGCGGAACCCTCCGCACCCGCGGCGGCGATCTCGCGCTACGCACCAAAGAGCGCCGCGATCAGGCCATCGAGTTCCGCGACATCCCCGTGGTCAGCACGCCCGACGGATCCAAGGTCCGGCTCGGCGACATCGCGACGATCACCGACGGTTTCGAAGAATCCCAGCGCGAGGCCTATTTCTACGGCAAGCGCTCGGTCACGATCTCGGTTTTCAGCTCGGAGAACCAGGCGCCTCTCGAAGTGGCCGCTGCGGTCCGCCGTTTCATCGAGAAAGAACAGGAACGCTTGCCGGACTCGGTCACCGTCAGCCTCTCACGTGACCGGTCATCAGAGTTCGAGGAACGCATCAGCCTGCTGTTAGAGAACGGTTTTGCCGGACTCGTTCTCGTCGTCATCGCGCTCGGGCTGCTTCTCGATTTGCGGGTCGCATTCTGGACCGCCATCGGAATTCCCGTCGCCATCCTCGGCTCCATTGCCCTGCTTCCGGTCGGTGGATCGACGATCAATATGATTTCCCTCTTCGGCTTCATCGTCACCCTCGGCATCGTCGTCGATGATGCCGTAGTGGTCGGCGAAGACATCTTCCACAAGATGTCCGAAGGCATGTCGCGTCTGGATGCCGCCATCCATGGTGCACGGGAAATGACCACGCCGGTTCTCTTTGCCGTCACCACCAACGTGCTGGCCTTCCTTCCCCTGCTCTTTGTTCCGGGCGAAACCGGCCAGTTCTTCGAAGTCCTGCCTTCGGTCGTCATCGCCGTCTTCACCGTCTCCCTGATCGAATGTCTTTTCATTCTCCCGGCCCACCTTGCATCCGCCGGGAAGGCGAAGCCGTCCAACTCCTGGTTCAACCGCATCGACCGCGCCCAGACGCGCGTCCGCCACCGCATCGAGAATGCCATGGACCGGATGTATCGGCCGATGCTCATCTTCGCGATCAAGCATCGGGTGATCACTCTGGCGTCGTTCTGCGCCACCTTGATGATCGTCGCCGCCTGGGTCTGGAGCGGCCGCATTGATTTCAAGTTCAGCCCCCAGATCGAAGCGGATTTCATTCAGGCCGAAATCGCCATGCCCGCCGGCACTCCGGTCGAACGAACACGCGAGGTCTGCTGGCTGGTCGATGCCGCCGCCAAGAGAGCCCTCGAAAAAGCAGGCGAAGGCGAGATCACCACAAGCATCGCTGTCGAACTGGGGGACAAAGGGGCCAACCTTGGAGAAGTCGCCATCACACTCGTGCCGCAAAGCCAACGCAAGATCACCGGACGGGGTTTCGCCGACCTGTGGCGCGACGAACTCCCCGACATCCCCGATCTTGAGTCGATCTTCTTCGACTACCTCGTCGGCCCTGGCGGCGAAGCTGAAATCGACATCGAACTTGCCCATCCCGATCTCGCCACCCTGCGTCTGGCAGCCGATGAAGTCGCGGCAACGGTGGGCAGCTACCCCGGGGTGACGGACGTGCGCAAGGGCTCCGGACGAGAGACGCCCGAACTGCAATTCGAGCTCACCCCAGAAGGTCGTGCCCTCGGTCTCACCGCCGAAGGTCTCGGCGAGCGGATTCGCAACTCTTTCTACGGAGCCGAAGCCCTTCGCCAACCGCGCGGACGCGAAGAAGTCCGCGTGATGGTCCGCACTCCCGAATCGGAACGTCGCTCCGAACGCTCGCTTGAAGAATTAATCCTGCTGGCACCCGACGGCACCGAAATTCCTCTCGGTGAAGCGGCCAGGATCATCCGTTCGAAGTCACCGCTGCGAATCGAGCGAGTTGATGGCGGCCGCGTCATCGGCATCACGGCAAATGTCACCGCCGGCGTCACCACCGGCAACAAGGTCCTCTCCTCCCTGGAAGCCCGGGAACTTCCCGAGATCCTCGAACGCTATCCTGGTCTGACCTACAGCTTCGAGGGCGAGCAACGCGAACAGCGCGATGCCATGCAACGCCTCGGCTGGGGCCTGCTCGCCGCGGTCTTCGCCGTCTACGCCATCATGGCCGCGATTCTTCGCAGCTACCTGCAAGCCTTCATCATCCTGCTCACCATCCCCTTCAGCCTCGCCGGAGCGATCGTCGGGCACATCGTCCTGGATACCGATATTTCGATCTTCAGCATCTTCGGCATGATCGCCCTCTGCGGCATGGTCGTGAACGGTGGCTTCGTGCTCGCCGTCACCCGCGAACGCTACATCGCCGAAGGCATGCCGATCGCCAAGGTCACTCACGAATCCTCCGCCCGGCGCTGCCGACCGATTCTCCTAACAGCCATCACCACCTTCCTGGGACTAGCTCCGATGATTTTCGAAACGAGCATCCAGGCACTCTTCCTCGTCCCGATGGCCATCAGTCTCGGCGTCGGCACCCTCGCCTCGGCCATCGTGATCCTGCTGGTCATCCCCGCAGCCTTCACCCTCACGGAGACCCTCGAATCCTTCGACGCCGACGCAACGGTCGACGAAGAGAACCGTTAGGCGAGTTCGCTCAATGTGCTGAGCCAGCCTCCCCGACCGCACAAGCAAAGGAGGATTCAGGTGATGATCTTTCGGCCGTCCGAGGCAAGGACGGCCTGATATGTCACCTTGGTCTGGCACGACCTGTTCTCACTTGTCGCCGCGTCCCGACGTCACCGTTGCCCGGTGACGACACCGCTCGGATTGCCGGATCAATGTGGCGAAAACTTTCCACGGACCCGACGGAAAGAGATTGCCAACTCTAAAAGCTCTCGAAAACAAGAGTCTTCATAAGGAGGCGATCTCGCCGTGGTGACAAAATCGTGGAATGGCACCGTGACGAGCGACGGTGCAAACGTCACATGACATTTTCGCGACCGGATACCTTTAGCAAAACATCGTCATCCCATGACAAGTCACCGCTAATCCGGTGCGAATACATCGCCGGAGATTGAAAACATTAATCATCATGAAATCTCTCCAAGCCTTGTTCTTCGTGCTCGCATCCTCGGGCCTCACCAGCGCCGCCACCTTCTGGGGTGTGACAGACGGCAACAATCTCGTGTCGTTCGATTCCGCCAATCCAGGAACTTTCCTGACGACTACTTCGATTAGTGGTCTGGTGGCCTCCGATGGAGTGACTGCGGATCCCTACGCCTCGATCGTCAATCTTTCCTACAACCCCGCGACCGGCCGCTTCACCGGTATCGACACCAATGCCAATATCTATCAGGTTGCCCAAACCGGAGATGCCGTATTGCTTAGCAATGTCTTTGCCCCCGCCGGATACGATGCCGGATTGGCTTATGACAGCTTTACCGGAGGCTTCATGTATGCCGACGATGCTGGCGATCGATTCAACATCAACAATGCCGGTGTCGCGAGTTCGGTGGGCTCCGCTTATTATGCCACCGGAGACATCAACGAGCTGACAGCACCCTCCATTTCCGGACTGGCCATTGATCCTGACTTCGGCACGGCCTTCTTTCTCGATGCCTCTCTCGGAATCATTGCTCAGGCGCTGGACCCCGATGCGCTCGAACTTTTCACCCTCGGCGACCTCGGCGTCTCCATCACCTCCTACGGTGATCTGGGTTTCGATCTCGATGGCAACCTTTACGCCTCACTATCGACCGACGGATTGAGCTCGGGCTTCTACGCCATCGATCAACTCAATGGATCTGCAAGCCTCATCGGATCCTTCGGCCAGGGGGTCACCACCATCACCATTCCTGAGCCATCTTCCACGCTCCTCGGAGCCTTTGGCATCATGTTCCTGCTTCGTCGCCGCCGCGCCTGAGTCCCCTTTCCATCCCTTTCCCTTTCCAACTAACATCATGAAAAATACAGCCTATATTCTTGCCGGTCTCACACTGGCTTCGCCCTTGCTTGCGCAAGGTTTCAAAACCTCTGAGTTCCCCTACATGGCGGACCAGGCAAATGGAGACTTCAATTACGAACCCATCGTTACCGTGGGCGACCGGGTGCCGCTGACGGGCGACTCATCGAAGGAGTTTGCATTTGCTGGTCTTCCCGATGCTTCCGGCATCTATCGCGACCGGATCACCGGAGAGATCATTCTCTTCTGTTCTCACGAGGCTGGTCAGGATGCCCTTTCCACCGCCATTCCCGGCGAGTCACCGTTCCGGGGTGCCTATGTTTCGCGCTACGTTCTGAATGAAGACGGTTCCGTGGCCAGCGGAAGTGTCGCCTACACGGAAGTTTTCAAAGAAAATGTCCGTTGGGGTGATACTCCGCGACAGGGTGCGGTTAGCGCCTTCACGCGTTTTTGTTCAGGTTCGTTCGCCGGTCCAGAGCACGGGTTCGACCGTCCGATGTTCCTGACCAACGAGGAAACGTTCGGTTCCGCCCAGTTCTCAACCATCACTGCCAACAACCCGAATGGCGACGGCCTGGGTGCCCAGTCAGTGGCCATTTTTGATGGGAAAATGCACACACTTCCAGCTCTTGGCCGCGTGGGTCGTGAGAACACCATCGTCCAGCCGCGTCGCGATGCGAAGACGGTCGTGATCTCGACAGAAGATGCCGGTGCTCCTTCTTACGTTTACATGTATGTGGGGACCAAGCTGCGTCGTTCCGACAGCGGACTGGACAAGAATGGTCTCACCAATGGTGAGGTGTATGTGCTGTGCTCACGCGACCAGCAAGACAATGAAGGCACCTTCAATTCAGGAACGCTCGCGGTGCAGTGGCGCATGATTCCGAACGCGAAGGACCTTTCCGACGATCAATTGCTCACCCAGGCGGATGCGCTTGGCGCCTTCGGTTTCATTCGTGTTGAAGACACCGAGTTCGATCCAGCCGCACCGACCCGGAACCTGTTCCTGGCCACCACGGGTGGAAGCCTCTCAAACCGTCTTGGTCGCCTCTATCAACTGACCATGAACCCGGTCAATCCCCAGGCGGACGGAACGTTGACGGTGGTCTACAACGCCGATCAAATCGTCACTCCTGGCGGATCCTACACGGGAGCCGTTGCGGGTAGCCTTGTCGCAGCCAACGGAGGTTCCCCCTCCCGTCTTGGAACTTACACCCGGGTTGCGGGTGACATTGATGCCGGTGTGGATTTCGCAGTCAGCATCGACAACATTGCCGTCACCAAGGATTTCATCATGATCCAGGAAGACCGTAACTCCCCGGCCGACGAAGTGTTCGCCAAGTACGACCGCAACGGAGCGATCTGGTCACTCGACCGCAACAATGGCAACCAGGCCAAGCTGCAGTCGACCTTCAACTACGGTCAAATTCAGGCTCGCGACGGTCATGGCCCTCTCTCGGCCGGCCTTTGGGAGTCGTCCGGCGTAATTGCCACCGATGAGTTCTTCGGCCCCGGCACCTTCATCACCTTTGTGCAGGCACACGGTCAGAATGGCGTGTATGCGGACGCCCAGGGTGACCTCAATCGCTCCATCCGTTCCAACATTCCCGACGGCAATGGTGGCACGCTCACCCGCTTGCAAGCACGTGAACAGTACGGGGAAGACGGACAGATCCTGATCATGCGTCCGAAACAGTAATCGGCTCCCGATGACCTCCGAATCCTAAGATATATCTCAGTGAAGACCGGTCCGGCTCCCTTTCTTGGGCCGGCCCGGTTTTCCGTTCTCTGCTTCTTGTGAAAATCATGACCGGCCCGCAGTCCCTGAGTCTTTTCGCCATCTTCTTGTGGCTTGAGTCGCTCGTCCTTGCCATCGGCGCACTTGTCTCGTCCGATGCCGCTCTGTTGCCGGCATCCGCACTGATGGTGGTGCTTGGTAGCCTTCATGCCGCACGTCCGCTGATTGGACTTGTATTTGGCAGCATCGCAGCCGGTCTCTTTCTAACAGGCGTCATTCCTTTCAGCTCCTCGGTGGACGCCCCCGTTACCCATGCGGTTGCGGCGCTCATTCTCGGAGTCGCCTGCGCTTTCACCGGCATCCTTTTCAATCTCCAGTCCGAAGAGCAAAACCCAGCACGCAAGTCACTCGTTCAGTTTGCTGTTTTTCTTCATTTTCCCATCGCCGGTCTTTTCATGGCCGATCCATTCACAACCCTATCCACCCATCGAATTGCCGCGTGGGTGATGTTAGGTCTATTCGTCCTCGTCACTGCGGACACTCTATCGAAAGTTGTTTCCCGTCTCTACACACCAAAACGTCACTGGCATCACCTGCCGGATTATGGCGCGTTTTTCTTTTACCGCTTCCTGGGTCCCAGATTCGATGCGCTGTCTCCACCGCCTGCCCCGAGCCAGGAATCCCTGAAGCTGGCCGAAATGTGGATGTGGCCGAGTGTCCGCCGGGCACTGCCCGCCCTCGCCATCTCGGCTTTGCTGCTTAGCTGGCTGGGGACGGCGGTGCATGAAGTCTCGTCATCTCAGCTCGGTATCCGTCAAACCCTTGGATCCCTGAGCCAGCGCGAGCTTGCCCCGGGGCTCCATTTTGCCGCGCCTTACCCCTTCGGCACTCTGCACCGGGTGGAAAGCGCCCGCATTCGGCAGCTTGTGCTCGGCTTCAAAACCGATCCGGGAAAGCCCATCCTCTGGGAACGCGCCCACTATGAGGAAGAGGAGATCTCACTTGTCGGAGGTGGCGATGACTACCTCTCGATCTCCGTTCCGATTTCCTACCGCATCGCCCGACCATGCGATTTCCTCCGCTCGACGGTCGAGGCGGAGAGCCTACTCGAATCCCTCTCAGCACGAATCCTTCAGCGCCTTACCGCTTCGCTTCCGGCATCCGAGATCATGACGACCGCTCGGGAAGCACTTCGTTCGAAGATCAAGCTCCAGCTCCAGCACGATCTCGATGCACTTCATTCAGGAATCCTCATTGAGACGGTCCACCTGCGCGACATCCATCCGCCGGTGAATGTCGCTCCGTTCTTCCAGGACGTCGTTTCCGCCATCGAGGACAAAGAGACGGCCATTCATAGCGGCGAGGAATACCGAAACGACAACCTCCTGCGTTACGCTGGGAATGCGAAGGCAATCGTCATCAGCGCCGAGTCATCCCGGGACAATCGCATTCTGGCCGCGCGTGGCGATACCGACCGCTTCCAAACCCGTGCTCGTGCTCGTGCGCAATCACCTTCCCTCTACGATCTTCGCGAAGGCTTCGCCGTCTACGACACCACACTGGGCGGCGCGAAGAAGGCGATATTCGACGATCGCATCCAGGGCGACATGCCGATGCACCTCGACCTCCGGAAAGTCCTGAATCCTGACCTCATCGACCGGGTCCCGCCCGTTCCTCAATCACTCATCGCCCGTCCCGGCCGATCGAGGGAAGCCTTTGACCTCGAGATCGAAGGCTACCTCCGCGCCGACCGCGGTGAGATCCCGGCACCGGATTTCAGTCCTGCCGATCCTGACAACACTCTTGAATCCGAAACACCCGAGCCATGAGCGAATCCAGCGAAGCGCCCTGCAACAAACGCATCACCATCATCCGTACTGTCCTGATCCTCGCGGTGGGCATCGCCGTGCTCACCTCTGCGTGCGGCTTCATTCTCAGTGAGACGGAAAAAGCCATTGTCCTACGATTTGGAAAGCCGGTCCGCACGCATAGCGAGCCCGGATTCTACCCACGTCTTCCCGTGCCTCTGGAACGCGTCATCCGGATCGACCGACGTCTTCAGCATGCCGAAATCCGACTCAGCGAAACCCTCACCAAAGACCAGAGAAATGTTATCATTCCGGTCTTCTTCACGTGGCGGGTCGACGATCCCCTGCGCTACCATAACTCCGTCGGCAACATCGCCAGTGCCACCGAAAAGCTCGACGCCCTGATCACCTCGGCGCGAAACTCGGTGATCGGCTCCCACGCCTTTTCCGAACTCATTGCCCCCGTAGGATCTCCGACCAACCTGCCGGCGATCGAGGATGACATTCTAACACTTGCCGCGCCGGACGCACTTTCCCAACTGGGGATCAAGTTGCTTTCGGTGGGAATCACCCGCATTCAGCTTCCGGAAGCGAACACGGAATCCGTATTCCGCCGGATGCGTGCCGAGCGGAAACGGGAAGCCACAAAATTCCGTGCCGAAGGTCGGGCCCAATCAGTCACCATGAAGGCCGAAACCGACCGCGAAGCGACCCGCCTTCTTGCCGACGCCAAACGTCAGGCAGAGGAGATTCGTGGCGAAGCGGAAGCGGAAGCCGCCGCGCTTTATGCCGCAGCCCACGGCAGCGATCCGGAGTTCTACCGCTTCCTCCGCGAGCTCCAGTCCCTACGCACCATTGTCGATAAGAACACCACCCTCGTGCTCGATACCAGCGTCGCCCCGCTGCACTGGCTGAAAAACAGGGACGACCCTCAATCAAGTCCATCCAGCCCACCGCCCATCCCGAAGAATCACGAACTCACCCAATCACCATTCCTCAACGACAAGCCTGCTGAATAACTTTTAGGGATGACTACGAGATCCATAAGAAAACAAGGCCGTGCCGTTGAGGCCCTGCTGATCCTGCTCAAGCATCTCACCGCCCACGCGCGTTGGTTGTTTGCAGCGCTGCTCCTGTTCTATGCCCTCTCGGGGGTTCGCAGTGTTCGTTCAAACGAGCAGGCGCTCCTTTTGCGCTTTGGAAAAATCCAACCTGAGATCCATGGCCCCGGTCTTCTTATCGGGATGCCCGATCCTTTTGATCGCCTCGTTCGCTTCGAGACCGGCCGCGAGTTTAGCATTCCGCTCAACGGATGGGCCACAGGAGGTGTGAAAATCTCCGACCCTGAGACGGCCCTTGAGCTCAATGACGAACAGCTCACGCGCGCCATCCAAAAATCACCCAATGATCCCGACTCCGAGGCTGTTCCAGAAAAGCCAGCCGGCTCCACCCTGGATCCGGTGGTTGATGGTTACACGCTCACTGCGGACTTCAACATCATCCAGGGCCGATTCGTGCTTCGCTACCGGATCAATGATCCCTTTCTCTATGCCACGGCCGGAGATGACATTGATACGCTCCTCTCGCGTCTCGCCTACCGCGCGCTCAGCAGCCAAATCGGCACGCGCAACATCGATTCATCACTGACTGCTGATCGCCGGGAGCTTGCCGCCCGTGCCGCGGATTCGACACGCATCCTTGCAGGCGAGCTGAATCTCGGCGTGAGCATCACAGCGATCGACATCATCGAACTCGCCCCTCCGAGCCAGGTTGTCGCCGCATTTGAGGATGTCTCAAATGCCCGTCAGTTTGCGAAAACCATCTACGAAAACTCTCGTCAGTATCACGACGAGACCTTGGAAAAGTATCGTGGTGAAGCCGCCGCCATCACTTATCGCGCCGAGGGACACGCCGCCAAGCTCACATCCACCGCTGCCGGAGAGTCAGCCGCCTTTCAGGAGATGCTCGTCGAGCACCGGCGTAGTCCCGCGCTTGTTTCCCAACGTCTTCTCAGTGAAACCCTGAGCACTGTGTTAGGCGGCGTGCAGTCGCGCACTCTGGTGCCCGCCGGTCAGGCCCGGCCTTCGTTGATGATCGAACCAGCTCCAGAATTTTCCCGCTAAGCTCATGACCGCAGACCTTCCACTCGACACCGAAACACGCCGCCGTCTCGCGCTGCTTTTCATCGCTAGCGCACTGATGCTCGCCTCCGTGATCAGCGCATGGCTGCGTCCCGGCCAGGAAATCGTCAGTCAGACCTTCGCTTTGCTCGCGGCACTGATTGTGGCCATTCCCATCGTCACCGGACTCATCAGCGCCATCCGTGCCACCGGATTTGCGGCAACCCAATTCTACATGGATCAGTATGTGGTGCTTGCCCTTGCGGCTTGTCTGGCGACCGGGAAGTACCTCACCGGAGCCATCGTCGCGATCGTATTGCTTTTCGGCCAGATGCTCGAAGAGCGCACCACCGTGGGAGTGGAGATGGCACTGGCGAAGCTCCGCCAGCTGTCCAGGATACGGGCACGCCGCAAATCCGGCGATTCCTACGAAGAGATCGAAGCCACCGAGTTGCAGGCTGGCGATGTGATTCGGATTCTCCCCGGCGAAGCCGTGCCAGCGGATGCGATCATCCTTTCCGGAACCGCACTCATCGATCAATCCTCGATCACCGGTGAATCCGTGCCAGTTGAGCTGAGTCCCGGGTCGGAAATTTTCGCAGGCACCAACAACCTCAATGGATCGATCGACGCGCAGGTGACCACCATTGGTGAGGAAACCGTGATGGGGCGGGTCCAGTCCATCATCGAGGAGGCCAAAGAGTCGGAAGCCCCCATCATCTCCCTTGCCGAAGACTACGCGCGATACTACACGCCGCTGATTCTCCTCATCGCCGCCACCGTCTTCTTCTTCACTCAGGAAATCGAGCGCGCCATCGCCGTGCTTGTCGTTGCCATCCCCTGCGCCTTCGTTCTCGCCAGCCCTTCCGCGATGGTTTCCGCCATCGCTGCTGCCTCGCGGATGGGACTGCTGGTCAAATCCGTCCGCCACCTCGAATCCGCGCGCCTCACCGATACCGTCGTATTCGACAAAACCGGCACCCTCACCGAGGGCAAGCTCGAACTCGAGGATGCGGCCGTCCACTCTCCGAACTACTGCAAATCTAGTATTACGCGCCTGGCTGCGGCCATCGAAAGTCGCTCGAACCACCCGATTGCGCGGGCCATTTCGCAAAGCGTTCCCGAAAGCGAACGTCCTGATGTCGACTCCCTCATCGAGCACCATGGACTGGGTCTCGAAGGGGTGGTCGAGGGGAAGTCAATTCTCATCGGCCGAGCCAGTTTCCTCGAGAACGCCGGGGTCGATCTCGCCATCGAACCCGCCTGCCACACGCGTCACTCGCTGGTCCTTATTGCCGTGGACGGCGTGCATGTGGGCACATTCTTCCTGGGTGACAGAATTCGCCCCGAAGCTGCCGAAACCCTTGCGCGTCTTCGATCACTGGGCATCTCGGATTTTGTCATGCTTACCGGAGACCGCCAGGAGGTTGCGGAAGGCATCGCCGCCCAGGTAGGCATTACGGAGTTCAAGGCGAACTGCCTGCCTCAGGACAAGGTCGCTCACATTCGTCAACTGCGCTCTGCCGGCAAGCGTGTGATGGTCGTTGGAGACGGACTCAATGACGCGCCGGCATTAGCGGAAGGAGATCTGGGGGTGGCGATGGGAGCACTCGGCAACGACGTCACCGTGCACACCTCGGATGTGGCGCTGATGTCGGGGGATCTTCGGCGTCTCGCGGATCTTCTCATGCTCTCTTCCAAGACCGTCGGCATCATCAATCAGAATCTTCTCTGCGGCTTCGCCTTCATCATTATCGCCATCGCTCTTTCCTCCCTCGGCTTCGTCAATCCGATCGCCGCCGCCTTCTTTCATGAGTTCTCCGCGTTCTTTGTGATCTTCAACAGCGCCCGTCTGCTGCGATTTGACGGGATGGAAGAGAAAAAGGAGGACGCTTCCTTTCCCACCGAAGCGACAGCACACCCAGCCATCGCATGAAAACTCTGCCCATGCTTGCCACCTCCCTGCTGGTGCTGGCGATCATCGTCGGCTTCGGCATCCGCGCGAGTGAACGTCCGGAGCCCTCCATCAGCGAGCCACTCGAACGCCCATCCAGACCTTCAGTCAGTCCGCCCTTCTGGAAATCGGCAGAAGTTTCGGATCCCGGTCGGGAGATCCCTGTTAGAATCATTCAGGCTGAAGACCTAGGAGCCCTCCCACCCGCCGCCGACACTGACCACGTCGCACTGCTCACGCAGGCAATCGAAGGGATGGACCGTGCCGCCATACAGTCGGCAGCGCTTGCCTGGTATCGTCATGATCCGCAGGCGACCCGGGATTGGCTGGCGGCGCAGCCGAGCCTGGATGATCTCCAGCCAGCCATCAGTTACATAGTGCACGAGATCTCCGAGAACGGCGATCTGGATGCGGCGATCGAATGGTCCGCATTGATCGATGAGGGACCGGCACGCGAGGATACGATATTTGAAATCCATGCGCTGGCGCTGAGAAACGGACTTATTACGAAGGACCAGATCAAGCTCGAGTTGATTGCGCCATCGCGACGTGCCGAACTCCTCAGTGGCGCCGCCGGAGATTGAGGGACTTCGACCGGCTTGCAGCGATCACGGGGGATCCTGCGCCTTTTTGGGGTTTCATCTTTCGATTTTAAAGTTTCCTCTCCCCCCGTGCCCACCACTGCCGAATGGCTCGTCCTGCTCGCCGGCTTTTTCGCCGCAGTCATGAATTCCGTCGCGGGCGGCGGCACCATGCTGACCTTTCCCGCCCTGCTTGCCGCCGGACTGCCGCCGGTGCTTGCCAATACGACATCCACCGTGGCGCTTTATTTCGGCCTGCCCGGCTCGGTCTGGGCCTTTCGGCATCGGCTCCTCGAGGTGAAGAAATGGATCGTTCCCCTCGGCATCGTCTCGCTGCTTGGCGGCCTGCTTGGAGCCGGCTTGCTGCTCTGGCTTCCTGAATCCGTCTTCGAGAAAGCCGTCCCATGGCTCTTGCTCTTCGCGACTCTCCTGTTCCTTCTCAACGGGCCGATCCGGCGCTGGCTCAAGAAGCACGACACGGAGGAACCCGAGCGCCCCAAGACCTGGGGAATTGCCTTCCAAACCGGCGTCGCCATCTACGGCGGTTACTTCGGGGCCGGCATCGGGATCATGATGCTCGCCGGCCTCGGGGTGCTCGGCCTGCGCGATGTGAATCGGATGAATGGCCTCAAAGCGCTTCTCGGTCTCCTTTGCAACACCGCCGCCGTCATCTGGTTCATCGCCGCAGGTGCCATCGACTGGCGACTCGCCGGCTTCCTCCTCGCCGGATCGATCCCTGGATACTTCTTCGGATCCCATTTCGCCCAGCGGATCCCCGCCGCAGCCGTGCGCGCCATCGTCGCCGTGATCGGCATCGCCATCGCCGGCCACCTCTTCTGGAAACAGCTCAGCGCCTGAGCGTTCCGCAGTTTTTTTGAAAAATTTCTAAATTCTTTTGAACATCCGGACAACTTAAGTGTCTACTAGACCGAACGCCGCGCTAAGCGGCTTCATTGTAAGGGTAAAACAGCACAGTCGATCCTCCCATGGGTGTGGGATTTTTGACATTAAACAGGCCGCCGGACGTGGGACTCCGGCGGCCTTTTTTTTTACCTCTGCATCTCGCTCAAGCGCTCGCCCAGCACCCGGGCCTCGACGCGAGCGTAGGGCCGGAAGGTTTCGAGGCTTCCCATTGCCTCATGGTAGAGCAGCGCCCGATGCAGGCCGAGATTCCCCGCTGCCGGAGTGTCGATCAGGGCCGCCGAATCATTTCCGCTCATCTGGAAGAGCACCCGCATCTGGAAATCGCTCAGCATCTTCCGAGGAATCCAGCGACCGACGTTGCTCCAGGTGTCGATGCTTACCACCACGTGGATTCCCAGCGCGGGCCCTTCGGTAATGAGCTTTTGAAAGATCTTCGATGGACTCTCACCGCTGCCGCCCGAGTCATCGAAGGAGAAGCTGAATTCCTCATCCGGTTTCAGGGACTTGAAACGCTGCAAGTCTCTAACAACGAGGAACACATCGTCCCCTTCTCCGGCGTCCATTCGTTTCGCCAACTCAGCCATTGCCTCATCGAGCTCACCCGGAACATGGATCTCACCACCTTGGGGCAGAAGCTTCACCAGCTCGGCAAGATCGCCCTGATCCCCTTCCGGATCGAGCACCACCAGCTTCAGACCAGACGTCGGGTACTGGGATGACAACGAGGCCAGCGTGCCGCCCAAGATTGCCTTCATCCGGTCCTCGCCCTGCCCCACGATCAGCAGGTTTGAGCCACTCTGTCTGACGAATGCCGCCTCAGTCGGCCCTTTGATCGAATTCGGCGCGCCCAACCAGGCTCTCGCGATCTTCGGTTTCCCGATCGCGGGCACCGCCAATGCGGCTTCGAAAAGCTCGTTGTCCAGAAGTTCCGCCGGAGCATTGCCTTCAAACACCACCGGTGCCGGCATCTTGATTCCCCGCTCACGCGCGAGCGCGATCACTTCGTCCAGTCGCTCATTCCGCTCCTCCTCACCCAGCCAGACGGCTTGGAAGGGACTGTTAGAAGCTACAGCTCCCGCGTTGTCATTGTAGATTCCCTCACCCGGACGCGTCAGCAGGCGTGGTGCCGGATTGTCGTCGTCCATGATCAGGTAGGCATCCGCCTCATTGCACTGAAGCGCGATCCGGATCACCATTTGTCCCAAAGTGGCGCGGGCCAAGGTGTAGGCTCCACCCAGCGTCTGCGATCCGAGGATCACATGAATGCCGAACGCTCGACCCTGCCTCACGATCCGATCCAACAGCAGTGATGCCTCCTGTCCGGTGCCATCATCCTCGGTGAAAAACTCTTGAAACTCATCGATCATCAGCAAGGTCCGCGGCAACGGCTTGCCCGTCGCTTTCCGATATCCCGCCACATCCTGCGCCCCGCATTCGCGGAATAGCTCACCTCGCCTCCGCAGTTCATCGTCCACGCGATGCAGTACGCTCAGACCGAACTCGCGATCACTCTCGATCGCCACCACCCGCGCATGCGGAAGACGCTTCGTCCCATAGCACTTGAACTCGACGCCCTTTTTGAAATCGACGAGATAAAACTCCACTTCCTCCGGACTGCAATACAACGCGAGGTTCGTGATCATCACGTGAAACAGCGTCGACTTACCCGAACCGGTCTTACCGGCAATGAGCGCATGCTGTCTGGTTCCTTTTCCGATTGAAAGGTACTGCAACTTCTTCGCCCCGGTCCGTCCGATCGGCACGCGCAGTTCCTCCCCTGTTTCTTCCGTCCAGAAATCCCCGTCCGGCGTGATGCTCGAAAACGGCACTTCCACGCGGTTTGAGTCGACACTTGCTCTTCCCAAGCGATGAACGATTTCCGTCGCCAAAGCATCATCGGGTGCTTTGTCCAAGCTCACTTCGCCTTCACCCTCCAGCAGCCACTTTCCCGCCCGTTGCGTCAGACAAAGACAAGTCTTCTTCAATTCCTCATCCAGCCCCTTGTCTCCGATCGTCTTCCCTGGTTCGACTTGAATCAGAATGAACACCCCACACCTCGCCCCGCTCGCCGCCAAGCTCCGCAAACGTGTCACGGCGGTTTCACTCATTCCCGAGGGAAAACCAGCGATCACCACAAACTGATACTTTTCCGCGATCGTTCCGGCCTGCTCGTTGTACTCGGTGATTGTTTCATACTCGTTGCGAAGGTACATCTGGATGACCTTCTCAACGTGTTCGTTCAGATCCGCCAGGCGCTCTTCGATCTGCTGCGTCTGCGTCCAGATCCGGCCGTGGATGATACTGTCTTCGTAGTCCGCCAGATGCATGAGCCCCGCATAGTCCCGACCGAGTCCGACGGGGTCGATGAAGGTGAATGCCACCCGTCCCGGCGGATGCGTCGCCAAAAGGCGGAGCACGATCGAGTTGATCGCACTCGCCGCCTCTCTGGCATCGCCATCAAATCGCAGCGAACCATGCCCCGGAAAACCCAGTGCCAATGGCACCTCAAACTCCTTCGCTTCACCGAGATCAAAGCGTGGGTCCTGAGGCAAACGTTCGACCATCTCGTCCATGGTGACCTTCATTTGGCCGAAGGGGACCACCTGCTCGCCCGATGCCGGAGGTGTCCAGTTTTCCAGCCATGCCTTCGACCAGTCAGGGAAACGCCTGCCGGCATCAGCCATGAGTCCCGCCAGTTCATCGCGCAATTCCACAATCTCCGGCCACTTCCGATGGAGTTCAGCCAAGGCCGCCTCATGCACTTTATCGGCCTCGGCTGCCTTTCCCTGATAGATTTTTTCCCGGGCGGCCGCCTCCGCGGCACATGCTTCTTCCCACTCTGCCAAACGCCGAAGGTGTGCTTCTTCGACCCTCTTTAGCCGGCGCGCATGCAAGCGTTCCTCCTTCTCCGGAAGCCTTGCCAACTGACTCTCCAATTTTCCGCGACCCAAGCGGATGAGTTCCTGCGATTCCGTTTCACTCGTGATCAGGGTTTCACTCAGTTCGCCTCGCAGAGCCTCTGCCTCTCCCTGGATCGCCTCCTTTAGCCCGAGCACTTCCTCTTCCATCGCGCCAACTGCCGTGGCACCCGCCAAACGAATCCGCTGCAGCGCCTCGGCGAGCCTCGCAACCGAGCCCCAACAACTTGCCAGCGCGATTAAGTAAATCGCCAGCACCCCACCGGCCGCCATCCCCGCCGTGGGCAACCACCCCATCACATTCCCAGGATCACCCGAGAGCCATGCCGCCACTCCGAATGTTGCCACCAGCCACACGCTCAAAGGCACAAACCGGAACAGCTTTGCCATCGGTGAACCCGTGACATGACCGAGTGACTCCTCGGCACGGGCGAAGAGATTCTTCCCGTCGTCCATCGACACCTTCACGCCCTTGCCTGCCAGCTTCCCGGCAACGAGCGGCTTGAACGATCGCAGCGACTTCAATGCCTTTCTCTCCAGCTCGGCGATTTTTACCGCATCCTCAGCGGTCCTCTCCCGCACGGAAGCAAGCAGCTCCTGTTTTGTCGCATACTCTCTCCCCCGCTCGTCCTGACTTCTAAGAACCAGTGACTGCACTTTTCCCACTTTCCCATCGCGCTCCCGAGCAATCCGGTCAGTCAAGGAACTACGGGCATCATGGTACTTCGCATCAATCCATGCCAAACGGTCGGCATGCCGCTGCTTCGCGGCTTCGAGATCCCGCTGGTACTCGTCTTCCAGTGCCAGGCGTTCCGACTCCATCGGCTCCTGTGCTCTTTCTCCCTCCTCGCGGAGTGCCCGTCGAGCGGCCACCACTGCTGCAGTCCTCACTTCTTCCGCCGACAATTCACCGGCAGCCGTGGCATCTAACAGAGTCTTCAACTTACCGAGCACGTTCAGCACGTGTCCCGGATCCAGGGGGTCATTCACAATCGGCATGTATTTTAGAAAAAAGTCGTTCCAGTTCGTCCATCACCCGCACCGCGCGCGAGACATCCTCGCCCAGTCCCATTAGATAGGTCCTGCCGAACTCGTCTGCCTTGCCATCGCGCCAAGTCTCACGCACCCGTTCCCAGGCCGCCATCAACTCGCGGGTCGAATCATTCAACGCCCCCTTCGCCGCCCCCGCGCTCACGCCTCGCCCCCTTCCTCATCAGTCGTGGCCGGACCATCGCGATCATGCCTTCTAACGCCCCGAACTTCCGCGTAGTCTCGCAGGAGACCGATGGTTTCACCCATGGCGGAAATCGATTTCGGAAGCGATGTCGACAGCCTTTCCCGCATTCCATCAAGCTGTCTCGTGCCCGGTGCCACGATCGCATCAAAGTCCCGTGCCCAACGTTTGGTCACCCGCAATTTCTCCTCAGCCTCCGCCAGACTCCGGCTCGCTTTCTTGACCGCCAGTTGCTGCACCGAATGATCATCCTTCAATTCGGAGAATTTCGAGCTCATCAGCTCCGCCTCCGCCTGCTCAAGTTTCCGGGTCCGGCGTTTCACCTCAGACTGCCAATGCATCCGGCGATCAAAAGTAATCCACTCGCGCATTTGCTTCACGTCGCCACTGACGTCGTCCAGTGACTGGGTTGCCCGGTTCTGATATCGCAGCAGTGCCGTGCGGAATTCTTCCAGCGCGTCAATCGATGCCACTCGTGCCTGCTCCGCCATCGCAAATATCAGGTTTCAGGTTTCCTAACTGCTATCCCTGATCCAAGTATTGCTGAATCCTTTCGGCCTTTCTCATCAGGTATGGGGCGTGTCGTTCAGCCACCTCGTTGAAGCGTTTCAATCCCTTCATCGTCTGCATGAACTCACCGGCAAACTTTTCCTGCTCCTGATCCTGCCACGAGTCTCCCAATGCCGTGAATCGTGACATCAACGATCCGGCGCGGTCGCGAAGATCTTCATTGAAACGCTTCAGCTCCGCCGCAAATCGGCGTAGCTCTTCGGGGTCTACTATGGCTTGGGACATGTCGTGATGGGCTTTCTAAGCAATGCATGGCATCGGAGAAAGATCAAACCCCAGGTAGCATCCGAAGTTCCAAATCCCGCTGTCCTGAATCGCAGGTCGATGCCATCGCTCCAAACTTCCGGCCACTCCCAGCTGGAGCATGCCATCATCTCGATACGCTTCGAAGCGTTTCACGACCCGGACTTCAAGAATTCATCCCCAATCAGGCATTTCTGCGCTACGCTTCACTCATGGCCAGCTGTCTCGGCGGCCTATTTCCGATTCATCAAACACCCATGCCTACCGTTCGCCTATCCGGCACCATCCTCGGCGCCGACGACCCTGCCAGATCAACGCGCGCCAAACTTCTCTACCTGCTCTACGAAGCCGGTTGGGACATCTACAACTCGAATGGAGATCAGCGAATTACTCTCGCCAACATCGAGGAAAAGATCATCGAGTCCGATGCCTTCGTCTTCACCCCCGGTGCCACCTTGGAAGACATGTTCAAAGCGATCTCCGTCTTTGTCGGCTATCAGACGCTCGACCGCTTTCTCACCGGGAAGCCCACCATCATCCTCAACTGCGACCAATCCTGGAACCCCTTCTACAAGCTTCTGAGGCATCTCGAAGCAATGGAAACCATCAAGCAGGACCATTCGGAGTTCATGCTGAATGCCGAGACGCCAAAGGATGTCATCCGGCTTCTCGACCGGGCCCGCGAACGCGGCACCCCGGATGCCGAGCGTGAGAAAGTCTGCTCAGCCACGATTCCGGCGACCGGTTCGCCGCCACCAGCAGACAGCCGTGGCAACGTCTGCGTTTTCTGCTCCGCCACCTTGGAAGACCCCGCCTACATCGCAGATGGTGAAGCGCTAGGTCGGCAACTCGCAGAGAACCGGCTCGGGTGCGTCTCGGGTGCCGGGCGCTCCGGCATCATGGGCGCCGTGGTCCGCGGATCAGTCCAAGCGGGCGGCTGGACCGCCGGTTCTAACGTCCCGCACATTATCGAGCTGGAAGGCCTGCCCGATGGTCTTTCGCAGTTTTGGCTGCGTGAGGACATCTACACCCGCATGGAAGTGATGATTCATCATTCGAACGCCTTCGTCATCTTCCCCGGTGGGGCCGGCACCGTTCAGGAACTCTTCACCCTGATGATCTTCAAACAACAGGGTCATCCCATCATGAAGGACAAACCCATCGTCATCTTCAACCGGCGGGATCCCAAGGGCGACGGTTTCTGGGACCCGCTCATTGCCCTTCTCGATGAGCTCTGTGAAACCGACAACTATCAGGTGGCCGACTCGCTCGATGACATCATCCCGGCCGTGACCCGGAATCTGATTCCCAGCTGAGCCAACGACTCACCTCTCCGAAATCCGAGCGAATTCGTCGAAATACGTTGGGAAGGTTTTGGACGTGCAGCCGGGGTCAAGAATGGTCACTGGAGTGTCCGATAATGCCACCAGGGAAAAACACATCGCGATCCGGTGATCGTTGTAGGTTTCAATCTCCGCATGCCGCAATTGAGTCGGCGGCTCGATCGTCAGGTAGTCCTCACCCTCGTCCACCGTGGCTCCGACTTTCCGCAGCTCTGCGGCCATCGCCGCCAACCGGTCCGTCTCCTTCACCCGCCAGTTCGCAATGTTGCGGATCGTCGTCGGACCGTCGGCAAACAGCGCGGTTGTCGCAATCGTCATCGCGGCATCGGGAATCCGATTCATGTCCTGATCAATCCCACGAAGTCGACCGTGGCGCGAAACCTTGATGTGATCGGCCGCCATCGTGACCTGCGCTCCCATGTCCGCCAGCACCTGGGCAAAGGCGGTGTCGCCCTGGAGCGAATTCTCACCAATGCCCGTCACCGTCACTTCGCCCCCACGGATCGCCGCAGCCGCGAGGAAGTAGGAGGCCGATGAGGCATCGCCTTCGACCAGAAATTGTCCTGGCGAGCGGTACGTCTGCCCGGCAGGGATTTTGAAACTCTTGTAATGGTCGTTCACCACCTCCACCCCAAAGGACTTCATCAGTGCCAGAGTGATGTCGATGTAGGGTTTGGAAACCAGATCACCCTTGATCTCGATCACCACCTCTCCGGTGACCAAGGGAGCCGCCATCAGCATCGCTGTTAGAAACTGCGACGAAACGCTGCCATCAATCGTCACCCGGCCTCCTTCGAGGGCTTTCCCTTGAATTCGCAGCGGTGGGTAGCCCTCGTTCTTCTCGCAACTGACATCGGCGCCAAGCTGCCGAAGGGCATCGAGCAGATGCCCGATCGGACGTTCTTCCATTCTCGGTTCTCCCGTCAGTCGCACATCGACGGGCGAAAGCGCCAAGGCCGCCGCGAGCGGCCTCATCGCCGTGCCGGCATTTCCCAGAAACAGCTCCACCAAACCGTCGGTTGAGAAGGCTGCCCCACGCCCGGCCACCTTGCAGAAAGTCCCGCCATCGCTCAGCGAGTAGTTGACGCCGAGCTGCTTCAGCGCCTCGAGCATGTGGCTTACGTCATCACTGACCAGCAGATTGCTCAGCTCCGTTTCGCCTTCGGATAGCGCCGCCAGGAGGAGTGCTCGATTCGAAATACTCTTCGAGCCTGGCAGGTGGATCGTCCCGGAGACGTGCGAAATCGGTTCAAGAGTCAGAGATGTCATCGGCGCGCGGAGCCTCTATAAACCCGGCCGACAATGCAAGCCGCAGCAATCTGCCGCGCCGACTCCCAGGCACGGATCTGCTGATTAGAACAGCTCTTCCAAGTGCTCCGTATCGGTGCGACCCAGAAGCATGAAGGCCCGATTCCCCTTCTCCCAGTGAGCCACGGCCCACTGGCCATGCTTGTTGATCAGCGGATGTCCGCTGCTCGGCAAATCACCGAGCACATCATCGCGTCGGAACACCACGAGATGGACCACCTCGCCTTCTCCGCGTCTCAAGCAAACGATCGCACCGGGCTTTCCATTGACCTCGATGACCCGGCAACCGATGCTCGGCTCCGCCTCGAGTTTGCGGGGCACACCGCCCGAAGGACAGGCGCGTCCCTTTCCTCGGATGAATTTGAACAAAGCCTTCTGATCCGGATTCTTCAGGTCGAGAGCGAAGTCCGGCGACTCCAATGTCGCGATGGCCTGATCCTCAACAAAAGAAACTGGCACCGCCGAGCCTGTGGAATCAGAGGTTGCGGCATCAGAAATGGAAACAAGTGGTCCTGAATTTTCGGCCGGCGGCTCCGATTGAACCATGAACGCCAGCGCAATTCCGGCAGCCGCGGCGAGCGGCACGCCGAAGCGCCACCACGAAGAAGATCGATTCGTCGACCCGCTCGGATTCGTGTTCGGAACACTGCGGCCCATGGCTTCGACAATCTCGTCGCGCAGGCCACGCGGCGGACTGATCATCGCCAGGCCACCAATGAGCACGGCGTCAATCTCGTCTGCCTGGGGAAGGTCTCCGCGTTCTGCGGCCAGACCCGCCAGAATTTCCTCGCGCAACCCTTCCGGCAGGGGGAGCCTGCCCAGCATGCTGGAAAACTCGGCATCTTGCGCCCGCTCCTTGGCCAACCAATCACCAAGGTCTCGATCCGCTGCCGCGAACTGCAACGCTTCAGCGAACTCTGGCTCTGCAGCATCCGAACCGTCGGGTCGAAAGCATCGCAGTATGAATCGTGCTTCTTCCTTATCCATGGCTTTTCAAAGTTCCTGGGTTCATTTGCAAAAGATTCTTCGGGGCGGACGATGGCTCCGCGGTCATGCGGCGGCGCAGCATCTCCTTCGCTCGGGAAATGCGCGACATCACCGTGCCGATCGGGACGTCCAAAATTTCGGCGATCTCCTTGTAGCTGTGCTGTTGGAGATAAAAAAGAGTGATCGGAGCCCGGAACGTTTCGTCCAGGTCACCTAACAGCTCGAGAGCCCGTTGCCCGTCCATCTGACGGTCCGCATCATCTTCGGATGACTCCAAACGTCCTGCGACGGCTTCAGTCAGCTCCTGGTCACTGTAGCGTTTCGATTTTCGGGCATGGGAAAGGAACTCACGATGCAAGGTCGTAAACAGCCAGGTTTTCGCCCGCGATCGCTCGCGAAGCTGGTGGCCTTTCTGGGCCCAGATGCAGAAGGTCTGCTGAACCAGATCCGACGCCGTGTCCGGATTCTTCGCCAACGACATCGCAAAGCGGTACAGCGCCTGATAATGCGCATCAACCAGTTGCTCGAATTCACTCATTAACAATCCTGAGAGCCTGCACCTCCCGGATTATTCCTGCGACGAGAAAAAAACTTTCTCCCATCTCACTCAGCGAGTCCCGGGAAATAATATCACCTTGCCCGGTTTCACCGCGTCATGGCGCCGCGATTTTCGCGCCTCGCGATCCATCAGACGAGATGCCAGTTCGAGAACTTGTTGGAGATCAGAGGGGCTGGGTGACTTCGCAGGGAAGGCAATGGTCTTGGCGGCCTGTTGGCTCATGGGTCAAAGTAAGAGAGCTTGGGTATGCGGTGGGACGCCCGATAATCAATAAACGCCATCTTCAAAGCAAGATATAATTCACTGACTTCTAGATACTTTCGATATCTTAAATATTTTCACCGATCCCTTTCCGCCTCATCTCCTTCCGATCCCTAATGTCGAGGAATCCCAGCGTCTGCCCGTGCGAATACTGAGGCAACGACCCCAGTCCGGGGCGCTGAGAGCCGGAGACTTTCCTCTTTCGTCCAGCGGCCTGGAAGTTTACTCGATCCCTGCTGAAACCGTCCCATATGATGCACCAAATAACCCGCCGATCCTTCATCTCCCGCGCCGCCCTGGCCAGTGGAGTGACATTTCTCGCCCCTCACGCGCTTGCGTCGGGCTCCAATACCGAGCTCAGAATTGCCGTCATCGGCCTGCGCTCACGGGGGAAGGAGCTACTGAGCCTTGTGCTCAAAGGGACCAACGCACGGCTGGTCGCGGTCTGCGATGTGGACCCTGCCATTCTTCGCGAGCACGTCGACAAACTCGCCAAGAAGAACGTCAAGGTCGCGGCCTACTCCGACTATCGTACTTTGTGCGAAGCCAAGGACATTGATGCGATAGCCATCGCCACTCCCAACCATACCCATGTGCTGATCAGCGTCACTGCCGCAGCCAATGGCAAGCATGTCTATGTGGAAAAGCCCGTGTCTCATAACGTTCAGGAGGGCATTCAACTTGCCGACGCCCAGAAGGCTTTCGGCGTGATCATTCAGCATGGCTTCCAGCGCCGCACCGAGACCGCTTGGCAAGATGCCTTTGAGTGGATTGGCGAGGGACATCTCGGCGAACTCAAGCTGGCTCGCGCCATCTGCTACAAGCCGAGACCCTCCATCGGCAAAGTTCGTGGTCCGCAGCTCGCCCCGGAAGGACTCGACTACGATCTTTGGTGCGGTCCGCGTCAGAGAACGCCCATTCTTCGCAAGCAGTTCCACTACGACTGGCACTGGCAGTCGAGCTGGGGAAATGGCGAGATCGGGAATCAGGGCGCGCATCAGCTCGATGTCTGCCGCTGGGCGCTCGGCGACCCCCAGGACATGCCGCGCTCGGTGTTTTCCTGCGGAAATCGGCTGGGCTACCTCGACGATGGTTATTGGCCCAACACCCAGCTTGCCTCCTTTGATTACGAAAAAGCTCCTGTTCTCATCGAAGTCAGAGGACTCCCCGCCAGGGAAATGAACTTCAAGGCAGGCATGGACCAGTTCCGCGGAGAATCGGTTGGCAACATCATCGAGTACGAAGGGGGGGCGCTGATCGGGGGTCACTATGCCAATTGCCACGTCGTCGATGAGTCCGGAAAGAAGCTCAAGGAATTCTCAGGGCCGTCCACCCCCATTCAGACCTGGATCGACTCCATTCACTCAGGTAAGCAATCCTCCTCGCTTTCCGCCCGCAACGGCCACCTCTCCAGCTCCCTTTCCCACCTCGCCAACATCTCATGGCAGCTTGGGACCACCGCTTCGAAGCTGGACGGCAGCGAGCCCCCCGCGATCAGCGAGGCCTTCGGACGCATGACCAGGCATCTTGAGGCGAACGGCGTCGACCTCAACAAAACGCCTCTCAAAATCGGAGCCAAGCTCTCGCCGAATGCCACCGGCAGTGCTTTCACGGGGGAGTTCAAGCCCATTGCAGATCCTTATTTGATGGAGCAAAACCGGGAAGGGTTCGAGCTGCCGATCTAAAGAAATGGAAGGGAGTCCTGACGCCGTCAGTGTGCCGTCCGGCCATCGGCGCGAAGAAATCGGCTCTAGAAGAAGAAACCTACCGCGATTTCCCTTGACGGTCCAAGTGCCCCGTGCATTCTTCGCCGCCCGTTCAAAACGAACCCCTTTTCATCATGGCCAGAGTTTGCAGCATCAGAGGAAGCCGAGTCCGCTCAGGCGGTATTATTAATCGTTCAGGTCTCGCCAAGAAAAAGGGCGGAATTGGTCGTCACGTCACCAAAGTCGTTAAGCGCAAGGTGACTCCGAACCTTCAGACCAAGCGCATTTGGATCCCGGAAGAGAACCGTTGGGTGCGTGTCACGCTCTCCTGCCGGGCTCTCAAGACCATCAACAAGAATGGTGCCTACACCACTCTCAAGAAGGCAGGCCTGATCTGATCAGCCGTAGATCATCCATTTCACAAGCGGCCCGGAGGAAACTCCCGGCCGCTTTTTCGTGCCCGACAGGCAGGAATGCCGCCCCTAGCCAACCACCACGGGCACCAACACCCCGTCCTTCATGCCGTGGATTTTCTTCTTATCCGCTGGGACGATCGTCGCCAAGCAGCCCCCAAGTTCCGTCCGGCCCTCAGCATCGGTGAAATAGTAAGGACACAAACGCGCCCGCCCCTTCATCATTTCCACCGAACCATCGTCCGAGAAAACCGGGTGTTCGATGATCCGGCTATCCCTGAACTCCTGCAAAATCCACGGCTGCTGTTCGAAGTCGTGCAAGGCAGAGTCGAGACGCTCGCGCCATTCGTTTTTCGGAAGGTCCTGGCCAACAAAGACCCCTTTCGAGCCCCATGCCGTCTCGTGGAATCCGCTGATTTTGAGCACCAGCTCCCGCTCTTTTTGGCTGAACTCGGCAACCTCCTCCCACGAGTGCACATCCAGCCTCGGCAGTGCCGCCTGCGGCGGTAGCGGCGAGGGGTCCACCACCCATCCAAACGGCACCAACTCACGGATCCGCCTCAAGTGGCTGCCTCGCAGCATCCCCTCCCACAATGGCCGCAGTGCCGGCGTCCAGAACAGCGCCAACCACAGCTTGTCCTCCAAATGGGGTTTGCAGGGCGGATTCATCGCGACTTCCCCCGCTGCCGACTGCTCCGCCAGGCGTCGCGCCAGTGGCACCGACTCCCAATCGAACCACTCGAAGAATCGGTAAAGTGCCCGACCGTCCGGTTGATAAGCCTCGGCAGGAAGCACTTCACGGCCACCACCTGCAAGCCCGACCAGATACTCCATTTCGCGACGATAATCCGCCGCCTCCTCCGAAATCAGCACCGCCCCCCCTTCATCGAGCACCGAGGAAAAGCCATCGACCATCCCCCGCGAGCCCCCGATCACTTCGTAGCCATCATCCGCATAGAGTCCGGAAAGCCACGCGGTGATCCCAAGACCGCCCGGTACCGAATCGAGTTCCGTTAGGGAAAATCCTTCCTCCCCCAGCAACAAATCCGGCCGGATGACTCGCGGAAACTCCCCGCGCAGTCCGGCACGCCGCTGGACATCCACCATCCACGTCGGCTTTCCCGTGTCCATCAACTCCGCAATCCAACCCGGCAATCCCCCCACGCCACTGCGTCGATAGATCTCATCGCAGGCTTGCTGGAATCGAGCCAAGGGATGCCCCAATCCCTTCAGGGAGCGGGCTTCGCCCTTCGACAAAACAAGGGGCTCCGGCGAATAGCGCCAGCCCCCTTCATACAAACCGCCCTTCGGAAGGGCCGCTTGGATCTGCTCTAAACTCAGGCTCATGACATCGATCGCAGGGCACCGCGGACCAATTCCTCCGTGCTCGCTCCGGGAGTCTGATCCAGCATTTTCCGCACCGCCTTGCGCGCATCCACCTGCTTGTATCCCAGCGCCACCAGTGCCAGCTCCGCATCCGCCGTCGCCGGTGCCATTGCTCCGCTCGCCACATCGGCCCAGGTCTCGGCGACACCCACCTTGTCCTTCAGCTCCAAAACGATCCGCTCCGCCGTCTTTTTCCCCAATCCCTTGATCTTCGAAAGCTCAGCCGACTCGCCACCCGCCACGCAGGCCTTGAAGCGACCCACCGGCATGCCACTCAGCACCGCCATCGCGATAACCGGCCCGATCCCGCTGACCCGCTCGATTAACAACAGAAACACGTCCCGCTCCTCCTCCGTCGCGAATCCATAGAGGACCTGGGTGTTTTCCCGAACATGGAAATAGGTCCGCAGTTCGACCTCCTTGCCGATCACCGGATTGAGCTGATCCACACTCGAAACCGGCACCAGCACCTCATAACCCACGCCTCCGACGCCCAGAATCAGACGGTTCGGAAAACTATCCCACACTTTGCCCCGCAGTCTGACGATCATCAGCCGCTAGCTTGCCCCGACATCGCCCCTCGTCAATTCCCTTCAGTTCACAAATCCGCCACCTCCCTCCGGGTCCCGCCAGCCGCGCCTTCGATGAGAAAATTCGTTCTTTTTACTTGAAATTTAAGACTTGCTTACTTTTTATATTATTTTTGGATTGCCCTCTTTTTTGCAGTCGCTTTTGTTGTAAGTTGCTGCTAAGGTAGCTGCGTTATGGCAACCACCACGAAACGCACTCGGTTTTCACGCCGACTTCCCGATCATGTTACCGATGAACTTTGCGTCGTCCTCGCGGAAGACAAAGTCTTCGGTTTCAACGACTTGTTCGAACGCGTCTTCGAGAATCTGAAAGTTCGCAACGCCGTTAGCGGTGGCGAAGAAATGCTTCGCCTCCGGGCTTATGAGAAGCTTCAGAACCTCGTGACCCGCGGCCTCGTCGAGAAGCTTGGCAAGGAATACAAAGGAACTGACCGCGTTCACGAAGCCTCCTCCGAGTGGCTCGCGAAGCAGGCTCAGGAAGATTGATATTCATACCGACACTGCATATTTCCAAAACCCGCCCCGGATTCAAACCCCGGAGCGGGTTTTTTCGTGTCCGGGTTCCGTCCCCTCAAGCCCACGCAAAATTCGGACCACCGATTTCCATTCCTTACTTGGCACCCGTCCCGCTCCCCCCTATCAAAGCCCTGTCCCGCCATGACTGATCAATTCCTTCCCGTCTTCTTCCAGATTCTGGTCGCCACCGGCTTTGCCGCTGTGGCCCTGACCCTCAGCGTGGTCTTGGGAAAATCCGCCAAGCGCAATGCCACCAAGGACAGCGCCTACGAGTGCGGCATGCTTCCGATTGGTGACGGAGCTCCTCGTTTTTCGGTGAAATTCTACCTCGTTGCGATGCTCTTCGTGATCTTCGACATCGAGGTTGTCTTCATGTATCCGTGGGCCGTTCAGTTCCGCGATCTCGTCGCCGGAGGCAACGTCGTCCCCTTGCTCAGCATGGCCAGCTTCGCCGGCATCCTCGGCTTTGCCTACGTCTACGCCCTGAGAAAAGGCGCGCTGACCTGGAAGTAGTCAGCGCGCAAAATTCATCGCGCCGCGGATTTTGGACTGCGGTGGCAGAGCGCAGCGGCGACACCGCTTTGCGAGCCGCCCTTCCATCCCTGTCCCCCAAACAAGTCCCTTCTGACGCCAAAGCTCACTCCACCATTTCGCTGCCGAGCCCGCTATAAATGCGGTGTCGCCGTCCGAAGACTCTCTGCCACCGCAGTCCAAAGCCTGCGGCTCATGATTCGGGGCTTTCCTCGTCTGTCCCGACGATGATCAGAAACACCTCGGGATCAGGATAGGACGAGCGAAAAAACGTCGGCGATCCTTTAAGAACCGTGATTCCAGTCCGCATGGTGGTTTGTCCGTCGTCCCCGAATAACTCGACTCCCAAATCCTGGAGCGACTGATTATCATCACCTTTGGGAGTCACTTTTCCCCGTGTCCGCTCACCGGAAAAAGCCAACGAACCACCAGCCGAGCCAATCTTCGAGCTCAGGCGACCTCCTTTCATCAGGATCTTTTCCAGCGCCTCCCGGTTACTGCGGTCGGAGACTCTCACCCCCATCACCAAACCGGGCATACTCCGCTCAAACTCCGTCTTGGGGTCGACGAAATCGAAGTATCGCCTGAAGTCACCTGCCGGCAGGCCGATGATTCCGATCTCGCCCGCCTTGATGGCGAAAAGTGAATTCACGCGAGCCCGCGCTTGAGCCCGCGACATCCGCCCCAGTGGAGCCCCTGTCCCGAATGGAACCGAATCCTCCTCTCCAAGACGGAGAACCGAATTCTCCTTCGCTCCACTACCCGCCTCCGAATGCGGATCACTCCAAGTCCGATGAACCGCAAGCCATGCGCCGCCAAGCAGCAATACTACCGCCGCCACGAGGATTGAACGCCGCTTGGGTTGAGCTCGCATCAGTCACCGGCTTCTTCGCTTGTCTCACTTACTTCTTCTCCTTCTGAAGATTCACTCCCCTCATCAGAGTCATCCTCGGCATCCGGAATCACCCGTGCGATATCCTGAAGCTTCTCACCCTCTTTCAGACTGAGCAGCTTCACACCCATGGTATTCCGGCCCGCTTCGCGGACTTCGGAAACCCGGATTCGGATCGACTGACCACCTGAAGTCATCAGCATCAGTTCGTCGCTCTCCTGAACGCTCACGGCACGCACCACCTCACCGGTCTTTTCTCCGACCTTCATCGTGATGATGCCCTTCCCTCCTCGAGTCTGAGTCCGGTAGTCGCCAAACGGAGTCCGCTTACCGATGCCGTTTTCAGAAGCCACGAGCAGCGTCGAATCCTCGGAAACAATCGCGAGACCCACGACATAGTCGCCTTCACCCGGTTTGATGCCGGCAACACCGGCTGTGGCACGCCCCATCGATCGTGATTGTTCTTCAGGGAAGCGCAGGCTCAGGCCCTTACGTGTTACCAGGATTGCTTCGTCCTTGCCGGAGGTCAGACGCACGTCAATCAACACGTTGTCTTCCTCGAGGCGGATCGCGATGATGCCGTCCTTACGGTAGTTGCGGAAGTCATTGAGTGGCGTCTTCTTCACCTTGCCACTACGGGTCGCAAAAAGCACATAGCCCGCATCCTCGCGGAAGGTAATGTCGTTGCCATCCTCATCGGTGACACGCTCGAGACGCAACATCGCCGCAATATTCTCGTCGGCCTGCAGGTTGAGCACATTCTTGATGCTTCTTCCCTTGGCTGCACGCGATGCTTCGGGAATTCCATAAACCCGCTCGACATAAACCCGCCCGGTGTTCGTGAAGAACATCAGGTAGTCGTGCGCCTGCACCGAGAACATCTGTTCGACGAAATCCTTCTCGTCTTCGTCCTTCGAATTACGCGTTTCCATGCCGCGCACGCCCTTGCCTCCACGTGCCTGCACCCGGTATTCGCTGGCTGGCGTACGCTTGACATAGCCACGGTGGCTGAGCGTCACGATCATGCCATCATTGGCAATCAGGTCTTCGATCGCGATCTCACCCTCGTCTGGAAGGATGGGACAACGACGCGCCGTCGCGTACTTTTCCTTAATCGCGAGAAGCTCTTCCTTGATGATCGCGAGCACCCGCGACTCCTTGGCAAGGATGTCCATCAGGTCCTTGATCTCCTCAATGATTCCATCGTACTCGCCCTTGATCTTGTCCTGCTCCATCGCCGTGAGCTGATAGAGTCGAAGTTCAAGGATCGCGTTGACCTGTCGATCCGTGAAGACGTAGCGATCACCCTTGATGCTTGGCTGATCGCGGATTAGCACGCCCAGCCTTTCGGCGGTTGCCACGGAGAAATCATAAGCCTTGAGCTTCACCCGTGCCTCATCGCGGTTCTTCGACTCACGGATGATTTTGATGAAGTCATCGAGGTGACCCAGCGCCAAAAGGAAGGCTTCCAGGTTTTCGGCGCGGTCTTCCGCTTTCTTAAGAAGGAAGCGGGTCCGGCGAATCACCACCTCACGGCGGTGATCAATGAAGGCGTCGAGGCAATCGATGACCGACATCTGCTTCGGCCGGCGTTCGTGAATCGCCAGCATGTTGACCCCGAAGGAGGTCTCCATCGCCGTCAGCTTGTAGAGTTGGTTCACCACAACCTGCGGTCGGGCTTCACGCTTCAGGGTGATTTCAATCCGCGTTTCCTCATCGGAAAGGTCGCGCATTCCGGAAATTTCGGTGAGCACCTTTTCCCGGACCAGTTCGGCAATCCGCTGCTGAAGCGTCGCGCGGTTCACCCCGTGCGGCACCTGGCGGATCGTAATCGTCGCCGTCCCCGAGGCATTCTCCTCGACCTCCATCGTGCCGCGAATCTTCACGCTGCCACGTCCTGTCCGGAAGTAGCTGTCGATTCCCTTGTAGCCGCGAATCTCACACGCGGAGGCAAAGTCCGGCCCCTTGATGAATTCCTTGATGCCTTCGACCGAAATCGTCGGATCATCAATACGGGCACAAACGCCGTCGATCACTTCGCCGAGGTTATGCGAGGGAATGTTCGTTGCCATCCCGACCGCGATGCCCGTGCCGCCGTTGACCAGCAGGTTCGGAATCGATGCCGGAAGCACCACGGGTTCCACCGAGTTTTCATCGTAGGTGACCTGGTGGTCGACCGTCTCCTTCTCGATGTCGGTCAGCATCGCCGATCCCATCGGCGTCATGCGGGCCTCGGTATATCGCATGGCAGCCGGCGCATCGCCTTCCACCGAACCGAAGTTACCCTGACCATCGACGAGCGGTTCGCGCAGCGTCCATGGCTGGGCCATGTTCACCAGCGTCGGGTAAATCGCACCATCACCATGCGGGTGGTATTTACCCATTGTCTCACCGACAATACGCGCGCACTTCAGGTGCGGTTTGCCCTGCGTCAGCGAAAGGTCGTGATGCATCGCATACAGCAAACGTCGCTGCGACGGCTTGAGGCCGTCCCGTGCATCGGGAAGGGCTCGCGAAATAATCACCGACATCGAGTAGTCCAAAAAGGACTTCGACATTTCGTCGGCTACGTTGATCCACTTGATCTGTTCTTCAGACATCTCTCAAAAATTCTCTTAGGTTATCGCCAGGATCAGACATCCAGGTTTTGCACATTCAGTGCGTTGTCCTCAATGAAGCGTTTGCGCGGCTCCACGATATCGCCCATCAGCACGTCGAACATCTTGTCCGCTTCCAGATCATTCTCATCATCCAAGCGCACTCTGAGCAGTTTGCGGGTGGCCGGATCCATGGTCGTTGAATAGAGTTCCTTGGCGTTCATTTCACCAAGACCCTTGAATCGCTGAATCCGCATTCCCCGACGCCCGATTTCGAGAACTCGATCGAGGATCTCAAACAGGTTGAAGACCGGGCTCGGCTCCGTGTCCTTTCCGTCGCCTTCGATCAATTCGTAGATCGGCTTGTCGTCCGAGAAAAACGGATCGGTTTGGACTCCGAACTCGCGCAAGCGCTCAAGGAACTTCGAAATCGCCGTCGACTCGTGAAGTTCGTACTTCACCGCCCGTCGCGGCATGGTCCCATACTTTTCCTTGAATGCCGCCTCTTCCTCTTCGCTGAGTTCCTCGTTGAAGAGCTGCAAATCACGATTCTCAGAAGCGAAGGTCAGCAGTTCGCGTTCGCTGGTGAAATAGAGTACCTCCTCCACGTTCCCTTCACGGACACGGACCAGATACTCGGGAAGTTTTCCGTCAACAGCCGCTTCCAACAGATCACGGAAGCTTCCTCCATGCCCTTCGAGGGTCTTGGTGAATCGGGTCATCTGTGCCAGCACGTCGAGGACGCTCTGAAGCAAGTCGCTCCCTACAAACTCGGAGGTTCCCGGCTTCTGCAAACGCACATCGTCGGAACCCAGCGAGATCAGGATCTTGTTCAGCGCCGCATCATCGGCCACGTATTCCTCACGCTTTTTCCGCGTCACCTTGTAGAGCGGCGGTTGGGCGATGTAGAGATATCCGGCCTTCACCATTTCAGGCATGTGCCGGCAGAAGAAGGTCAGCAGCAGGGTGCGAATGTGTGAACCGTCCACATCGGCATCGGTCATGATGATGACCTTGTGGTAGCGGACCTTCTCCAGTTTGAAGGCGCCCTCCTGGTCTCCATCACCAATCCCCGCACCGATCGCTGTGATCATGGCCTGGATTTCCTTGTTCTGGAGCGCACGGTGAAGACGTGCCTTTTCAACATTGATTACCTTACCGCGAAGCGGAAGGATCGCCTGGGTCGTACGATTTCGGCCGGACTTCGCGGAGCCTCCGGCCGAGTCTCCTTCGACAATATATATTTCAGACTTTGCCGGATCCCGCTCCGAGCAATCCGCCAACTTGCCGGGCAGGCCGCCACCAGATAGCACCGATTTGCGCACCGTTTCACGCGCCTTGCGAGCGGCCTCGCGGGCCCGCGCCGCATTGACACCCTTTTCGATGATCGTTTTGGCCAAGCCTGGATTCTCTTCGAAGTAGGTCTGGAGTCCGTCGTACACGATCGAGCTGACCACCCCTTCGATCTCTGCATTGACGAGCTTGTCCTTGGTCTGCGAACTGAATCGGGGATTCGGCATCTTGACGCTGATCACACAGACAATGCCCTCACGCACATCATCCCCCGAAAGCGCCGGATCCTTGTCCTTGAGGATCTTGTTCGCTTTCGCGTACTGATTGATTGCGCGCGTCAATGCCCCGCGAAAACCCGTGAGGTGCGCACCACCATCCGCATTCGGAATCGAGTTGGCAAAACACAGGATCTGATCGTTGTAGCTGTCATTGTACTGGAACACGACGTCTGCAAACACGTCGTCTTCCGTAAGCTTGCCGTCATAATCCACCTCGACCTTGCGCTTTCCTCTCAGCACGACCGGCTCCGGGTGAACCAGCGTCTTGTTCTCGCCAAGCTGGGCGACAAATTCCTCGATGCCCTTCGCGTAGTAGAACGTCGTCTTTTTGGCGCTTTCCGGCCGCTCGTCCTCAAGCTCGATGGTCAGTCCCGGGTTGAGGAATGCCAGTTCGCGCAAGCGCTTCGCGAGTCGCTCAAACTCGAACTCAATCGAGTCGGTGAAAATCGTCGCATCCGGGAAAAAGGTTACGCTTGTGCCCGTCTGACCGACTGGCACTTCGCCAATCACCTCCAAGGGCTTGGTCGTCTTTCCGCGTTCGAAGGTGATCGCGTGCACTTTGCCCTCACGTCGAACCTCCGCCTTGAACCAATCGGAAAGCGCATTGACGCACTTCGCTCCCACGCCGTGAAGACCACCGGAATACTTGTAGGCTCCTTGTCCGAACTTACCACCGGCGTGTAGACTGGTAAGTACCAGCTCGACGGCAGGAATGCCGAACTTCGGGTGGATATCCACAGGGATTCCCCGTCCGTTATCCGTGATACTCACCGATCCATCGACGTGGATCGCAATCTTGATCAGATCGCAATAACCCGCCAGATGCTCGTCGATCGAGTTATCGAGAACTTCGAAAACACAGTGATGCAGGCCGCGGATATCGGGGTCGCCGATATACATTCCGGGCCGCTTTCGGACGGCCTCCAACCCCTCAAGTTTATCAATCTGCTCAGCACCATATTGCTGCTCCCCACTGACCTTGGTTTCGGCCTCTTCAGGCTCTTTTGACTCGTCGGACATGAACCTGAGGATAGTCCGAAATCGCCTCGCTTGAAGCAAGGCCGATCACCCGAAATATCACCTTTTTTCCGACCTGCCTCAGACACGTCAAGATGCTGATTTTCAGCATTTTTCAAGAATCGTCGCTTTGATCGAGCAGGCAGGGTGGAAACCTCGATTACTCGAATCCGAGACACTCCTTCTGCCAGTTCAAAAGCAAGCCCTCCGAGGTCTCTCCTCCGATCGCAAGAGCTTCAATAACGGCACGGGAAGCGATGAGAGAGGAATCGATATCCAACTCGGCCGCCTTCTTGTCACGCACCGCCAGCATCTCGTTGACCTTCTGCTCAAAGTCACTGTCGCGACGACGACGCAAACCCTTGATCCTGGTCGGATAGCTGCTGGCCTCGGCTTTCCCAGCTTCGCTGATCGCACTCTCGAGGCGCCGTCGGCGATCGGCACGGAAGTGCCCGGGAAACTCGACCCGATTTCCCGAGGCGAGGACACCGCTCCATTCGAGGATATTGCGGTTGGTTGCGACCATGAAAGAAGGCCTATCCCAGCTTTCCGCTTCCGCATCGCGCCAGTTCCAAAGTGCCCTCAGATAATGAAGACCCTTTCGGTCGAGACGGCCGGCTCCCTGCACCCTCCATGGCTCCTCCTTGGACTCATCACGATCTAGAACCTTCTGCCGCGCCGCATCGCAGCTTTCGACAAACCATTCATAGCGCCCCTTCTCTCTGAGTTCTGCGACGATCTTCTCACCCATCGGCAAAAGATATCGGACATCATTGAGGGCATACTCCGTCATCTTCGGCGACAATGGGCGTTTGCCCCAATCCGCCTTCTGCGAAGTCTTTGAGAGAACGACGCCGAAGTAATGCTCGACGAGATTCGCCAACCCAAACTTTCGGACGCCCAGCAAACGAGCCCCGATCTGGGTATCAAATACCAGCGGCGGAATTTCGTCGAATTCGCGACGAAGCATGGTCATGTCGTAGTCCGCGCCATGCATCCAGACCGTTGCCGTCTTGAGAAACTCACCGAGCGGGGCCATGTGCTCGAGAGCAAGCGGGTCGATGAGCACCGACGCTTCGCCCACTGCGAACTGAATCAAGCAAAGCGACTCCTTGTATCGATGAAGGCTATCCGCCTCGGTATCGATGGCACAAACCGTTCCCGGCGACAAGCCATTCAGCAAGCCAGCCAGGCCTTCCAGGGAATCGATCATCTCGCCACTTCCGTCACCCATCACACCCACAAAAAAACTCAGGACCCCATGGTGACAAAACTCCCAAACGACTGAGAGAAACGCATCAGGAATTGGCTCGGGCCGACCGTCTTTCGAACAATCGGCCCTGAACGCATCTGATTAATTGAACAAGACCGTTTCGATAATCTTTGGCAGGGCCGCGAAGCTAGCCGCATCTGCCGCCTGTCTCGTTCTGATCACGTAGGCAGCGTCATCATCCTGAGTGACCTCCCATACCGAATCATTTGTTCCAATGACCTTATAGCCGCCACCATTGGTGGAAACCTGGAATTGATACTTCGCAGCGCCGTAGGGCCGCTTGTTCATGGAGAATGAAACCAGGCCATCCGCATCGGTCGTAGCGACAGGAATGGCATACATGCTTGACGCATCATCGGGGTCACTACCCAGGGCATACTCCTCGATGTTGGTCTGACCGTCCTTGTCGAAATCGCCGGTTCCCCGGGTGGTACTATCGGGCTGACCGGTCGGGAAAGCCGAGATGCGGAAGCCCTGATAGGAGTCCACAAAGAGAATCTTGAAGCTGAACAGTCGGGTGGAACTGTCATAAGTAATGCCATTGGTTCCACGGAAGCGCTGGAAACGAAGGCGGAAATATGCCTGCTGACCGAAAACATTTTCGGGGGTTTCAGCATTCTCCAGCCCCGTCAAAAGCGGTGGCAAGAAGTAGCTCTGATCCAGCGGACTTGGAATGATCAGACTTGGAGCGGAAAGCTCACCTGCGAGAATCACTTCACCTGTGATCGGATCAACGATGTCCTCGCCACTCGGAGGGAAGAGAACCTCCTCCTCGTTTTCATCATAAATGCTGATCCGCATCACGTCGGTCGCGGTCGAGGTATTGGACACTTCGTTACCCGTCCAGACGATCTCCGTGGTGAGACGATGATCCATCAGGTAGTTCCCGTTTCCATCAAAGACACCGGAGGTGAAGCGGAATGGATCCGACTGAAGACGCTGAGCGAGATCCAAGCCTTCAGGGATCGGAGAGTAGGTCACAGGAAGAGCTACCGGAGCCACCGGATTACCCAGGCGAGGGAAGGTGAAAAGGTAGCTACCAAAGACAATCTCCTCATCCATCTGCTTCCGACCGGCAGGCCCCGGGGCGTAGTTCCGCGAGAACTCATACTGGCTGACATTGTACTGATAAACGGCAGAAGTCAGGATATTGAAGAAGATGATAGCGCCACGATCAACGAAGGGACCCAGTGGCCGCGGGAGCGGCGAAGGAGGTGCCGAGATCAACTGACAGAGGTCAGGACGGAAGGGCTCGACCAGGATCGCAGGGATGACCTGGGAAATCGAGTAGAAGCTCAGGTCATCACGAATTCCGTCACCATCGAAGTCACCATCGGCAATGAAACCGGTGGTACCAATCGGGCAACCGATATTCGGAGTGATGATGAAGGGCACCGGATGAGGACAGGAAGCAAGGATCGCGTTTCCATCACGGAATGAGACAAAGAGATCTCCTCCTCGAAACTCCACCATGACCTTACCGGTCTGCAGGTAATCACGTCCGGTGGAAAAGCCCATGATGACCTCTGACGAGGCTGGAATCGCAGATGCGACCATCGCCGTAGCGGCGATTACAAGGGTGGGTAGGTTTTTCATTGCGCCGAAAGTCGTCTCTCCTCCCCCAGCTGACAAGTGTTTTCTATGTCCCATAATGTTTGATTCGCTCAATTTCCCGGGAAAATCAGCGTAGCCCGCGAAGAAGCAGCTCCGTGTTGGATTTGGTTGCCGAAAGATTCTTCATCAGGGTCTCAATGGCCTCCCCTACCGGCATCTGGGCGAGCTGTCGGCGAATCTCGACCACTTTCTTGAACTCGTCAGGATGGTAGAGCCGATCATCATTCCGAGTGCCACTTTGAGGAATGTGAACTGCGGGGTAGATGCGCCGTTCCGCAAGCTCTCGATCCAGTCGGACCTCCATGTTCCCCGTACCCTTGAACTCCTCGAAAATCACATCATCCATGCGGCTTTCGGTCTCGATCAGCGCTGTGGCAAGGATCGTAAGACTTCCGCCTTCTTCGACGTTGCGAGCATTTCCGAAAAATTTCCGTGATTTCTGGAGCGCCGCTGGACTGACCCCACCACTCCCAATCGGCCCGCCCTGTGAAGCGGAATTGTGACCGCGCGCGAGGCGCGTCAGACTATCGAGAAGGAGCACCACATCGCGCTTCTGCTCGACGAGACGTCGCGCCCGCTCAATGACCAGATCCGCCACCTGAGCGTGGCGCTTGGCCGGCTCATCGAAAGTTGATGCAAAGACCGTCGCTCCAACCGTTTCCTCGAAATCCGTGACCTCCTCGGGGCGCTCGTCGAGCAACACGACAATCAATTCGACTTCCGGATGATTGGCCCGGATCGAGCGTGCGATCTGCTTCAACAAGATCGTTTTCCCTCCTCGCGGCGGCGCAACGATCAGGCCGCGTTGCCCCTTGCCAAGCGGAGCGATCAAATCAATCGCGCGTGGGCTGAGGAAATCCACCCCCTCGCCTTCAAGGATGATTCGATCGTCAGGAAAGAGCGGCGTCAGCTTGTCGAAATCCTTACCAGGATCGAAATCCGCCACCGGAATCCCTTCAACCTCCAGCACCTCGACGGCGCTTAAAAATTTGTCGCGCTCTCTCGGGTTGCGGACCTTGACCTTAACACGGTTCCCCGGGCGAATGCCGTGGTCGCGCAGCAGGTTTCCATTCAAGTGGAGGTCATCCGGGGCGGTCCGGAAACTCCGCGCAGGGTCTCGCAGCATCGCGTAATTTTCCTTCGCCTGCTCCACAATCCCCTCGCCCACCAGCACCGCACCCTCGCGGGCGTGAAAATTCAGCAACTCAAAAATCAGCTGAGCCTTGGTCGGCGCGATCGGCGTGCGACCCGGCATCGCTTCCGCCATCGCCTGAAGCTCGGCCAGAGGCTTCATGCGGAATTCATTGATGTCGATCACCGGAGCATCGATCGCTTCGGTAGGAGTGACGGCCGCATCTGCGGACTCGGTATCTGGGGTATCTTCGCTCATAATGGCGTGGAAATGGAGGAAGCGGGAAAGCTGCGATCTCAACTGATCACGCGGCCCTTCGTTCCAAAAAACAACATCTGCCCGCAGGATCTTTTCTTCTACCCGCATCTGGGCGGTGAGAATCGAACGGGCCAAGGCATCGTCGAAGCCGTTGCGTTTCTTGAGTCGCTCAAGCTGGGTGTTCCAACTTGTCGCCACCAAGAGATTGAGTTCCTGCCCGAAATCGAATCCGTTTTCGAACAGCAGCGGAACATCCGCAACAAACAACGGCGCGCGCAGTTTGCTCGCGGATTCCAACGATTCAAGACATTCCTCCCGAACCCGCGGGTGCAAAATGCTTTCCAGGCGTAATCGAGCATCGGAATCCCCAAAAACCATGCCTCGCAGTACCGCGCGATCGATCCCCCCGTCGCTCAGTCGACACGAGTCACCGAAGACTCCGATGACTTCCGTCTCAACCTTTCGATCTTCCGCAAGAAGACGTCGCACGCATCCATCGGAGTCAAAAATCACGAGCTCCGGACACAACTCCTTGAGGAGTCCACAAGCCGTCGACTTACCACTGGCAACTCCTCCGGTGAGACCAAACACCTGCATGGGAGAAACTCTAAGGATCAAATTTGTCTAGGCGAGCCGGATTCCTTGAGAAAAATCACCCTGCCACTGGAACACAAAAAGCGGGCGAAGGGAAAAACCCTTCGCCCGCTGGGAATTGTCAGAAACCGATCAGTTCGGAAGCGGAGGAAGCACGCTGGCTCCGAGGTCCACCGGTGGAGCCTCCTTCTTGATGTTTCGGCCGGTCGCATCAATGATGTTGGCGGTCACGAAGATGATCAGGTTGCTCTTGATCCGGTTCTCGGCACGGCTCTGGAAGAGGCGGCCGATGAACGGGATATCACCAAGAATCGGCACCTTGTCCTCAACGTTTTGCACGTCTTCACGCATCAGGCCACCCACGGCAACGGTGTAACCGTCGAAGATGGTCAGAGCGGTCGTCACGCTGCGCTTCGAGAAGACCGGCATTTCGATCCGGTTCTCCGTGATGGTCACCGTGGTCGGGTTGCCGAGCAAGTCGGTCGATGGCGACTGAATCGGGCTACCATAGTTGATGAAGCCTTCGAATTCGACGATCTCCGGAGCGAAGTTCAGGTCGATCACGAAGTTGTTGGCTCCGATGTTCGGCGCGATTTCAAGCGTCACACCCGTGTTCCGTGTCTCGAAAGAGGTCGGAGTTGCAGGAGTCACCGGGAAGCTCTGGGATCCACCACCGACGAGGCTCGTGCCACCGCCACCAAAGCCGCCACCGACGCTGTTAGGCAGTTCGGGGGGTTCGTATTCGGTTGGGTAGATAAACTCACGAATGATCTCGATCGTCGCCTTCTCACCCGAGCGGGCGGTCACGCTTGGAGCGGTCATCAGGTCGGAACCCTTCTTCTGGGAAAGGCCGCGCATGATGAGCTGGACCTGACCATCGGAGAACAGACCGGTGAGGGCCATGATGCCCGGAGCTGGACTTGCGGTTTGAGCGGTCCGGTTCGGGTTGTTGAGGATCGAGTTGATGCTGTTACGGGTGATCGCGCCGTCACCGGAGCGGAGACCGCCACCGATGATGTTCGAAACATCCGCACCGGGTGTGGCAGGAATACCCGGAATCGTCACGCCGTTGACGGGCGAGATGAAGTCCGAGTTGGTGCGGGACTGACCGCTACCAATCGTGCCACCGCTGGCGAACATGTTGTTGGCCGAGAGACCGAAGGGAGTGACGATCCAGTCGAAGCTGAGTTCATCGGAGTTCTCTTGCGAGACTTCCACGAACTTGGTCGAGATCTTCACCTGCTTCGGCGCGAGGTCCTGAATGCTGGAAACGATGGTTTCCACCATGTCGAGGTTGCTCGGCGTGTTGCGAACCATCAGCGTGCTGTTCGCGGCAAAGAACTGAGCGGAAGCATCTGGCGGGAATTTCACACCGTTGGACTTCAGGGCGTCCACGACGTTCATCTTGGCCTTGAGTGAGCTGCCACCACCGTCGCTAGGAGCGGCGAATGGATCGACTTCACCGCCGCCACCGCCGTCGCCAGCGCCTTCGCTGATGCGCTGAACAAAGTCAGGCGGCACGTTGAAGGTGCGGGTGAAGAGGTCTTCACCGGTCTCGGTTGCAGGCTTGATGGTGACCGCGAAATCATCGACCGACCAGCGCAAGCGGGTTGCTTCACAAATGTAGTTGAGGGCTTCAGCGAGCGGCACGTTGCGCAGGCGGAGCTCGTTGATGCGGGCAGTGCCCACATCGCCACCACCAGCATCAGCACCGAGACCATCGTCTGCAGCACCGCCAGCACGTGGCTTGCGGATCACGAAGTTGATACCCTTGAGGTCAGGATTCATCTCCCAGGTATCCAACTCGATCGAGCGGACACGGAGGTAATCGATCGCTTCTTCCACCGAAGTGTCTTCGAAGTCGATGATCGGGATAATGATGTTCTTAAGCTTCTGAAGAATCAGAGTGGCTCCAACCGAAGAGGTAGGCTGACTGGTGTTGTCGACCTGGATATTCGGATCATCCGGCGGCACGGCGAGTTCCCAAGCCTTGTCCACTTCCATCAGAAGTTCGGCACGGGCCTGATCGTAGGCGGCACGGTAGTAATCGGTCTTGGCAGCATTGACGCGCTCAAGTCCGCGGCGGGCAGCGGTGTTGTAAGGATCAAGGCGGATCACCTTGTCATACTCTTCCTTGGCCTGATCGAACTTGCCGAGATCGTAAGCACCCTGGGCCATGTAAAGTCCGCGACGAACGGCATCCACATTCTGAGTGTGATCGTAGGTCAGCGCAGGATTCGTGCGAATCGGATCATCGAGCCATTCCGACTTGGTTTTGGCAGCGATGTTGCCTGGATCAACTTCGAGAACGTTGTCCACCAGCTGGTGAGCTTCGTCATACTTTCCAACCCGGCGATACTGCTCGGCCAGTGCCACGGATGCATCACCCAGTGACTTCTTGAGGAAATCACGACGGTCTTGAAGAAGCGGCGCGTCAGGCAGAAGCTGGAGAGCCTCGTTATACTTGTCGTAAGCCTCCTTGTAATCGCCAGCGGCGTAGGCTTCACGAGCTTCGTCTCGAAGACGATCGGATTCGGCGACCTGATGCTGGCGACGGATCATTTCCTTCTGGGCAAGGCTGGAGTAGCCACCTGAGGAATATCCTTCACCAGCTTGGGCCACGGTCACGGCGACCGGCATCACAGCTGCGACCGCCAGAAGGCCGGCAACAGTGGTCCGATAGGAATGCGTTGGCGTTTTTTGCATGGTTGGAGACGGGTTTTGCCGATCAGACCGGCATTTGGAAAGCGTTTTCTTCAAAGCTGTCACAGAGTTTACTTAGTAGTTTATTTCATATCCGGGAGTCCGCCCTTCGGGATACTAACCGAGTGGGTTTGTCCATCCTTGTCCTTCCATTCGACCACGATGGCCTCAGGAGTGACTTCCTTGAGATAATAGTCCTTCTCCTTGGCCGTCGGAGGCAGGGCGAAGTTGGTGCGTTCCTCGACCTTGAACTCCTTGCCATCCAGCCCGAGGGCCTGAAGGTCGAGGACTGCGGTGCGATCGAATTGTTGGAAATCCTGGAACTGCGCTCTCGGGAGGCGGTTAGGAACTTCGTATTTCAGACCAAGCTTGTTAGGCTTCTGATCTTCGAACTGGGCATACTTGAGGGTCTCATCGATTTTGAGACGCTCGTTGCGCTCGGTGCGCTCCTCGAAGCCAGTGAACTTGAAGCGCCCCTTCATCGGATCTTCGCCGAAGAACAAGTCGCCTGGTTTGAGCCCCTTGTCGAAGGCGACCCGGTTCTTCGGACCCGCCTCTTCAGGCAATGCTCCCGTCTTCAATTTCGGAATCCAGACTCCTCCAGTTTCGAAACCGAATTCCACCCGCCATGGCTGAGACTCGTCCTTCACGAAGGAAAGCTTGGCCACCAGCGATGGATGAACGTTCTTATCGCTCGGGTCCGTGCCGGCATTGAATTCCTCGATGTTCGAGAACCCGTCGCCGTCGTCATCCCTTTGAGGGGAATCCGCGAACTGGGGCGAGACGTTGTATTTCAGCCACCAGACATTCGGAATCGGCGGATGTACGTCGGCGCTGGTGGGAAGGTCGACAGGATTGTTAGGATCTTCGCGCGAGGCAAAGAGCGGCACACCGGTGAAGAGATTCACTTCACGCTGACCACCTTCGAGCTTGTCGGAAGGAATGGTGCCAACATCCAGCACGCGATTGCTGGTGCGCGACGAGACCACTTCAGTCACCTTCATGGCATCTTTGATCTCGATATCCTCACCGTGCTGACCGCCCGGATTGGAACTGAAATCCTCGCTGACGGCGCTGGATTTGGACATGCCGAGGTAGACGAGCCCACCGGCTACCACCACGGCCACGCCGAGGAGGACTTTTTCGATATTTTTTGGAGCTTTTGACATTGGATGCAAAGGGTTCAGCCTTATGGAAGCGGCTTGGGATCTAGGAATTGGATAACGTCGATGCGAACGAAGACTTCGATCAACTCATCACCGAGCACTTGCTTGAGAATCTGCCCGCTATCGGATGGACCTGCATCCACCTCTTCGGCGACGACGGCTTCACCTTCGGCAGGCGCGTCGTCCGCGTCGCCTTCTTCATCCGGGAATTCGAAACCACCGGCGCCAAAGGGACTCGCCTCTTCAGCCGCCTCCTTGGGTACTTCAAAGCGGGCATCCTTGGCACTGGGAGCAGTGGCACGCTCGTTTTTGATGCGGATGGTCCGCACGACGTAGGCGAACTCGTCGGAATCATCGAGCGAACTCAGGAAGCTACGAAGTGACGACTCGCGACCGCTGAAGGTGATTTCAATGGGATGCTGACGGTAGGATTTGCCCTTCAGATCGACCTTCTTCCCCTGCTCTTCCGGCAGGAGTGGACGATGAATGTTGTGAACTTCCTTGATTCTGGCGTCGGCAAAATAGCCGAACAGGGTTTCGAAAGCCTTAAGCTGATAGAGAAGGAGTCCGGTATTCTTGGCGTTGACGGTCTCGCGGGTGTAGATCCCCAGGCCAAGGTGAGCATCTCCGGGCATTTCGGTGCCGCTCTTCTCGAACTTCTCGACGAGTTCCGCCCGAGCCTTGCGGAGCGCATCACCGAAGACGTCGACTCCCACGTTGGAGATCTTGGTCTCACGGTACTTATCGAAGGATTTCTGCATTTCTTCGACGGCTGTCTTATAGTCCGCGACCGCTTTTCCTTTGGCGCTGACGTTGGCGGAATCCGGATAAGCGGGTCCTCTTGTCAACCGGCTGATCTCGGAGACGGCGGAATCGTAGTCCTCCTTGGCGGTGGCGTATTTACCTGAACTTGAGATACCCCAGTAGGCCAGACCTCCGACAAGGACGGCGGTGGTGGCTCCCAGGATGATGGGGAAGCGATTTTCTTGAAAACTCATGTCAAAAAGTGGGTTTTATTCGAAGGGAACCTCGGTTGAGAGAGGCAGGATGATTTCGAAGGGGGCCGCGAATTGCTCGGCTGCCGGAGCCGCGTCGAGTTGCGGCACGAGTTGCTTGTCCTGAAGTGGAATCATTTTGCCGTCTTTCCTGACTCCAAAACGGTAGTGGCTACCACCCTGGGCATTCTCCTTCAGCTTGTTGAGTAAATCGTAAACGACGTTCGACTTGCGGGGATTGTCGCGCCAGAAGCCCTTGATCCGCACGGCGTTTGCCACGGACTTGGTTTGCTTGTTCGCGCCAGCCTTGAGGTTCTCAATGGATGAGTTACCGAAGGCAACTCGGGCGAAGTCCGACTTGACGATGGATTTCCCAGCGGCCTTTTCAGCCATTGGATTGTAGTCGGCGAGTGGTTCGAAATCGACGATCCAGACAGCGTCGCTTGCGAAGCTGGCCTTCAGTTCCTGCAGAGCATCGAGCCAGAAGGTCCTCTGATTTTCGATCTCCACATACTCGTTGGCGATACTGCGGAGCTGCTCTTCTTCCTTGCCGAAGCTCGCAAGCCTTGCAGCCGGAGCCTTGAGGCTTTCGGCAGCGCGCTCCATCTCTTCTTTTTCGTTCACTGCCTGACCGGCGGCACTCATTTGGAAGAACCCCCACCCTCCGGCGCCGAGCACGAGCAGTGCGGCGGCAGCAATCAGGAAAGGCTTCCGTTTTTCGGACTCACGGGCCTGTCCTACTTTCGAAGGAACCAGATCAATATTGAGCTTCGATTTTCCAATCCCCCGCAGACCGAGGCCAACGAGCTCGCCCATGGTGTGGGCTTCCTTGGAGAGACGATCGGTATCGACTCCCTTGCCGACATTGATGGCTGGCAGCGGGTTGAAGTAATCGACCGGCAGGCGAAGCTTTTCTTCGAAGAACTCCTTGGCGTAGGGAAGGTTCGCACCACCACCCGCGAGGAACACGTGCTTCGGCGCATTGCCGCCGTGCTGGCTGCGGTAGTAGTTCGTGGTGCGCGGGATCTCCGTCGCAAGACGGGTCATCGCATTGCGGATGCACATCGCCAACGCGGCGGTCGATTCATCGAGCGATTCGGTGTGCCCACCGCCAAGCGCCACCAGACCATTCTGGGTCTTGTGCGCTTCGGCTTCGGCAAAGGGCACATTGAATTCCTTGGCAATCGCAGCCGTCACCGTCGCACCACCTGTCGCAGCGCTGCGCGTGAAGAAGCGGTCTCCCTCGATGTAAAGCAGGTCGCTCGTCTTGGCGCCCACGTCGATGAGGAGCACCGGCTCGGTGACATTCGGGTAGGCGGCGCGGAACGAGTTGTAGAGAGCCATCGGGGCCACATCGACCTCGGCGGTGCCCAGTCCGGTGGCGTTCACCCCGTCATTCACGTCTTCGAGCGCATCACCCTTGATCGCCACGATGACGACTTCCTTCTCTCCATCGGCTTCGAGGATTTCGTAGTCCCAGACGACTTCTTCGAGTGGGAACGGAACGTGCTGCTGAGCTTCGAAAGTCACCAACTGCTCGATGTTGTCATCGTCGAGCGGCGGGAGTTTGACGAAACGAATGAAGACCGCCTGACCGGAAATGGTGTAGCGGACCTTGCCTTTGGCCTTGAGGCGCACGGCAAGTTCGGAAATTGCCTGGCGAATATGGCCGGCGCGGGAGCTTTCGGATGCCGGGTCAGCCAGAACGGCTTCGGCATCGTAGGCCTTGAGGACGAGACCGCCTGACTTCGATGGTTCGAAGACGGCCATGCTGATCCGCTGCGTACCAATGTTTAGGGCGATGGTGGACTGGTTGTCTGCCATGATAGATATTTGAAAAGTTGAGTGCTGGCTCAGCAGGGAAAATGGATGTTAGCGCTGTTCCTCGATTTCAGCGTAGCGATCCCACCACAGCATCGCGAAGGGAGTTTCCATCTTGTTGAGCAGCGGGAAGCGGTTCGATTGATTCGAGAGACTGCCGGATGTCACCCAGTCAGGATTTCCTTTCGAACTTTCCGCAGCCACGGCGCGACCATTGACAAGCACTTCGACCGCCACGCGATCAACCGAGGACTTGCCAGCCGTGTCGCTGCCGGTCACGCGCTTGAGCGTATTGGGCGAGAGATACACGCAGGTGAAGACCTCTTCATCGATCGGCACATTGATGTGATTGATGTCCTTGGTCAGGAGAATGAACCCCCTGCCGTCGGGATTCTTCAGGGCAACCGACCATTTGACGGTAATCTGATCGACGAATCCCGAGTCCTTTTGCTCCTGATTGTAGGCGGGCAATTTGATACCCGTCTCGAACTCGAGCCACTCCTTGGGCTTCCAGTTCTTGTTGCGACCGGTGTCGACTTGTGGCGACTGAATGCCGTCGAAAGCGATCTTTCCAACTTCGGCCTTACCCTGACCAAAAGCAGAACCTGAAAGCACCATGGTGGCGGCAGCAGCGACGGCTGCGCCCTTACGAAGCAGTGAAAGTGAGTTTTTCATACAAGTTGAGGTTTCATGAGAACTAGGGCTTCACCGCCCGCGTTGGCCAGAAGAAAGCCCGTAATCGAAACAGAAAAATCACCCATGTAATGACAATGGAAAGATCAAGCCCTGACCGGCGTGGTTGACAATCGCGCTCCGGGACGTCTTCGCTCACGCCGTGCCCCGCGTTCCTTTCGTCCTCCAGCCCGGAGTTCCGCTCGTTGTCGGAAGCTTCGGAGATTCCAAAAGCCTCGCCTCAATTCCCCTCGATCTGGTCCACAGTTCCTGCGATCTGGTTGAAATCCGTCTCGACCTATTAGATTCTGAATCAATCAGTTCGGAGGACAGGCCGTGGCATCGCTTCGCGGGCATGCCGTTGCTCTTCACCGCCCGCCGGGCCAGTGAGGGAGGCGCCGGCGAGCTCGATGCCGAGGCCCGCATGGCGATGATCCGCTCGGTCATCGAGGACGCGTCGCTCGTCGATATCGAGGTCGCTTCCATTTCCGAGATGCAGCCAGTCATCGATGACTTAAAAAAAGCAGGCGTTCCGTGGATCGGCTCGTTCCACGACTTTTTCCAAGTCCCCGCGACGGACCTTCTCTCCGCCAAGCGCATGGCCGCCCGGAATGCCGGAGCCGCCGCCTTCAAGGCCGCCGTCGAACTCGGCTGGGAAATGGATCAGCTCGCTCCCCTCGCCCGCTTTGTTCAGAAATCGAGCGATTATCCGGTCTCCCTGATGGGGATGGGCCCGCTGGCACCGGTGTCACGCGTGCTTTTCGCCCAGCTCGGCTCGGTCCTGAACTACGGCTACCTCGGCGACACCCCAACCGCCCCCGGTCAATGGAGCGCCAAGCAGCTCAAGGAAGCCATCGAGGGCAGCCGCAAAGCCTGAGACCCTCAGGAAACGATGTCCCTCGGCGCGTCGGGAAGCGCATCAAGAAACACCCGACCGTATCGTTTGGTCAGCACCCGGTTGTCTAACAGGCAGACCAGTCCCTCATCTTTCGCCGTGCGGATCAGTCGGCCGACTCCCTGCCTGAGCTTCAAAATTGCCTCGGGCACGGAGTAGTCCATGAACGGATTTCCGCCTTCCGCTTCGATCGCCTCCAGACGTGACTGAGTCAATGGATGGTCCGGCACCGCGAAGGGCAAACGCGTGACCACCACATTCGATAGCGCCTCACCCGGCACATCGACGCCGGTCCAGAAGCTGTCCGTTCCAAAAATCACGCTGTGCACATCGCGTCGGAATTCTTCGATCATGCGGTGACGCGGCATCCCATCGCCCTGCATCAGCAAGCGCCAACCGCGCCGCTCGAATTTGTCGCGCAGCTCACTCGCCGCATCCCGCATCATCTTGTAACTCGTAAACAGAACAAAAGCGCGACCCTCGCTCATCTTCACCGCTTCTCCAATCGCCCTGATCATCGCCTTGCCATACTCGGGCGAGTTCGGCTCCGGCATGCTTTTCCAAAGCTTGATGCGCATCTGGCTCTGGTAATCAAAGGGGCTTCCGATCGACCGGGCCTCGACTTCCTCCGCGCCCACGCGGCTACGAAACCATCCGAGCGACGGATCCCCCACTCCGAGGGTGGCACTCGCCATGATGCAGGTTTTCCCCTTCCCAAACAGCAGCGGACGCAGTTTGTCCGCCACCCGCACCGGCGCCGCGTGCAGGGAAATATACGTCTCGTCCCGCCCTCCCCGTTCCACCCAGTGAACGCAGTCCTCATCACTCTGATCGAGAAACGCCGCAATTCCTCCGTGCGCCTCGCGAAGCTTCCGCGAAGCATCCTGAAGCTCCAGGCGACTCGGTTCATGCTCCTGCTCGGCAGCCACCGCATCGATCTCCTGCCAAAGCCGGCGCAGCGGTTCCGCCGCCCTGTTAGATATCACATCCGGCTCCCGCACGCGCCACTCCTTCGACCAATCGCCGAACTTCGCGACCTTGCCCATCTCATCGAAAAACTCCTCTGCCGCCATCCGAGCCTCCTCCACCGCGCGCAGCATCGATGCCTTGCCGTAGCTCTTGAGGATGCCTTTTCTACGACGTCCATCGTACAAGCGCTGCAGGTCGAACCGCAAGCCCGCCTGACTGACCCGCAGACCGAGCTGGACCGCCGCCACTTGCTCGACCGTGTGGGCTTCGTCGAGCACCGCGAAGTCATTTGGAAAAAGGAAGCCGCTCGGCTTCTCCTCGTCCGACCACTCACCGGTATCGAGCAGGGCGAAGAAAAGCGTGTGGTTCACCACCAGCATCTTGGCTTCCGCCGCCGCCTTGCGCGCTTCCTGGAAAAAGCAATTCCCCCGCGGCCCACAATACCGTGCCGTGCAGATGTGCGGCTCCGAGCAAACCTGCAACCACACCTTTCGCGATGGCTGAAACTCCAAATCGCTCAGTGTCCCGTCGCGCGTCCCTTCCGCCCAGCGGCGGATCTCGTTGAGCTCCTCGTTCTCGCTCGAAGAAAACAGGTCGCCGGTCTGCTCAAATGCCCGTTTCAGCCGACTGGGGCAAAGATAGTTCTGCCGACCCTTCAGCAAAATCGCTGGAAAATCCTCACCGAGCAGCTTGCGCACAATCGGGATGTCCTTGCGGATCAGTTGCTCCTGAAGATTGATCGTATGGGTCGAAACAATCGCTTTGCGACCACTTTCCAGCGCGTAGCGCGCAGCCGGAAGCAGGTAAGCCAGCGACTTGCCGACTCCCGTGCCGGCCTCAGCGACCAGCGAGCGACGCTCTGTCAGCGCTTTCGCCACCGCCATGGCCATTTCCTGCTGCTGAGGTCGGAACTCAAAATCGCTCGACTTCGCCATCACTCCCTTCGGAGAAAAGGCACGGGCGATCTCCTCAACGAACTGATCCGTCTCCGCGTGTCCTTCCCCCAAACCGATCATGCGGCCCCATTTCGCTCCCAAGCCGCGCACTTTCCAATCCTGAAATGAAAAATCGGATCGATCCTCGTCCAAGTACGCGCTTCCCATCTTCCACATTCCCGCCATCCTCCCCCGCGTTGAAGCCATGCGGCGATTTCTGATTCCCATCCTCCTCCTACTCGTCGGCCTTGCCCTCGCGGCGAAACTTGTGCCTGCCGAGCAAGCAGCTGTCGCGGCGCGTCTCAAGGACTTTCCCGACGCCGATACCGCTGCCCACCAGTTCCGGCCGGTGGTCGTCACGATTCTCTGCCTCATCCCCGCCATCGCCGGCCTGTTCTACGCCCTCGGCAGCATCCTCGCGCGCTACGTCGCCCGCCAGTTTCTCTCGATCCTTGCCATCGGGTTCTTCGCCCTGGCGACGCTCTGGCTGCTGATGGACTTCCAGGACAACCTTGACGAGCTCAAGGACAGCCAGAGTGTCATCAACACCGCCGCCCGACTTTACGCCGCCCGCTTCCCGGAAATCGTTGTCACGCTTCTTCCCTACGCCCTTCTGCTGTCCCTGCTATTCAGTCTGGGACGTCTCTCATCATCGCGGGAAATCGTCGCCATGACCCAGACCGGGCGCGGCATCGGCCGTCTCACCACCCCCTTCTTCATAACCGGTCTGCTTTGCGCCGTCCTTTGCGCCGGTCTCAACTACCAGTGGGCACCCCGCGCGAACGCCGCGGAAAAAATCATCCTCGATACCGCCCGTGGCTTTGACGAAGTGGCCGCCGAAGTCGTCAAATTCCGCAATCCCCGTGCCCGCCGGCTGTGGATGGTGGGCTCTTTCCCTCCTGATTTCCAACGCGGTGCCCCGCTCAAACAAGTCCGGGTCGTCCTCGAGAACGAAGACGCCACCCTCAAGAGCATCCTTGTGGCCGATCGTGCCTCATGGGATTCAAATAGCGGACAGTGGTCATTTTATGGGGCGACCCTGCGGAAGATGAGCCCCGGCGAACCGCCCGAGTATGTGCAGGATCTCCCCGAGCCCTACGTCGTCAGAACCTGGCGAGAAACGCCCGCGGAAATCATCCAGCCCGGACTCCCCGCTAATCAGCTCGGCATCCCCGGTCTGATCAGTTGGCTCAAGGGCCATCCGGCAGGCTCGCAGGAAAAACGTCAGACCTACCTTACCCAGTGGCACCACCGTTGGGCTCAGCCCTTCAACTGCCTTGTCGTCGTCATGCTCGCCACGCCGCTCGGCGTCGTCTTCTCGCGGCGCGGCACCACGGGCGGTATTGCCGTCACCGTCTTTCTTTGCGTGGGCATGCTTTTCTTTACCACCATCTGCCTCAGCCTTGGGGATGCTTCCTACCTGCCGCCCATGCTCGCTGCCTGGCTCCCCAATCTGGCATTCGGCGCCCTCGCCCTGTTCCTCTTCCAACGCCGTCTTTCCGGCCGCCCGATCTATCAGACGATCCGACGCCTGACCGCAGACGCCCCCTGATGACGCCCGATTTCCTCATCCAATTTCCAGAATTTTCATCAAATGGCCTTCGCTGACACCTGGCACATCCGATCACGAGCCCGCCAATGCGCGGCTTCCGAACAACCCTTTACCGAGGGTGAAAAAATCATCACCGCCCTCTTCCCCGATCCGGAACCAGGCTCGAGCGGCTACTTGCGCAAAGACTTCAAGACCGATGTCTGGGACGCACGAAGCGACGAGGAAGAGAAGCCATTCTCCTTCTGGCGCAGCACCTTCGTCCCGCCGGAGTCCACCGAAAAAGAGGACCCGATGAAGAAGGAGGATCCGGAAACCCTGCTCCGCCGGCTCATCGACGAAGACGAGGACCACACCGAAAACGTCCGCTACATTCTCGCCGTCATGCTCGAGCGCAAAAAGCTGCTCCGTGAAACCGACTCCCAGCGCACCCCCTCCGGCATCCTCCGCATCTACGAACATCGCAAGGAAGGCGACGTCTTCATCGTCCGCGACCCCGACATCCCCCTCGATCAGATTGAAACCGTGCAGGAAGAAGTCTTCGCCCTGCTGGAAAGTGGCGGGCGTCTCCCAGAGGCCGAAGCTGAAGAAAATCCTGAATCCGGGGACTCAGAGGAACCGTCCGAATCAGAAGAAAGCCACGCAAGCGAGCCATCTAACAGTGACGCCCCTGAAGCCGACGAAGCCGACGAAGCCGACGAAGCCGACGAAGCCGACGAAGCCGACGAAGCCGACGAAGCGAACCGAGGGTAGGAAGCTTCAACTGCTGACAGCCCGCTCATCCTTCGGGCTTTGGGATACAGGATTCAGGGATTAGGGGTCGGAAAGGCAGCATGCGACAAGCCTGCTGGGAGTAGGTTGTCCGTAGACAGATGCGCCACTCCCTCAGCCAAGTACAGGAGCGTCCACGCCTCCCGCGCGAGGACGAAAACCTTCCCGCTTTCCCATTACCGAAAGACTTCGCAAATCTGGACGCTCGCTCCCCAACCCCTGAATCCTGACCCCAAAAGCCTGTCGCGCCCTCGACTTCCAACGCCCCCCTCAGCGCGCCATCTACGAACCTTGTTGAAGTAAGGGAGCGTCCACGCCTCCCGCGCGAGGACGAAAACCTTCCCGCTTTCCCACTACCGAAAGACTTCGCAAATCTGGACGCTCGCTCCCCGACTCCTGAATCCTGACCCCAAAAGCCTGTCGCGCCCTCGACTTCCAACGCCCCCCTCAGCGCGCCATCTTACAAACCTTGTCGAAGTGCTTCTTGGCCACCGGGGTGATCGAAAGCCGCGAACCCCGCTGGGTCACCAGCATTCCCTCAAGTGCCTTCTCTGCCTTCAGGTCGTTGAGGCTCACCATTTGCGGAAACTTCTCCACGAAGTTGAAATCCACCATCACCCAGCGAGGGTCGTCCGGATTTGACTTCGGATCGTAGTAATCTGACTTCTCATCGAACTGCAGGTCATCCGGATACGGCGCACTCGCCACTTCCGCGATTCCCACCACGCCCGGCGGCTTCGCATTGGAGTGATAAAAAAGCGCCAGATCCCCGATCTCCATGTCATCGCGCATGAAGTTTCGCGCCTGATAGTTCCGGATTCCATTCCAAGGCTCACGCTTCGCCTTCTTCAGATCATCGATCCCAAACACGTCCGGCTCTGATTTGATCAACCAATAGTTCACGCCCCGAACCTAACGACTTCCGCCCCCCGGTCAATCAAGCCTCCATCAATCGGAGGCCTCTGGCCGGAGGGTTGAAGCGACGCCCTCGGGCCGCCCGCTCTTTTCGAAAAGTGACGATCTGCACGTTTCGCCCACTCCCAGCATGCGCGATGCAATTCGATCGATCACCTACGCGTCGACACAAAACGCTAATCCCCTGATCATCAACACCCCACATCCCCCTCCGAACATGGCACTCCTCCTGATTAAGGGGCATCGGTTCAGCAACTTTCGAAACAACCCAATCAACCATCACAAGCCATGAACAAACTCGAAATCAAAGGAAACTGGAACATCGTCAAAGGAAAGCTCAAGCAGCAGTGGGGTGAGCTCACCGATGACGACCTCGACTACGTGGAAGGTCAGGAAGAAGAACTCCTCGGTCGAATCCAGAAACGCACCGGCCAGTCGCGCGAAGCCGTGGAAAAAGCCTTTAAAGATTCCTGCCACTGATTTTCCTGGATCGCCATAACAACCACGAGGCGCGCCATCTTCCGGGATGGCGCGCCTCACTTAATTCTTGGCGAAGCGAGAAACTTAGCGATTCATTCATTGCGTGCCTAACAAACGTGCTGGTGCCATTGCCGCCTTCGCTCTCGTCGTCGCCTCGATGGTCGGAACCGGCGTCTTCACCTCCCTCGGTTACCAGCTCCCGACCCTTAGCTCCGGGCCTCAGATCATCTTCCTATGGCTGTTAGGCGGAATTATCGCCCTTTGTGGAGCCCTTTGCTACGCGACCATTGCCAAAGCTCTGCCTCGCTCCGGCGGCGAGCATCATTTCCTTGGCGAGATCTATCATCCGGCACTCGGCTTCATGGCCGGCATTCTTTCGACCATCGTCGGTTTCGCCGCTCCCACCGCCCTCAGCGCCATTGCGTTTGGAGAATACCTTCACAAGGCCTTGCCTGGCCTGCCCGTCACCGCCTCTGCCATCGTGGTAATCCTTCTCGGCACGGCGGCTCATGCGTTCAGCGCCACTACCAGCGCGCGTGTCCAGGTCTCTGCCACCGCTCTCAAGCTTCTGCTCATCGCCGCCTTCCTCATCGCCGCCGTGATGCTCCCCGGCAAAGGAGACATCCGCTGGGACTTCGAGGCTTCCACCGACATTGCCGCCGTCTTTCATCCCGCCTTCGCCATCTCCCTGTTCTTTGTTTTTTACGCCTACAGCGGATGGAATGCCGCCATCTACGGACTCGAAGAGTGGGACCAGCCCGAGCGCACCGTCCAGCGGGCACTGATCGGGGGCACGCTGGTCGTGACCATCCTCTACATCGCCCTCAATGCCGCCTTTCTCCACGCCGCCCCGGTCGGGGACATGCGCGGCGAAACCGCCGTCGGAGAAATCGCCGCTCGCTCGCTCTTCGGGGCTTCCGCTGCGGCTCCCATCGCCCTCCTGTTCGCGCTCGGTCTCTTCGCCTCGGTCAGTGCGCAGCTCTGGGCCGGACCGCGCGTCCTCGCCGCCATGGGCCGCTCCACCCCGGCGCTCTCGTTTCTCACGCCGAAGTCCGATGCTCCCCTGCTGGCGCTCGGTATTCAGAGCATTCTCGCTCTCGCGTTCGTCCTCCTCACCACCTTTCGCGACCTCGTCAACTACACCCAGACCGGCCTCACCCTGTGCACCATGCTGACCGTCGCGGGGCTCTTTTTCCTGCGCACCAAACTGCCTCCCGGAACCCTGTGGAAGCTCCTCCTCCCGGCGACGATTTTCCTCGCCATGACGGCCTTCGCCATCGTCCGATCAGTCGTTGCCGAGCCCAAAACCACGCTTCTTGGCCTCGCCACCGCCGGCATCTGCGCCCTCCTCTGGTTTCCACTTCATCGACTTAAAAAATGAAATACTCCCTCGTTCTTGCCACCTCGCTTTTCTTTGTCAGCTGTGGGTCCGACGCCCCCGTGCCTGTCAGCGAACAAGTCCCCCTCAATCCCGCCCGCGACTTCAAACCGGTGAGCGGCGAGCCGACCACCGACGACATTGCCCGCTTCCTGGCCGGACGTCCGGTGAAACACGGTGAGACCTTGTCCAAGTGGCAGCGCACCAGTGGCGACTACCACACCCACGCCATGAACTTCGACTACGAATGGCGTACTTTCGCAGGCAAGCGCACCGTCCGTCAGGCGAACTACTACAAGGACACCCTCAAGCCCTTGCTCGGCTCTCCGTCCACGATCTTCTATCCCTTTGGCGGCCCCGACATTCTCTATGCCTCCTCGATGTTCCCGAATGCCTCGACCTACGTTCTCATCGGCCTGGAATCCGTCGGCTCCATTCCGGACGTCGTTTCCGAAAACCCCACTCAACTTCTCGATCGTCTGAGCTTCGTCCTCGATGAACCTCTCAGGCATGGCTACTTCATCACCAAGGAAATGAAGGTCGCGCCACCTGTCACTCCGATTCTGCTCACCTCACTCGGCCTCATGGGGGCCCGCGTGGACAGCGCCCAATCAATCGACGCGGGAGGCTACCCCGGTGTCGAGATCCGGTTCAAAGCGGCAAACGGAGGGTCCAAGAAGGTCATCTACGTCTCCGGAAACCTTTCCAACTCCGGCCTCAATGGCTCATTCCAGTCCTGGCTCGGTTCCTTCAGCGGCTCCACCGCCTACTTCAAGGCCGCATCCTACCTGATGCACGATCCCGCCTTCTCAAACATCCGCAACTGGGTCCTCAGCAACTGCAATGCCGTCCTTCAGGACGATTCCGGCATCCCCTTCAAATACTATGACTCCAGTAATTGGAATACCACCCTGCTCGGAAACTACGAACGGCCGATTCCCTTCTTCGCCAAGTGGAAGCAGTCCGATCTCGCCGCCGCCTACGATTCCATCGGTGGCCAAGGCCCCGAGATCCCCTTCGGCTCTGGCTACCATCTGAAAATGCGCGAAGCGAACCTGCAGGTTTTCAAAAGAAAGTAACTCCCACCCATCACCGGAGCCGGGAGCTCCCACCCGCAAAAAGCGCATTCCTCGGGATGCGCTTTTTCGCATCCAACGGCCCGTAAAACCCGATGCCGCATGGACACGAATCGGGCATGTCACGGAAACCGCCGTGATTCGAATCGGCCTTCAAGTGCCCCGAATCCATGTCACCTTCAAGGATTACTCTGGAGCCGGATGTCGGATTTGAACCGACGACCTGATGATTACAAATCAACTGCTCTACCCCTGAGCTAATCCGGCGTTGCCAAAGTCTGGCCGCCACACCGACCGGTGCGACGCGGCGGAGTATCTTCGGATCCGTCTCCGGGGAAAGCCGAAAATGACCTCACTTCGATCTTTCTCAATCCCCGCTTTTCCCAGGGATTTCTAGGCGTCACGGCGCAGGATCTTGAGCGCTTTCAGCAGCGTGGCCGAGGCTCTTTGTGAAATTGCCGTCCAGCCCGCGGATGATTCCTCTTCTTCGTCATCCACGACAACCAGCGCCACCCGGGGCGGCTTACCCGAGACCATCGGCACGGTGAGGCCTTTGTCGCAGTAGGGACAATTGGCCTCCTTCCCGATGTGGCGGGCTTCCACTTCGATTGCTTGATCGCATTCCGGGCAGTTGAATTTCATGACCGTCGAAAGGTGGTTCCATGCTCAGGGGGCCAACTCCCCGAGCACTCGAAAGATACGTCCCAGGAAGCGCCGAACATTCAACCGCCCGCCGATTCGGGGAAAATGGCCTCCAAAGGAGTCTCCATTTTTTCGTCGATCCAGCGTTCCAGCGCCCGGCGCATCCTCTCCATGACCTGCGGGTGCTCTCCGGCCACGTCTCTGAGGCATTCGGGATCCGTGGGCAAATGGAACAGGGTGAAATGGCGGGTGCCTTCGATCGTTGGCGTGCAGACCAGCTTCCACTCGCGGGAGCGCAGGCAGCGCTGCTTTGCTTCCACGACCTTCTCCCGATATTCGTCCTTGAGCACGAACTGGAAATTAAAGTCGGAGTCGATCACCGTCAGTTCGTCCATGGGCGGCAGATGAGGACGCTCGATTCCCGGCACTTTCAGCTGAATGAAGGGAAACTGTGTTTCGCCGAAATAGGGCCGATCATGCGCGGCTTCCGGATCTTCGATCCACGGCACAAGACTCCGGCCTTCCCACTCTGGAGGCACGGTGACACCGGTAAGGTCCGCCAGCGTGGGGGCGATGTCGATCGTCCGGACCTGCTCGTCGAAACGCAGAGGACCCTGCCCCGGCAGATAGATTGCCAAGGGCACATGAAACGAGTGACCCGCTCCATTGAAGCTTAAGCCGTGCCCCAATGTCACTCCCGGTTCGTAGAGGTCATCGCCATGGTCCGCTGTCAGCACGACAATCGTATTTTCCTTCAGGCCGTGCTCATCGAGTGCCGCTAGAATCCGCCGGAAGCACTCGTCGAACTGGCGCGTGCAGCCGTCGTAGAGCGCCCGGATCTGCTGGGCCTCCGCCTCGGGAAGTGCCGACCATTTGTCTTCGACGTCGGTGCCACCAATGAACTGATCGATATCAAAATCCACTCCAGTCGCGTTCTTTCCCGAGTATGAGGGATCGGCGAACATCCGGCAGTACGGCTCCGCCGCGCGGAATGGCAAATGATTGCTCGAATAGAACACGTGCCAGAAGAACGGTCGCCCACTCGCGGCCTGGGCTGCCACCCGATCCTCGACCCTTTCCGTGACGACTTCCGGGGTGACAAATTGGGCGAACGATCGGATCTGGGGGAACAACTCGTAGCCAAGTTCATTGTCGAAGTAGAGCGGCACGACGAAGTGCGACAGGAACACCGCCTGGCTCATGTAGATCCGGAAGCTATCGAAACTCGAAACCTCGATGTCCTCGAAGCCCAGCGGCGCCAACTCGTAAAATCCAGCGCACCAATCGCCCACTGCAGCGGTGTCATAGCCCTTCTCCGCGAGCAGTCTGGCCAGTGGCGTGACGCGCGCATTCATCGCATCGACTTCTTCGCGACTTGCGAACATTTGACGAATCCCGTGGGTATGGGGATAGGTCGAAGACATCATTGAAATGTTCGATTCCAAGGTCGAGCCCATCGAAGTTCTGCAGTTGTCGAACACCACCGCGTCCCTCGCCCAGGCATCAATCGCCGGAGAAACACCATCCGCCGCCGGCCCGTCCTTGCGCTCAGGCGCGTAGCCCGCGTATCCCAGTCGGTCCCCTCTCAGGGAATCGGAACCTACCATCAGAACATTCATCGGCTTCTTCCCTGAGCCCGCATTCTGGATCAGCTCAGCCTGCGCCGGCCTCCAAAACGAAAGCGTGATTCCCGCGACCATGAGAGCCGCCATCGCAAGCCGGCCGGTCTTTCCGCACTGCCGCCACCACCAGACCACCACCGCAGCCAACACCGCCCATGGAAGAATCTCGAAGAGAACGGCATTGATCTCCGCCTGAATCGCCTCCGGCGGCCAATCGAGAATCCGGTAATACCAATCTCCGAATGCCGCATCGCTGGTGAAATATGGCCGCGAGTGCATCAGCCGGAACATGAAGTAGCCATGGATCAGGGCACAGCTGGCGCATGCCAGCGCCACCTCCCGCCAACCCGGCATTGAAGGCGATTTGCGGCGCAGCGATGAAACCAGGGGCATCACGATCAACCATGCCGCTACGGCAAGAATCGCATAGGCCACCAGAACGAGAAGATTCTGCCCGATCAGATAGGCCCGATGCTCATCGACGGCAAGCCGGCTGAACTTCGTCTCCATGCCGCCCGATTGGTTGGCCAATCGCCACAGCCCTGAGGCGTAGTGAAAGCTCAGAAAAAGCAGCACTCCAAGCGCTACCTTCCAGCCCATTTGCTGCTTCCTTCGATCCACTCCCTCACTCACGTGGGCGGACCATTGCAGGGCTCACCGCGGCAATCAAGACGCGTCACTGCTCGGTCAGAGGGCTCACCGTCGCCCATCGCCCGCTGATCACCTTTTCGATCAACACCCCGCGCGGCGAAGTGCTGCCTTCGGGAATCCTCAGACCCAAATGGAGTGCCACCGGACGCCCTCGATTCGTCCGGATCAGGTGAATCAGTTCCTTATCCAGTTCCGAGCCCTTGGGCGCGTATCCGAAAAGGTATTCTTCGGAACCCAGCGTCCAGAGTCGATAGACACTCCACTTTTCCTCGTCGCTGAACTCGTGGCTGTAAAACCCAGCCCAGTCCCATTGGGCATAGACGCGGAAATCAATGCTTTCGCCCTCCGGCCGCTTCTTTACAAAGTCATTCCACTCCATGGGTTGGTAGCAAACCTGCGTTTCCCAATCGACAAAGACCTGACCGTCTTCAGTCTGCTCCACGAGAATCGTTTCCGAATCCCCCCCTTCAATCATGCAGGAGACCAGCCAGAACAACCTACCCTCAAGATCAAGCGGCTGAAACACGCCCAACCCTTCAAACTTCCGGGGCTCCATCGCATGCCGAGAATACCAGTCCACCATCAGGGGCTTCACTCTCTCATGATCACGAACCAGGGGAGCCAGCTCAGCGAGTGATTCTGCCGCCAGATAATGACTCAACGTTTCTTCGATCGATTCGACCAAAGCCACGGCCTCTGCCTCCTCCTCTTCATTTTCTTCAATCCGTTCGTCGGCCGCTTCGCGCGCGACTTTCACGTCGCTTGACTCCGTTCGCAGAATCAGCATGGCCGACATCCCCGCCAGTCCGCCAATCAGAAGAATGATCACCACGAACCACCCATAAGGCACCGGTTTTTTCTCCTCAGCCGGCATCCACTCCGCCTCCTCCCCAGCCCCCTCTACCTCGCCGACACCCATGATTGAATCAATGTCCGGTTCGATACTCCGCCGATCGAATTCGTCGCCCCGCCCCTCTTTTTCCAAGCGCGCCGGGGACTCAAGGGCTGACGGTAAAGGTTCGCGCTCAATAGGTTCCGGTCCTTTACGCGTTTGACCAAGGCGCAGGACCTCCTCGGTGTCCTTTTCCTCATCAAGCACTCTGAGCTTCTTTTTATCAGGATTGTTCTCCACGCGCCGCCGACAAAAACCCCATTTGCCGTTCGACGCAATCCCGCCGTGCTCTTAGAAACCCACGCACCCACCAAATGTCAGCCCGCATCCTGATCGTCACCGCCGCATTTGGCGAAGGTCACAACAGCGCCGCACGCAATCTTGCGCTGGCTCTGGATAGCCTCGGCGCGACGACTCAAGTCGCCGACCCTTGCCTTCTCGGAGCACCCTATTCCACCAAAGCCCTTTGCAAAGGCTACCGCTGGGTCACCACCTACGCGCCGGAGATCTGGCACCGGATTTATCAATCCACCGGAAAAGTCGATTTCTCCCGGCAACGCGTGCCGCTCATGCGGAAGCCGGAGCGAAAGCTCGCCGAGCTGGTGGAAGAATTTCAGCCCGACGCCATCGTTTCCACCTACCCGATCTACGCCTACTTTCTCGATCGCATTCTCGCGGACCGGCCGGTGAAACCACCGGTCTTCACCGTCGTCACCGATTCCATTGAAATCAACTCCGCGTGGATCGATGCCCCGACGGCTGCCTGGATCGTTACCGACCCCCACACCCGCGACTCGATGCTGAAGCAGGGCCTTCCCGCTGAAAGAGTCATCGAAACCGGCTTCCCGGTGAACCCATCGTTCGCCGAACTCAGCCCCATCCCGGCCGACATCTCTCCCGAGCCGTTCAAGGTCCTCTACTTCGCCACCCCGAAGCTCCCCCATGTCCGCCGCATCTCAAAGGCTATCCTGAACGCCGACCCCCGCACCCACCTCACCATCGTTCTGGGAAAAAACGTCCGTCTTCTCTATCAGCGAGCCCGAGAAATCCATGACGCCTATCCGGGTCGCGTCCGGATCAAGGGCTGGACCCGCAAAGTCCCCGAGCTTCTCTCTTCCCATCACCTCGTCGTCGGAAAGGCTGGAGGAGCCACCGTCCACGAAGCCATCGCGGCACGTTGCCCGATGCTCGTCCATCACCTCGTCCCCGGTCAGGAGGAAGGCAACCTGCAGCTGTTGGAGAAAATCGGCGGCGGCACCCTTGCCCACGGCCAGGATGCCATTGCCCGAATCATCGGCGACATCCTCAGCGACAAGGCCGCCCGTTGGCGTCAGATGAAACGGGCCCTCATTCAGCATGGTCACAACTCCGGCGCACTAACAGCCGCCCGCTACATCCTCGAGAAAGCCAAGCAGCCGTCTCCGTCAGACACAGTTCCCTGAACCGCCCGGACACCCATGCCGTCAGCGCTGGTCTGATGAAGCAGAATCCCAAATCCCCAAAGCCCCATTCACCAATCTCAAACCATGACCTTCCTCTTCGACATTGGCAAAGTCCTTCTCGACTTCGACTTCGAGACCTCGCTTCGCAAGCTCATTCCTGGGGAAACCGCCGACGACGAAGTCCTCAACCGCCTCACTCGTCTGTTAGATCGGAAAGATGAATTTGAAGGCGGCCATGTAACTCCCGACGATTACATTCCATGGGCGCTTGGGGTCCTCGAGGTCGAGATGGATCATCATACCTTCATTCACGCCTGGCAGAACATTTTCACCCCCAATGAGCCCATGTGGCGGGTTGTGGAAACGCTTCGCAAAGACGGTCATCGCTTGATCCTATTTTCAAACACCAACGCCATCCACTGCCCGTGGATCTTCGAGACCTACGATATCTTCAGGCACTTCGAAGGCGGAGTCCTCTCTTTCGAAGTTGGAGCCATCAAGCCGGAGGATAAGATCTACCATCACGCCATCGACACGCACGGACTGATCCCAGCCGACACCCTCTATATCGATGACCTCCCCGCCAACATCGAAGCTGGAAAGCGACTCGGCTTCCGCACCCATCAGTATGAACTGAGCGACCACGAGGCCTTCGAAACCTGGCTCGCCTCCGAACTGGACCGCGGACTTTAGTCCGCTCTGAGCACCCGCGCGTATACCGCCGAAACCTTCCGGGTCATCGCCTCAAGCGTGACCTCATTTGCCACCAACTCAAACGAGGGCTCGCACAGCTTTTTCAATCCCGGCAGATCCGCCATCGCGAGCTTCAGGCCGCGCACCAACTCAGGGATCGAGTGCGTTTCCATCATCACCTCCGGCGGCAGGAATTCCGCCGCGAATCCGACCCGTGTCGATAGGCTCGGCACCCGCATGTGCAGGGCTTCCGCCAAAGTGTATGGACCGCCCTCGTTTCGCGACGCCACAATGAAAAGCTCCGCACAGCCCATCAGGCCCACCGCATCATCCCGATGACCCGCCATCCACACCCGGTCGCTCAGACGATGTTTCGCGATGATCGCCTCAAGCTCCTCGCGCTGGTAGCCCTCTCCCACCAGCCACAACTTGAACCCCGGCACTTCCGCCATCGCTTCTAACAACAAGTCCATCCCCTTCGCCGGGACCAATCGTCCCACCGTGCAGAATACCGGTTCATCGCCATCGAGAAACGGTGGTTTTGTCGCCAGTGCCGCCTCCTTCGTCCCCGCCGGGGGCGGTGCGATCGAATTCCAGATCACCGTCGCCGGAATTCCTCCCAGCGAATCCTTCACCTGCGCCGATGCCGTGATCACCGCATCATAATCCCGGAAGGGCTTACTGCTGCTCTTGATGTTCTGGACCGTCGCCACGCGCTTCACTCCCGGCAAAAAACCGCGCAGCGACCTCACCATTGCCCCCGCCTTGTTTGCATGAGCATGAACGATCTGCGGATTCGAACTTAGAATCCGTGATCTCAAGCCGATCAAATTAAAGGGATTCATCCGCCCGCCACTCATGGGATGGGCGAGGAATCGTACCAAAGGATTGAAATACTCCCTCATCGTTTCATCCGCCACCGCACTCACCTCGTGACCCAGCCCGGCCTGACAATTTGCCAGCTCGATCACATTTTTTTCCAGCCCACCTTTTTCCCCCACGCTGGCCAGCACATGACAAATCCGAAACACGCCCCAAGCCTCGATTCCCGCCTGTGACCTGCCAAGCCTCAAAAAGGATCATTTCCTACGCTCATCCGCGAGTCGCTTCCCGAGTTCCTTCAGGTACCAACTTTCCCATTCCTTCCTCCGTTCCTCTAGCACCCGCTTCTCCACCGCTTGCTTCACGTTTCCATCCTCAAGCGTGAGTTCCTTCCCGCCACGACGATCGTGAACGCTCACGAGGAACCAATGGCCCGGTCCTTCGATCAATTCGGTCACTCCTCCGATCTCGGCTTCGAAAACCGGTCCCTGCAGCAACTCCACCAAATCATCCCTCAGGTTCCAAACCCGTGCTCCGACGTGGACCCGTCCCTCAGCCACCAGTGCTTCGGTCATCTCTTCCACCGACCGGCCCTCGATCAGTCCCTGGCGGATCTCCTCCAGTCGCTTCCTGGCACCATCGCCCTTCGCCACCGAAATAGTCGTCATCTCACGCTCCAGGAAGAGCTGGCGCAATTCCTCCTGATGAAGCGCGAAGTAGTCCTGCACTTCTTCATCTCGAGCCACACAACTGCAAACGATCTCGCTGAGAACACTCAAGTGCTCCTTTTCCTCCTGCGAATTCCCATCGCCCAGAATGCGGATCAGCTCCTTTTCAGCCGCCACCTGAGCAGACAATTCATGCTGCTTCTGCGCAACATGCTTGGCCACCGACTCCTCGTTCCATCCGCTCGCATCCTGTGCTTTCCACAGGTTTTCTGCTTCGCCAAACCTGCCTAACAGCCTCAGGGAATCAGCGTTCAGGATGCTATCAGAACTGTGGGGTCCGCCAACTCGCTCCGCCTCGATGAAGTTCCTTTGACCCTCTTCCATTCGTCCATGCACCAATTGCATCCATGCGAGTTCAAACCGGGGTGCCCAAAGCCCGGGTGCAAGCTCGATCGCCTTCTCAAATGACTCTTCCGCCAGATCAAAATCCAAATTCCGCAGGAGCAGGGAGCCAAGCAAGGCATGCAGTTGCCCCTCATCGGGGCGCTTCGCCAGCGCCTCTTTCGCAATCTCCAGACCCTCGTCAAAGCGGTCTGCCTTCTTCAAGAGAGCACAGAGGTGTTCGACGTTGCCGATGGTCGGATCCTCATTCAAGCGATAGGCCTTGAGAAACTGATCCGCCGCCTCGGAGAACTTGCCGGAATCCCGGTAAGCCCGACCCAGTTCGGCATGGAGCATTTCCGAATCAGGCTTCGCCTTGACGGCTTTTTCGAACTCAAGCGCCGCTGCTTCGTAATCTCCTTCCAGCATCAAGCGCTGCCCGATTGCCGCAGGGGATTCCTCCTCATCTCCCATCATTTCGGACAGCATCACCAATTTTCCCCCAGCTAGTTCCCCAAATTCACGCTCTCTGTTTAGGCGAACACAGGCGCGGAAGTGCTCACGCGCTTGTGCCAGTTGTCGCGTCTTCACGAAATGGAGGCCGAGGAAATAGTGCACCCTTTCGCTCTCTGGATTTCTCTCCAGCGATTCCTGCAACAGTGCCTCTATCTCCTCCGGTTTTCCTTCCATGAGCGCCGACAATTGAGCGCGACCCAGCAACACATCCCAGCGCCCAGGATCGACCCTCTCCGCATGATCAAAACACTCGCCTGGCCGCTTCAATTCATCGTTTTCCAGATAGATCACCCCTAAGACCATCAAAATATAAGCACTGTCGGGATACAGAAAATTGGCGATTTCCGCAGGCTCAATTTTCTCTGTCTCGCTTGCCTCTTGAGACATCTGCAAGGCAACCGCCTGCACATCATCCACCAACGTGAATTCCCGATGCGGAACCCCGAACCACTCATAGGTCGGATCCACCAGATAGCATTCATCCCCCAGAAAAACCGCAGCACAGGCGTGATAGACCGGGCGACCGGAAAAGTCGCGTTCAAGAAGGACATAATAGGCATCGAGCCCGACCTCCCGAGCCAGCACGATGAACAGTTTGGCATGCTCCTGACACGAGATGCGCAACTCCGGATCATCCCACGCTTCGAAAAGCTCGCGGGAAGTCCGAATGCCGCCGCTCCCCGGTCGTTGAGGACGAAAGGCCAGCGTTTCAAAAATCTTCCGCGCCTTCGCTTCATCACCATCGACGCCCTCCACCACCTTGCTTGCCCATGCTTTCATCTCAGGCGTCACCTCCAGTGGATCGACGACCATGGCCAGTTGCGACTCATCCAGTTTCGAAGCGAGAGCTTTCCACAATTCCCCGGTCGTATAGTCCCGCGGTCGCACCGCCTTCACCGAATTCGCTTCCAGCCGCTGTTCCACTCCATCGGCCATCGCTTGAATCTCGTCGATCATCCGCTGCGCGATGCCCACCTTCCTGGCTCCCCGGATGGATCGACGAAAAGCCTTCAAGGCCGTCGGGTAGTCCCCGAGTTGCTTGGCCACATGGCCGATATTCGCCTCATCGTTTATCAACGGAGGTTCGCCTGCGGCAAAGGTAACCGCACTCTGCAGACTGCGCTCCGCCGCCACCCGGTTCCCCAATCGCAATTGGCAGGAAGCGATCGTACAGGCCACCATCGGATCGCGCGGCTCCAATTCCTGAGCCTTCCGGAGAACCTCCATCGCCTCCTCGAGTTCATTCTCAGAGGCTATCAGAAAGCCGCCATAGATGCTCAACACCTCACTGTTAGTCGGCTCCAGTTCGAGGCAGCGCATGAACTCCTGCTTCCTGTCTCCGGGTGCCAGCTTTGCGATGTTCTGCCGGATGAATTTGATCCGTGCCAGATCCGGCTCCAGCTCCATGGCTTTCGTCATCGCTTCGTCCGCTTCCTCTGGCTTGTCCAGATTGAAGAGCACCATCGCCTTCAGAATCCAAAGTCGGCCGCAATCCTCATCGAGTGCGAGCCCTTGGTTCACCAGTTCCTCGGCATTCTCGAGATTCGTTCCGGTGGCATCCGCTTCGAGGAAGCGCGCCATCAGCGGGATCACCTCAGGATTGCTGGTCCACCGGACGTAGATTCGCTCCTCCGCATCCTTGTCCGGCTCAATTTTCAATCGGGCAAAGACCTCACGCAGCAGACCATCCCTCAACGCCCACCAGTCCGCGCCCTTCACTTCAAACTTCCCGCCTTCCCCGCTCGCGGTGTTCAGCAGTTCCGCATTCGCCGCCCAGCCCCCACCATCGCGTCGCAGTTCCCCAAACAAAATCCTCGGAGCTTCGACCAGCCTCCCGATCTCGATCGCTTGCTCCCGATCAGCCGACTCCTCCGGCTTCAGACCGAGCTGACGTCGACCATAGCTTGTCGAGCGCCATTGAACCCGATGTGAGACTGCGAAACTCCTTCTTAGCTCCTCCTTCAGCGTGAAGCCCATGCGCTTCAAATCAGGATCTCCCTCTTCCGTCGTGAATGCCAACACCCCCAGCACCGGTTGCGATGTCTCCTCCGACCTCAGCGCCGCACCCGGCACCACGAGCAACAGCACGACCCAAAACCAGACGGCCCATCCTTTTTTCATTCTCTCCAGTCTGAGTCCTCCCTGAACCACGTCAATCTTCCCTGCGAGGGGATACCGACACTTCCATTGGCACGGGACTTGGCAGCCATGAACTCCTCCCCTAGCTTTTCCGCCCATGAGCGACTCCCTTTTCCTCGGCATCGACAGCGGCGCCACCACCTCGAAAATCGCCGCGGTTCGTGACGATGGCTCCGTTTTTCCGAGTGAGCTCCTGCAGCGACCGACAGGGTCCGAGGGCGGTCCGGAGGGGGTCATCAGAGCCTGGATGAGAGCCATCGACGAATACATGGCCGAACACGGAATCAAATGGTCGCAAATCGCCGGCGTCGGCCTCGCCGTGCCGGGACCACGTCGCAGCTACGGCGTCCTCGACAGCGGACCGAACCTCCCCGACAGCTTCAACGGCTGGAACGTCGAACAGGATCTCATCTCCGCCCTCAAACAGGCATCCGGTCGGATGCTCCCGCTCGCCCTTGGCAACGACGGCAACATGGGCGGCGTCGCCGAAGCCCATCATGCCATCGGTGATCAAAGAGCTGGCGTCGTCATGCTCGCCCCTGGCTCGGGACTCGGCGGTGCCTACATCGATCCCACCGGCATGTGCCTCGATGGCGACCACCTCGCCGGCATGGAAGTCGGCCACATGGCCGCCCCGCTCCACTTGTTAGACGTCCCCGCCCTGACCTGCGGCTGTGGCCGCACATGGGGATGTTTCGAAATGTACACCGCCCTCGCCGGCCTGCCCGATCTCCTGAACCTCGCCCTCCCCCGCTACCCCGACCATGTCCTTGCGGATCCTTCCCTCGGAAAAAAGGAACGCGTTCTCAAGCTTCGCGGACTCGCCCAGGACGGCGACGCCCTCGCTCTTGAGCTCTTCGATCTTCAGGCCAAAGCCATGGGCCTGCTGGTCGGTCAGCTCGCCATGGCCGTTGATCCCGCCTGCTTCGTCATCGGCGGTGGTCTCATCGACCCCGATGCCACCACCGAAGCCTTCCGCAGCCGCTACCTTGGTGGCATCGAAAGCGCTGCCCTCGCATACCTCTGGCCCACCCAGCGCGAAACCCTGCGCATCGTTCCCGCCTCCCTCGGCGAGCAATCCCAGGCCATCGGCGCCGCCCACGTCGCCCGCCTCACCGTCAAAGCAGGATCATCGGTTCAGCCCTTCAGCTCCACATCGCGATAAAGTTCCGCAAATGGAATCGAAAGCGAGACTTCCGATAGATCGAGCACCGCATCGATCCCACCGATCACTTCGCGAACAAAGCTTTCCCCGACTCGCCGAAAGACCGTGACCCGCGCGAGGTCGCTTTCCGCAAGCAGATACACCTGGAGACTGGGAATCGTAATGTAGTCGCGGAATTTCTGCACCTCGTCGATCCGACGGGTCGAAGGACTGATGACTTCAAGAATTACCGTCGGATCATCCGTAAACTGCGCATCCCCAGCAAGCGGAGTGCAAATGATTGTCGCATCCGGATAATAAAACGCGCAATCTTCCCCGAGCTTCACCCGCACCTTGAAATCGCTATTCGTCGGACGGCAGGGCTTCCCCACAAGTTGGTTGCCCGCTTGGCAGAGAAAATTCGTCGCCACCGTCTGATGATTCAGCGATCCGCCCGACATCGCATAGACCTGTCCAGCGACATATTCATGCTTGATCCCTGAAATAAGCTCTCCATCGAGATACACCTTCTCCGCGATCAATGACTCGGAAACCGGCAACTCCATAGAGCAAAGCTAATCCACCGCCAAAAAATGAGCAAGCCGGAGATTCCCTGGCTCCCATCCCTCAAAGGTCTACTACACACATGAGGCGAAGCCTTCCACGCGACCGAACTTGGAACTTGGAACATGGAAGCGCACAGCCGTAGCCTCCCGACATGCGCATCGTCCACGCCGCCAACCTCCAGCTCGACAAGGACGGCGCGCACCTATGGAACCAGGACCAGAAAATCCACCACGGCCTGATCCGCCTAGGACACTTCGTCTACCCCTTCTCAATCAACGATCGCGCCCGCATGCTGTCGCCCACCGGCAGTAAGACCTTCGGCAAAGGCAAGACCAACAAGGCCCTCATCGAGACCTGCCGAAACGTCCACCCCGACCTCCTGATTCTCGGCCACGCGCAGTACATCAGCGCCGACACCCTCCGGGAAATCCGCTGCATTCTCCCCGAGATCCGCATCGGTCTCTGGTATGTGGACCCGCTGTGGGACGAAGAGCCCGTCCGCCACCTGCGCGAGCGCACCGCCGTCCTCGACGCCCTTTTCTGCTCCACCGGCGGCCCTCTGTTAGAAAGCTTTGCCACGGCGAATTGCCCGGCTCACTTCATTCCCAGCGCCGTCGATGCCGGCATCGAATGCCACCGCGCCTTCGAGACTCCCGACGAGGAAATCCTTCACGACCTGCTTTTCTTCGGTCGCGACAAAAACCAGCCCGACCGCCGCGCCTTTCTCACCAAGCTGCGCGACCAACTCCCTGATCTCCGAGTCGGTTTCTACGGCTGCCTCGACCAGCCGCTCATCATGGGCTGGGAAAAAGAGCAGGTCATCCGGCGCTCAAAAATGGCGCTCAACCTTTCGCGCCGTAACGACGTCGAACTCTATTCCTCGTCGCGCATCGCCGAGCTCATGGGCAACGGCATTCTCACTCTAACACCTCGCGGCGCCGGCCTCGAACAACTCTACGCCGAAGACGAAATCGTCTACTACGACGCCCTTGAGGACCTCAGCGAAAAGATCCGCCACTACGCCAGCGACCGGGATGCCCGAAACGCCATCGCCCAAAAAGGCTGGCAGCGGAACCACCGTGACTACAGCGGCACCGAAGTCGCCCGCATCATCGTGGATGCTACAGTGGCTGGAGCATCCCGCTCCCTCCCCCCCTCTCAATAAAAAGTCGGAGTCATCCTGCTGGAAACTCGAAGCGCTTCAGCAGATCTTTCCGCAACTTTGGAGAAAAGGTCATCAAAGGATGGAGTGGACATGGGATACAGATGTTTTCCGCAAGGCCCCAAACCGAACTATCAGCTGGAACGACGATCGCGTCCATCGGCGTTCTGTAGGAAACAATCGGCATCTTCCCCATACGGCTCTCACTATCTTGCAGAGCCTTTAAGAAAACACTCCCAGGCCGCATCTCCGCCGCGCCCTTTCCCCAGTGAAATTTCGCCATCTTGGTTCCATGATGCGGTGTAGAAATCGTCACGAACGCCTCACAACGATCCGCACCACCCAAATCCTGCAAATAGCAGCGAGCGACCAATCCACCCATACTAAAACCAACCAACAGAATTTCCTGTTCCTCACCAAACGCGGCATTCACCTCCTTCTTCAACTGCTCGGCCATCAAAGCCATTCCGGCACGCCCATCAGTCGGCTTGAGACTCGGAACGATTACTTCAACGCCCCGCGCTTCAAGGTCACGTCGAAGAAACCCGAAACATCGAGCCTCAGATTGCCAGATCCCATGAACCAAGACTGCATGGGTGACTTTCAAAGGATCAGACTCTGCAATGGAGTCTTGGACGAAAACCCCGAAAATCCCGAGCAATAGTATGACCCTAATCATCGGACTGAAATTGCTCTGACAGAATGGCTCATACAAGAAACAAGAGGCCCTCCTCGCGCGTCGTGAACAGACTAAAAAGCCTCAATCCTTCTTCTCGATGATTTTGAGAGAGCCCAACTCTTGGTTCACCATTCCTAATTTCCACCCATGCCGAGCAACTCCTTCGGCACCCCGTACTGCTCCACCCAGATGAGATAAAACACATCACTGTGGCCAAAGCTGTAATCCACCACGGTCCAGCCGTCGCGAGTCCTGATCCATAGCCCGACCGCATCGTCATTGGCATGCGGAGGATGCGTCACCGACTTCCCTTCGCGATCGACGGTTCGCCCGGTGAACAGCGCCCAATTCCGATACGCCTTCAAGCTCCCTTCAAAAAGCACCTCCTTCTTCGTCTTCGCCCTCAGCTTATCGAAGAGAGCTCCACGCAACTCCGAACCACGAGCCAGCTCGGTAGGCTTCTTATAGGGAGGATCGAAAATTCCATCCAAGACCTCAGCCGACGCCGGAGACACCAATGCAGCAAGGAACCAGAGCCATAAAACCGCGAACTTTCTCATCACCGCCACACTGCCCGGAGGTCCGCGAAGCGACAAGCCCCCGCTTTCAAACTCCAAACTTTCACAAAAATCGGCAATTTTCAGGCAAGACGACCATCGAAATTCAGCAACTTTCACATTAATCGGCAATTTTCAGATTGCCATTCCCCGAAAACCGCTCAACTTCCCGCCCCAACCCCAATCTTCATGAGCAAGGAACAACTCGACGGCGCCCAAGCGCTCATCAAAACTCTCGATGACCTCGGCATCGAGTACATCTTCGGCTACTCCGGTGGCGCAGCGATCCCGATTTTCGACGCGCTGGAAACGGTGAAGACGAAAATGAAGTTCATTCTCGTCCGTCACGAACAGGGCGCCGTTCATATGGCCGATGGCTATGCCCGTGCCACTGGCAAGCCCGCCGCCGTGCTCGTTACCTCAGGACCAGGTGCCGGCAATACCGTGACGGGCCTCATGACGGCAATGATGGACTCCGTTCCGATGATCGTGCTCTGCGGACAGCAGGTCACATGGATGCTCGGCAAGGACGCCTTCCAGGAAGCGGACATTTTCGGCATCACCATCCCGGTGGTGAAGCACAACTATCTCGTCAAGGACACCGATGCCCTGCCGCGGATCGCTCGCGAGGCTTTCCACATCGCCACCACCGGCCGCCCCGGCCCGGTGCTCATCGATGTGCCCAAGAACATCTCTCAGGGTCCTTTCAACGGCGACCTCAACCCAAGCTTCGATCTTCCCGGCTACGATCCCACAACAGCCTTCAACATCGATCCCGCACAGATCGCCGAAGCCGCTGAAATGATCAGCATGGCCAAGCGCCCTGTGATTCTCGCCGGTCAGGGCGCGATGATCGCACGTGGTGCCGAGGAACTCCTCAAGTTCGCCGAGCGTCTCAACTGCCCGGTGACCTCCACCCTTCTCGGAAAAGGCGTTTTCCCGGAAACCCACCCGCTTTCCCTCGGCATGCTCGGCATGCATGGCACCGCCTATGCCAACAAAGCGATGTGCGAGTGCGACCTACTGATCAACATCGGCTCGCGCTTCGACGACCGGATCATCGGCCAGGCCGACAAATTCTGCGCCAGCGCCAAGATCATCCACATCGACATCGACCCGGCCGAGATGAACAAGATGATCCGTCCGGATCTTCAGATCGTCGCCGATGCCAAAGCCGCCCTTGTGGAACTCAACAAGCACGCCGAAGCCCTGCCGACCAGCGACTGGCTCGCCAAACTCGACGGCTACAAAAAGAAATTCCCCCTCGCTTATAAGAAGCAGGGTGGTCTGCGCATGCAGCAGGTCATCGACGAACTCTATCAACTCACCGAAGGCAAGGCGATCGTCTCCACCGACGTCGGCCAGCACCAGATGTGGGCTGCGCAGTTCTATAAGAACCACGAGTCCTACCACTGGCTCTCGTCCGGTGGTGCCGGCACCATGGGCTTCGGCTTCCCCGCCGCCATCGGCGCCCAGCTCGCCTGCCCGGACAAAACCGTCATCTCGATCTCCGGTGACGGCGGATTCCAGATGACGCTTTTCGAACTTTCGACTGCCGCCATTCACAAGCTGCCGATCAAGATCGTGGTGCTCAACAACCACTACCTTGGCATGGTTCGCCAGTGGCAGGAGCTGTTCTTCGAAAACCGCGAATCCGGAGTCGACCTCGAAGGCAACCCGGACTTCTGCAAACTCGCTGCCGCCTATGGCATCCCGAGCGTGAACATCAAGCGCCCGGCCGACGTCACCAAGCAGCTTCAGAAGGCGCTCGACTACAACGACGGCCCAATCCTCATCCACGCCGAATGCGTGAAGACCGACAACGTCTTCCCGATGATCCCCGCTGGTGCCGCCCTCGAGGACATGCTCACCGAGCCACCGAAGCACAAGATGGCCAAGCCAACGGGATCCACCTGATCCTGAGACATTTGATATTAGAGATTGGATGATTTGGCTTTAGAGTTCGGCGCGAAGCCGGCTTTCCCCCAATCATCCCATCTCCCAATCCCCTAACTTCCAAGAACACCGTGTCTACCATCACCACCACCGATTCCCCACCTGCCGAAACGAAGCTTCCTAGAGGCTCAGGCCACACCCTCTCCGTGCTCGTCAACAACGAGCCCGGCGTCTTGATGCGCATCTGCCAGGTCTTCTCACGGCGCGCCTTCAACATCGACTCGCTCGTTGTTTCCGAAGGCCGCAGCCGCTGTTTCTCGAGAATGACCATCGGCATCACCGGCGACCCCGCCGGGCTTGATCAGATCATCAAGCAGGTCAGCAAACTTATCGACGTGATCCATTGCTTCGAGCACACCAGTGACGATGCCGTGACCAAGGAGATGATCCTTCTCAAGATCAAGTGCTCACCCGAGCAGCGCTCTGAAGCCCTTCAGATCTGCGAGCACTTCTCAGGCAAGACCGTCGACCTCACCCCGATTTCGATGATTGCCATGTTCACGGGCGACAGCATCAAGATCGACGCCGCCCTCACCATGTTCTCTCAATTCGAGATCATCGAGACCGTCCGCACAGGAAAGGTCGTCATGGCACGCGGCGAGCAACCGACCTGAGAAAGGCGAGGTTCTCAATATTTTAAAAGAAAAAGGCCACTCATTGAGTGGCCTTTTTTTGTTCTTCCAAGCAGCAAAAATCTCGAATGCCTAGTACATCACCAACTTTCGGCACCGCTCCTCCCAACCGGAAAAGCGATCCGGAACCGTCGGGCTCGAAAACTCAAGTTATCCAAACTTAATTAGCTTTTAGGGTATCTTCCCACTTCCGGAATGATCCCTGCTTGACGTCCTAGTGACGAATTCGTCTCCTTCAAGTAATTCGAAAAAGATTCGCCAGCAGCATAGATCTCAACCCAATCCCCTCGCAACGCGCCAAATGAAGTCCAAAAAAGCCTCCCTGCTTGGAGTAATTGCAGGCTCAGCCCTCGTCACTACTTCCCCCTCAGCAATTATTATCAGCCAGTATGTCGAGACCAATAGTGGAACGACACCGAAAGGCATCGAACTCTGGAACACAGGAGCGTCTACTATCGATTTCTCCGTTGATAATCTGATCGTCAACAAAGGTGTAAACGGGGATCCTCTGGAAGACGACTTTACACTCACAAGCGGAACAATGGCGCCAGGTGAGATCATCGTGATTGGAACGTCTGATATGGGCACCTATCTGGACAACACGTTCGGTAACGGGACCCAGGGAAGCAGTCCGGTTCAGTTCTTCAGCAAATCTTTTACTTTCAACGGTGACGACTCTCTGTCGATCCAAGTCGGTATCAATACCGAAGATATCTTTGGAACGCCTGGCACCGACCCTGGATCTTCGTGGTCGGAATTTGGTGTAAGCACTGCCAACCAAAACATCGGACTCAATCCCGGAATAACCACGGGGAGCAGTGGTTTCACCGATCCTTCAATCCGGTTTTCCACCGTATCCACGGACCCTTCTGGCGAAAACGGCCTTGAGGGTTTCGGCGTCGCTCCCATCCCCGAGCCATCCATCGCCTTGCTCGGTGGCCTTGGTCTACTCGCTTTGATCCGTCGCCGTCGCTAGGAATTTCCCCCTGCAACCATCTCCCCCTAACACTCCCCCCACCCACTAACGACCCCGATGGGCCATTCGGCCTGTCGGGGTCGTTACTTTTGAAGAGCATCCGCTCAGAGCACGGCCATCAGGGGCAGATCCTTCCAGCTTCTGGAGAATCCCAGGCGCGCCACCACCCTGCCCTCATCTGGCCAGATGAAGATCCGCTGACCGGCTGAGCCCACCAGCGACACCATCGAAGCGGGTTGCCGATTCGAAAGACAAGCATTCCGCCAGAACGAGGCATCCTTTGGCGGGTCCAGCACATCCTCGATCTCCACCGGCCGACCGCGTCCGGCATTCCGGTTCCTCCACAGACCACCGCCAAAGATTGGATTGGCCGACGAGCTTCTCGTCATCGTCTTAAAATCCCTCGCAAAGAAGCCCGCTGTATCCCGACCGGATAGCAAATCGAGCAAGGTTCTCCCAAGCCGCCCCAGATCCGTCACGCTCAGCTCCGCACCCGTCGAAAGAAAGAACCGCCCCTTCCCATCGGACCGCCAATCGCGGCTGTGCAATCCAATCGGCCGCATCACCCCGCGATGCAGGAATTTCTCCAAGGTCTCACCACGGGCCACGGTCTTGCGCTGCAGCAACTCCGCGAGCACCTCCCAGCAGGCCGGCCCATAGCGGAACTGCGCCCCCGGCGAATCCACCAGACGCAGACCGACCGCCACCTTGCCCTTGTCGGAAATATTTCCCCGATAGAGCGCCTTCGCCCCGCCTTCGAGACCCGCCGTCATCTGCAGCAGCATCTGCACGGTCACCGCTTCCTTGTCGCCATCTCCCTGCCATTCGGAAATCGTCAGCGCCACCTTCTCATCGGCGCTCAGCCAGCCTTCCCCAGCCGCCTTGGCACAGGCCAATGCCGCCAGCACCTTGGTGATGCTGAGAATTCCCCCGCTCTCCTGAGTCCGCCAGGATTCCTTCAAACTCCCCTGCTCCCAGGCCCCCCAGCCACGGCAGCCATTCCTTTGAATCACCGTGTCGATCGAGCTCAGGGCCTCGCTCGTCCACTTTCGTCCGGAGCCTCCTGACGAAGACGTCCCACACCCGCTCAGGCCCATCGCGGCTCCCCCTCCGAACACCCTCATCCATTCCCGTCTCTTCACAGCCATTTCCTACCCATCCGGCCGCCGATTCGCAAGCCCGTCCAAGCTTCCCGGCAAATCCGCACTCCTTCTTTGAAGTTTAGAGTTTAAAATTTCGGATTTCCCGCCTACCCCGCCGCGTGCTCACGATTAAGAAGCTGACCAAGACACTCGGAGGACGGACCCTTTTCCGCGATGCGGACATGACCATCAACTGGGGGGAACGCATGGCCCTTGTCGGCCCGAACGGCGCCGGCAAGTCGACCCTCTTCAAGATGATCCTCGGTAGCGAGGACATCGACAGCGGCACCATCGATCGCGACGAATATGCCATCACCGGCAGCCTCGCTCAGGAAGCGGGCGATCCGGGCGACGAGACCATCCTTGAAATCGCCATCGGCATCACTCCGGAGGTCGTCGGCTATCTCCGCACCATGCGTGAGTGCGAAGCCAAGGGTGACCACGCCTCCAAGGAATACGCCCACGCCCAGGATCAGTTCACCGCCCTCAACGGCTACCAGCTCGAACCGAAGGCCAAAAAGATTCTCGCTGGCCTCGGCTACAAACAGGAAGACTTCAACAAGCCCGCCCGCGAGTATTCCGGCGGCTGGGTGATGCGCGCCTACCTCGCCCGCCTGCTCGTCATGGAGCCCGATCTGTTGATGCTCGACGAGCCGACCAACCACCTCGACCTGCTCACCCTGATCTGGTTCCAGCGCTATCTCTCGAACTACCCCGGTGCCATCCTCCTTATTTCGCACGATCGCGACTTCATGGATGCCATTATTGAAAATGTCGTCGAGATCGACCCCGATGCCGCCGAGCTCATCGCCTACACCGGCAACTATTCCGACTACCTCGAACAACGCGAAGCGCGATACGAACAGAAGGTCCAGGCCTACCGCAACCAGCGGAAGGAAATCGAAGGCCACCAGGAATTCATCGACCGCTTCCGTCAGGTCGGTTCGAAAGCCGCCCAGGTCCAGTCGCGCATCAAGCTTGTCGAGAAAATCGACATCATCGAGAAGCCACGCGCGCCACGCAAACCCTTCAAGTTCGCCTTCCCTCAGCCTGCCCGCTCGAACCAGAAGGTCGTCGACCTTCAGAAAGTCGACTTCGCCTACGGCAATGAAAAGGTCATCTACAAGGGCCTCGACCTCACCATCGAGCGCGGCGACAAAATTGTCCTGGTTGGACCGAACGGCGCCGGCAAATCGACCTTGCTGAAAATGCTCTCCGGGCAGCTCGAAGTCACCGGCGGCACTCGCGAGGTCGGCTACCTCACCAAGATGGGCTACTATTCGCAGCACCGCAGCGAAACCCTCAACGTCGACAACACCGTCCTCGAAGAAGTCCTAGGTTCCTGTGACACCCTGCGCGAAGAAGACGCTCGCGCCATCCTCGGCACCTTCCTTTTCCGTCGAGCCGATGTCGAGAAGCGCTGCGGCATCCTTTCCGGTGGTGAAAAGTCACGTCTCAACCTCGTCAAGTTCCTCGTCGATCCCCCGAACCTCCTCCTCATGGACGAGCCGACGACTCACCTCGACATCCTCTCCATCGACTCCCTCGTCAACGCCCTCAAGAGCTACGAAGGAACGCTCGTCTTCATTTCCCACGACGTGCACTTCATCCGCAACCTCGCGGAAACGACCCTGCACATTGCCCGCTCCGAGGACGACAGCCACAGCGTGCTCACCCGATACACTGGCGGCTACGACTACTTCCTCGAGAAGTCCGGCCTTAACGACGACCGCAGCGCCGTCACGGCGGAGTAGGAAGACGCGCCTTCACACCAGCGCCCCCAAGAGCGCCAGCAGGAAGACTCCTGCCGACACCACCAAGCCTGCCGCAAAGATCAACTTCCGCCCCTGACCAATGGGCTCTCCATTTCTGAAGATTGCCCGGAAATACAGCTCGGTCAGCGGGCCCAGGAAGTAGGCCATGTTGGCCCCGATCCCGACCATCATCGCGCCGACGACTCCGACCCTCACCGGCATTTCGTGCCGTAGGACCATTAGCGACACGATGATCAGCCCTGGAAGCAGGAGAATCAGGTTGTAAATCCACCGCATCTTCTCCCAGGCCACGACCACTTCCCTGAGGGCGGACGGTTCGTGACTCGTCGCAGCGGGCTCACCGCTACTCGGAGGTGCGTAGGGATCTGCCGTCATCATTCTCCAAACCCTGCAGGCGGAGGCGGAGGAAGCCTCAAGCGATCACGCAGTAGTAAGGCTTCGTAGGATCGCCCGATCGCCTGCCCAAGTCGACCGGCCATCTCCTTGTCCTTATCTGAAACGGCGAACAAGATGGTATTGGGTTCATTGCCGACCCGGAACTCCGCACTATCTTTGAGCATAACTAGCGCCGCATCCGCATCCGCCACGCCCCAAAAGGCGACCAAATCAAGATCATCGATGACGGGTCTCAGGACCTCATAACGATCGAGCTTCTCATTTTCATTCGCTAGATACTCTTCAAGTTGTGACCCATTGAGTTCCCGAGTGAGCGTGAAAACCCTCGTCACCTCCCAGCGTTGGGCCTCAGCACGATTCTTTTGCCGTTTCCACAACTTGTAGCCTACAAAAGCTCCGCCGGCGAGAAACACAGCCAGCACGCCGACCCATAACCAAAGAGCACCTTTCCCTTTCACTCCGGCAGGCTAGCCCGTCCCGATCAGCATCCAAGCCCCAAGTCGGCCATCCCGCAGAGAATCCAGCCCTGATCATGGGGCTGAGAGCACAATCGATTCCGGGGCAATTTGCTTGCCCAGTCGGAAAAGCACGATTATAGCGCGCTCGCAACGGTCGAATCTTTCGATTACCCCCTCCCCCACTCCATCATTTGATGGCGATTGCTTCAGGAAGGATATCTGAAATTTTATCGGCTCTACCCCCAACCCCTATGAAAGCACAAACATTGTTCACCCTGGCCGCCATCGCCACCTTGCAGCACTCATACGCCGCGGTGAGCTGGGTTCCGGCCGGTCCACCAACAGTCTCAGCAAACTTTGCGAACTCTTCCGCAGCCGCTTCCGGTGGCTGGGATGAATTTGCCGGGACATTCACCCAAACCAATCTCCCGGGTGCAGACGGAGCCAATGGATTCATGATGCTCAAGGATACCGACGGCTTGGATGGACCCAATGATAATTTCACTTTCAGCCGCCAGGGACGGACTTCCACCTTTCCAGGAAGCTATGCAGTATTGACCTCCATCTACCTCGACAATACCTGGTCGGCGGGTTCCGGATTCGACTATTCCACTGCCATCAACAATTCCACCGGTGTCCACCTGCGGGATTTCGCCACATCCGTGGGCTTTGACGGCACAAATTTCTTCTTCGCCGCCAGTAACAACGTCGATTTCAATGCGATTGGTGCCCTCAACCCTTCCAAGAAGCCGATCAATCTGGGTGCCCTCAGTAGCGGCTGGTACAACCTTCAAACCGTGTTCTACGACGTCAATGGATTCCTCACTTCGGACATGAATCTCCTCGATTCGTCCGGTAACATCCTGGCCACCAAAACCATCACCACCCAGGACGCCATGAGCGGTGTCGGCGGCCACCGCTACGCGTGGATGACCGGAATCAGCACGGACAATGACAATCAACTGGCGATCGATAACTACCGCATTCAGAACATCCAGATCATTCCCGAGCCCAGCATCGCGTTTCTCGGCAGCCTCGCCGGATTCCTGCTCTTGCGTCGTCGCAGGGCTTGAATGCTTCAACTGACTTGAGCCCATCGCTGTTGCCCGTCGTCACCCTTGAGGGAAGCGACGAACAGCGATGCGACTCGGGTCGACTTCGACCTCAGATTTTGATCTGACGGCTCGTCAGCCGAGTTCCCAGCGGACTTCGCCATTTGATCATGCTCCAAACTCGGAGCCTCACCCAAAGAGGGGTCCCCACCGTGACCCCAGCTTTTTGAGCACGCCTCCCTTGAAAGGCACTCGCTCCCCTCTCGTTCTCTTCCGGACGACAAAAACCACCTGGCCTGACGCCTTCCGCATTGGACCTTCGTCAAACATGCTTCATCCTTGGCATGTTCATGGAATTTCCCGTCACCTCTGCCACCGTCCGCATCCTTCCAAACGGTCTCACGATCATCCTCGATCCGGATGATTCGGCGCCCGTCGTCTCATCCCAGCTCTGGGTCGAAACCGGATCCATCCACGAAGCCCGCCTGCTCGGCTCCGGCGTCTCCCATTTCCTTGAACACATGGTCTTCAAAGGTGGCGGAGACTTCGGCCCCAGCGACCTTGCCGAAACCGTCCAGGCAGCCGGCGGCCACTGGAACGCCTACACCTCCTTCGACCGCACCGTCTATTACATCGATGGCCCGGCGAGCGGACTGAACAGCTTCCTCGATGTCCTCGCGGCGATGGTCTTCCACCCGCATCTTCCGGAGTCCGAGTTCGAGAAGGAGAAGGATGTCATTCGCCGCGAAATCGACATGGGCCTCGATGATCCGGACGATACCAATCATCGCCTGCTATTCAACACCGCCTTCAGCCGTGATGCGCGACGCCAGCCCGTCATTGGCCACCGGCATCTGTTCGACAAGATCACCTACGACGACCTTCGTACTTACCACGCCACCCGCTACACGCCGGAGCGCGCGTGCCTCTGCCTCGCCGGCGATTTCGATCCCGCCGTCATTCTGGGAAAAATCGACGCCCTCTTTGCTTCGATCCCCCGCGGTTCAGGAGAGGAGCCTCTCATCCCCGTCGATCCCGCCCAACTTGGACCACGTCGTGGTCGCGATACCTTCGCCGTCCCCACCTCACGCATCACCCTGAGCTGGAAAATCCCGTCACTCGGTCACCCGGACATCCCGGCGCTCGATATCGCTGCCGCCATTCTCGGTCGCGGTCGCTCCGCCAGGCTCTACCGCAGCATCCGCGAGGAAAAGGAACTCGCCCTCGAGATCTCCGCCTGGTCGTGGTCCCAATCCGCCTGCGAAGGACTCTTTGCCGTCTCGGCAGAAACCTCGCCCGAGAAACGCGAAGCCCTGATCGCCGCGATCCGCGAAGAACTTGCCGCTTTCCCGAACTCGGCGCTTGAAGACGACATTGCCAAAGCCAAGCGACAGATCGCCGCCAGCCAGTTCCGCACTCTAACCACCATCTCGGGCCGTGCCAGCGACCTCGCGTCAAACTGGCATGAAGCGCGTGACCTCGATTTCACCCGCAGCTACCTCGCCCAGCTCGATGCGGTCACTGCGGCCGACATTCGCCGTGCCTTCACCCATCTAACTGACTCCGTCGAGACGCTGACCATCCTCGATCCCGAAGGCACTCCCGCACCCGCCTCGATTGCCGCCAGAAAGCGTCGACGCCCCGAGCCGGAAACCTTCACGCTCGCCAACGGAACCACCATTGCCCTGCTTCCTGATCCCAAGGTCCCGGTGATCGCTCTTCAGGCAGCCGTCCGCGCCGGAGCCGCTTCGGAAACCCCGGGCACCGCCGGCCTCAACCGCCTGCTCGCCTCCGCACTTCCAAAAGCGACCCGCCACCGCTCCGCCGCCGAACTCGCCAACACGCTCGAGTCCCTCGGAGCCGCCATTGGCGCGTCTTCCGGCAACAACTCGCTGCTCATTCAGCTATCTGGTCTCAGCCCCGATCTCGCCACCCTGATCCCCCTCTTCGGCGAAGTCCTCTGCGAACCGGCGCTGGACTCCGCTTCCATCGAGCGCGAAAAGTCCTCCCAACTCGCCAGCCTTCAGGAGTCCCTCGAAGACCCGCTCTCCGTCGGCTTCCGCAACCTTCGCAGTCGCCTCTTCGGCAAGAGCGGCTTCGGCATTCCATCGCTCGGCGATGAATCATCGCTCACCAGCCTCAACCGGCTCTCCCTCGCCGCCCATCACTCCCTCCATTTCCGGGGCCCCAATGTCTGCCTCGCCCTCGCCGGCGACTTCGATCCGGCCGAAGCAAAGGAACTCCTCACAGCCGCCCTTGATCCGCTTCCCGGCGGCGATGCCTGGCACCCCTCACGCTCCGAAGTACTAGATCCATCGGAACTCGTCGTTCCTCTCGATAAGAAGCAGGCCGTCCTCGCCCTCGGCTACCCCGGCTGCGCCGCCCTCGACGAGCACCGCCACGCCTTGCGCATGCTTCAGGAATGGAGCAGCGACATGGCCGGCCCGTTCTTCACCCGAATTCGCGAAGAACTCGGACTCGCCTACCAAGTCGGTGCCACGCAATTCCACGGCCACGACACCGGCCTGTTCGCCTTCTACATGGCCACCAACCCGGACCAGATCGAGCTCGCCGAGGAAGAGCTCCGTTCCCAGATCGCCCAACTCGGCAGCGAAGGCATCCCCGACGAAGCCTTTGAGCGCGTTCGCTCCACCGTCCTCAGCGCCACCGCCATCGAGCAGCAGGCTCCCGGCTCGATCGCCCGCCACGCGGCCATCGACCTGCTCTTCGGCCTTCCCGCCGATCATTTCCGTCAGCTCACCGGCATCTACGAGACCATCACACCCGATGAAGTTCGCACGGCAGCCCACCAACTTCTCGCCCACCGCCTGCCCGTCCTTATTCGGGTCCTTCCACCAAGCGATCCCACCGCATGAAACTCTGGCAAAAAATCCTCCTGTGTGTTGTCGCCGTCGAACTGCTTGGCAGTCTCGGCGGTCTGCTCACCGCCTCCTCCATCAAGGACTGGTATGACTCTCTAACAAAACCACCCGGCACCCCGCCGAACTGGCTTTTCGGCCCGGTCTGGACCATTCTCTACGCCATGATGGGCATCTCGTTTGCGCTGGTCTGGCATCATGACGAAAAAGGAGCACTGAAACGAAAGGCCTACGTCATCTTCGCCGTTCAGTTCCTCCTCAACCTCGCCTGGACGCCTCTCTTCTTCGGCGCCCACCTCATCGGAACCGCCCTCATTGTCATCTCTCTTCTCCTCGCCAGCATCTTCCTAACCATTCGCCGCTTTCGTCCGATCGATCGGACGGCATCCCTCTTGCTCGTCCCCTATTTTCTCTGGGTCGGATATGCGACCTATCTCAATGCCGGCTACTGGCTCCTGAACCGTTAGCCACTTCGCCTTGACCTAACCTTCTTCCACTCTGCCAAAATCACTCTCATGAAGCTTCTCCGCGACCCTCTTGTCGTCTTCCTCCTCATCGGTGGCGGCATCTTCCTGCTGTATTCCAAGCTCAATCCCGAGGAGTCCAGCGACGAGGCAAACGCCGATCGCATCGAAGTCACCAGCGACATCCAGAACATGCTGATCTCCGAGTGGAGCTCCCGCTGGAACCGGCCTCCAACTCCCGAGGAGTTCCAGGCACTGCTCGATGAACACATCAAGGAAGAGATTCTTTTCCGCGAAGCCACCAAGCTCGGACTCGATCAGGCCGACACCATCATCCGTCGCCGCCTCGCCCAGAAAATGGAGTTCCTCACCGCCGATGTGGCGAGCCTCGAGGAAGTCTCAGACGAGACGCTGCAGTCCTACTATGAGGAAAATTCGGCTAACTACCGAGTCGAACCCGAGATCGGCTTCCGCCATCTCTATTTCTCCACCGACAAGCGCAAGGACCAGGCTGCCAGCGATGCCAGCGCCCTGCTTCCTCCCCTGAACGACGGCTCCCTGAGCTTCGAGCAGGCCGTCGAACAAGCCGACCAGACCTTGTTGAGTGCCGAGTTCACTCCGACGGCCATCTCCCTGCTTGGCCGCCAGTTTGGCAAGGACTTCGCACCCGCCATTGCCGAAGCCGAAGAAGGCGAGTGGTTCGGCCCCGTCACTTCCGGCTACGGCCTCCACCTGGTGAAAGTCACGGAGCGCGTGGACGGACATCTCCCCGAGCTTGAAAGCATTCGCGAGGAGGTGATCAACGATTACCGCTACGATCAGCGCGAGAAGCTCAACAAGCAGATGCTCGATTCGTTGCTCGATCAGTATGAAGTCGTCATCGACGAACTCGTCCCCGAAACGGAGAACACTGAAGCGCCATGATTCGCCGTCTCACCCTCCTCGTCATCGCGCTCTTTTCGCTGGTCGGCACTCTCGTCGCCCACGAAATGCAGCCTGCCTACCTGGAGCTCAAGGAAACGCCGGAAGGCAGCATCGACGTCACTTGGAAAGTCCCTTACTACAAAGGTCGGCTCCTTCCGATCCATCCAATCTTTCCGGATGCGTGGCAAAACCTCAACGAGCCCACAGCCACGCCACTTGGCAACGCCACGCTTTCCCGCTGGCGGGTCAATCCCGGTGACACTCCGATCGACGGTGCCAAAGTCACTATCGAAGGTCCGCGCTCCCAACTCACCGACATCCTCCTCCGCGCCCAACTCAGCGATGGTCGATCCCAAATCAGCGTGCTTCGTCCCGAGGCACCCTACGTCACCATCCTCTTCGATCAGGAGGAAAAAGCACTGCTCTGGGATTACATCATCATCGGCGTTGAACACATCATCTTCGGCTACGACCACCTGCTCTTCGTCCTCTGCCTTGTGCTCATCGTACGCGACCGCTGGACGCTGGTGAAAACCATCACCGCCTTCACTCTCGCTCACTCCGTCACGCTCGGGATCGCCACCCTCGGCTGGATGGAGATCCCCGGACCGCCGGTCGAGGCCGTCATCGCCTTGAGCATCCTCTTCCTGGCCCGCGAGTTGCTTGTTAGAACCGACGAGAACCCCGGCCTCACCGAGCGCTACCCTTGGCTTGTCGCGCTCAGCTTCGGCCTGCTCCACGGCTTCGGTTTCGCCGGCGCCCTCTCCGAAGTCGGTCTGCCTGAAGATCAGATCCCGCTCGCCCTGCTGAACTTCAACATCGGCGTCGAACTCGGCCAACTCGCCTTCGTCGCCGTCATCATCGCGCTCACCGCCCTTACCCGGAAGATCACTCCGAAGATCAACGAAGCCGCCTTCAAGCCGGTTGTTTACGCCACCGGCATCATGGCCGCCTTCTGGTGCGTCGAGCGCATCTCCGGCTTCTGGTCCTGATCGGCGAAAGCTCGCCCCCCAAGGTAGCAGGGGCATTCCTGTCCTGCTCGCTTAGGCAAGACTCAAGCCCCACGAAGAACGAAGCGTTTTTTGAACAGGAGCAAGCAGAGGAAGCAGAGAGAAAACCCATTTTAATCCCCACAACCCAAGCTCCCCTTCTTCCCCTTCCTCCTGTAAAAAATCCATCGTCCAAGTCTTCGCAGTTTGAAACACGAGCGTGCAGAGCCAAATTTTGAAATCATGGTCCTCAGTTCAGGCTAGAATTGAGGTTCAACCATGACGATCATCACCAAGATAATGGGATTTCGTTGTCTTCATCCTATTTATCCCATCCATCCTGGTCCAATTTCTTCCCAAGCTTGATCGCCCTGAGAGTCCTTCCCAGCGATTCACCTTGCACCACGGATCATTCCCCTCTTTGAATGGATGCAATCGTCGGTTTCTCTAACAGAGCCCTGCGGTTTTCAACCACTATTCCGACCGTCATGAAATCCGCGTCCTTTATCTCCGCCGCACTTCTCGTCGTCGCCTCCGCCGAGGATCCCACTCCCGGCTACAATCACAAGATCCCGGACAAGATCATGACTCCGGACACGGTCGAAACCTCGATCGGCACCCTCGAGTTCTTCGATGGCATGCCGAAGCCGGAAACCGTCGACAAGCTCTACGACAACCTTCTGCTCATGCGTGGCACTGAGGCATTTCTCAACGGCATTCCCGCCACCTCGATCGAAGGCCTGCGTCTCGGACACCTTGATCTCGGAGCCGACTCGTCGAACCGCTTCATCATCGCCGAGAAACTTTGCGACTCGAACCCGCTGTTCCTCACCGCCAACACCGACACCGTTTACTGCTCGGGTTTTCTGAACTTGAAACAGGACGGCCCCACCGTTGTCGAAGTTCCTGCAAAATGCGGACCCGGAACGGTCAACGACGCCTACTTCCGCTTCGTCGTCGACATGGGAGCACCCGGTCCTGATCGCGGTCAGGGCGGCAAGTATCTCATCCTTCCTCCGGACTACCAAGGCGACCTGGAGGGACCGATCGGTGGCGAGGAAACCGAGATCGACGGCGAAAAGTATTTTGTTGTTCAGTCACCAAGTTATGTCAACTGGGTCATCCTCCGCGGCTTCCTTGTCGACGGAAAGACCGACTTCTCGAACGCCATGTTCAAGGAGGGCCTCAAGGTCTATCCGCTGGCAAAGAAAGAAACCCCACCGGCCATGGAGTTCATCAGCATGTCGGAAAAGTCCTTCAACACCATTCACGCCAACAACTTCGAGTTCTACGAAGAACTGCACACCGTGATCGACCGCGAACCGGTCAGTTTCCTTGATCCGGAAATTCGCGGCCTGTTTGCCGCTGCCGGCCTTGAAAAAGGCAAGCCTTTCGAGCCGGACGAACGGGAGAAGAAGGTCCTCACCGAGGCCGTCGCCATCGGCAACGCCACCGCCCGTGCCATCGTCTTCCGCAACAAGTTGGAAGGTGCCGACCTTTACTCAGAAAGTGCCTGGAAGACCGCCTTCGTTGGCGGCAGCTACCAGTGGCTGAAGGATGATGGAGTCGGAGGACGCAACCTCGACGCACGCACACTCTTCTTCTACGGAGCAACCGTCAACACACCCGCGATGGTGCTGAAGATGATCGGCAAGGGTTCGCAGTATGCCTATGCCGCGACGGGCAGCAATGGCGACTACCTCGATGGTTCGAAGTCCTACACGCTGAACATTCCCGCCAACGTGCCCGCCAAGGATTTCTGGTCCGTCGTGGTCTATGACCCGCAGACACGCTCCGAGCTGCAGACCAGCCAGCCTTTCCCGAGCCGCAACAACAAGCGCGACGATCTGATCGAAAACGCAGACGGATCGGTGACCCTTCACTTCGGACCCAAAGCCGCCGAAGGAAAAGAGAACAACTGGATCCAGACGGTTCCCGGCAAAGGCTGGTGGACAATTCTTCGCCTCTACGGCCCGCTCGAACCATGGTTCGACAAAACCTGGCGCCCCGGCGAGTTCGAGCTCGTTGAATGAGGAACCCCTGTCGCTTGCCGCGTCTCTTTCCTCTCGACATCACCGACCCTTCGGCGCGATGGCTTCAGGATGACGCTACGCGCATCCTGCAGGAACTGGCTGGCTCGGCATCCGAGACTCCAAAGGTCAGCCCGCTTCTTGAAACGCCATCGCCGCCGGATCACCGGCACCGTCGTTTTCGTCGCCCACCTCCTCGGAGCACTGACCTCCGTCCGAGCGATCATGGAAACCCGCACCTCACAAGGGGCGATCGCTTGGGCGATCTCGCTAAATACTATGCCCTACGTGGCGGTGCCCGCCTACTGGGTCTTCGGCCGGTCCGACTTCAATGGCTACATCACCGCCCGCAGGACCGAGCGGGAAAGCCTCAAACCCTTCTGGCGGAATTTCGATTCGACCCTTCGGGAGCGCTCTTTGGTTCCTGAACCTGGCAACTCAGGCACCACTGTCGTCGAGCGACTCGCGAAACTCCCCGCCACCTCAGGCAACCATGCTGAACTGCTGATCGACGGCGAGCAAACCTTCCCATCGATCCTCGAAGGGATCGCCCGCGCCGAGCACTACATCCTTTTCCAATTCTACATCATTCGCGATGACCCGACGGGGCGGGAAATCCGCGACGCCCTTATTCAGCGCGCCCAAGCCGGCGTCCGCTGCCTGGTCCTTTACGACGAATTCGGAAGCAAGCCGCCCGATGACTACCTCGCTCCCCTGCGCGATGCCGGCGTCCGAATCTTCCCCTTCAACACCACCCAGGGTGACGCCAACCGTTTCCAGATCAATTTCCGGAATCATCGAAAGATCGTCGTCGTGGATGGCCTGGAGGCGTGGGTCGGCGGTCTCAACCTTGGCGACGAATACAAGGGGCTTGATCCCGAGGTGGGGTACTGGCGCGACACCCACATCCGGGTCGAGGGACCGGTGGTCCAGACCGTTCAGGTTTCCTTCGCCGAGGACTGGTACTGGGCGGCCCGGGAAGTCCTCGAAGGACTGAACTGGGATCCGCAGCCGGCCAAGAACGGCGCGGACATGCGAATGCTCTGCCTACCCTCCGGACCGGTCGACCCACTGGAAACCTGCACCCTCTTTTTTCTCCACGCCATCAACACGGCCGAGCATCGCCTATGGATCGCCAGTCCCTACTTCGTCCCCGATGCGCAGTTCATCAGTGCCCTCCAGCTCGCCGCCTTGCGCGGCGTCGATGTCCGGATCCTGATTCCGGATGAGAGTGACAATGGCCTCGTGGATCTATCCTGCTGGTCCTACCTTCCCGAACTGCACGCTGCCGGAATCGAAGTCTATCGCTACGAGAAAGGCTTCATGCACCACAAGGTTACCGTCATTGACGACCGCTACTGCACCATTGGCACCGCCAATTTCGACAACCGCTCCTTCCGTCTGAACTTCGAAGTCACCATGGGCGTCGAAGATGAATCCTTCACCGGCGAGGTCATCCGCATGTTAGAGACCGACTTCTCCCATTCCAGAAAAGTCGTCCCCGGTGAATTTGGGGAGAAGAGCGCCTGGTTCCGCTTTTGGTCCCGCGTCGCCCGCCTAACTGCCCCCGTCCAGTAGACCCAATGACATGCGCCCTTACCCCAACACCAACTGCCGCCCCGACACCACATCGTAACTATGGAGACCCTAGTAGATCGAACTCTATCCACCATCCACCATCCACCATCCACCATCCACCATCCACCATCCACCATCCACCATCCACCATCCACCATCTACCATCTACCATCTACCATCTACCATCTCATCTGATGACTGAACCAGATGCCAGCACAGGAGAGAATCCCGTTGAGTCAACGGTGACATTCTGCTTCAAAAAAAGCCTTCCCAAATCAGCCAAAACCCCCAATGCTTCCATCACGATTTCCGTGAACTCCACTTAACTCGGAGTTCCAGTTCGACCTATTCTAATTCTCGCAACACTTATTACAGAATATCATGAAAGCGCCACTCCAGATCTCGCTCGTCCTGCTCGCTTCCTTTTCCGTCACCAGCTGCATCATCGAGGACCCGAATATGAACGCCACCCAGCTTCCAGGCCAGGCCCCATCCTACGGTGGCTCGCTCAGCGCTGAGAAAGGCAATGGCGCCGTCACCATTCGCCAAGGCGGACAGGTCGTGACCTCCGTCCGCACCGCCGCGCCAAACGTCGAGCAGACCAGCTGGTATGCCGGGCAGGAGCAGATCGTCGTCAAATCCCGTGGCAACCACGGCCCCGCCACCGTCGAGCTCTTCAACAGCCGCACCGGCGCCAAACTGGGCACCGTGATGGCCTACGAAGCCGCCAGCGGCCCCGCCTGGGCACGCAGCATGGCTGAATAAGCGTTTCGTCCCGTACTACCTCTTTCAATTTGGCCATCAACCTTGGGTTGCGCACGTCGCGCTTTCCACCTAGAAGCCGACTCCCTAACCTCCATGATTACAATTCCAAGATGCCCAAAGATGTTCGCGCTCCTCAGCGCGCTTGCCACCTGCCACGCTCAGGCCGGTGTGATTCTCATGCCGGATTCAGCTTACACCACCTCGATTGATGGCGGGACCACGCCCCCGATGGGAAGTCTCACGGGCTTCGAGGAATTCCAAACCGTCAATCAATCCGGGCTGACGACTCCCTACATGAGCGGAGTCACTGACTTCGACGCCTACATCGCCAGTGCTCCGACCCACGGGTCCAGTCTCGATTACAACTCCTGGAGAAGCGATCTTGGCTCCCCCACGGTGGGGTTCCTGGACTTCGATCTGGGCGCTACCTTTACGATCGAATCGATGGCCCTCTGGAACTACGGAGGAAACCATGAGCAGAATGTCGCGGTGTTCGATCTCAAAGTTGCCGACAACCCGGATTTCACTGGCGCCACCAGTTTCACCACCGACGTCGTCAACACAAACACGGGTCCATCAACCGCGGTCTTGCCTCAGGTCTTTTCAATCACCCCGACGGCGGGCCGCTATGTCCGCATGGAAATTCTGGCAAACAATGGGAGCCCGGACTTCACGGCAATCGGAGAGGTCGCCTTTGAAGTGGTTCCGGAACCTTCTACCACGGTCCTGATTGGACTCGCAGCCGGCCTTTTTGCAAGACGGCGGCGACCCTAAACCCATCTCGGCACCGTCCCTGCTTCAGGATCGAATCCAGTCTCCTGAATCAAACCTACCTATCCAACCACGATGAAATACAAACAGTTCCTCGTTCCCACCCTCGTCGCCGCCACGCTCTCCACGCTCTCCACGCGTTCCGATGCCGCAATCGTATTCAACATGTTTGAGCAGGGTGAGGACCTGGTCGTCACGGGAGTCGGGAGCCTCAACCTCGGATCCGCAACCCCAAGCTCCACCACAGCCCCACCGCAAGGCCCCCCAACGATAACCCTGTCGCCGCCTGCCGGCCAGATCAGCATCGGGGACTCCACTGGAGGGCAGGTCGACCTCTACGATATTACAATCACCGGACCGAGCAATTTCGGACCTGGTCCAGGAGGCGCTGGCGCTCCCGTCAACAGCATCGGAACGGCGATCTTTTTCAACCGCGCAGGCGAATTGATTGGTGTGCCTACGGGCTACGCGTCCGGTGGTGCTCTCGACGCGACCAGCACTTTCCTGGTTCAATCCGTTCAGGCCATTGACGCCGCCCCGGGAACCTATGTTTGGAACCTCTCAATTCCCCAGCCCGGTGGCGGCGCCACCACCGACACCGTGACCCTGAATATCGTCCCCGAGCCATCGGCAGCGCTGCTCGGTGCCCTTGGAGCACTGGGATCGGTGCCCTTGGAGCACTGGGATTCATCTGCCGTCGTCGCCGCGCCTGATCCCGCTTTCTTCCGATTCGCACGCTTCATCTAATTCCTCAGTCCAACCTAACAAAACAATTCACTATGAAGAATACACACTCGCTCGTCCCCGTTTTCGCGGCCGCCGCTCTCGGCCTCCTCGCCACCCACTCCGAAGGTGCGGTCACCTTCACGATTTTCGAAACTGGTTCGTCCCTGGTTGTGGACGCCACCGGATCGATCAATCTGGGGTCGGCGACTCCGGTCACCACTGTGACCTTCCAGACCATCCAATCCTCGGCGCCCGACGCGATTGTCAGTGCCGGGGATGAAACCGTCCAAGCCGATTTGTATGCCATTACGGTCGGCGGACCCGCCGCTTACGGCGTCGGGGGAGCCACATCCGATCCGACGATTTCGACCGGCACCCCGGTCATGCTCAATCTGGTGGTGGACCGTCTGGTGGTTCCAGCAGGCTACGTGTCCAATGCCTCGCTCAGTGCGACCACGACCTACTCAAACCTAACGCTGCAGAACCTTGGTGCGACCCCGGGTAGCTATGTGTGGACGATTTCCGCCGACGGGGGCACCACCACCGATACGGTGACCTTGAACGTCATCCCGGAACCGTCGTCCGCGCTGTTGGCGGGTCTGGGCGGCCTGGCACTGCTGCGGCGGAGACGCCGGGCCTGAACCCGGAAACCCTTCGAGAAATTCCACCATGTTCCGTTCTTTCTTCCATCCCGCCCTGCTCGTCCTCGGTGCCGTGCTCGTATCGACCGCCGCCGCCGACCAAACCACCACCAAACGCGTCGAGTTCAAGAAAGGCACGGACCACGCGGTTCTCAGCGGCAAGATCACCGGCCGGGAGACCGTACTCTACAAGCTCAACGCGAAGAACGAGCAGTTCCTGCAGGTCACCGTCCTTCCGGGCGGGGAGAGGGCCGACTTCAACATCTACATCCCGGGTCGTGGACCCGGCGATGAGGCCTTGTACACCTCCGCCAACGGAGGGATGAAATACCTCGGCCAGCTCTACAAGACCGGCGATCACACGATCTCGATCTTCCAGAACCGGGCCGCCGCCCGGCGGGGTGAAGTGGCCGATTACAAGCTGATGGTGCGCGTCACCGACGAGCAACCCGCCGAGGAAGAGGTCCCCGCGACCGGACCGGTCCCGCAGAAAGTAATCGACGACTGCCTCACCGCCCTCCGCAAGCAACTCGGCAACGAAACCGGCATGAAGGTCATCAAGTCGGAACGCGGCGAGAACAGCTTCATCATCGACGTGAAGGCCGAGAGTGCCGAGAAGCCATGGCGCTGCTACCACGACGGCACCAAGGTGACCGGCACCGAGTACCAAGGCGAAGGATAATCGCGCGCCGTCCTCGCATTTCGATTTGCCGGATTAGATCTACCATTGACCGTCGGTCAACCTACGGCCGACATCCGACAGGGAGTCCGAGTAGCCCGTTCCGAAGTACCACACCCGCTCCAGCGGCGTCGCCGTCAGTCCGCGCTGCTTCGCCCCGGCCCCGGTCCTCAGCGCCAGGATCAGGTCGCTGTTGACCCATGGATGCTGGAACCAGTAACGGTGCCCGGTGATATCAAATCCTCGTTTCAACTTGCCGTAGGAACTGTCGACCACCTCCAGTCTGGCCATCGTTTCCAAAATCTTCTTTTCTTCCTCGCTGAGAGCTCTCGGTTCCAGCCCGAGACGCGGACCTCCGCCCATCAAACGCGGGGCCCAGCGCAAGGCGCTGTCATCGTCCGACATGTAGACCAGCACCCGGTCGCTCAGGCCATGGATCGCCGGTAGCCGCTCGACGAAATCGCGGCGGGGCACATCGCTGGCGGCAAACACCACATTGCCGAGCCGGCAGCGCCGGCGAGCTTGACTCACATCGTTCCCGGCCAACTCCACCATTGCCCGCGACAAGACCCGTGCGCCAGCACTCCACGACACCACGTGGATCCTCCGTGCCGAGGTCCGCGCCGCGAGAATTTCCAGCGTCTCGGCCAGACGGGCGGCTGAACGACGCGCGTGGTCGACGTCGGCCCCGTCGATATAAGAGAAAATTTCCTGATGCGTCGGCCAATCAAAAGCCACCGGCGTGAAATCGCGCCCGGCGAAATGGCTCAACTCCGCAGCAAACGCGCAGGAGTGCTGAAAGCCCACCTTTGCCCCATGGACGTATAAAATCAGCTCACGGGTTTCGGTTTGATTGATCGCGCCATCCACTCTTGCTGCCCACTGAGCCAGCACGCTCTGCTGCCGATCGTCGCTTATTTCCTCATGGTCCACCAGCCGGACTGGCATTGGCTTGGGGCGCGGATGGGTGGTTGAAACCTCCACCAAGGTCTCCCAGTCGTCACCCGGTTCGCCAATTTCCATATGCGCCACCCCGAACCTCAGGGCGTCGCCAACTCCATTGCTGTAGTGATCCCCGTCTCGTTTGCGATTCGTCAAATAAAACACCTCCGTCGAGGTATGCCTGTCCCTCGCGGGCAAGTGATCAAAGGGCTTCACCTGTCCATCCAGATAAAGCACCGGCGTTGGCATCAGCCACTGCGGCTTCGGACCGCCGCAGGAAACGAGACAAACCATCACCAAAGATCCCATCAACGACCGCACGAATGTGCCCTCCATTCGAAGCATGGAAGCTTCTACTACCGGTCACCTACCCGCTCAAGCTTCCCTTCCCGGCAATCCCTTCAAGAACCAGCAGCCTCAAGCTCGGATGGTGACTTCAACTTCCTGATTGCCGAAGAGTTTCCGGGAATAAAACGATCGGGGTTGAATCCAACAGCCTGCGAGGGCTTCTTCCGAGGTCTTGACCGTCCCATTTGCCATTTTCAATTCCTGTTATCTGATTTCTCCATGACTTCCCCTAGAGCCCTTCGACCGCCTTTTGCTAAGATTCCGCGTCGAATCAGCCGGAAACTGAGCACCCAAACCCTCCGGATCTCTCTGGGACTTGGCGTCACATTCCTTTCCGCCTGCAAGGATGGCAGCGAAACCGCAGCCGCAGCACCCAAGCCACCGGCGCAGGTGGTGGTTTACAAAGTGGAGACCCGACCCTTCGCCGACACCACCACGGCCGTCGGCACGCTGCGCTCCAACGAGTCCGTGGAAATCTCCGCCGCCGTGACCGAACAGGTCGAAGCCCTGCACTTCGAAGATGGTCAAACAGTCAAGAAGGGCGACCTGCTGGCGACGCTCACCAGCCATGAGGAAATCGCCCAGATGGCCAATGCCAAGGCGATCCTCGCCGAGGAAGAACGCGAACTGAAACGCCTCAGTGGCCTGAGCGAAACCGGCTCCGTTGCCAAGGTCACGGTCGCCGAGCGAACCACCCGCGGAGTCCTCGCCAAGGCGGGCATTGACCGCATTCAGGCGATGCTCGACGACCGCAATGTCCGCGCCCCTTTCGATGGCGTGGTCGGCCTCCGACGCATCAGTGTGGGTGCCACCGTCTCGCCCGGCACGGTGATCACCACCCTCGACCAACTTGATCGCATGAAGCTCGATTTCACCGTTCCCGAGGTTTTCATTTCGCAGCTTGGAAAGGGATCCGCCATTTCCGTTAGAGCCGCCGCCTATCCCGACCGGACTTTTGAAGCCACGGTGGAAAACGTCGATTCCCGCGTCGACCCCGTGACCCGCTCGATCACCGTGCGCAGCATCATCGACAACAAATCCCACGAATTGTTACCCGGAATGCTGATGAGCGTGAACCTCCAGCGCAACCAGCGCGAAGCGATCACCGTTCCCGAGCGGGCGCTCGTGCCACTGGGAAAAAGCCAGGCGGTTTTTCGTCTCAAGGAGGACTCAAGCGTTGAGCGGATCGGGGTGCAAATCGGAGCCCGCGTGCCGGGATTCGTCGAAATCACCGAAGGCCTCAAGGTCGGCGATCAGGTGATCAGTGATGGAGTGGGCGGACTGAGCAACGGTGCCGCCGTCAAGGTCAGCGAAAGCTTCTCCGGACCAGCCGAGATGTTCAATCCGAGTGCTGACGCGGAAGCCCGCTGATCCCTCCATTTTCTCCCACTCTGATTCGCCGTGCTCCTTTCTGATATCTCCGTCCGCCGTCCGGTGCTTGCCGCCGTGATGAGTCTGCTGATTGTCGCTTTCGGCATCGTCGCCTACCAGCGCCTCCAGGTCCGGGAATACCCGGACATTGACCCGCCGATTGTCTCCATCGAAACGGTCTACCCAGGCGCCTCGGCCGCCGTCGTGGAACGGCGCATCACTCAGCTGGTCGAGGATCAGATCAGCACCGTCGAGGCGATCCACAACGTCTCCTCCACCAGCGTCGACGAGGTCTCAACCGTCGCCGTGGAATTCAAGATCGACCGCGACATCGACGCCGCGGCCAACGACCTGCGGGAGGCGATTTCCGGTCTGCTCGACGATCTTCCCGACGAATCCGACCCACCGGAAATCACCAAGCAGGACGCCTCCACCGAAGTGATGCTGTGGCTGAACCTGACTGGCGAAGGCATGACGCCCCTGCAGCTGGCCGACTACGCCGACCGCCACATCCAGGACCGGCTCTCGGTGCTTCCCGGCGTGGCCCGCATCCGGATCAGCGGTGCCTCACGTTATGCCATGCGAATCTGGCTCGATCGCGAGGCGCTCGCAGCCCGATCGCTGACGGTTTCCGATGTCGAGCAGGCACTCCGCGAACAGAACGTCGAGTTCCCCGCCGGAGCCGTGCAGTCGCTGGACCGCCAGTTCACCGTCCGCCTCGAACGCGAATTCCGCAGCGCCGACGACTTCCGCTCGCTGGTGATTTTCCGGGGGGATGACGGCTATCAGGTGCGCCTCGGCGAAGTCGCCCGAGTCGAGGTCGGCGGCGAACAACCGCGCCTGTCCTTCCGCGGCAACGGCGTGCCGATGGTTGGCGTGGGCATCATCAAACAATCCCGAGCCAACACCTTGGAGGTCGCCCGCGCGGCAAAGGACGAAGCCGAAGAAATCCGCAAATTGCTGCCGAGCCACATGCAGCTCCGCCAAAGTTACGACACTTCGGTGTTCATCGAGGCCAGTTTGAATGAGGTCAAAAACACGCTGCTCATCGCCGTCGGCCTGGTGATCGCGGTGATCTACCTTTTCCTCGGCAGCATCCGCGCCACGCTGGTGCCGGCCGTCACCGTGCCCGTCTCGCTCATCGGCACTGCCATCCTGCTCTACGCCTTCGGCTTCTCGATCAACGTCCTCACCCTGCTCGCTCTCGTGCTGGCGATCGGCCTGGTTGTCGATGACGCCATCGTCGTTCTGGAAAACGTCTACCGTCGTCTGGAGAATGGTGAATCCCCACTGGTTGCCGCCTATCTCGGCACGCGCCAGGTCGGCTTCGCGGTCGTCGCGACGACCCTTGTGCTCGTCGCGGTCTTTCTTCCGATTACCTTTCTATCAGGTGACACCGGCAAGCTCTTCACGGAGTTCGCCGTGACCATGGCGGTGGCGGTGATCTTCTCGAGTTTCGTCGCGCTGACCTTGTCCCCAATGCTCGCCTCGAAGGTGCTGAGCGCCAAGAATGCGACACGCAGCAACCCGCTGACCCGGCTGATGGACTTCCTTTTCCAGAAGCTAGAGGCGGCTTACCGCTGGCTCTTGAAACGCGTCGTGCGTGCGGCATGGCTGGCCGCTCTGCTGGTGATCGGCGTGCTCGGCGCGAGCTGGTGGTTGTTCAAGGAAATCCCTTCGGAATTCACCCCCAATGAAGACCGCGGGGCCTTCTTCGTTGTCTCGAAAGCCCCGGAAGGCGCGAGCTTCGGATACAGCGTCGGCATGGCCGCGGAAATCGAGGAACGCCTGATGTATCTCGTCGACCAAGGCGAAGCCGAGCGTCTGTTAGTGCGAGTGCCGCGGGGATTCGGCAGCGCGCTCGACTACAATCAGGTGGTTTCCATCGTGGTCCTCAAAGACTGGGCTGAGCGCCGCCCTGCCGATGACATCATGACCGAAGTGCGCCAGAAGCTCGCCTCACTGGAAGGCATGCAGCACTTCGTGATCATGCGCCAGGGCCTGACCCGCGGGCTCGCCAAGAAGGTGCAGTTCGTGATAGGAGGACCGGACTATGAGACTCTGGCGGAATGGCGCGACACCCTTCTCGAGGAAGCCGCCAAGAACCCCGGGCTTGTTGGCTTGGACTACGATTACAAGGAGTCGAAACCCCAGCTGGGCGTCGATATCGATCGCACCCGTGCATCCGATCTCGGCGTCTCGATTGCTGAAATCGGGCGCACTTTGGAAACCTTGCTCGGCTCGCGGCGAGTCACGACCTACACCGAGGACGGCGAGGAATACGACGTCATCGTCGAAGGCGATTGGAAGAACAAGCGCTCGCCCACCGATCTCGACGAAGTCTTCGTCCGCTCCGAGCGAAGCCGTGAGTTGATCCCGCTTTCGAACCTCGTGACCCTCACTGAGTTTGCCGATTCCGGCAGCCTCAACCGCTACAACCGGATCCGAGCCATCACCATCGAGGCCAATCTCGCCGAGGGCTACACACTCAGCGAAGCGCTGGATTTCCTCGACCAGGTCGCCGCAGAAAAGCTGCCCGGCGATGCGGTGATCGACTACAAGGGAGAATCACTCGACCTGCGCGAATCCAGCGATTCGGTGCTGTTCGTCTTCGGCCTCGCCCTGCTGGTGGTCTTCCTCGTGCTGGCGGCCCAGTTCGAAAGCTTTGTCCACCCCTTCACCATCATGCTCGCCGTGCCCGTCGCCGCCGGTGGCGCGCTCTTCGGGCTCTGGATTACCGACACCGCTCAGAGCATCTACAGCCAGATCGGCATGATCATGCTGGTCGGCCTGGCGGCCAAAAATGGCATCCTCATCGTTGAGTTCATCAACCAGCAACGTGCCGAAGGACTCGGCTTCGAAGAAGCCGTCGTCGAGGCCAGCACGCTGCGCCTCCGTCCGGTGCTGATGACCGGTCTCACCACCGTGATGGGCTCTCTGCCACTCATTCTAACAAGTGGCGCCGGCAGTGAGACCCGGATTGTCGTCGGCACCGTGATCCTCTTCGGCGTCGCCATCTCCACGCTCTTCACGCTCCTCGTCATCCCGATCGCCTACCGTCTGCTGTCGCGGAAAAGCGCTGAGCCCGGCGCCACCTCGCGTCGCGTCGATGAAGAACTCACCGCCCACCGCGCGGCCACTGAAGCCACCTCCTGAGTGCGCCGGCTTTCTGAACCTCGGGGCCTCAGCCTGGATGGCTGAGGCCGATCTCCTTGCCTTGATCCCTTGACAGCAAATCGGTGATATCTAAGTTTGCCGCACTGTCACCAGAAGTCACTTTCCCATCACCTTTTCGATCCCTGAAATGAATGCGATGAAGTCCCTTTCCTCAAGCCGCCTGCCACTTTGTCTTTTCGCTGCCGCTATTTTCCAGTCCGAAGCGGGTGCCACCACCGTGCTCGACCTGCTTTCCACGTGGAATGTCGCCGCCAACAACTACGACATGGGGGGTGAAACTGAAGGCCCTGTCTTCGTCGGAAACACCTTTACAGTGAATACAACTCAGCAGGTTGGATTCAACAACGCAGTCGACGCGAACGACTACGCGCTGTGGCTCAACAATGGCATCGCCGGAACAGGACAGGTTAATGTCCAATCCGGCAGCGTCGTTTCCCGGCAACCCGTCGATAGCGGCCGCTTCCAATTCAACGGAGGGGCAGGCACCTCCCTGCAAGAAGGGGACGCCGCCTGGCAAAACGCCCTCTCCGAAGTTGGGCTGAATTCGGGTGCCGAAGCACTCGGCATCTACGTCGACGCCTCGAACTACTGGGCAAGTTTGGAGGCGAATAGCACCGCCGTAGTCGACGCGAACAGTGCGAATTTCACCGCAACACCCGAGCTAGTCCAAGGTCACCAGGTGGCGATCTTCCACGTAACTGCCGAGAATTTTGTCACCTCAATCGGTCAATTCTCAGGCAGCGGTTTTGGAAGTGCGGAGGGGATCCTCATCAATGTCGCCGGAACCGGAGATTACACGATTAGCGGCAATTTCATCGGTGACTTTCAAAACAACGAATCGAAGGTTATCTTCAACTTTTACGAGGCGAACTCCGTTTCCTTTAACAGCCCGGTCGATGGTTCGATTTTCGCACCCAATAGCACGATCAATCAGACCGGCGGGAATGTGGAAGGTAACATCGTCGCCAGCAATTTTGTCCAACGGAATGGTGAAGTTCACGACTTCCGCTTTGATGGCTTCGCACCCATCCCCGAGCCATCGGCCGCCCTGCTCGGCAGCTTTGCTGGACTCCTCCTATTGCGACGGAAGCGCTAGCTTTGATCGAAGCTTGGCTTCTTCCTCGTCTCCCTCCAATCCGCATCCCCCTCCCGATGCGGAAATGAGTATGGGTATCGAGTCACATTCTCCGACCATCTGCCACCCGCTTTCTCGGATCCCTGGACTCGAGGTTGCGGGTGTTCCAAGTTCTCGTCTTCGATTGCTTGAAGAAAGGATCGCTGGGAGGTCAGCTATACCGGCGTGGCGGAGAGTTTTCGTGCCAGCGGAGTCACGGTGACCCCCTTGCATTTTTCATGAAAGATGAGATCGGGGAGGCACGGTCGTTATGCCGGATTTCATAGCAACCGAGCTTGCTCGGTTTCGGACTTCACTCTTGTCACGCTGGCATGGTTTCAGGAGCCGGCAGAGATCTTCGGGATGGAGATCGGCAAGATGGGCGTGCCCCTTCAATCACGATCGCTCCGCATGAGCCTACTCCCGTAGAGGGAGACCTCAACGAAGGGCTTGTGCTTCGGTTCGGCGCGCATTTTCAGGACCGAGAAGATCCGTTTGTTGACCCGTCTTCCAGCTGCCGAGATTACGTAGTTTCGGGGGTAGTCCTACCGGATTTTGAGCATCTAGCATTCTCGATAAAAGATGCCTCACAGACTTCAGACGGTGCGCGGCGTAGGCCATCATGCTGTTTGGCACCTGCCCAAGAAAATCCGCTCCCTGATTAAAACCGAATCACGCCATTCTTGAATCAGCCTCCATCAACCAAAAACTCATCTTCCACCAACTATGAATGCCCAAACGTTCCCTTTTTTCACCCGGCCAGGTAAATTTTTCCAATTGGCCACACTGCTGACGTTCACGCAGCTTGTCCCACTTCAGGAGGCCGCCGCACTCGCGCCGCAGGACTCCACCCACCTCGCATCAACTATCGAGAAATTGCCGGACGAAATAGCGTGGCATAACGTCAAAGTCGCGAATCAGCGGGTATACTACACAACCACTTACTATGGAGGAGCGGATGGCACGGGGAAGATTCGAGCGCGCAACTTCGTTGGCGATCTGGTCTTTGACCTAGCGGACCCGAAGGCTCGGCCAGACATGGGTTATGGTGTGTCCTCAGACGGACGGTTGTATCACTTCATTAGTACACCCCAGCAATATACACTTCGGGTCGCGATTGTCGCTCCGGACGGAACCCGCTTGGGAGATTTCGGCCCCACTGGCCAAACGGCGGGCACCTTCGATACCGGCAATGGCACTCCGCCTGAGATCACCGTGTCACCAGCCACGGGGAGGATCTATGTTAGCGACGAGAATGCAGGATCAGGATTCGATCCCGCGAAAAAGGGCTCAATCCGGGTGTTCGACAGGGACGGAAATTTCCTCCATGAATTCCAAACCACCGGAATTCTTGCATCCACTTTGGAGGGTTCCATTTCACATCTCTTGGTACGCGGTGACGCGCAGGGTAAGGACGAACTCTTCGTCGTCGACACCTACAGTGGCGGTAATGCCAACTTCAAGGTGTTTGGCGGAGACGGGCAGTTCCGCAGGCTGGTGACCGGGGGCATTTTTGGACCCGCTGGCGGTTCGGGTCCCTTGAATAAGGCGTTCCTTTGGGGCGATCGATTGGTGATACCTGTGAATGCCGGGTATAATAATAACAAGATACACATCGCTCCGGCGACGGTCACCGACGGCAGCGAGGTCTTGACGTCGATTTCGATCTCAACCTCGGTATATGTGGTGGGAATGCACGACTCGGGAGGGTGGATTGGGGTTGGAGGAGCCGGCGCAAGCGGAAACGGGAACGACTATGTCAGAGTATATTCCTATCCAAACTTCTCGAACTTCGACGCCGTCACGCGGAATGCAGTTCCCAATCCCTGGGTGCTCAGGGTGACTCAACGGCCCGGCAGCGGGATCGTCGACCTCGACTATCAGGTAGACGATCTGAATGACTCGAAGGTGACTACGGCGCTGATCGGCTTTGCGGATGGCGTGGCGAGCCTGAACAACGTGCTCCCCCTCAAAACCGTCATCGAGGGGACTGCCGGACGCATCGGGGCGAACCAGCCAAGCGGTGTGGTCCAACGGGTGACGTGGAACGCGGGTGCGGACTGGAATGTCGACTTCGGCACGCTGCGGGTGATGGCCTTGGCGCGCGACAGCCGCAGCCACTGGTTCGATGTCCATCTGGTCGAGATCCCTGCGGACGGACAGCGGCCTGCGGTAACCATCAGCCGCAATCCGTTACGCGAATCCGATTTCCTCGCCCAGTTCTTGTGGCTTGTCGCGACGAAGGATGCCTCGGTGGAACTAATCGATGGAGTGCTCTTCGGCACGAGCGGTGCGTATGACGGGGTTATCCTGGCGAATGGTAGCACCGCAACTGCGGTTGGCCGGGAGTTTCTGCTGAAGCGGGATGGCTTGCGGGTCGCGACTGCCGCGGAGATCACGCGTGCCCGGGAGGGCGCGACGCCGGGCTTCGAGGTGAAGTTGACTCCGCCGGTGCAGATGCAGCGCACCCATCCAGAAGGCTCGTTTCCTGATAAGATCAATGAGTTCGGCGTGGAGTCCGGCAGTATTGGGACGGCATGGTATGTCGTTAGGGAGAGCGCCAACTGAGCGCCGCTGATCTCAATTAACGGCAAAAGCCCAACTTGCGTCTCAACATGAAGAATCCACGAACCCATGGGGGCGGTGTTTCCCTGTGGCTACAGGCCCGTTCGCTCTTGCTGCTGGCGTGCATGGCCAGCCCTATGTCCGCAGAGGAGTTCGAGTTCCGAGAGAGCTCGAATCCCGCCGGCTTGATCCCGTCGTGGACAAGTAAGGTGGAGGGCGGGTCAAGCCAGCGGGTGCGGAGTTTTTCCCCGGTCTCGGGTAATTACCGATTTGGTTTCTGGACGATCAATGGCTCGCGCCAGGCCTTTCCAAGCGGCCAAGCCTATCTCTATCCGGAGGTCACGGTGAATGGTGCGGTCGATGCCGTCGCCCATTTCTTCCCGGTGAGCGAGGACGGCGACGGCGACCGTCTTGCCGACTGGTGGGAGTTCTGGATGTTTGGCGACCGCAGTCGCGGTCCACAGGATGACGAGGATGGGGACGGACGCAGCCACGAGGAAGAGTTCCGCAATGGCTTCAGCGCTCGCTTTCGCGATGATGTGAGGGCTGGTGGATTGTCCTCGCGTTTGTCGGCACCCTTGAGGTTGATCGTGCGCAATCGCTTGCGCTACACCCTGCGATCCGAACCGCGTGGGTTGACCTCAGCAGAGGGAGAGCTGACTCCCGGCGGAAGCTATACCACGCCCCATTTGTTAGGTGACCAAAACGGTTACACCTTTGTGGGATTCGAGGTCGACGGCCAGCCGGTGCGGAGTCCGTCCGGCTATTATCTCAATCGCATCACGGTCACTCCTACGGCGGATACCACGATCGTGGCACGTTATGTCCCGGCGGGTTCTGACAGCGATGGTGATGGAATCCAGGATGCGGTGGAATACCAGAACTTTGGGAATCTAACGTACGACCAGAGCTCGGATCCGGATGGTGATGGCTACTCGCTCGCCGCGGAACTGAAGCAGGGATTGAGCCTGATTGCCGTCGACCGCGTGATCAGTGGTGGGATTTCCGCGCGGCTTTCGGGTCCATTGGAATATGACCGCGTGCGATCGCGCTATGCGGTGAGCAGCCTTCCGCTCGGATTGGTTCCGACAACGACGGAAAAGGTTGTAAGCGGGAGCGAGCGGACATCACCCCATCTGAGCACAGGCTTGGTTTCGGGATATGCCTTCGGCTATTGGAGCGTCAATGGTCTGCGGGTGGCGGGTCCGGAGGGCATCGCGAAACGGCAGGTGAAAATGACGGTGAACGGCCCCACAGACCTGGTCGCGCACTTCTTCCTGCCAGATCAGGACGTCGACGGCGACAGCCTTCCGGACTGGTGGGAGTGGAATTTCTTCGGGTCCCTGGATCACGACGAAGACGGAGACCCGGACGGCGACGGCTGGACGATTGCAGTAGAGCGAAGACTCGGACTCGCGGTGGCGAACTGGGACCTGGTATCCGACGGCGGCATCTCTGCCCGGCTTTCGGCGCCGCTCAACTATGAAACCGGGAGCCGCAAGCGCCTTGCGGTACGCAGCTCGCCCTATGGCATCCTGGCCGCGCGGCAGCAATATCTCGCGCCGCAGTCGGAGGTGATCTCCGAACATTTCTACTTCACCCAACTCTATAGCGGATACTATTTCACCCACTGGACGCGGAATGGCGAGCGCGTGAGGGATGAGGCAGGCTCAAGCCGCAACCGCACGGTATTCTCCCTCGAGGAAGACACCGAATTGGTCGCTCACTTCGTCATGCCGGACGACGATGCTGATGACGACGGAATTGCGGACTATCTGGAATACCGCTTGGTCAATGATCTCGAAGACCTGGGCCCCAAATCGGATCTCGACGGGGACAGCTTGACCTACGCAGCCGAACGGCGACTGGGACTCTCACCGCTCTTGCTCGACTCGATCCACGACGGCGGAGTCTCGTCGCGCCTATCCGCTCCGGTGGCGATGCAATTCAGCATGCCGCCCCTGACGCTGGTTCCGGAGTGGTTGCAAACGGTGAACGGTGCGCCGGCGGGTGCGAGAGTGGGCGTGCTATCGCTATCACCTGCCATGCCCGGGCGGAGCTATCAGTTCGAACTCGAGTTAGGGCATGGTGGCGACGACAACAACCGTTTCGTCATCGTAGGAAACGAGTTGCGGTTGGCTGCCATACTGCAGGTGAGTGCAGCGGTTCTGCGAATCCGGATCCGGGCCACCGACGATCAGGGCGTTTCCCGTTCTTGGGCTACCACCGTGGCGGTGCTTGATTCATTGATCGCACCCATCGAGTTTCTCACGGTGGCGGAAGGGTCACGCGTGGAAGTGCGACCGCAAATCGCCGTCCCGGGAATGGCTAACAATGCGATGGTGATCACGCTCGTCTCCGCCCCTAAGGGATCTCAGTTCAACGCGGCGACAGGTATCTGGAGTTGGACACCCACTGAGGCCGACGGCCCGGGTGTGTTTGCGGTGACGCTTCGAGCCAACAACGGCTTGATGACGAGCGAGCGGAGCTTCCATGTCACCGTGACCGAGACGAACCTGCCCCCAACGGTCGAGCCCGTAGCATCGCAAAAGGCGGCGGTGGGCGAGCCGTGGTCACTGCAACTGGTAGCCTCCGATCCGGATCTCCCCGCCAACACGCTCTCCTTCTCCCTGGTCAATCCCCCGGCAGGAGCGACGATCGATCCGGCCACCGGTCGGGTGAGCTGGACGCCGGGGGTCGAGCACGCCGGGACCACGGTGCAGTTTCAGGCAAGTGTTCAGGATGGTTTCGCGAGTGCGACGATTCCCCTGGAGATCGAGGTGCCCGAGTCTGCGGTTGCCCATTACCAGGGATGGGTGCAAAGCGCGTTCAACGCGGCTCAGGCTTCGGATCCATCGATCAGCGGACCCGAGGCCGATCCTAACAACAACGGCATCCCCAACATCATTGAGTTCGTCGTCGGCGGAGATCCCTTGAGCGTGGAGAACCAGAATCTCTTGCCGACCATTGAGCTGATCAATGATCCCGGAGGTTCAATGCCGGCCGGTGAATACTTGTGCTTCAGCTATCGCCGGGTCCCTGCCGCCGCCTCGCTGGATACGGGAATGGAATTCAACTCCGACATTGGCGGGACATGGACTCAGGCAGCTGACACTCCAGGTGTGGTCGAAGTTGTCACTCCCAATTTCTTCTCAAGCCCCAAGTTGGCGGATCGAGTGGATGTCTTTGTCCCAACCGCCAAGCACGCTTCGAATGGTCGCTTCTTCAGCCGACTGCGTGTCGAAACTCCGTGATCATCGGCAAAGCCTGCTAAATTACCCCGCATCGAAAGCGGCGTCTTCGAGTTCCAGCCGGTGTTTTCCTTTCCCATCGATGAACCCCTGCGTTCTTAAACCCTTCACCAGCCGAGGTCTTTGCTCATCGGGCTATAATTTTCGTCATCACTACCAAATCTCAGCCACAGTTCGGCAAATATTTGGTGGCGACGCCACAGAAAGACCTCCCAAAGCACCATGAAACATGAACTATTGAGGCAACGGTTCGGAGGGAGTGCTCTTTCGAGCCGTTAGCTCACTATTAGAACAATATCATGAGAAACAAACTAATCGCCGAATTCTTCGGCACCTTCTGGCTCGTTTTCGGTGGTTGCGGCAGTGCCGTGCTCGCCTCAGCCTTTTTCTCGATCGAATCGCAGACACCCATCAACCTCGGAATTGGCTTGGTCGGTGTCGCTTTCGCTTTCGGTCTCACCGTCTTGACCATGGCCTATGCCATCGGACATATCTCAGGGTGTCACCTGAACCCGGCCGTCTCCATCGGCCTCGCAGTGGGCGGCAGGCACCCGTGGGGCGAAGTCGGCCCCTACATCGTCGCGCAGGTTCTCGGTGGTGCAGCCGGTGCCGGCGTGCTGGGAATCATCGCCAGTGGCCAGGAAGGCTTCGCCTTCTCAGACGGATTTGCCGCCAACGGATATGCCGACCACTCGCCAGGCGGCTACACCCTGCTCGCCTGTTTGGTTGCCGAAGTCGTGCTTACCTTCTTCTTCCTCCTCATCATCCTCGGAGCAACCGACAAACGCGCCCCCGCAGGCTTTGCGCCGATCGCCATCGGCCTCGGTCTCACCCTGATCCACCTGATCGGCATCCCGGTCACCAACCTCTCGGTCAACCCTGCCCGCAGCACCGGACCCGCTCTCTTCGTCGGCGGCTGGGCCCTTCAGCAGCTCTGGCTCTTCTGGGTGGCACCGATCGTTGGCGCGGCTCTTGCAGGTGTCGTGTATCCCCTCTTCGCTGGAAAAGAGGCCAAGTAATCACATCCCAATTTCTTGAGTTTACCAAGGGAGGCAGGGCCACGAATCGTGGCTCTCGCCTCCCTTCTTCCTGGCTGGGAGAAGGAGCCTACAACTCCCTCCGGCAAACGGACTTACATCCTCCTTCGCCGAGGCTAAGGTGGACAGGAAGCCCGTCGCCCTACTTCCGATCAGAGATCCCGGTAAGGCATTGAGAAGGTATCACCATCCTCGATCTTTCCGCTCTTCAAGCCCTTCATGAACCAGCGCATCCGCTGCTCGGAGGTTCCATGGGTAAAGGAGTGTGGGACCACGTGACCCTGCTGCTTTTGCTGGATCGCATCGTCACCGATGGCATTTGCCGCGCGCATCGCCTCCTCGATGTCTCCCTCCTCGAGGTATTCCCTCGAATGATTCGCCCACACGCCGGCGAGGTAGTCCGCCTGAAGCTCAAGTCGCACCGAGTATTCATTGTAGTCGGGCTGCCCACGCTTTGCCGCCACCTTTTCGGAGATCCCCAACAGCTTCTGCACATGATGTCCGACTTCGTGCGCGATCACATAGGCCTGCGCGAAATCTCCGGGCGCATTGAAGGTCCGCGCCAACTCATCATAGAAACTCAGATCGATATAGATCTTCTGATCCGCCGGGCAGTAGAACGGTCCCATCGCCGCGCTTCCCACACCGCATCCCCCCGTATTCACCCGGTCACGGTAAACGGCCATCGATGGCAAGACATAGTTTCTTCCAATTCGGTCAAACTCCTCCGTCCACACATTCTCGGTATCTTTCAGGACCACCTTCACGAATTCGAAGCGCTCCTGCTCTTCGGGACTCTGCTGCACCGGACCTGATGTCGTCGTCGATCCGCCACCTAACAGCATGCTCGGATCCACGATCCCCATTTTCCAGGCGATGACTCCGATCACGACCGCAACGATGACACCCTTGAAGCCAAAGACCCTGAGGATCATCGTCAACAAACCAAGCCCTCCGCCTCCGCCTCCGGAGCTCCTCTGACCCCTGACATCCTCCACATTGCTACTCTGGCTCCGTCCTTTCCACTTCATAAGCTGTGTATAGTGAATTGAAATACCCCTCGGATTCTCATCGCGGGAGCCTGACCCTAAGCGAATTCCCCCTGCCTCAACAATCTCCAATCCTCATCTCCGGGTGACTTTTCGGTTCGTTCCAACTCCCTTCCTTCTGTTAGGTCACGATGCGGACCGACCCACCCACATTCTTTTGATTATCAGCCTCTTCGCCAACAAAGCCGGGGGCAAGAGCTCAATCGTCTGGCACCTGGACACTGGTGACGATCCGTGAGTCAAACCAGAAACTTCATGAAGACCCCCATCAAATACGTGCCGCGCAAGCTGCAGAGCGAGACCTAAACGGGTCCGACCACCATCTCGAAGTACCAGCGCTTCAAGGGGGTTCGTGAGCGAGTTCACAAGGACGCTGTCAGCATCCCGGTCCCGACCGGAAACTGATCTTGTGATCCGATACTGAACCACGCAGCTTGTCCATGCCGGACGAGCTGCGAAATCAGAACCGAATCACCGGTTTCACCCGTCCACCACAAACCAACCATTACCATGATTCCAAGCACACTTCGAAACATTGCCATTTCGAGCGCCCTTGTCCTCACGGCATTCGCCGCCGATCCGCTACCTTCGTGGAACGAGACTGACAGCAAGAAGGCCATCACCGACTTCGTTGAAAAGGTCACCAAGGAAGGATCTTCCGATTTCGTCCCCGTTCCCGAGCGCATCGCCACCTTCGACAACGATGGCACTCTCTGGACTGAGCAGCCGATGTATTTCCAACTCTTTTTTGCCATCGACCGCGTCAAGGAGATGGCTCCAGATCATCCGGAGTGGAAGACCAAGGAACCCTTCGCCTCCCTTCTCAAGGGCGACATGAAAGGCGTCGCTGCCTCCGGCGAAAAAGGCATTCTCGAGATCGTCGCCGCCTCCCATGCCGGTATGAGCACCGATGAGTTCGAGAAACTCGTCACCGCCTGGCTGGCCACCGCCAAGCACCCGAAGACCGGAAAGCCCTTCACCGAGATGATCTTCCAACCGATGCTCGAATTGCTCGAGTATCTTCGCGAGAACGACTTCAAGACCTTCATCGTTTCCGGCGGCGGCATCGAATTCATGCGCCCCTGGACGGAGAAGGTCTACGGCATCCCGCCTGAACAAGTCGTCGGCTCCAGCATCAAGACCAAGTTCGAGATGAAGGACGGCAAACCCCTTCTCATGCGCCTGCCGGAGGTCGACTTCATCGACGACAAGGTCGGCAAGCCCGTGGGTATCAACAGCCACATCGGCCGCCGCCCGATCTTTGCTGCCGGCAACTCCGACGGCGACCGCCAGATGCTCGAGTACACCCAAGGTGGCGACGGCGCGCGCTTCATGCTGCTCGTCCATCACGACGACGCCGAGCGTGAGTATTCCTACGGAGCGGACTCCAAGATCGGCACCTTCAGCGACGACCTCGCCGCCGAAGCCAAGAAGAGCATGTGGACCGTCGTCAGCATGAAGGACGACTGGAAAATCGTTCATCCGGAATAGGCCATCCTTCAGCTTGTTCGACACCCAGGCTCCAACTTCGAACCAGCTCAGTCGATCCCCTGCGTCGCCGCGAAGTTCGCGGCGGCACCTTCGTCCTTCTTTTTCCACTCATTGTAGACTTGCTTGATCAGGCGATCCCGCGGACGTCCCTCAGGCAAGGTCAAGGCCCACTGCGCTGCCGCCTGAGGTTCATAGGGTGCCACCGTCTTTGCATAGGACTCAATGGCGGCCGTTTTAACCGCCCCTTCCTGCGCATCATTGAGCCAGTTGCCTGCGGCTTGAAAATCGTTGTGGGTCCACTGAACCATCATCTCCGCCGCCTTGCTTGAGGCTTCTTTTTCGGAAAGGTTTTCGTCCACCCAGCCGAGCCAATTCCCGGTATCTTCAAGGGTATGTTGATAGGATAGCTCCGCGCTGAACGACTCAAGTTCCTCCTCATTCAGCTCTGCCTTCTCCAGCCATTCCTGAGAAGTATCAAAGCCGCTTTTCTGAAGCTGCTCGCCCAGCGATTCCAGCACGCTCTCCTGCAATCCGCGCGATTCCCCGTCGAGAGCCCGCAGGCTTTCCAACAATTGGAGACGCTTCTCCGAGGTGTCCGCTGCGATTGCAATCCCGTCGGCAGCTTGTGACTTATCCTTAATCTCAAGTTCCTTCATCAGCGTGATCGCCATGGCAGGATCCTGGCGGGCCGTTCCTGCGATGAGCGCTGACTTGATATCATCCGAGATGAGATCAGGCTTACTCTTTCCATGCTCACGAAGCCAATCGATTGCCGCAAAAGGATCCCGTTCTGCCAGACGGCTGAGCGAAGCCTCGATCACCTTCTCGTCCATCCCTTCAACTCCCTGCCCGCCCGACGCGCCGGCGTAAAGCGCCAGCACCACTTCGGGGCTTTGATCGGCAAGCATCATGATGGAGAAGCCGATGATTCCCTTCCGCATGTCATCGCCGATCTCGGTGCTTTTTTCGAGCGCCGCAATTACCCCCTGCAACTGCCCTTCATCTAGATCGAGGAAACGGCTGATCATCTCCATCGTTTCCCTTTGCATATCCTCACCATCCCCACCTCCGTCTTGCTGCCGATCCTCCAGCTTTTTGAGAAAGGCAATGAGCTCCGTCGCAAACAACCTCATCTCAGCCTCGCGATCCTTTTTCTCACGATCCAGCGGCCTCCTCAGAGCAAGTCCTTGCCCAGGCCCTTCAGTGGAAAGTCCCAGCTCGATCGCTTCATCGACGAGCAGGCGATGTTCGATGGTGACCCTCTTCAGCTCCTCGTGATTTCGCCAGCCGAACAAGGCAGCCACCGCGATGATCAGAAGCGACACAATGATGGAATACTTCATGACGGAGGCTATTTCTGGTTGATCGATTCACCCCGCCCATCCGAAGGCGGCGAAGGATCCGAGCCGCCCCTGAGGGTGCCTAACAGCTTCTCCCGTTCGGCCTGATCACGAACCTGAGCTGCCAGGGATCTCACCAGTTCACGGGGCTGTTGTCTTTTCTGGCTTTCCCTAACAAATGAGACAAGCAGGTCATCGCTGGCGCCTTCTGAATGCAATTCTTCAACAATTCTCGCCCGGTCATCGAAGCTCGACGTCTCACCCCAGACATTGGCCAGCGACTTCCCGGTGATCGCATCGGCATTCTCGGGTGATTGAGTTGCCGCCCAGGAACGGATATCATCCACCGCCGTCCGATTGATCCTGCCCTCCCGCGAAAGTTTCTGGATACCGCTCTCCGCTGCCCGGGTCACGATGGCTGCCTTTTCTCCTTCGCTAGCATCGATTTTCAAAATAAAGCCATCCACCTTGTCGAATCCCTTTCCCGCCAAATGGGAAACCGTGGAATGGTAGGCCTCGCCCTGATCGCCCTCAGGCACCACCGCTCTCACCAGGTCGGCAAAGCTTCGATAAGAGTCCTCCTTCAATCCCGACAGCATCCCCAAATTGAAGACCTGCTTGCGCTGGTCCTCCGGCAAGGCCTCGATCCGTCGTCTCGCATCATCAGGATCACTGCCAAGCAGATGACGAAGCGCCACCGCCTCAAAGCGGAGTCGAGAATCACTTTTCCCATCCAATTTCCTGCTGTCGAAACTCCCCTTGGAGATTTCGGAGTCGAACCATGCCAACGCTGCCGCAGGGTCCTGCTTCTGCCACTCCTTGTAGGCATTCGAAAGCTCCCATGACATGCGGTTCCCCTGCTCACTTGCTTCGACAAGAAAGCGGTCGAGCGCGGCCTTGGGATCCTTCTTCACCAGCATCTCGACGAACACACGATTGAGAATGTTCCGCACGTCCTTTGAGAGATCAAGCGCATCGATTTTCGCAAGTTCAGCAAGGAGCTCATCGCCACTCAGGCTCATCAATGTGGTCTTAAGTTCCAACATCGTCCGCATCTCCGCCGCATTGCCGCGTTCGCTTTGTGCGATCTTGCTGCCGAGCTCCTTCCAATCAAACTCGCTCCCGTTTGCCTCCTTTTTGTCTTTCAGTCGACCCACCAGGGATTGATCCGCACCGCCCCTCATGCTTAGCCTCGTCATCTCGATCCTCTCCTGCAAGACCTGCATCTCGGACTTGAGTTCGCCGATCGACGAACGTTGCCTGCCCAGTAAAACACCGGCAACCGCCATCGCGGTCAAAGGAGGAATGAGGAACCGGACATTCATGGGTCAAAAGCGCTCCAACTTAACCATTACGATATCTCGCGTCCAATCCATTCCCTGTGAAAGCAGGGCGACCTCGCTTTGAAGCGGCTTGGAAGACCGCAAATCCTCATGGGAACTCCGGCTTCAGCCCAATGCCTTTGAGGATTCGATGTTCGGATCGTGCATCTCGATCCCGGCAGGGATCATCGCTTGTAGCCCCGGGTCGAGGAGCCTTGGCGACGACCACCCGGGGACCCGCGTAGAGGAATCAATTCAACCCCGGAAGCGGGTCGCAGCGGGCGCGGATGTCAGTGGCGGATCAGTGGAGCGACCTGCGCCTTTGCTCTTTGGGGAGGCTGGCGCAACGTGGCGGACGGCAATATCCCGAAGTAATGCCGATACAGTGCGGAAAATCTCCCCAGTTCGTGAAATCCATAGTGCGTCGCGATCGACGCGACGGTCCGGCTTGAGCCATCCGCCTCGATCAATTCCAGACGGCACTGTTCCAGCCTGCGCAGTTTGAAGTAGGTATTGGGCGGCGTGCCGAGGCACTGCTTGAAGGTGTATTCAATGGTCCGCCTGCTGATTTTGAGCGAATGACTGATCTCAGCCACGCTTGCCGAGAAGGCGGACTGCTCTGCCATGAGCAGAACCCTTTCGATCACACCGCCACCCCGTACCGACGGCCGGAGGTTCTCGACAGGCAGAACGATCGCATCAACCAAGGGCGAGACGATGTCCGCAATCCCGAACTCACAGATCCTCGATTGCTTCGAAGCCGCGAGATACGACCTCCATCGAGTCAGCAGATGAGGGATGCCATCTGGCCTGACGACAATGAACCGGCCGCCCTTCAAGACCTCGTCTGAGACAAGTCCCGTGAGGTTGAGGAAGATTTCGCGGAAATCGTCCTCGATCATCGCCAGTGTCGTGACCACCTCCCCAGGTTCGGTGAGCAGGTCGAGTTCATCGCCCGAACGCGCGTAAGGAAGCCGACCGCTGAGCAAGGGCCCGCCCCACCAGCGACCACCGATCTCCGGTCTCTCCGGGATTCCAAAAACGATCATGCCCGGCAGCAGTGAACCGACCGCCTGGAGCCGCTGCGCCCAGGATTCCCGGTAAAGAACAAACCGATCTCCCGCCAGGTAGTCAATTGCCGCCCCCAGAGGCCCAGCGCTGAGTTGCACAAATGAGGCATCCCACGAGCTGCCTAACGCTTCCGAGTATTCGCCAAGCCCGGCACCTCGGATCGACCCACGCAGACAGCGCTGCGCGCCGCGCTGAATCGCCACGTGATTTTGCGCAGACTGCATACAGCAAAGAGCCATCACCTGTCATACTCCCCCCTGCAAGCCGAAAGTCCGACCTCGGGTGGATGGCCAAGCTCCTGATTAAGCGGTCGAGAAGGCCATCAATTAGAGATCCCCATACCAAAGAAAACAAACGCCATGAAACCAAACACCATCGCCCCGACGGCTTTCGCTGCCGTTGCTTTCAGCCTAACATGCGGTTCTGCCTTGGGGCAGGACACGCCGGGCTACAACGAAAAGATCCCGGCCAAGATCATGACACCCGACAAGGTCGAGACCAGCATCGGAACGCTCAGATTTGCCGATGGCATTCCCGATGCCGAAACCACGCAGAAGCTCTACGACAACCTCGACACGCTCCGCGCGGTCGAGACCTTCCTCAACTTCATTCCCGCCACTTCCATCGAAGGGCTACGTCTGGGCCAGATCGCGCGAGGCGCCACCGAGTGCCACCAGGTGCTGATTTTCCAGGACTTGTTGGATTCCAATCCGCTGTTCCTCACCGGCAACACCGATACCGTCTATTGCCTCGGATTCCTTGATCTCAAAAAGGACGGACCGACCGTCGTCGAAGTCCCTCCGGGTTGCGGACCTGGCACCTGTGATGATGCCTTCTTCCGCTTCGTCATCGACATGGGGATTCCCGGTCCCGATCGCGGGCAGGGAGGCAAGTATCTCATCGTGCCTCCCGGCTATCAGGGCGAGGTGCCCAAGGATAAAAAGGACGGAGGCGATTACTACGTCGCGCACTCACGGAGTTATGTGAACTGGGTGCCGCTTCGCGGATTCCTCGTCGACGGCAAGCCCGACGCCGCCGTGAAGATGTTCAAGGATGGAGTCAAAATTTACCCGCTGAGCAAGGCCGACAATCTTCCGGCCATGGAGTTCATCGACAGCTCGAGAGCGGATTTCAACACGGTCCACGCCAACAGCTACGAGTTCTATGAGGAACTCAACACCGTCATCCAGCGGGAACCCATCGGATTCATCGACCCGGAGCTCCGCGGCATCGCCGCCTCCATCGGCATCGTCAAAGGCGAGGCATTTGCCCCCGACGCGCGGATGAAGAAGATTCTCACCGACGCGGTGGCCCTTGGCAACGGCACCGCCCGCGCGATCGCCTTCCGCAACCGCGATCCACGCGCAAAAATCTACGAAGACAGCCAATGGACGACCGGCTTCATCGGCGACGACTATCGCTGGCTCGATGGTAACGGTCTATCAGGCCGCGATCTTGATGCCCGCACCTACTTCTTCTACCTCGCCACGGTGAATACGCCGGCGATGGCCATGAAGATGGTCGGCAAGGGCTCACAATACGCGCTCGCGTTCGTCGACAAGGAAGGCGAGCCATTTGATGGATCGAAGAACTACAAGCTCCACATTCCGGCGAACGCTCCGGCCAAGAATTTCTGGTCGGTCGTCGTTTACGATCCGCAAACCCGCTCCGAGCTCCAAACCAGTCAGCCTTTCCCCAGCAAGAACAACAAGCGCGATCACCTCGTCGAAAACGCCGATGGCTCGGTCGATCTCTACTTTGGTCCCAAGGCCCCCGAGGGCAAGGAAGCCAACTGGATCGCCACCGAGCCCAGCAAAGGTTGGTTCACCGTCCTCCGCCTCTACGGCCCGCTGGAGCCGTGGTTCGACAAGACCTGGCGTCCCGGTGAGGTCGAACTCGTCAAGTAGTTGCCCGCCTAATTCAGCTGAAAAACTCCACGGGCTGCTTTCACATGAAGGGAGCCCGCTTTCGCTTCCGAACTCTCACTCAAATCTTCTCCGACATGAATCCGATTCACGCCAGGCACTCGTCCCCACCGCTCCACCGCAGGAGATTCGAGAACAATCGCGATGCCTAGTGTTGATCTGATCTCGACTCGATGCCCTCTCTCAACTACTCACAACGAATACCACCATGATCACCCGTTCCACCAAACACCTGCAGGCCCTCGCCCTGCTCACCATCCCCCTCGTCTCCACCACATCGCTCCACGCCGAGGATGCCGAGCTGGCCAAAAAACTCGCCAACCCGGTCGCCGCCATGATCAGTGCTCCGGTCCAGGGCAACGTTGACTTCGGTGTCGGCCCTGGCGACGGCACGCGATCCGTCACCAACATCCAACCGGTCGTTCCTTTCGAACTCAGCGAGCACTGGAACCTGATCTCGCGCACCGTCCTTCCGGTCATTGATCAGGATGGCATCGACCTACTTGACTCGACCGACGCCTTTGGCCTGGGTGATACCTTGCAGACCTTTTTCTTCTCGCCCAAGGACCCGAATCCTTTCATCTGGGGTATTGGCCCGGCGATCTATCTGCCCACCGCCACCGACTCCCGCCTCGGACTCGACAAATGGGGTGCCGGTCCCTCTCTTGTCGCCCTCAAGCAATGTGACGGCTGGACCTACGGCGTGCTTGCCAACCACCTCTGGGACTTCGCCGGAAATGGGAGCCAGAGCCTGAACTCGACCTTCATTCAGCCATTCCTCAACTACACCACCAAGAGCGCCACCAGCTTCATCCTCAACTCCGAAAGCACCTACGACTGGCAGACCAGCGAGTGGACCGTGCCGGTCAATTTCATGGTCGCCCAGATGGTGAAATTCGGCGACCAGCCGGTTCAGTTCTTCGGCGGTGCCCGCTACTATCTCGACAAGCCCGCGAACGGCCCGGAGTGGGGTCTGCGTCTCGGCTTCACCTTCCTTTTCCCGAAGGGATAGGATTGCGACGAGATCCGTTGCGCTTAGCGAGCGATGCCGACGATCGTCACGGCGCCTCGCTTGCGCAGCGTCTCGGAGGGCAACTCCCCGAAAAGCTCGCGGTAGCGCACCGCAAATCGCCCGAGCTCACGGAATCCCAGACCGAGCGCGATTTCCTTCACGCTCGATTCTCCCACTTGGCCGATTTCCAATCGGCGCTTCGCCTCGTTAAGTCGGCGCAGCTGAAAGAAGCGGTGCGGCCCGATGCCGATGCTTTTTTGAAATGCCGCCTGCAGGGTGCGGGGACGGACATGGAGCTCCGTGCATAGCGTCATCACGTTCGGAAAGATTTTCATCCGGTCGTGCACCTCGATCGCCCGCTGCACCAGCTGGCGCTTCCCGCCGGGCGTCATGCCCTCGGCCGGCCCATGATCCAGGATCGCCAGAGCGGCACCGAGAAGCAGGCGATCAAGCTCCTCTCCACTGACCATGTGTCTCCCACGCACCGCGGCATCAATTGTCTCCGCCAGTTTCCCCGACAGATGGCGCAGGGAGTCATCGTGAAATTTCATCATTCGATGCTCCCGACCGAACTCGATCGACCGGATGGCTTCATCGGAGAAGTCTGCTTTCACCAGCGCCTGCTGCAACTTTGCATGCTCGAGCACCATCACCATATGCCGGTGGCCGGGGGCAAAGCGCACGTCGATGAGCTCGCCACTCACGCTGCTCGGAACCAGCGAGCCTTCCCTTTCCTGGCCCCACCAGCGCGTTCCGCGTTCCATCACCGGAATCGCCAGGGCAAATTTCTGCTCTTTGAGCGAGCCTAACGCAAAGGTCCCCGAGTCGTAGCATTCGCGGTAAACGATGCTCGATGGGGTCGCCGCGAAATCCACTTCCATCCGCGTTTCGCCTGCCTCCAGTTGGGTGAACTCCAATTCATACAACTCACTGAGCGAGCGACCGTGAGACTCAATATTTCCCTCCAGGCGCCCGCTCAGGACTCCCGGGGTGATCGCTTCTTCGGCTGACTTGCTTGACTCGCTCTCCGCTGCCACCCGCGGATCATCCCGTTCGATATCCTGCGCGTCAACACCCCTCTGCGCATTTTGCATACCCTGCACCCTTGTCATATCCCGCTGTCAATTCAGGGTGGCTACGGTGAAGGGATGATCCATCCCTGATCCACTTATCCATCCATTAACATATGAAAGCAAACATCGGAGCGCTCCTGCTCTTCGCAACCGTCGGGCTTTCGGCTGCTCAAGACGCCGAAAAACCCAACATCCTCGTGATTTTCGGGGATGACATTGGAACCACCAACGTCTCCGCCTACGGCTTGGGGATCGTCGGCTACCAGACGCCAAATATCGACCGCATCGGCCGCGAAGGCGTGATCTTTACCGATTACTACTCCGAGCAGAGCTGCACCGCCGGTCGTTCAACCTTCATCACCGGTCAGTGCACCTACCGCACCGGCATGTCGAAAGTCGGCCTCCCCGGTTCGCCGATCGGCCTCCAGAAGGAAGACCCGACCATCGCCGAACTCCTCAAACCACAAGGTTACGCGACTGGCCAGTTCGGTAAGAACCACCTCGGTGACCTCGATGAGTTCCTGCCAACCGCCCACGGATTCGATGAGTTCTTCGGCAACCTCTATCACCTCAACGCCGAGGAGGAGCCCGAGCAGTTCAACTACCCGCAGGATCCGGAATTCAGGAAGAAATACGGACCGCGCGGCGTGATCAAATCGTCTTCCGACGGCAAGATCGAAGACACCGGCCCGCTCACCAAGAAGCGGATGGAAACGGTTGACGACGAAACCTCCGCCGCAGCCATGGATTTCATGGAACGTCAGGTGAAGGCCAAAAAGCCGTTCTTCTGCTGGTTCAACGCAACCCGCATGCACATGTTCACCCACGTTCGTCCTGAATACCGCGACAAGCCGGGTCTCACCGCGCGCACCGAGTATGCCGACGGCATGATCGAGCACGACGGCCATGTGGGCACGCTTCTCAAGAAGCTCGACGACCTCGGCATCGCCGACAACACCATCGTCATCTACACCTCGGACAATGGCCCTCACAAGAACTCCTGGCCGGATGCGGGTCTCAGCCCGTTCCGCTCGGAGAAGGAAACCAACTGGGAAGGCGCCTTCCGCTCTCCTGCGATGATCCGCTGGCCCGGCAAAATCAAGCCAGGTCAGATCTCCAATGAGATCGTCAGCGGTCTGGACTGGTGCCCGACCCTGCTCGCCGCCGCCGGCAATCCCGATGTCAAGGATCAGCTCCTCAAGGGCTACAAGATCGGCGACATGAACTACAAGGTGCACCTCGACGGCTACAACATCCTTCCTTACCTCACCGGCAAGGAGAAGGAGTCACCGCGTCGTGAATTCATCTACTTCAACGATGACACCGAACTGGTGGCCATCCGTTTCGAGAACTGGAAGCTCGTCTTCCACGAACAGCGCGCACCCGGCACACTCCGGATCTGGGCTGAGCCGTTCACCGATCTGCGCATGCCGAAGTTCTTCGACCTTCGCGCCGATCCTTATGAACAGGCCGACATCACCTCGAACAGCTACTACGATTGGGTCCTTCGCCGGACTTACATGATCGTTCCTGCACAGCAGATTGCCGCGAAATTCCTTAGCACCTTCAAGGAATACCCACCGCGCCAAGCTCCCGCCTCCTTCAACCTCGATTCCATCATGAGGGAGATGAACGAAGCGAAGAAGTAAGCCAGCCTTACAACTGAAGCAATTCCCTCCGGGTGGGTCCAGCAATGGGCCCACCCGGTTTTGTTTTCCGGAGGTATCGAATCGTTCTCCAAGCCGATCGACCCGCGATTGCGGCACTCTCAACTTTACCCGCCGCTCGACCACTCCCACTCTCGCCGCAGCCAGCCACGGCCAGCCCATTTTCCCACATGAAAAAGAAGACCGCCAAACGGGCGGCCCGCCCATCTCCGAAGTCCACCTCCGTGGAAACAGCCCCGCCTGTTAGCCGTCTGCGACTGCTGTCTCCGGCTGCGCTGCTCTTTGCCTCCGGATTGGCGGCGCTCGTCTATCAGATCCTGTGGATCAAACAACTTTCGCTCGTGGTCGGGGTGGACGTCCATGCCGTGAGCACCGCGGTCAGCGCGTTCTTCGCCGGACTCGCGCTCGGCAGCCATGTCTTCGGCCGCCGCGCCGACCGCATCGCCCGCCCGCTGCGACTCTACGCCTTGCTTGAAGTCGGCGTCGCCCTGCTCGGCGTGGGAGCTACCCTCGCACTTGCCCACTCCGCCTCGCTCTTCGCGCAACTCGAACTCCGCACCGGCCCGCTTGCCTGGCTGCTGCCATTTCTACTCGTCGGGGCGCCCGCCTTTCTGATGGGCGGCACACTGCCGGTGCTCGTCCGTTCCCTGGCTCCAACAAAGGACCAACTCGGCACCGCCGGTGGACGCCTCTACGCCGCCAATACCGCCGGTGCGATTGCCGGAGCCTTGCTCACGTCCTTCTATCTGATTCCCGCCTTTGGGGTCATCGGCTCGTCGCTATTTGCCGGGGCCATCAACCTGCTCGCGGGCCTCGCTGCTTTCCTTCTCGTCCAGAAATCACAGCCGCAGGCGGTCGAAAGCGATCAGCCCCCGACTTCATCGAAAACCCTGGCGCTGTGGCTCTACGCCGTCGCCGGCGGCATCGCCATCGGCTACGAAGTCATCTGGTCACAGGCCATCGTCCAATGGACCAGCACCCGGACTTTCGCCTTCGCGGTGGTGCTCGCCACCTACCTGCTCGGACTCGTCCTCGGCAGCGCGTTCTTCGCCCGCCGCGCGGATCGATCCCGCGATCCGTGGAGCACCTTCGGCCTGCTGATCGCCGCCGCCGGTGTGACCGCCTTGCTGGCGCTGGTCCTTTCGGGCGAATGGCTGCGGGATTTCCAGGGCGTCGTCGGCGACTGGGTCTTCAAAATGACCACCGTCGAAAGTCTCGCCCGCGCCTCCGCCTTCGTCGCCGCCGCAGGGTGGTTGGTGCTGGTTCCGACCATCCTGTTAGGTGCCGCCTTCCCCGCCGCGCTGCGCTTGATCGTTGATCCCGCCAGCCCGGGAAAAGACACCGGACGGATCGTCGCCTACAACACCGTCGGCGGCATCGTCGGCACCCTGATCACCGGCTTCGTGATCGTGCCCTGGCTCGGCGTCGAACGCGCGCTCGCGCTGATGGCCGTGGCCGCTGCCGCCGTCGGCATCATCGCGGTGCTCCGCGGCAATGGCGTGCTGGCTTTCGGCCGTCGCGCGACCCTTGCCTGCGCGGCCGTCGCCGTGATCGCCGCCCTGCTGCTACCCAGCGACCACCTTGCCCGACTGCTCGTCAAATCACGCGGCGGCGAAGTGGTTTTTCACGAGGCCAGCAGCGGCGGAACGGTCGCCGTGCTCGAACAAACCAAGGGCACCAACCGCTTTCGGCGACTCTACATCTCGGGCGTGTCGAACTCCGGCGACTCGATGACTTCTCAACGCTACATGCGCTTGCAAGCGCTGCTGCCGCTCATCATCCACCGCGGTGAACCGAAGTCCGCGCTGGTCATCGGTCTCGGCACCGGCATCACGGCGGGCAGCCTGCTGCACTACCCCGACCTCGAAAAACGCGTCTGCGCCGAGCTGCTTCCGGCGGTCGTCCGCGCCAGCGAGGAGTTTTCGGGAAATGCCGATGTCGCCAAGGACCCACGCATCGACCTGCGGGTGCGCGACGGTCGACGCGAGCTCCTGCGCAATCCGGAAAGCTACGACCTGATCACCCTCGAACCCCCACCACCTTCCGCCGCCGGTGTGGTGAATCTTTACTCGAGCGATTTCTATCAGCTCGCCGCCAAACGCCTCAACCCGGATGGCCTGGTCGCCCAGTGGCTGCCGCTGCCGACCCAGACCAACGACGACAGCCGCTCGCTGGTTCGCAGCTTCCTCGACGTCTTCCCCTACGCCTCCGTCTGGACGACCGAGCTGCACGAAATGCTGCTGATCGGCTCGCTCACGCCGATGGAACTCGACGTCACCCGCATCAGCGAGCGCTTCCAACAGCCCGAAGTCGCCACCGCCCTCAGCGAAGTCGGCATCCGCACGCCCGCTCAACTCCTCGCCACCTGGGTGACCGATCGTGCCGGCCTTGAACGCTACGCCGGCGACATCCTGCCGACGACCGATGACCAGCCGCGCATCGAGTACGGTCCCTGGGTCGTGCCCGGCGAATTCACCCACTCACTGATCGCCCTCAATGACGAATACGTCCCGCCGCCTCTGATCCATGCCGACGCCTCGCTACTCGCCGAGATCGAGCGCGACCGCGAAATCCTGCTGCGTTTTTACGAGGCCGGAATCTACGGCTACCAGCAGGATCCCGAAAAGGCCCGCAAGGCCCTGATCTGGGTCATGCGCCGCGATCCGGATAACCCGTATTTCCGCTGGTTCACCGGAGCCGGGCCTGGCGAATGATCTCGGCGGTCTCACCAGCCGAGCTCGCGTTCCCTCTCCTCGACTTCCTGCTCCTTTTTCTGCTCGCTCTCGAACGGATTCTCCACGACCGGCTTCTGATAGATCACCTGACCGGAGCTATCGGTCACCGTCTGCTCCATCAGGCAGCCACTGACTGACAGGCCGCTCACAAGTATGATTGAAAGGCCAGCCGCCTTGGTGATGATCATTTTCATGAGCCCCATCGCATAGAGATCTTCCCCGGAACTCAAGCGTAGAGAAAAGCATGGCTTCAGGCCTCCATGGCATCACTCCGCGTCCCTCACAGTCCACGCTTGTCCCCGGTTCCAGACCTTTCCAAAGCGGATAGCGCATCGGCTTCGTAAGAAATGCCTCAGTCATTTCGTAAGCTGCGCCCCAAGCACACTCTGCCATGAACCTGAAATCGACCTGGACTCTAACATTACTTTTCACGATTTTCTCGATCACACTCCCTGCAGGAGCCGCCGAGGATATCAAAACAGTGCTCATCACCGGAGCCAACCGCGGTCTTGGCCTGGAATTTGCGAAGCAGTTCTCGCAAAATGGCTACAAGGTGATCGGCACCGCCCGTTCACCGGAAAAGGCAACCGAGCTCAAAGCCACCGGAGCCGAGGTCCTCAAGCTCGATGTCACGAGTGAAGAAGACATCGCCGCCGTTGCGGAAGCGCTGAAAGGCAAGCCGCTCGACATTCTTCTGAACAACGCCGGCTACTTCGGCCCGACGCTTTCCGTGGGAAAGGGAAACGCCAAGATCAATAATATCACGAGACAGGAACTGCTTGATTGTTTTTCTGTCAACACCATGGGGCCGATTTTCCTCACCCAGGCGTTGCTTCCCAGCCTTCAGCTATCCAAGAGCCCGAAGATCATCAACATCTCCACACGCTCCGGCCAACTCAGCACACCAAGAAGCAAGGCCTGGGGATACAGTGTGAGCAAGGCCGGAGTCAACATGGTCACTTCGAACCTTCACGGCGAACTCAGCAAAAATGGCTTCATCGTCATCTCCCTCGCGCCCGGCCACAACCAAACCGACATGGGCACCGAGCGCGGCCAACTCAAGCCGGAGGAAAGCATTGGAAAGATGATCCCACTCATTGAAAACCTTACCACGGACCAGTCCGGGAGATTCTGGTATTACAATGGCAAGGAACTTCCCTGGTAGGCCGAGCGCCCTGATCTAACAAACCCATCAACTGCTCCCCCAAGCCTTCAGATGAGCCACAAGCCTCTCTTTACCCAGCTTACTCAGGTTGAGCCTTCTGAAATCAAGGGGGCTCTGACCTCCTTCCTCTTCATCTTCCTCCTGATGGCTTCATACACCATCATGAAGCCGGTGAGGGACGCTCTTCCCAGCGACTGGGGAGATGTAAGTTTGGCGCGGCAATGGACCTACACCTTCATCGTCTCCACCATTGCGGTCTCGCTCTACAACGTCATCGCATCGAAAATTTCCCTGATGCGCCTTGTCCCCGGGGTATTCATATTCTTCGCTGCGACCTTTTTCGGCATCTACCTGGCCTATCAATTCGGTGTTCGACCAACGCTGTTAGGTAAAGTCTTCTACGTCTGGAGCAGCGTCTTCAGCTTGTTCCATGTCTCGGTCTTCTGGAGCTTCATTTCGCAGCACTATACGAAAAGCGAGAGCAAAAGGGTCTTCGGCTTCATCAATACGGGTGCCAGCGTGGGCGCCATCGTCGGACCCTTTCTCATCATCCGGCTACCCAGCAGTTTCAGCGTTGAGAACATCCTCGTGATGACCAGCGCCGTGCTGCTTCTCACACTTCCGCTGATCAGGATCCTCAACAACTACTTTCAGGATAAAGAGAGCGACGGACAAAAAAAGATGGTCCTGAGCTCCAATCCCTTCTCCGGGTTTCAGGAGTTGCTCACGCACAAACGCCTGCTGGGAATCGCCGCCTTCCTCTTTCTCTTCACCGCAATCAGCGCATTCCTCTATTCCACCCAGAAGAACCTGCTTGCCGAATTTGACGAAGAGAAGCGGAAGCAGATGCTCGGTTACGTCGAACTGGCCACCAACTCTCTGACAATCATCATCGGCATTTTTGCCACCAACCGCATCGCCAAGAGGTTTGGAATGCCGACGGCTCTATCGATGATTCCCTTCATCGTCGCACTGCTGATTCTTCTGCTCAGCATGAATCCGGCAATCATGCTGGTTCTGCTGCTTCAGGTGCTTCGCAGATCCGGCAACTACGCGATTACCCGGCCGGCTCGCGAAATCCTCTTCACCGCCGTCGATCGTGAAGCTCGCTTCAAGACCAAGCCAATCATTGATGTGGCCGTCTATCGCGGGGGCGACGTCTTCTGGATCTGGATCGTGGCGCTCTTGGGGGACGGTTACTTCAATTTGGGAACCTCCGCGATCCTATGCATCGGAGCGGCCGTGTGCATCGTTTGGGGATTCGTGGGAGTTTATATCGGCCGACAACACGAGCGATCTGAAGCCACCGAGGAGCCATCGCCAACACACTGAGGAAAGGTTTCCCCATCGCCTCTCAATTCTCGCCGATCGACGATTGCACCGACCCTCTCAGCTTCGCCTTTCCGTCCGGCTCCGGCCATGCTACGCCCCCCTGCATGAAGAAGCTCGCGAAGGAGACGGTTACCATCATTCGGCGTACCCTCGGCTACGGACTGCTCGTCACCATCGCCTCGCTGGTCTCGATCGCCGTCTACGTACTCAACCAGCGCTCCGACCTCAGCATCTGGCACGAAGTCGACCTTGATGAGGAATTTGAAGCTAAATCCGACGTCACCGATTTCGCCGGCTACCTCGAGCTTGAGGATCGCCTTTTCGCCCAGCTTGAGGAGGAGGTCTATCAGCAATTGCCACCCGGCAATGCCAGATCCATCAACCGCTACCAGAAGGGCAGCATGGTGGATCCCACCAGCATGTCCACCAACTGGAACCGCAGCTTCGAACTCAAGCAGGCGGAGCCCACCGCAGGCGTCCTCCTTCTCCACGGACTGTCGGACTCTCCCTATAGTCTGAAAACCCTCGGCGAGTCCCTGCATGCCTCCGGAGCCAGCGTCATCGGCCTGAGGATTCCCGGCCACGGCACCGCCCCCAGTGGCCTCGTCGAGATCACCTGGAAGGACTGGGCAGCCGCCGTAAAAATCGCTGCCAAACATCTGAAAGGCAGCATCGGCGACAAGCCGCTTTATCTCGTCGGCTACTCCAACGGCGGAGCCTTGTCCGTCGTCTACGCCCTCCAAAGCCTCAACGACGAATCGCTCCCAATTCCCGACGGCCTCGTCCTGCTCTCCCCTGAAATCGGCATCTCGCGCGCCGCCGGGCTCGCCGTCTGGCAAGGCCGCATCGGTCACTGGCTCGGACTTGAGAAGCTCGCCTGGAACTCCATCTCGGTCGAATACGATCCCTTCAAATACGGCTCCTTCGCCGTCAATGCCGGCGATCAGGCGTATCGCATCACCGCCGAGATCGACAAGCAGCTCGATAAAATGTCGAAAGCCGGAGCACTCGCCAATTTCCCCAAAACCCTGGCTTTCCAATCTGCGGTCGACGCCACCGTCTCCGCCCCCGCTCTGGTCACCCGTGTCTTTGAACGCCTTCCCAAGAACGGTCACGAGCTCGTGCTCTTCGACATCAACCGCGTCGAACTCATCGAACACCTGCTCAGCAAGGACCCGGCCGATGACCTCGACAAACTCCTCAACGGTCCCCAGCGGAACTTCGCCCTCAGCGTCGTCACCAACGCCCCCGACAACGGCAGCGCGACCTTTGACGTGCAGATCAAACACCGCGCGGCAGGACAGTCGGAAATCACCTCGGAATCCACCGACATGAGCTGGCCCGACGAGGTCTTTTCCCTTTCGCACGTCGCCCTTCCGTTCCCCGAATCGGACCCGCTCTACGGCACCGGGGATGGAGGAAAGACTCCAACGCTGGGCAACCGGGCTTTGCGAGGAGAACGCGGCACCCTGCTCATTTCCCCCAACGACATGCTCCGTCAGAAATGGAATCCCTTCTACCCCTGGCTCGAAAAACACAGCCTTGAATTCATCAATCTGGTTCCCAAAGTTCGGCCCGCACCCTAGGCCTTCGAGCGCAACCTCTTGACACTCTCCGTTCGCCAACAATTCTTCCCCCAAATCGCCACCCGGCACGATGTCCATGATCCGTCTCCACCTCACTCTGCTCCTCTGTCTCACCCTCGTCAGTTGCTATGCACCGATCTACGTCCACGAGGTAAAACCGGACCGGCCCGCATCCGTGGTGGTCAGCGAAGCCTCGCTCAAGGCCGCCTCAAAAACCTCGAGAAATGCCCCCCTGGATCAAGCCGCCGCCACCCTGGAAGACGTCCGCATTGCCTATGATCGCCTTGCCGCCGGCGATTCCAGCGCGCTGCACGAATACAACTACCTGACCGCACGCTTCATCGAGCAGATCAGGGAATCCGGCGTCAAACCATGGATGAATGAAGTCCAGCTCGCCGGGCCAAGAACCCGCTTCGTCCTCCGCGGGGAGCAGCCTTCCGACCTCAATGCCGAAAAGCGCGATTTCATTGCCTCCGACTCCATCGAGTTCGCAGGATCCCTCGCCCAGAAGCCGTCGATCGAAGTCGGCGCCGGCGCCCCCTTCCTCGCGCTGCTCAGCGCTCCCCCCACCGAGAATGAATCCTTCGATCAGAACATGCGCTATCGCAACATCACGGCGCTCATTCATTTTCAAGGTAACAAGGCGACCGTCGAACTCAAGGACCCCTACGACGTCGATCAGGTGACCATCGGAGGTCATCGCTACCCGCTGCATGCCGACTTCGGCACCAACGTCTCTTACGCCCTCTCCACCACACGCGTCGACAAGCTCGGTCTGGCCCGACTTCTCAATCCCCAACGTTTCAGCAACACGTGCCGTCTGACCCGTCTCCAGCCCTACGATCCGGACCGCATCCCCGTGCTGATGGTCCACGGCCTCCAGAGCACCCCCGCCACCTGGGTGCCGATGTATTTCGAGCTCATGAAGGATCCGCAGATCCGCAAAAAGTATCAGTTCTGGGTCTTCAGTTACTCCAGCGGCTACCCCTATCCGTACTCCGCCGCCCTGCTCCGAAAGGAGCTGGACCGCATGAACCGTGCCTTCCCCGGCCACAAGGACATCGTGATGATTGGCCACAGCATGGGCAGCCTCTTGACCCGACTCATGATCACCGACGTCGATGACAAATTGTGGGTCAGCTACTTTGGTGAGCCGCCTTCGGCGACCAAAATCACGGGTGAAAGCCGTCACATCCTCGAGGAGTCCCTGATCTTCAAATCACGCCCGGAAGTCTCCCGCGCCATCTTCTTCTCCGGTCCCCACCGGGGGAGCATCATCGCTACCAGCTGGATCGGCAGATTTGGAGCCAAACTGGTCCGCGCCCCCGCCTTCATCGCTGATGCCCGGGACTCCATGGTCAGCATCGCCAGCGCCGACCCCGCCGCTCTCGTCCTGAACCGCGCCCCAAATAGCATCGACACCCTTGCGCCGAACAACCGCTTCATCCTGGCGATCAACAAGCATCCGATCGACAGCCGCGTTCCCTTCCACTCGGTCGTGGGTGACCGAGGAAAGGGCGACACCCCGGACTCCAGCGATGGCATTGTTGCCTACTGGAGTTCCCACCTCGACACCGCGGTCTCCGAAAAAATCGTCCCCTCCCATCACAGTTCCCACCAGAACCCGGAAGGCATTCAAGAAGCCCGTCGCATCCTCCGCGCACACGCGGGTTTGAAAAACTAGGTATCCTGATCTCAGCTCTGAGTTTTAAACCACCGATGCCCAGTCCCCCAACCATCTCGGCCTGGGGCAGCCTGTGGTGCTTGGATGGCCGGTCCACGGTGGCCGGGAATCCTGTCGGCATCAGTTGGTGCGGACCCACGAAGCTTGCCGTCACATTTGAAACGGCTTCGTGAGCCTTTCCCCCTCGGAAACTTTCCGAGCGCTTGAAAAGATTCCCTCATTCATCCGGTAACCATGGGCTACGGATGAAAGCACTCCCCTTCCTGCTACCCCTTTCGCTGCTGATCGCTTCTCCGACCAGCGGCCAAGCGCTTTCCCATCAGCAGGCGCAGCAGGCCGCTGACCGCATTGACTCGCTCCTCAACGCCGACCTCCAAAAGGCACACCTCAAGCCCAACGGCCTGATCGACAACGCCACTTTCCTCCGCCGCGCCTACCTCGGCATCATCGGCCGCATTCCCACCGAGGACGAAGCGCGCCGATTTTACGAAGAAGGCTCCGCCGACAAACGCGCCAGGCTCGTCGAGGAACTTGCCGCATCACCCGGCTTCGATTCGCACCTCTTCAACTGGGCCGGCGACCTCCTGCGGCTCCAGACCAGGCAGGAACAGTTCGGTCTCGGCTGGCACGTCTGGCTGCGTCAATCACTCGCTGAAGACAAGCCATGGAACCAGACCGTCGGTGAAATGCTCAGTGCCACGGGCCACGCCGCCAGCAACCCCGCCGTCGGCTACTATCTGCGTGATCGGAACATGCAACTCGATAACTTCAGCAACACCATGCAGGTCTTTCTCGGCCGCCAGATCGGCTGCGCTCAGTGTCACGATCATCCCTTCGATGAGTGGACCCAGTACGAGTACTACCAAATGGCCGCCTTTGGTGGCGGCTTCACCTATCGCAGTCAAGATGTCGCCAACACCATCAAGCGGGTTGGCTCAGACCTCCATGGCTCGGAGGGAAAAGGAAACTTCAAAGGCAGAAAGACCGCCGCCCAGGCAAAGAACAAACAAAGAGAGGCCCAGAACCGCAATCGCAAGCTCGGCAACCAGCTCCGGCCAGTCTTTAAGGACTTCAATAAGAACGCCATTTTCGACAATCCAAAGCAGCAGCTTTTCCTCCCCGAAGACTATCAATACAACGACGCGCAGCCGAAGGAAGTCGTCGACCCTGAAACGCTCTTCGGCACCCATCTGGAGAATGTCGCACCAGAGGACCGACGCCAGGCCTTTGCGGCCTGGGTCACCGCCGATGACAATCCCTACTTCACAAAGGTCATCGTCAACCGCCTCTGGGCTCGCACCTTCGGACACGGATTGCACGACCCCATCGATGACTGGAGTTCCGATAGCGAGCCTGCCCATCCGGAGGTTCTCGCTCACTTGGAAACCATCATGAAGGACGTCGGCTATGACCTCCGCCAGTTCCTCCGGGTTCTCTATCTAACCAAGCTTTTCCAGCGTGAGTGTGAATCCGAAGAACCCGCCCTCGGCGTCCCTCACCTCGTCCGCGGTCCGGCACTCCAGCGCATGAGTGCCGAGCAACTCTATGATTCCTTCCTCGTCCTCACCCACGGTGATGTGGACGACACCCAGCTCAAATCTCACGCCAGCAAATGGACCGCCTACCGCGAACAAGTCGCGAATCTTCTCAATGCCGATTCCCGGGACCTGATGCGTCGCGCCGAATCCACCCGCCAAGCTGAACAAGAGTTCCGGGACGCTCAAGCCAAGGTCCGTGAAGCTCAGAAGCAGCTCGCCAGCGCGAAGACCCAAGCCGAGCGTAAGCAACTGCAAGCAGCCTATCAGGAGGCCCGCAACGAACAGAGCGAAGCCCGCATGCAGCGCGAACCGCTCAGCATGATGAACATGATGGGTCAAGGCATGCAGAAGCGTGACAAAGGCTTCATCGCCCGCGCCTCGGAGCAGCCCGCTCCCTTCAATCCCAGCACGCTCGTTCGGGAGTTCGGCGGTTCCGACCGGGAGACCCCATCTTCCAGCAATACCACCGCCACCGTTCCTCAAGCCCTCGCCCTGCTCAACGACCCCAAGACCGACATCGCAGCCAACAGGAAGAGCCCGCTCGGGAAGCGACTACTCCAATTGGACTCTCCGAAGGAACGCCTCGAAACCATTTTCCTCACCCTTTACTCCCGCGAGCCGAGCTCCGCCGAGATCGAGCGCTTCACCCCCCTCGCAGCCAATCCCGAAACCCTGCGCGACCTCACCCGCGCCATGCTCACTTCCAACCAATTCATCTTCATCCAGTAAGCAATCCGGACCGCGCGTTCAGCAAGTCCACTCTAACACCTTTCCTAAAACTTGGCGCTCTTGGCGTCCTGGCGTTTCAAAAACCTCAAAGATTTCCACCATGAACCCGAATCAGCTCAACGAAGTCTCACGTCGCGAATTCCTCGCTCGCACGGCACGCACGTGTTTCGGGCTCACCATTGGTGGTTCCGCCGCCAGCCTCTTCAGTCCTCAAGCCCTCGCCGCCGATCCAGCCGTGATCAAAGCGGGGGGAGGAAAAGCCAAGCAGGTCATCTACCTCTACATGTCCGGGGGTATGACCCACATTGACACCTTCGACCCCAAGCCCGATGCCCCCTCCGAGTATCGCGGACCGACCGAGGCCATCTCCACCAACGTCGATGGCATCCAGCTCGGTCATTGCCTGCCGCTGCTGGCCCGACACATGGACAAGGTTGCCCTGATCCGCTCCCTGAATACGACCCAAGGTGCGCATGCTGAGGGAAAATACCTGATGCACACCGGCTACGCCCCACGCGGCACCATCAGCCATCCCTCCTCCGGCTCATGGGTCTCGAAGCTCGCCGGCGGCATCAATGATACCCTCCCCTCGTTTGTCCTCATTGGCGGTGGCAACCGCCACCCCGGCGGCGGCTTCTTTGAGCCTCAGTTCTCCCCGCTTCCCATCGGCGATCCCGCCCAGGGGCTCCGCAACGTCAAACGACGCGGCAACACCGACGACGAATCCTTCCAACGCCAGCTCACCCTACGCGAGGAACTCGACCACGACTTCGACACCAAATACCACAAGGGTCAGAAGTCGGTTAGAGCCTATACCGAAGTCTACGACTCCGCCGTGAAGCTCATGAAAAGCGAAGACCTCGAAGCCTTCGATCTCTCCAAGGAAAGCAAGACCACCCGCGCCGCCTACGGCAACCAGCGTTTCGCTCAAGGCGTGCTTCTCTCTCGCCGCCTCATCGAGAGAGGCGTGCGCTTTGTCGAAGTGGAATACGGTGGCTTCGATTGGCATGCCGACAACTTTGAGCAAATGGAAGATAAAATCCCGGTGCTCGACCAGGCACTCTCCGCTCTTTTCACCGACCTGGAGTCGCGCGGGTTGTTGGACAGCACCCTCATCGTCGTCGCCACCGAGTTTGGTCGCTCCCCGAAAATCGTCGCCGACAAAGCCGGCCGCAACCACTACCCCAAAGCCTTCTCCTGTCTGATGGCCGGCGGCGGGATTCGCGGCGGTCAGGTTTATGGGGAAACCGACAAAACCGCCTCCAACGTCATCAAGGATCCCGTTGGCGCCGCTGACTTCAATGCCAGCATCGCCTTCGCCCTCGGGCTCCCCCACGACCTCCCTGTCATGTCACCGACCCGCCGACCCTTCCGGATGGGTGGACTCAAAGGACTGCCTATCACCTCGATTTTCTCCTGAGGATCGCGATCACCGGTGGCCGGGATTACGGCGATCCCACCCCACCGGCGAGCTTGACTCCATGGGAATCCAAGCACCATAGATCGCTTGTGATTCGGTTACACCTCGTCGTACTCTTCCTGTTCCTTTTCAACGCTCCACTTTTCGCAGAGGATCGTGCGGACAAGGAGAACACGCCCGAGCCCGCCGAGCTCGTCGTCTGGCAACGCGACATCGTCACTTTCCGCGCTTCCATCGCCACCCTCAGCCCTACCATCCGGCGGGACACCGCTCTACGCCGAATTCAGGAGCTTCCCGAGTTCTCCCTTTACGATCCCGTCACCGCCCAGTCGGTCAAACTTGGTGACCTGAATGGTGTTTCATTCCTTTCCGGAAAGCGGCTCCTCTTCACCTTGGTCGAAGGAGATATCAATAGTGCCGATGGAGAGACACTCGAGGGCCTCAGCAGTAGCGTCGTCACACGGCTGGACGCGCTTCGCATCGCCCGGCTCGAGCAGCGCAACTGGAAAATCAACCTCAAGGGCTTCGGCATTTCCGTCCTCGCCACCCTCGTCCTCGCGGCCTTCCTCTACGGGCTCCAGAAGCTCAACCGCATCATCCGCCGATTCTTCGTCCGCAGCACCTCCAAGCTCTCCACTCTCAAGCAACGCGACCTCGACCTCCGTCCCGCTTTTCTGCAGATTTCCCGTCGAATCACCGCCATCCTCATCTCCGTCATTGGCATCGGTGCCTGCTACCTCTGGATCACCGCCGTTCTCGGCCAGTTCCCCTTCTCCGCCCCTTGGGCCGCCGTTCTTGGCAAGCACGTGACCCACCTCGGCGGCGAATTTTTTTCCAGCGTCCTCGCATCCATCCCCAACCTCCTGATGGTGGTGCTCATCTTCTTCCTTACCCGTGGAACCGCCCGCATCACCACTCAGGTGCTGCGCAGCTTTGAAGGAGAGACCGAGAGCGACAGCGCCTTTGCCAAAGACACCGCACGCGCCACCCGCCGCATCGCCTCCGTCCTCATCTGGATCTTTGGCCTCGTCATTGCCTACCCCTACATCCCCGGATCGGACTCCGATGCGTTCAAGGGTGTCGGCGTCCTCCTCGGTTTGATGATTTCGCTCGGCTCCACCGGTCTCGTCAATCAGCTCATGAGCGGATTCGTCGTCCTCTACTCGGGCGCGGTCCGCACCGGCGAGTATGCCCGCGTCGGCGATGTCGAAGGCGTGATCACCGACATTGGTCTGCTCTCGACCAAAGTGCGCACCCCGAAGAACGAATACGTCACCGTTCCGAATGCCGTCCTCATTGCCAAGGACACCTTGAACTACTCCCGCCTGGTCGATGACCAGCGCACCGAACTTTGCACCGCTGTCACCATTGGTTACGACACACCCTGGCGTCAGGTTCACGAACTTCTCCTGCGTGCCGCCGACCGCACCCCGGGAATCCGGGAAAACCCCGAGCCAAAAGTTGTCCAAACCGCCCTCTCCGACTTTTACGTCGCCTACGAACTCCGGTTTGTTCCTGCCGACATCACCCGCAAGGGAGCAGTGCTTTCCGATCTCCATCAGCGTATCCAGGACGCATTTGCGGAAGCCAAGGTCCAGATCATGTCCCCGAACTTCGTCGCCCAGCCCGAGGCCCTCGTGCTTCCTCCGGAGGAGTAATATCCCGGGTTGCTCCGTTTGTTTCCAGTTTGACACTTCTCTCAGGACCCGTAGGTCTGGGAGAGATGAAGACCCTTACGACGCTTTCGTGCACGTTTCTGATCCTGCTCAGCAGTTTTGTCTCGGCTGAGTCCGCTCAGGACGACTCCGAACCGAAGCTGAAGGGAGACAAGGTGATTACCCTGATCTCCGATCAATCTCTGAAAGGCTGGCAGGTCCCCTCCTCGCGGTGGTCGATCAAGGACGGAGTCATTACGGGCGACACCAAAGGAGAAAAACTCCAGACTCCCGAATGGATCTACACCACGGCGAAGTTCGCTGACTTCGTCTTTTCCGCTGATGTTAGATTGAGTGGAGGACCGAGGGCGAACTCGGGGATCTACTTTCGGGTGAAGCCCTTCACCTTCAAGCGAGGCAAACCTGGAACCCGTTATGAGGCGCCCTCCGGATACGAATTCGATGCGGGACTTGCGAGCAGGCACAACGGCTCACTTGGAGATTGGTATGCCCGCCCTTCACTGAGAATCTCCGCCGATCAGAAAGTCATGGAAAAGGTCTTCAAAGCGCAAGACTGGAACCGCATGACGATTCGCGCCAAAGGCAATCGAATCGAGTACTGGATGAACGGCACCAAGATCATCGATTACACCGACAACGATCCCAAACGATCCAAAGAAGGGCTGATCGGTATCCAGATGCACGACCAACTCGAAATGAAGGTGGAGATCAGAAACGCCCTCCTCATCCCCCTCGTCGATGATCAGGGCTGAGCTTCGGGATCGCCCCGTTCCACCTAACGAAAGAAGGGCAGCAAAGTTGCTGCCCCTGTTTTAATCGATGGAGAATGTGAGGATTTCAGATCCCCTCGGCACCCACTCAGAAGCGGAACATGATTCCAAGGTTCGGGCCGTAGGTCTTGGTGTTGTAGAGGAAATTGTCGTCCCGGTAGTCCACGCCAATGCCGCGATAGGCCAGAGCGATCGATGAGTGCTCCGTCATGTGATAGGCAATACCGCCAATGAGCTGCCAATATTCGTCCGACCCTACGCCAAAGCCACCATAAGAGGCACTCCCAAAGACCGACCAGTTGTCAGCAAAGCGATGTCTCGCACGGAGACCCACGATGGGATCAATCCAGGTTTCGGAACCTCCAATCGTGCGGGAGACCGGTGGACGCAAGGCAGGGAAAGTGGTGAAATCGACGTCCACATCGAGACTGGTCACCGCCAGACCTCCAAAGATGTCGAAAACCGTCGACTCATCCTCATAGAGTTCAAAACCGGTGGTCAGCGTGCTCATGAACTGCTCCTGCTTGAAGCCGAGATACGAATTGGGACCCGGGTAGGATGAGGATGACATCTTGAGCCACATGATGTCGCCATTGATCGACCAGCGGTTTCCACGCGCCTCGAAGCTGGAAAAGAAACCTCCGTCGAGGGATTCGAGGATCTCTGAAAATGGAATGTCCACCGTTCCGACCACGGGTCCCACGCCGACCGTTCCATCCATGCCCATCATCGGGCCATAGATGGCGAGGCGGAATTCCCAGCCGTCCGATGCCGAAGGCGCCGGGGTAAGGACAGGTTCGACATCGGGAGTCCCGGCAAAGGCCGGAGCAGAGAGAAGGGCGACAGAAGTAAGGACGGTGCGGAGTTTCATGAATCGAGCCAGTTGACTATCCCCGTCACCACCGGATATCAACTGGAAACCGTGCCGTCGAAAGCCCCAAGGGTGCCGATCGAGCGAATCACGAGCCACGTTCGATGCCCCTGACATTCTGAGCGGGACCTTCCGTTGAAAACAGGGGTCTTAAGCTCAAGGTGCCGTCACGGGGGAGTCGTCGCTTCAATCAGAACCTGCGAGAACCCGCCTCAAGTGAGCTTCATGGGCTCCCGCATTGCCCGACATCCCGACTGCCAAAACGACCTTCTCGCGAGGTCTCAATTCCAGCTCCTTATATCATCGGGCGTATTGAGCTTTCCGTCCTTTCCCGGACTGTACGCGGCCACCCCCTTGCCGCGCAGCATCACATTCTGGTCACCATATTGAAAAACCAGCGAATCCTCCTTCTTCGCATTGAGGATCACCATGTAGGGATTTCCAAACGGGTCATAAATTGCCTTCACACGATCATCTGGTCCGTAAACCAACCCCCCTTTGCGATCCTTCGCTTCTTTACCCTGCAAGAAGACGATCGAACGCAGATTCTGAAGATCCCTTTGAGATTCTTCCGCACCGGTCAAAATTCCCAAGAACATCTCACCCGCAGGTCCGTCACTAGGGATCTGAACCGCTCCTATGTCGGGCAAGCGATCGTATTCCATCTGAAAATTCTCGACGGCCTTCACCAGTGAATTGACCAACACCAACCCTTCGATTCTTTTCGCTCTATCGACGGCACGTGTCGAATCGCTGAAATACCAGACGGCGACGAGAAGCAGGAGGATGCCTGCGACGAGGACCCAGCGTCCCAACGACCTTTTCTTTTTCTCAGCCATAACAGGAACCTTACCCTCCCTGTCAACCCACCGGGACCTCCGAATCCCCACAGATGAAGACCAAGGCAAACGGAACCGCTTCCTCGACATCCCCAATCCCCGCCGTCTGCTCTCACTTTGAAAAAAACATCGATCCCACCCCGAATTTAGAGTTCCCCCTACCGCAAGCCCTCCCTTTCACTCTTCTCAACATGAAGCCGATCATCCTTCTTCTCCTCCCTAGCCTCGCGTTCGCCCATCCGGACAATGGCACGGCTCCAGGCAAGGGTCCCGAGTCTCCCGTCCGCACCGGCAATGGCACCTGGACCTATGAGGCCGTCCCGCACTGGGGCGAACTCCCTGATGGCAAGCCCATCGGCCCGACCCACGGCGGGGTGGTCGTCGACCCAAAAAGCGGCCTGATCTACGTCTCAACCGATGCCGAACACGGCGTCCTTGTCTATCAACCCGACGGCAAACTCGTCAGGAGTTTTTCGCCTGAGTTCAAAGGTTTCCACGCCATGGACATCGCCGAGGAAAATGGCAACACCGTGATCTACGGTGCCCAGCTCAGCGGCCCGAAACCATTCCGCGTCGTCAAACTCGACACCGACGGTAAAGTACTTCTCGAAATCTCCAAAGCCACCAACGGTCAGATTCAGGGCGGTTGGAAAGGACTGACAGGTGTCGCGGTCGCCCCCGATGGTTCGATCTTTTGTTCCATGGGATATGGGGCCAACTTCATCCACAAATTCGACGCCAAGGGCAAACACCTCAAGAGCTTCGGAGGGAAGGGCAAAGGCAGGAAGGTCGCCACCACCACCAGCCACAGCCTCAAGGTCGATCTCCGCTACGGCACGCCTCGTCTGCTTGTTTGCGACCGTGAGAATCGCCGTCTTTTCCACACCGACCTCGAGGGCAACTGGATTGGCGAATACGCCACCAACCTTCGTCGCCCCTGCTCGGTTTCCATCCACGGACATCATTGCGCCGTCGCCGAACTCGAGGCCCGAGTGACGATCCTCGACAAGGCCGGCACACCCGTCGCTTTCCTTGGCGACAATCCGGACAAAAGCCAGTGGGCCAAATTCCCCGTGCCTCCCAACGAGATGAGTCTCGGTATCTTCACCGCACCCCACGGACTGTCGTTCGACAAGGAAGGCAATCTCTATGTCGAGGACTGGAACAAAACCGGCCGCGTCACCAAGTTAGTAAAACTCAAGTGATCCGAAGATAGGCTCAGCCATCGCAGGCTTCGTCAAGGATTCGGAAAGGCGCGATTTCCCGAAGAGAGGCACCTTTCTTATGACATCGGGCCCCTTCATCTCCCCTCACTCCCCTCTTGCATCCGCAGGATTCGCCCCTAGCCTCCTCGCGACATGAAACCTCAAATCATCCCCGGCGTCCTGGCTCTCAGCCTTGCTGCGTCACTCGCTGCAACCGCCCAAGACGAAGCCGCTCCCGCCGCGGAAAAACCCAAGGCTGTTTCTCCCCCAGTCGCCGTGCCACCCCCAGCCGCTCCTCCCATGGATCCGGCTGAAATGAAGACCCAGTCGTCCTACGGTCTCGGCTACCGCACCGGTGGCGAATTCGGCCAGCGCTGGGGCAGCTTCGGCGTCACGACTGACGACATCGACAACGCCAAGTTCCTGGAAGGATTCATGGCCGGCTTCCAAGGCGATGAGCCAGGCATCGATGCCGAAAAGCTTGGCGCCGCCATGCAGGCCCTCGGCAACATGCTGCAGGAGCGTGAAAAGGCCCTCGGTGAAAAGAATGCCAAGGATGGTGCTGCTTTCCTCGAAGAAAACGGCAAGAAGGACGGCATCGTCACCACCGACAGCGGACTCCAGTATCAGATTCTCGAAAAAGGCGGCGACACCAAGTATGCCGCACCCAAGGAAGGCGAAGCTGAAAAGCAGTTCCTGGTGAACTACAAGGGTTCGCTCATCGACGGCACCGAGTTCGATGCCTCACCGGAAGGCCAGCCGGTCCCGATGACACTTCAAGTTGTCGAAGGCTTTAAGGAAGCCCTGACCATGATGCCTGTCGGTGCCAAGTGGAAGCTCTTCGTTCCCGGCAAGCTTGCTTACGGCGAGCAACGCCGCTCCGCCGACATCGGCCCCAACCAGACCCTCATCTTTGAACTTGAGCTCGTCTCCATCGAGGACGCGCCAGCTCCCCAGCATCCGGGCGGCATGCCATTCCCGATGCCTGGTCAAGGGCAGTAAAGTCCTTTGCGACCACCAGCGGGTCTGACAGAATCCCATCAACCCCATGCCTTTAACAGGGCATGGGGTTTTTCTTTGCCCCTCAATTCGCCAACAACGGCTTCACCGCTTCGTCGCTCCCCTTCCAGCGATCGATGAAAGCCGGCTTCATCTCCACCTGGATCGAATCGTTCGCTCTCAATACGATGCCCTTGTGAGCGAGTTGCTTGAAGTCGATGCAGTACTGCTTTCTGCCTCTGAGGAGCAGCATGTTGCGCCCCGCATACTGATCCCTTCCGCCCGCCGCATCCAGCGCCTGAATCACCGTCATCCCCTGCCGGAATGGCACCTGACCCGCACGTTTCACATGGCCGCCCACGCTCACGATCGCCCCGTCCTGCACCACACCCTTCTTCGCCACCACATCGATCGCCGGCGATGCATAGATCCCGCCATCCTTGTAGGCTTTTTCCACCGCTCGTGCAAATCCACCAGGACTCAACCCCGCCGCCTGCACCAGATGATCCAGCAGAGGCATGCTCACCTTTCCATCATCACCAACCGTGTACTCACCGTTGATCTTTTCCTGCTCCACCGCTCCCACACCTCGCAGTGTCAGCCGGAACGCATCACCCGGATTCAGCGTCTCCGCCGTTGCCGCAAGACCCAGAGCGAACCAGGTCGCCACCATCCATCGTATTATCAGCATCTTCATACGCTCGAAATCCATGCCGATATTTTTACTTTGTGTCAAAAAGTTAATTCCATGATCCCGCAAACGAGGCATTGCCTTAGCGGAATTGCTGGCGATACTTCCCTTGAAATGAAACGGCAGATCCCCCAAACATGCCGGCTGATTCGACTCGCCACAGGACTCCTGTTCGCCCTTCTGATCGCGAACTGCGCGCCCTCGTACACCCTCGTCAAGCATAGCCCCAACGAAGAGCTACGCCACGAGACCTTTCAATACCGCAAGTGGCTGCGCAGTGGCAGCAAGCCCGACACCGTCATCATCGCCCTCCACGGATTTTGCGGCGCTTCGATCGACTACGAGAACCTCGCCAAGCACCTTCTCAAGAACCAGCCCGAGACCGCCGTCTACGCCTACGAAGTCCGCGGCCAGGGACGTGACCCTTTGAAAGAGCGCCGTGGTGACATCGACGACCCCGCCAACTGGTCCACCGACCTCCTTGCCTTCACCCAGCTCGTCAAGAAAGAGAACCCAGACGCTCGGATCGTCTGGTTCGGCGAGAGCATGGGCTCTCTAATCGTCTCCCACACCTACAACGACATGGTCAGCAAGGGCGGAGCCGCCCCCTGCGATGCCATCGGCGTCACCTCACCGGTCGTCGCCATCCGTGGGGATTTCCCCACATGGAAAAAGGAACTCGTCCGCGGCTTTTCGAAACTGGCCCCCGGCGCACGCGTTTCCATCGATGCCCTCTCCGGCGGCGAACCCGTTCAGATGACCGAGGACTCGATTCACTCCGAGCAGTCCGAAACGAACTCATGGCACGTCGACAAGCACACCTTGCGACTTCTCGTCACCCTCGGCGACATGATCGAGACCATGCCCGAGTGCGCCTCCCACTACCAAGTGCCCACGCTCGTCCTTCACGGCGGACAGGATTTCTTCACTTCGCCGGACGACGTCAAATCCTTCGTCTCCCAAGTCCCGGCGTCCACCGACCTCACTCGCAAGTACTATCCGAAAGGCCACCACCTGCTAATGTATGACTCCATCAAGGACGAAGTGATCGAGGACATCGCCACCTGGCTCGACGAACTCCGCGACCAAGGCTGAGCCCTGAAAAACCATCTTGGCGCTCTTTGCGCCCTGACATTAGAGACTTCAGTCGATTCAGCCCCCTGATTCTCCAATTTTCGCGTAATTCCGCGCGATTCGTCTGCTGCATCCATGGCTTCAGTGTCGGAGGGTTGCCCCCACTATCACCAACCCCGTCTCTCCTTGGCATCCTACTGCCACACGAGCCCCCCACCAACGCGAGACAGGCTCATCACTTGCCAAGCTCTTCCTCCCGCGTCAATCTCTCCGCCTGTCCATGAAGTTCGCTCCACTCTTTGCCATCGCAGTGCTGACACTCGGCTCCTGCGCGCCCAAGGCCATCGTGCTCTCCGAAGGATTCGATCTGAACCTTTCCAACCAGCAAAGTGCTTCATCGGAGGCTTCCAGCGAGAACAGCGCCGAAGTTCCGGCACCACCGCAGGTTCCTGCGAACTTCAAGCCAGACGACGGACTCCTCGATCCCTCCGGCCTCACCGCCATGCCGCAGGATCGGGACATGAAGCCCGCCGTCGAGGAGCCCACCAGCAACGCCGTGATCGCCAAACCGCCGGAACAAGCGAAGCCTACCAGCGAATAATCACGCGGGATCCCGCCCGAAACGACGCGCGGTAGGGGCGATGGAATCCCGAGTAAAAACGCGGACTGAAGCAGCCATAGCGCCCCCGAACGTAGGTGCCGGTCGTCCACCCCCAGCTGCGGCTCCCCCAGTCGCCTATTCCGTCGTAGAAAGGGTCGGTATTTCGGTAATTCATCCGGTCTCGCCTCTCGATCTCCCGCTTCCTCCACTCCGCCACAAAGGGCTGCTCGGTCGGCACCGCATCCGGACCTTCCACCAGCACCACCTTTCCCTCGGAGTCATACCAGGTCGTCTCATCCACCTCCTCCGCCATCAGCGGCAGGGCGAAAACGAGCATCCAGAGCACCTTCATTTATCCAAGCTGCCATCAAGTTCCCGCTCTCGCAAGTTCACTTCCCGCTTGGAAGCTTCCCAATCTCACCTAAACCCATCCCGTGCCGCGACCACCCAAAAAGTTTCACCCTCATCCCTTCGAGTATCACCAGGAACTCGAAGTCACGATCGATTCCCTCACCAACCTCGGCGACGGCATCGCCCGTGTCCCCATCCCTAGCAGCGAAGACCCCACGCAGTCCACGGATTGGGTGGTCTTCGTCCCCTTCACCCTCCCCGCCGAAAAGGTCCGCATCCGCGTCTTCCGCAACGACAAGAACCACTCCCGCGCCGACCTCCTCGAAGTCCTCGAAGCCTCACCCGATCGCGCCACTCCCGCCTGCCCGCTCTTCGGCGAGTGCGGCGGCTGCCAGTACCAGCACTTCACCTACGACGCCCAGCTCGCCTGGAAAACCCGCCAGGTCGCCGAGCTCCTCGAACACATGGCCGGCATCACCCATGAAGTCCTGCCCTGCCACCCTTCGCCAAAACTCTGGAACTACCGTTCCAAAATCACCCCCCACTTCGATCGGCCCAAAAACGACGTCATCGGCCCCATCGGCTTCCTGCCAAATGGCCGACGCTCCGGGCAAATCGACGTCGTCCAGTGCCCGATCGCCATGGACGAAATCAACGCCGCCCTCCCGCGCCTCCGCGATGAAACCCGCCAGCGTGCCAAGTCCTACAAGAAAGGCGCCACCCTGCTCCTCCGCGCCACCGATGGCCGCGTCGAAAGCAACCACAACGCCGTCGCCACAGAAAAGGTCGGCAAGCTCACCTTCGACTTCCTCGCCGGCGACTTCTTCCAGAACAACCCCTTCATCCTTCCCGACTTCACCGGCCACGTCGCCCGCGAAGCCTCCGCGGGAAATACGAGGTTTCTAGTAGATGCCTACTGCGGCTCCGGCCTCTTCGCCCTGACCCTCGCCGAGCACTTTGAAAAAGTCGCCGGCGTCGAAGTCAGCGAAACTTCCGCCGACTGGGCGCGTCGCAATGCCGAGACCAACGGCATTACCAACGCCACCTTCCTCGCCTCCTCGGCCGAAGCCATTTTCAAGGACATCCAGTTCCCCGCAGCCGAGACCGCCATCGTCATCGACCCGCCGCGCAAGGGCTGCTCGCAGGAATTCCTCGACCAGCTCATCGCCTTCGGCCCCGCCCGCGTCGTCTACGTCTCCTGCAACCCCGCCACCCAGGTCCGCGACCTCGCCATCCTCACCGAAGCCGGCTTCAAACTTGAAAAAGTCCAACCCTTCGACCTCTTCCCCCACACCCGCCACTTGGAGAGCGTCATGACCCTCGTCCGCGCCTAGTTCAAATTTGGACTGCGGTGGCAGAGTGAGTCTTCGAACGGCGACACCGCTTTCGAGCGACCTGCGATGGACTTCGACCACAAGAACTCATCAACACAGAAATTACCCGGCGTCACCCATCCGAATCTCTCGCACCACACGACAGGGTTTTCACTCTATCAAGCACACACGCCTCCATCTCCCCCATCTTCCCCTCAAGCTCCGCCACCAACCTCAACTGCGCCCGGCACCTCTCAAGGTTGTGTCCCGCATGGTGGATCTTGAAATAACGATCACCCTCCAGGTGATCCGTTAGAAAGCGCATCGCCACCTCCAGCGTGATCAGCTTCGCCGAGAACGCCAGATTCGTCACTTCCGAGTCATTGAGAAACCCACCCGCGCTGCTCAAATAACCATCCACCAGCGCCTCGAAGATCGGCATCCTCACCACGATCTTCGAAAGCTCCGTTTCATCCTCCTCCGCCGGACTCACCGCCGTCCGAACGAGATCACCGAAGTCGTAGAGCACTGAGCCCGGCATCACCGTATCGAGATCGATCACGCACACCGCCTCATCGCTCGCCTCGTCGATCATCACATTGTTGATCTTCGTATCGTTGTGCGTGATCCGCAGCGGAATGTCGCCACGTCCTAACAAGTTTAGCACCCGATCCACCTCCCCCTCGCGTTCCCGAATGAACGCCAACTCCTCCCCCACCTCAGCCACTCGTCCACAAGCATTCTCCTCCACCACCGCCATCAAGTGCTCGTAGCGCGATCGGGTATCGTGAAATCCCGGAATCGTCTCCACCAGCAACTCAGGCGAAAGATCACTCACCAAATCCTGAAACGCCCCGAAGGCCCGCGCCGCCTGATACGCCTGCCCCTCATTCTCCACCACATCATAAGTCCGACAGCCCTCGATGAAATTGTAGCAGCGCCAGATCCCGTCCGCCTCATCCGGCACCCAGAACCTCCCATCGCGACCCGGATAAAGCGCCAGCGTCTGACCACTCACATCCTCCTTCTTCCGCATCACCCGCTCGTTGATGTGCCGCGTCACCCGCTCGACATTCCGCATCACCCCCATCGGATCCTTGAAAACCGACGCATTGATCCTCTGCAAAATAAATCGGCGCACCTCCCCGTCCTCCGTCTCGAATCCCACCTTCCAGGTCGAGTTGATGTGCCCTGTCTCGATCTCCTCCGCGCTCGTCAATTTTCCTTCAATCGCAAACTTCAGTGCAATTCCTGTGACCGCTTCGAGACCAATCAATGACGACATGCCCGGAGCATGAAATCCTCACTCAGGAAATCCAGCAAAGAGAGTTCTTCAAAACCATCCTATTCATCCGATCCATCCTGGTCCAAAAACCAACCCGTCAAAATGCTCCCTGCCAAACCCTTCAGCTACCCCGGCATCGACGGCGATATCGCACGCCTCTCCAAGCTTCTCGCCATCGGCCTGCAGACCGCCACCTGGAATCCGCCCGAAAGCCCCGCCATCCTCAACCTCGCCTGCGGCCGTGCCGATGAAACCGGCACCCTTCTCAGCCACCTCGCCCCCACCGCCAGCCGCCTCTTCTACCTCGGCATCGACCTCCGCGCCCCCGAGATCAATGAAGCCCGTTCCCGCTGGATCCCCACCGCCCCGCTCGGCTGGGACCTCGACTTCCGTGTCGGCGATGCCTCCCGCACCGACCGCATGAAGCAGCTCCCGCCCTTCGACTTCATCTTCATCCGCCACCAGAACTTCTGGAACGACGCCCCCATCTGGACCGACCTCTACGCCAACGCCCTCGCCGCCCTGAAACCCAACGGCCTCCTCGCCATCACCTCCTACTTCGATCGCGAACACGCCCTCGCCACCGCCTGCCTCAAGCAACTCGGCGCCGAGCTTCTAACAAGCATCCGCCACCCCGAAAGCCGCCCCCTAACCGACGCCCCCGGAAAATCCGTCGACCGCCACCTCGCCATCTTCAAAAGGTAGCTCCCAATTGGAGCGCGGACTTCAGTCCGCTTATCAAGCCAAGCGACTCTCCATCCCGGGCGGACTAAAGTCCGCGGTCCAATTCACCCCCCAAAAAGCGCGTCCACCAGCGTCGTGCTCCTTCTCCCCGGCATCACATTAAGCTCCATCTGGTTCATCGTGTAGGCAAAGCTCAAGCCTAACTCTGGATCGCCAAGGCATGGCTCCCGCCCGCCCCTGGATGTCCGGGAGCTTCTGTGTAAAAGGTGTCCATTTATACGGACGCCCTCGGAAAATGCGTCGACCGCCATCTGGCGATCTTCAGAAAGCAGAATCGCCCCGATGGATGGCCCCACCAAGCCAGCGAAAAGGAGGGAACAACAGCGTATTCAATGAAATCCACTCTCTTTCCCTAACCTTCTAACTCGTTGGCCTGATTCACAAAAAACGTGCGCTGCCTATCGGTCAAAGGCTTCAACCATTTTGTTTCATCGAGCCACCTACCAATCACAACCTTCAGCTGATCCAAACTGACCGGACTGTAGCGCTGTTCACTCCACTCACAATTCTTGATACAATAGTTCAGATACATCCTACTTGTTCCCTTTATTCCTTCCATACAATACCCATCGGTCACTAGGATGGGAATCCCGTCATAAATTTCGATCGGCGAAAGATACCACCTTTCCAAACTTTTTTGGCCCATGTATACAGGCCGACCAAGAAGGGGCGCTTCAAAATCCTGTTTACGTTTGGTAGTGAAAAGCATCCGGCAGAAAATTATAATCTGATCTTCGTGATTTCCCGAATCGGCCCAAGACTCCAGAATTCTGATCGCTTCTTCCTTCCCCATCATTTGAAGGTGGGCCGCTACAGCGATGTAAGGAGCAACCTTGTAGTTCCAGCCGATTTCATTGCACGGACCGGACATCCCCCCATTCACAGGAAGATTCAGCGGCATAGAATCACCCACATAAACATCATCAGTACTAACCACCCTCCCTGATTCCTCGACAACATCCGACTGCTTTTGATCACAGCCGCAAGCCAACAGTACCAGCGGAAAAGCCATTCGATGGTAAAAACGTCTCATCGCTTCATTTGGCCTCAAAAATCAATCGACGTAAAGAGCCTGATCACCCACCTAATGCAACCTCCCCAGCATCACATCGATCAGGATCATGCGATGTTCTTAAGATGATCGTAGGACCTACCGAGATCCATCCAGAACCCAAACGTCAAATTTCAGTTCTAAAGTTTCCCAAAAAGCGCGTCCACCAGCGTCGTACTCCTTCTCCCCGGCATCACATTGAGCTCCATCTGGTTCATCGTGTAGGCAAAGCTCAGCCCCAACTCCGGATCCCCAAAGGCATGGCTCCCGCCCGCCCCCGGATGCCCGAATGCCTCCGCATCCGGACCGTAAAGCTCTCTCTCCTTCGTCCCATCCGCATCCACCGGATCAAGCTGACACCCCGCCGAAAACGCCGTCGGCTGAATCAGCACCTGATCATCCCCCTCCACTCGGCGGGTTGCCAGCGCCTTTCTAACAGACTCACTCAACGGACTCTCGATCGCGCCAATCGCCGCCTGATAAAACTTCGCCAACGCTGTCGCCGTTCCCACCCCACCCGACGCCGGAAAGCCCGCCGCCCAGGCCTTCGGATCATTCATCTCCTGCACCGAGCGCAATCCCCTCGGCGAACCAAAAGTCCGACGCGTCAAACTCCCCTCGCGATTGAACTCGTGATAGAACCCGCTCGCAAAATCCCCCGCTGATGCCTTCCCGGGATACAGCTCCGCCACCCGTGCCCACTCGCTTTCCGGCAGGCCGATCCAAAACTCCAAGCCCATCGGCTGCGCGATTTCCTCCCACCAAAGCTGGCCCAAAACTTTACCCGTCAGCCGTCTAACAGGTTCATCCACCAGCGTGCCGAAAGTCCGCGCATGATAACCATGCCCCTGACCCGGCCGCCATGCCGGCACCTGCGCCTCGATCGCCGCCACCACCTCATCGTGTTCCCAGATGCTCGCCGCCTGATCGAGCGCCGAGAGCCCGCATTGATGCGAAAGCAGATCCCCGAAACTCGCCTCCTCCACCGGGAACGCCGGCCACACTTCCCTCACCATCGTTTCCACCCCGAGCCCCCTCTTCTCCAAAGCCAGCAGCAGTGTCGCCGCCGCCAGCGGCTTCGTCGCCGAATACACCGGCACCAAAGTATCCTTCGTCCAAGCCCGCTTCTCGCCCTTTTCGCACCACCCTTTCCCCAACGATAGAATCTCCTCGCCCTTCCACCAGATGCTTACCGAAGCGCCAATCTCACCCCGCGTGCGAAAATTCTCCTCAAAGGATTGTACAACCGTTTCGAATTCCGATGCCCCCATGCCCTTCGCTAAGCCCGACCACCCTCCGATAAAAGCCAAATTCACCATTCACCCCGCTCAAGACGGCCGAGCTGCGGGAAAACCGGACCAAGATGGATAGGATGGATAGGATGGGTGGGATTTTGGGATTGCTGATCCGATTCACGAAGGAGTTTCAAGCGTCTGTGATGATTGTGGCATTTCAGCTGATTAGATTTGTGAATTTCATCCAATCCATCCAATCCATCCAATCCATCCAATCCATCCTATCCATCCTATCCATCCTATCCATCCTATCCATCCTATCCATCCTATCCATCCTGGTCCGAAAATCACCCGAGACCTAGTAGTCTGACCATTTCCAAAAATCTTCATTCTCCATCCGTGCAATCCGTGTAATCCGTGGTTCAGCAATTTCGCGAAAGCCCATGACCCCACGCCAATCCGCCACTGAACTCGCCCGCCAGCTGCGTGAGGCCGGGCATGTGGCGTATTTCGCCGGTGGCTGCGTGCGCGACCAGTTCCTCGGCCACGAACCGAAGGACTTCGACATCGCCACCTCCGCCACCCCAAGCGAAGTCCTCGCCCTTTTCCCGAAAGCCAACGAAGTCGGAGCCCACTTCGGGGTGATCATCGTTCGTCACGAAGGACACCACACCGAGATCGCCACCTTCCGCACCGATGGCTCCTACAAAGACGGCCGACGCCCCGAAGCTGTCACCTTCTCCACCCCGGAAGAAGATGCCCAGCGTCGCGACTTCACCATTAACGGACTCTTCCAAGACCCTGACACCGGTGAAATCATCGACCACGTCGGCGGTCTCGCTGACCTCCAAGCCGGCGTCCTCCGTGCCATCGGCGACCCCGTCGCGCGCTTCACCGAAGACTCCCTGCGCCTCCTCCGCGCCATCCGCTTCGCCACCCGCTTCGGCTTCGCCATTGAGCCCGGCACCTGGCAGGCGATCAAGGATCAGGCTCACCTGTTAGCTCGCATCTCGCCCGAGCGCATCCGCGACGAATTCTCGCGCATCATCACCTGCCCGAACCGCGCCAATGGCCTCGACCAGCTCGTCGACTCCGGCCTCATCGAGCAGTTCATGCCCGAAGTGCTCGCCCTCATCGGTTGCGAACAGCCCCCCGAATGGCACCCCGAAGGTGACGTCTACGTTCACACCCGCATCATGCTCGGAATGATCGGACCCGATGCCCCGCTCGAGCTTTGCCTCGCCGTTCTGCTCCACGACATCGCCAAGCCTCCGACCCAGACCTTCGACGAAGAAGCCGGCCGCATCCGCTTCAACGGCCACGACGCCCTTGGCGCCACCATGTCCGAGGAAATCCTTCGTCGCCTGAAGTATCCGAACCATGTCATCGAGGAAGTCGCTTTCATGGTCTCGCGCCACATGCAGTTCATGAACGTGCAGCAGATGCGCACCGCGAAAGTGAAGCGCTTCATGTCCGCTCCGACCTTCCCGCTCGAACTCGAACTTCATCGCGTCGACTGCGCCTCATCCAATGGCTTCACCGACAACCTTGAGTTCCTCATCGAGAGGCGCGAAGAATTCGCCGCCGAGCCGCTCATCCCTCCACCGCTGATCACCGGCGGGGACCTGATCAATGAGGGTTTGACCCCTGGTCCTCGTTTTAAGGTCATTTTGGAAGCCGCCCAGACCGAGCAACTTGAAGGTCGCCTCATCGACCGCGAACAGGCCCTGGCATGGTTGAAGGCTCAGTTATGACGCCACGTTGATCTTCGGAGTTCGTCGGAGGAGCACCTAACAGATAAGCGAGAGAAACTGCCTCAAATCCTCAGGCTCAACCGGCTTCACCGCATGACCGTCAAAGCCCGCTTCCTTTGACCGGCGCTTGTCCTCTTCCCGTCCCCATCCACTCACCGCGATCATGATCACATCGGGGTCCAGCTTTCGGATTTCTTCGGCTGCCTGGTAGCCATCCATCTTCGGCATGCCGAGATCCATGAAAATCATCTCAGGCTTGAACTCGCGCGCCACCCTCACGGCTTCCTCTCCATTGTAAGCCACCCGCGTTTCCATTCCCTCGAGATTGAGAAACATCACGATGATGTCTGCCGTGCTTTTGCCGTCGTCCACGACCATCACCTTGGCCGGCGCGAACTGCCGGTTCTCCGGCCGATTCAGAATCACCGGTTTCTCTTCTTTCCTCTGAACCAATGCAGGTAACCAAATCCTGAATTCGCTGCCCTTCCCCAGACCCTCGCTCGTTGCCCCGACCCCTCCGCCGTGAAGCTCCATCAGATTCATCACCAGGGTCAGACCGATACCCAAACCTTCCTGCCGCGAGGAATCCACCTGTTCGAACATCTCGAATATCTTCGGAAGATTTTCCTCAGAAATCCCCTCACCATTGTCCCGCACCGTCACATAAGCGTTCCCGTCCCCATCGATTCCAGACTTTACATCGATCTTGCCATTGGGCGGCGAGTACTTCGCTGCGTTTGAAAGCATGTTCGAGACGACCTGAAAGAGTCGGTGTCGATCACCCTCCACCGCCAGGGAATCATTCTCGCTCACGAAGCTTAGTTCATGCCCCCGGCTGTCGATGAAAGTCCGGGCCGACTCCATCGCCTCCGTGACCACCTCATTGATATCCACCCGCTCCATCCTTAGCGCGATCTTGCCGGTGTTGATTCGGGAAACATCGAGCAGGTCGTTGATGAGATGAACCATCTGCCCAATCTGACGGCGCATCATCTCCGCCAAGTCTACAATCTCCTTCGGGCAGTTATCCGCCGTCACCATCATTTCGAGGCCGGTCAGGACCGGTGCGATTGGATTCCGCAGTTCGTGAGCCAGCACCGCCAGAAAGCGGTCCTTCTGCACGCCTGATTCCGCGAGCTCCGCATTCTTCCGCTCGAGCTCCTCGTTCGCAGCCCTCAGCCGCGCCTCGCTTTCGCGTAATTCCTCACGCCGTTTCGCCAGCTCGAAAAATGTCGTCGCCTTGTTCAGCAGGATTTCCGGGTCGATGGGCTTCGGCAGGAAGTCCACGGCTCCCGTTTCATATCCCCGGATTCGCCGCTTCTGATCCACCGTCCCCGCCGTCAGGAAGATGATCGGCACATCCCTTGTCCTCTCCGTCCCACGCATCAGCTCCGCCAACTCAAAGCCGCTCATCTCCGGCATCTGCACATCCAGAAATGCCAGTGCCACCTCGTGCTCTAACAAAATCTCCAGAGCCTCCCGTCCGGAACGTGCCATCAGCAATTCAAGCCCGGGTCTCTCTAACAGACCCGCCAGCGCCACCAGATTGGCATCCAGATCATCGACAAGTAGAAATTTGATGGAACGGGTGGATGTCATTTCAAAATCAGGGGAAATTCGTTTGCGATAAATTGGGCGATCTCGTCCAGACTCAGGCTTCGTGCATCCTGACAGGCTTCGAGCGCGGCCATTGGCATTGCCATCCCTTCCGCGGTTTCGGGGTCCTGGACGAGGGTCGCGCCTCCAGCGGATTCCACGGCACGCAGCCCCAACGCTCCGTCCTTGCTCGCACCTGTTAGAACCACTCCCAGCAGGCGGTCACCCCAGGCGTCTGCTGCCGTCTCGAAGAGCGGATCGATCGCCGGACGTGAGTAGTGCACCGCCTCTTCGTTCGAGAGTGAGACGGTACAATCGGGGTCGACCAGAAGATGGTAGTCGGAGGGCGCAAAATAAATTGTTCCCGCCCGAATCGCCTCGGTGTCCTCAGCCTCCTTGACCGGCATCCGGCAGCGCTCGCGGAACAACTCAGGCAAGGCAGACCTCCCATCTGGCGGCACATGCACCACCACCAACACCGGCAAGGGATAGTCATCCGGCAGCTCCGGCAGAATCCTCAACAAGGCTTCCACTGCACCGATCGAGGCTCCGATCACCACAGCTCCAACATCCTTTCCTTTTTCGACCTTCATTCCGTGCCTTTCTGGTAGATACGTTCCTTGGCTTCGAATTCAGAAAACTCCGCGACATGATCGTTGAAACGCAAGGTCTCGCGGGATCCCAGACCGAGGAACCCGCGCCTTACCAGCGAATCCTTGAACAATCCCACCGCTCGGTTCTGCAGGTCGCGATTGAAGTAGATCATGACATTGCGGCATGAAATGAGGTGAGTCTCCGCAAATACCGCATCCGATACCAGACTGTGATTTGCGAACACGGTCCGTTCACGCAGGCTGCGATCGAACTTGGCCCTGCCGTATCCCGTCGAATAGTAATCGGAAAGCGATGTCTTGCCACCCGAGAGGCGGTGATTTTCGGTAAACTGGGCGACCCGATCCATCTCGTAGACGCCTTCCTCGGCCTTCCTCATCGCTGCCTCATTGATATCTGTGGCATAGAACATGGTGCGCTCTTCAAGACCCTCTTCGCGAAACAGGATGGCAAACGAATGGAGCTCTTCACCCGCGCTGCAACCCGCGATCCAGACCTTGAGCGAAGGGTAGGTCTTCAAATGAGGAATCACCCGCTCCCTCAAGGCACGGAAGTAGGACGGGTCGCGGAACATGTCGCTCACCTGCACCGTTAAAAAAGGCAGCAGCTTCGAGATCACATCCGGCTCATGTAGAATCCGGTGCTGGAGTTCAGAAAGGCTTGCACAGGCGAAGTGCTCCTTCGCCTTCATCATCCGGCGCTTCAGCGATGCCTCCGAATAGCCGCGAAAATCATGATGATACTTCCTGAAGATCGCCTCGGTCAGGAGCTTCATCTCAATCTCCTCGGTTGCGGAAAGGTCGCTCTTCATCGCGGCATCCAGACTCGAATTAAGGACAGCAGCTTATCGACGTCCAGAGGCTTTGCGAGATAATCGTTGGCCCCGGCGGAGATGCATTCCTCCTGATCGCTCTTCATCGCCTTTGCAGTGAGGGCGATGATCGGAAGCTTCTTCCACTTCGCCTGCTTGCGGATCTCCCTCATGGCCGTAAGGCCGTCCATCTCGGGCATCATGATGTCCATCAGCACCAGATCCACCTTCCCTTCAGGCTCCGCATCGGACTTCTCCAGCATTTCCAGCGACTCGCGGCCGTTGCGTGCGATCTTCAGCTGGACCCCGCGTCCTTCAAGCAGGCTCGACAGTGCGAAGATATTTCTAACATCGTCTTCGACCACCAGGATTCGCCGCCCCTCCAGAGCCGAATCACGATTACCGGCCTTCTCCAGCATCTGCTGTTTTTCAGGGGGAAGCTCCGAAACCACCTGGTGCAGGAACAGCGAAACCTCGTCGAGCAGACGCTCATGGGATTTGGCGCCCTTGATGATGATCGACTTCGAATACTTCCGCAGCCGCTGCTCCTCTTCACTACGCAGCTCTCGCCCGGTGTAGACGATCACCGGCGGAAACGAGTAGGTATCGCCTTCGCTCAAGGTCTCCAACAGAGAAAAGCCCGTCGCGTCGGGCAGACTGAGGTCCAGCACCATGCAATCAAAGGTGGTGGTTCGAAGCTGCTCCAGACAGTCCGCCGCCGTTTCCACACAAACCGTCTCGACATCGCGCGATCCGAGCAGGCCGCGCATCGCCTCCTGTTGGGCAAAATCGTCCTCCACCACCAGCACGCGGCGCAGGGTCTGCGTGAAGCGCGTCTCCAGTTTCCTGAACGCCTCCACCAATTGTTCGCGCTTCACCGGCTTGAGCATGTAGCCCACCGCCCCCAGTGCCAGCGCTGTCTGGGTGTAGTCACTCCCGGAAACCACGTGCACGGGAATATGCCGGGTCCTCGGATCACCCTTCAATCTCTCAAGCACAATCAATCCGGAATTATCCGGCAATCCCACATCTAACACCACGGCATTGGGAAGATGGTCCGAGGCCAGAATCAGGGCTTCCTCCGCCGTGGTGGCGATCAGGCATTTGAAGCTCATCTCACGCGCCAGGTCATACACGATCTTGGCGAAGGTGATGTCGTCTTCCACGGTGAGGATCACGCGGTCCGATTCGATCAAGACCTCCCGATCATCAGGCACGCTTCCCATCTCCACCACCTCGGGCTCGCGCTCTTCGGTCTCCGTGATCGGCGCTTCCTGCGGGGTGTCACTGATCTTGATCTCTTCCTCTGCACCTCCCTCATACGTCACCGGCACCACTACCGTGAAAGCGCTGCCCCGACCCGCTTCGCTCGATAGCTGGATCTCCCCGCCCAGCAGACGCGTCAGATTTCGGGAAATCGACAAGCCGAGCCCCGTTCCCCCGTACTTCCGGCTGGTCGTGCCATCGGCCTGGAAGAAGGGGTCGAAAATGATCCGTTGTTGCTCCGGGGTGATGCCGATGCCCGTGTCGCTCACGACAAAGCCAACCCGTCCCCCTGGCACGGGACTCACCCGCACCATCACTTTCCCGTTCTCGGTAAACTTCAGCGCATTCGAAAGGAGGTTTTTCAGGATTTGTTCGAGACGCTGCGAGTCGCTCTCGATGCTCTTGGGGACACCGGGCTCGATTTCCATTCGCAACTCGAGCGATTTCTTGGCGGCGACCGGTTCAAAGGTATTTCGCAACCCCTCCACCAACTCCTCGACCTCGATCGGCTCCGGATGGATCTCCATGTGCCCTGCCTCGATCTTCGATAAATCAAGCACATCATTGATCAGCGTCAGCAAATCGTTGCCAGACGACTCGATCGTCTTGGCGTACTTCACCTGCTCTTCAGAAAGATTGCCGGAGCGGTTCTCAGCCAACAGCTTGGCAAGAATCATCGAGGAGTTCAGGGGCGTCCGCAACTCATGCGACATGTTCGCAAGGAAATCCGATTTGAAGCGGCTTGCCTGCTCCACCTCGCGAGCCTGACGCTCGAGTGTCATCTTTGCCTCCAGCAAATCCTGCTTCTGCTTCTCCAGGAAATTCGTCTGCTCCTCAAGCTGCGCATTGATCTGCTCCATCTCGGTGTGCTGGAGCTCCATCCGCGCATGCGATTCCTGCAAGGCCCGCGATTGTTCCTCGAGTTCCTCGTTTGAGACCCGCAGTTCCTCGCTCTGAGCCTGCACCTCCTCGGATTGTTGCTGGGTTTCCTCGAGGTAATCCTTCAGTCGCATCCGGTATTTCACCGCCTGCACAGCAGCCCCTAACGATTCTTCCACCCGATCGAGGAACATGAGGTCTGTCGACTCCGTGGCCCCCAGGAAACCAAGCTCCACCACCGCGGTCACCCTCTTGTTGTGACGGATGGGAATGATCAACACCTCCCGCGGTGACACCTCGCCGAGACTCGACTTCGCCCTCAGAAAGTCAGGCGGCAGATCGCTGGCGTGAAAGATCTTCTCATCCTTCACCACCTGCCCCAGCAGCCCCTGACCTGGCGCGAAGCTTTGTGGAACGTCGCCCTTTTCCACCCCATAGGTTGCGCAGCACTCGAATCCCTTTCCTGCTCCGATATACATCGCGCCGGTCGAGGCGCCCAAATGCGAGCTCAGCATCTGCAGCACATTGTCGCCCAACTCTGATAACTCCTGCTCACCGACCAGACATTCCGCCATCTGGGCCTGACCTTCCTTGAGCCACGATTCCAGACGCGATTCGACCCGGACATTGATCAGACGGTAGCCAATCGCCGTCATCACCCACAAGGTCACGATTCCCAAGCCGCGATTCCAGCCGACAATCTGGTAATTGGTTCCCTCTGGTGCGGTGAAGTAGTGCACCGTGATCAGAATGCTGGCAATCATCGCCGCAGCGGGCGCGCTCGCCGGCTTCAGCGTCCAGAACGTCAAGGCAATCGGAATCGAATACAGAACGAAAATGGCATAGCCCAAAGGCAGGAGGAAATCGATCAGCGCCACTACCACCGTCAGTGCCGCCGCAGCTGGAAGAATGAATCGCTCGGAGCGGCTTTCGAATCGTTTGGTCATTCAGATTTAAGTTGCTCCACCCTCAGGCAGCACCATTCCCCCGTCAAGTCCCCCGCCGCGCCCTGATGGCCCCGCCGCCGAGCGTCCCGGCGCCGCCTAACGGAACCCATAGGGGAGCTTCACGAGCTCAATGAAAAGGGCGTTGCCCAGCCAGGAGGTGGAGATTGACCCTTCATTCCTTCACGATACTCTGTAAGCAGCAACAGCGAGGGACCAGGAGTTTCACTCCCTCCAAACAATCCCAGGCTTCTTCCCCTCAACACCAGGATAAATAACGATCATTAGAGCCGGGTATTCTCCCGGAGGTTTGAACCCGCTTGGAATTGGCATGCCATCCCATTCAATCTCAATGATGTCCTCCTTGGGGTAGTCCTTCATCAACCCGAATTCAAACTCAACGGGTGGGTAAGCTTTCCCTTCCTCCAAATATAATCCGCCTCCGTGCAACGCGAAACTACCGGGCTTTACACCACCAAACGAGTATTCTCGTCCGTTGAATCTAACCGTGATCGCACGCGTATCGAGAGTCCCATCGTTTCGAACTCCAATACCGCATTCCATCTCCGTTCTAGTGGATGGCCTACACGAAGCCATCATCACTACAAAACTGGCCAGCCAAAGGGTTTTCATGTTATTCTATTCTTCCCCGTTTTACGGGACGCCTGAATGACCTCCAAAAGCAGTCACCTGTGGCTTCGAACCGTCAAGCGTTGCCCATGACGCTCGTGCAATATCGACCGAATTACTCGCATTGCCGATCAGAAAACTCTACCAGCCCAAACTCTCAATTTGATCCCGGCTCCAGCAACCGCGCCCGATATCACCAAAAGCCGAGGAATCACGTGAGCCAAAGAGCCCGTTTCGCGGAAATCACCTCAACAGGAGCCCTCTACGCGGGAATCACGTGAGCCCGAGGGCCCTCTACGCGGGGATCGCGTGAGGCGAAGCCTTTTACGCGACGCGACGCGACGCCACCGCATTTCCCGCCCCAATTCCCGCAATTTCCGCGTGGCGGCCCCGGCAATCTCCTCCTAGCTTCCCGGCATGCAGACCGTCCCCGTCGAACACAACGACCCGATCAACGCCAAAATCCTCGCCGTTTCCGAAGACCTCGTCGCCGGATTCCAGGAAAAGCCCTTCCACGTCATCGCTGAAGCCAGCGGCGTCGATCTCGACACGGTCCTCGAACGCATCAAGGCCATGCAGGAAGCCGGCGTGATCCGCCGCGTCCGCCAGACCCTGCTCGCCACCAAGCTCGCCCACGGCGCGCTCGTCGCCTGGCGCCTACCGGAAGAAAAGCTCAACGCCGCCTTCGATTTCATGGCAAAAGAGGACCCGTTTTCCGGCCACGTCGTGATTCGCTCGACCGATACGGAAGTTTCCGGCTCGGGCTACCGCCTCTGGACCACGCTCAAGGTGCCTGTCGGCGAGTCCCTTGACCACCACGCCACCGTTTTGAAAAACCTTGTCGGCGCCGACGAATACCTCCTCATGCCGGCGAACGGCGTCTTCGCTCTCGGGGTCGGCCATGTTCGCCGCAAAGGTCTCGAACCCGGTGCCAAACTCGACGAACCCGCCGTCATGATGACCACCGTTCCTGCGGATCTCACTGACGAGGAATGGAAGGTGCTGCTTTCGCTGAAAGAAGAACTCACCCTCGACGAGATCATCGCCGACCCGTGGACCGGTCGCGCCGAGGTTGCCGGCGTCTCCCGCGAGCGCTTCTGTGAGGTCGCCCGTTCGCTCAACGAGAAACAGGTCATCGGCCGTTTTTCCACCTTCCTCGAACACGTCAAACCCTCCTCGACCGGCGAACGCGTCACGCGCTTCAACGGCCTCTTCCACTGGGCCGTGCCGAAAGGACGCGAGCAGGAAGCCGGCAGTGAAGTCGGCCGTCACCACTGCATGACCCACGCCTACTGGCGCGAGGGCGGACCGCAGTTCGGAAATGTCAACATCATGGGCGTGGTCCACGGCACCGAAAAAGACAAGGTGCTCGAGCACAAAGCAGCCATCGACCGCCATCTCGAGTCGGTCGGCATCCCCGTTTCCTACACCAACGTCTTCTGGGGAGGTCGCTCGGAAATCAAGCCGTCGGAGATTTCGCCGAAGATCTACGCAGAGTGGCACGCCAAAGTCGCCGTCCAGTAGGAACTCGCTGCCGATTGCGACAATTTCGTCACGGATCACCCGTTTGACTCGTGACACATTCGCCCTAATCAATCGACCGAATGCAGCGAGTTCTGATCATTGAAGACGAACGAGACATTGCCGATCTGATCGGCTTCAATCTCGAGCGGGCCGGTTTCGAGGTTTCCAAGGCACATGATGGCATCGAGGGCGCCAGCATGGCGCTCCACCAATGCCCGGATCTGGTCATCCTCGATCTGATGCTTCCCGGAAAGGATGGCTTCAAGGTCTTTAAGGAAATCCGGAGGGACGCCCGCACCCGCGAAGTTCCCGTCATCATGCTCACCGCCCGCGCGCAGACCGAGGACCGCATCAAAGGGCTCGAGGCCGGTGCCGACGACTACCTGACCAAACCCTTCTCACCCAAGGAGTTGATGCTTCGTGTCCAGGCTGTCTTGAAACGCTCCGAGGCCGCACCAGGTTCCGTGTCCTTCGAATACGGCCCCTTCCGATTCGATAAGAACGACCTCAAATTCTACCTCGATGGCGAACCGGTCGATCTGACCTCCACGGAGTTCAAGCTCCTTGTCTTCCTCTCCGAGCGAGCGGGCAAGCCCCAGGACCGCAACGACCTGCTGCGTACCGTCTGGGGCTATAGCGACGATGTCCACAGCCGCACGCTGGACACTCACATGAAGCGACTCCGTCAGAAACTTGGTGAACATGCAGCGATGGTTGAAACCGTACGCGGGATCGGTTACTGCGTCTCATCCCTCTGAGGATGAACGAAACTCTCGCCAATCTATCCATTGCCGCAGCCCTCGCGGCATTGTTTGCCCTTGCTCTCGTGGCACTTCGCCTGCGTCGGGCACGTCGCGAGTTCAAACAAGAAGTCACCACCTGGAAATCGCGTCTGGACCTCGACCTCAAGCAAGCACGCAAGGACCGCAATCAGCTCCTCGATGCGCTCGACGAAGGATTCCTGCTGGTCGACTCGGATGCCACGATTCTTTTCGCCAACAAAGCCGCCCAGCAACTCTTCCGAGGCCGCGAACTGGTCGGACTCTCCGTCCAGGAAGCCTTTCTCGATCGCCGCATGACCGAAGCCCTCACGGGCTGCCTGGAAACCGGCGAAGCGAGCAACAGCCGTATCATTCTCCCCCAACAGGCCTCCCCCCTCGGCGACCTCGAACAGCGAGGCGTCAATGCCTGGGTGATCGATGCCGCCCGCGTCCCGGGAAGCCCGAAGGAAAATCCAACGACCCGCGTGGTCATTCGTGACGTGACCAGCGAACACCAAACCGAGCAGATCCGAAAAGACTTCGTGGCGAATGCATCCCACGAACTGAGGACCCCCCTTGCCATCATCAACGGCTACCTGGAAAACCTGCTGGACGACGGCCTGTTAGAAGATCCTGCCATCACCCGGCGTTTCCTCAGCGTCATGCGCAAGCACTCCGAGCGGATCGCGCGGATCGTCGAGGACATGCTGGTCATTTCCCGACTTGAGTCCGGTGAAGCCGCAGCGCTCACCGTGAAACCCTTCAAGGTCCGTTCCTGCATCCAGGACGTGCTCGAACGTCTCGAACTCGTCATTCAGAACCAGCAAGCCCACATCGTCATCGAGATGCCTGATGAAAAGCTGATCCTCCAGGGTGACCGCTTCTACTGGACCCAGGTGCTCTTCAATCTCGTCGAAAACGCCCTCAAACAGAACCCGCGCAAAGGTCTGACCGTAACCATTGGCTGCGTTCGCGAAAACGGCGTGACCCGCATCTGGATCGCCGACAACGGTATCGGCATTCCAAGCGCCGATCTCGCCCACATTTTCCGTCGCTTCTACCGCGTGGAAAAGCATCACTCCCAGGATGACATCAAGGGCACCGGACTCGGACTCTCAATCGTCAAGCGCGCCATCGAAGCACACGGCGGAACCATTTCCGTCACCTCCACGCCCGGCGATGACACCCGCTTCACCATCGAAATCCCCCTCGATGCGGAAGCCCGCCTCACGGATACTGATTCAGAGGAGTCCCTACCCGCCTCCTAGATCCCTGGCGCCCGCGGGGAGGGTCGACCTTCTCAGATCAAATCCCATCCCATCAGGCGCAGCGCGTCCCTTCCCCCAGCGTTGTCTGCTGAGGAGAGCCCCGAGCCTAAACGATCTTCTTTTCGGCATCGTTTTTCACAGGTCCATTTGTCGCCGCCTTTTCCCGGATGCGTGCCAAGCGGACCTGCAAATCAGCCAGCGTGTTCATGAAATAGATGTAGGCATCGTACGCCGATCCGTAGGGTGAGAAATACTGATGGACGCCACCATCGGTCCCTCCCTTCGTCGACATCCAGTAGAAGTGATCGGATGTCTGAAGCTTCGCCCACACATGGGTCAGGTCCTCATCCTTTGCCTCGATCACTTCCTTTTCCAGCTTGTGAATCTTCCCGATCGCCTCCTGCTGCATCACATTCCCCATCCACGCGCTCAGGTCGCGCTCGCCATCCGCCCATGAGGTCGGCCAGTGGCAGTCATACACCTTCGAAGCGCGGTAAAGATCGACGACTTCACTGGGAGTCACCCAGCGGATGTCCTCCTCCATGATCGCTTCCGGCAAATCCCTCCAGAACTCGAAGATGCCGGTATCCTCCCACTGGTGTTCGCCAATCGATTCGTAATCCATGAAGAGGTTCACCACATCACCCTCTGCCTCCGCGATCCACCTCGCGAATTTTTCCGGGGTTAATGGCCACTCACTCCAGTTCCTGTCGGAGAAACGGAAACCGACATCATCCGAAAGACCGGGATTCCGGAGAATCGTCTTCACCTGCGAAACCTCCGGGCTTCGATACAGGAAGTTCGGGGACTTGCCATTAAGCGACCAGCCGACGCCCTCTGCCAGGATCCCGTCAAATCCCATCGTCTCCGCCTGCGCCGCCACGGCATTGTTATAGATCAACTCGGTATTGCGGAACACCCGTGGGCGGACTTGAAACACCTCCTCCATCAGGTCGAGGTGCAACTCCACCTGGCGTTCGAATTCCTTCTTCGAATGCAGATAGGCCAGCGAATGATAGTAGGTCTCGGCGAGGAGTTCGACGTGTCCTGTCGCCACCAGACTCTGGAAGGACTTCAGCACATCCGGCCGATGCGCCTTCATCTGCTCGATGACCGTGCCACTGATGGAAAGGGCGATGCGGAAGCTGCCTTTGTGCTTCTTCAGCAATTCCTCGAACATGGCGTTCGCCGGCAGATAGCACTTCTCGGATACCTTTGAGAGCACTTCCGCATTCAGCAGATCGTCTTCATAGAACGCATGCTCACCGATCCGAAAGAAATCGTAAGGGATCAGGCGGTTCGGCTGATGCACCTGGAAGTAGAGGGATACGTCCGGCACTGAGGCTGGTGGTTTGACTTTCAAGGAACAAGTTCGCGATAGACTTTCACCACCTTCTCGGCCGCCGCATCCCAAGTCGACGACGCAATGTCCTCGGCCGCCTGACGCACGACTTTTTCCCGCAGCACTTCATCGTTGAGCAAGTCACTGATGTGCTTTGCCATCAACTCGGTATCCCAGAAGTCCGCTACCAGCGCTCCCTGAATGACCTCCGCACACCCGGATTGCTTCGAAATCACCGCCGGTATCCCGAACTGGGCAGCCTCAAGGGCCGAGAGACCGAAGGGCTCTGATACCGAAGGCATGCAGTAGACATCGGTCATCGAGAGCAATTCGTTGACCTTCTCCTTGTTAAGGAAGCCCGTGAAATGGAAATAACCTCCAAGACCCCGGAACGCCCCACTCTCGATCAAAGGCCTCAGCCTTTCCCCCGTTCCGGCCATCACGAAGCGCACGTCCTTGTTCTTTTCGAGCACCTTGCTCGCGATCTCGAGGAAAAACTCCGGTCCCTTCTGAGCGGTTAGACGACCCAGGAAGAGGACGAGCTTCTCGGGAAATTTCTTCTTCGTATGGAAAACATCCACCGGGTCGGCGCCATTATGAACCGGACGGATCTTCCCCGGGTCGATCCCATAGTGGCCGGCACACACATCACCCGTGTACTGGCTTACCGGAATGACCCGGTCCGCTTCCTCCATTCCGTATTTTTCCACCTCATAGATCCATCCGCGCGCGTCCGCGCCCGCCCGGTCATATTGTGAGGCATGGACGTGCACCACTAGCGGCTTGCCTGTGGCTTTCTTCACCTCGACACCCGCGAGATAGGTCATCCAGTCATGGGCATGGACGATGTCAAAATCCTGGAGCATCGCCAACTTCGCCGCCACCTTGGAGAACTCGATCACCTTCATTGCCAGATCACCACCGTAGAGGTCATCCATCTTGAAACGATCGAGCTGAACTTGCGTCGTCCTGGCAAAAGCCACTTCGCCCCCCGGCTCCATGCGGATCCTTTCGACAGTGGTTTCATCGCTGGAATAGGGGTCGAGGTGAATCGGCACCCGCTCGATTCTCGCGAAACTCTCATAGCGGTATTTTTCCTCGGTCGTCAGAAGTTCCGTCGCCTTGAGGTTGTTGAGTCCGGTCAGGGAAAAACCTTCAAATTGCACGTCGGGTGCGCTTTTTGGCACGATCACGCTGAGATCCACATGTTTGGCCAGCGCCTTCGAGATCCCGAGACATGCGATCCCGAGTCCACCATTGATCAACGGAGGAAACTCCCAACCAAGCTTCAAAATTCGCAACCGTTTCATAGCGAAGAGAGATAATACGCAGCCAAACCCTTTAACCTCGATTCCACCATAGCAACCCCTGAGCATCCGCTGCGCCAAAGTCCAGAGAATTTGCGAGGATTCACGTATCGTCACGCGTCCCCTTGCTCTTCACCTCCGACTCTGGAGCTTGGCACGATCCACGCTCCACTTTAGATTAACCCACACAGTCCATGGCTTCCGAAGATTTTTCAGGCAATTACATGGAGAAGGCGCGCACCACCAAAGGTGTCGCGGACTTCTCCCCCGGTAGCATGACCGAGTTCCGCCAACTCGGAAACGGCGTGTTCGAGTTTCTCACCGACAATGGCGTGCTCCTTCGCGTCTCGCTTGTCGACGATGGTGTGGTGCGTTTTCGCTTCACCCCGGAAGGGCGTTTCGAAAGGGACTTCAGTTACGCCCTCGATCCCGATTTTCAGCCGGAGGTTCCGGTTCACGAAGTCGTTGAATTCGGCGATGGTGTCGCCATCAAAACCGGCAACCTTTCGATCCGGATCAATCGCGGCGGTCTGAAAACGACCGTGACTGATACCAATTCCGGCGTGATTCTCAGTCAGGATGAAAAGGGCTATCACTGGCAGGAGAACAAGCAATATGGTGGCGAAATCGTCAAGATGAGCAAGGTCTGCCAGAACGGCGAATACTTCTACGGCCTCGGCGACAAATCCTGTGATCTCAACCTGCGCGGTCGCCGGTTTCAGATGTGGGGTAGCGACACTTATGCCTACACCTCCGACACCGACCCTCTCTACAAAAACATCCCCTTCTACATCAGCCTCTGCAAGGGCTCGGCACACGGCATTTTCTTCGACAACACCTTCCGCACCAGTTTCGACCTCGGCGCGGAACGTCCGGAAGTCACGTCGTTCTTCTCCCAGGGCGGTGAGATGAACTACTACTTCATCAACGGTCCCGAACCACTCGATGTTATCCGACGCTACACGCGCCTAACAGGCCTGGTCAACATGCCGCCGCTATGGACGCTCGGCTACCATCAGTGCAAGTGGAGTTATTATCCCGAGGCCGTTGTTAGAAACATTGCCGATGGCTTCCGCTCGCGCCGCATCCCCTGCGATGCGCTCTATCTCGACATCGACTACATGGACGGCTACCGCTGCTTCACCTGGGATGCCGAGCGGTTTCCTGACCCGAAAAAGATGGTCGCGGATCTGGAGAAAGACGGGTTCAAAACCGTCGCGATCATCGATCCCGGCCTGAAGATCGATCCAAATTACCCTGTCTGGCAGGAAGCCTACGACAAGAACTACTTCTGCCGACGTCAGGACGGCGCCCTATTCAAGGGCTCCGTTTGGCCGGGACTCTGCCATTTCCCGGATTTCACCAATCCCAAAGTTCGCGACTGGTGGGCCGGACTGTTCCACGATCTTATCGCCGAGACCGGGATCCGCGGCATTTGGAACGACATGAACGAGCCCGCCGTCTTCGAGGAAGGGACCTTCCCGCGCGATGTCCGCCACGATTACGACGGCAACCCCTGCTCTCATCGCAAGGCGCACAACATCTACGGCATGCAGATGGTCCGCGCCACTCAGGAGGGCCTGCGCCGCCACAGCAATGGACGTCGGACTTTCTCGATCACTCGATCCGCCTACGCCGGCACCCAGCGCTTCGCCTGCGCCTGGACCGGCGACAACGTCGCCTCATGGGAACACCTCAACATGGCCAACCTCCAGTGCCAGCGGCTCGCATCCAGCGGAATTTCGTTCGTCGGTTCGGACGTCGGGGGCTTCATCGAAACACCGACTGCCGAGCTTTACCTGCGCTGGGTCCAGCTCGCGGTATTCCATCCCTTTTTCCGAACGCACTCGTCAGGAGACCACGGTGACCAGGAGCCATGGTCCTTTGACAGGAAGACCACGGAGCTCGTGCGCGACGCCATCGAACTCCGCTACCAACTTCTCCCGACCGTCTACACGACCTTCCGCCAGTACGTCCGCGATGGCACTCCGATGCTCCGTTCGCTGCCCTTCGTGGATTTCAACAATCCCGATGCTTACTGGCGAAGCGCCGAGTTCTTCTTTGGCGATCACCTCTACGTCGTGCCGATCATGGCCGAAGGCGAGGAGGGACGATTCCTTTACCTGCCGAAAGGTGACTGGTTCGCTTACCACGACGACTCTCATCCGAAAGCCGTCGCTAAAGACATCTGGATCGAATGTCCGCTCGACCGCATCCCGGTCTTCGTCCGCAGCGGTGCTGTGATTCCCCACTGGCCGGTTCAGCAATACGTCGGCGAGGTCGAACACCCCGAACCCGAACTCCGGATCTGGACGAAGAACGGTAAGGAAGTCAGCGAATGGTACGAAGACGAAGGCGATGGCCAGGCCTGGAAAGACGGCGGCTTTCGCGAGTCAAAGATCCGCCTGGAAGGCGGGCCGGGGAATCTCTCGCTCCACCGCGAATGGCAAGGCCGCTACGAGCCCGGCTACGAAACCATTCACCTCACCTTTTGCGGCATCGACAGCGAAGAAGCCGACATTCGGGTCGTCATCGACGAGCACGAACAGCGCGCCGTCCGCGGCGACGACGGTCGCTACCGCGTCAACACCCATCGCAATTTCTTCTCCGTCAAACTCGAGTGGAAACCCGCGAAGAAGGCTTCCCCAAAAAGCATTGGCACCCCAGGAAAGTGAGTAGGATGTCTCAATCCTTCATCAACTCCTTGATCTTCGGCTCCATCGCCTCGGCCCACATCTCATAGCCAAGCCCTTTCGGATGGAGGCTGTCCGGCATGGTCGTCTTCGGAAGGATGCCGTCGTCATCGAGAAACACGTCCGTCAGGTCGAGCCAGTGGATCATCTCACCATCCGCCATCGGTTTGATGAGCTCGTTGACTCCCTCATTGATCTTCCTGTGCTTCCCATCGGGTTTCTCATCCCGGGGAAAAACGGAAAGCAGCAAAATCTTCGCATCGGGATTCCGGTCACGCAGCAGATCGAGGATCAGGCGAATCCCAGACGCCGTCTTTTCCGGCGCATCCTGGCGGTGCCCGGTGTTGTTCGTTCCAATCATCAGCACGAACAACTTGGGGTCCACATTCTCGATCTCCCCGCTCAGCAATCGCCACAGCACATGCTCGGTGTGATCGCCCGAGAATCCGAGATTCAGAGCCTTGCGATCCTTGTAATACTTCTCCCAGGTCGCCTTGCCAGCTCCCTCAAATCCCTGGGTGATCGAGTCTCCGATGAATACCATATCGTAGCCGCCCTTCTTCGCCTCCAGCCGTTTGGCGGCATGACGATCCTTCCACCATTTCTCACCTTTTCGGTTTGCAGGCAGGGTCGCCTCGTTCATTTGATATTCCGAACGCAGATTGTCATAGAGCTCCTTCATCTTCTCCAGAACCGGGGCGTACTCCGGGTCGTCGTGCACTGATTTCATTTCCTGAGGATCCTTTTCCAGATCGAAGAGGTTCCATTCGTTTGTCCCTGGGAAACGCATCAGCTTGTATCGCTCGTCCCTTACCCCATCGTGCGCCGCCACCTGATGGGTCTGCTCGCCACTATAGAAGTAGTAGATTCCCTCACGCCAGTCCTTCGGCTTCCCGCCTGAGGCATTCAGCACCGGCAACAGACTTCGTCCTTGAATCGTTTCAGGGATCTCCACACCAGCGATCTCGAGAAAGGTCGGCGCGTAGTCGATATTCTGAATCATCGTCCCCGAGCGAGATCCCGGCTTCACCACCCCGGGCCAGCGAACCAGGAAAGGCATGGCCAGACTTTCCTCGAACATCCAGCGCTTGTCATACCATCCATGCTCACCAAGATAGAAACCCTGATCGGAGGAATAAATCACGATGGTGTTATCCCGCAGACCGTTTTTGTCGAGATAGTCCAGCACGCGGCCCACCCCCTCATCCACCGCCCGGATGCAACGCAGGTAGTCTTTGATGTAGCGCTGATATTTCCAGCTGGTGATGCCATCTCCCTTGAGTTCACCCGACTTCACCTTCGAGATCATCTCCTGATTTCGCGATTCATAGGAAGCATCCCAAAGCTTCTTCTGCTCATCATTCATCCGAGTGTATTCCCCATTCGCCATGCCGCTCGCGAAGCTCTCAGGAAACGGATTCTCGCCATGAATCTTCATGTCGTGAGACCAGTGCATGTCTTTCGCGATCGACATCTTCTGTTCCTTCAATGTGACGCTGCGACCGGAGTAGTCATCAAACAATGTCTCCGGTTCAGGGATCGTCTCTCCTTCGAAGAGGTCATAGTGACGGGGTGCCGGACTCCAGTTCCGGTGCGGTGCCTTATGCTGGCACATCAGAAGGAACGGCTTGTCCTTGTCCCGCTGATCAAGCCACTCAAGGGCCCGATCCGTGATCAGGTCCGTGCAATATCCCGTGTAACGCTTCTTCGTCCCGTCCTGCTGAAGAAAGTCCGGGTTGTAGTAACTCCCCTGCCCCGGGAGGATTTCCCAGTAATCAAACCCCTGGGGATCCGAAACCAAATGCCACTTGCCGACGATCGCCGTTTGATATCCCGCCTTCTGGAGCAACTTCGGAAAAGTCGTCTGGTTGCCGTCAAAGGCCGAGTTGTTGTTATCAAGATAGCCATTCACGTGGCTGTGCTTGCCTGTCAAAATCGCCGCGCGCGAGGGACCACAGATCGAGTTACTGCAGTACGAGCGGGTGAAAATCGCGCCCTCGTCCGAGATCCGATCGAGATTGGGGGTCGGTGCAATTTCCTTCAGCGGTCCACCATAGGCAGAAATCGCATTCAGCGCATGATCGTCCGAGAAAATGAAAAGAATATTTGGCTTCTCGGCGGCGAACACCGTCGAGCAGAGGAATCCAAGAAGCAGGAACTGACGCATGGAGGGGATTACGCCCTCCACCCGGCGCCCTTACAAGGGAATCCGTCAGCGGATTAAAGTTGATCAGCCACCGATTCGACGAAGGGCGCCATCGGCGACTCCGTATCCTCCAGCTTGACCCGTTTCGAGCGACGGAAATCAGGAAGAAAGATTGAGTCAGCCAGATCCGCGACACTTCGCTCGTCGGAGAATGCCAGATTCAATTCGCGATTGAGCCTCATGCTCAGCACATCGAAATTCGCCGAGCCGACCGTTGCCCACCCATCGCAAATCATTGCTTTCAAGTGAGTCATCACCGGGTAGTGATAAACTTTCACCCCCGCCGAAATCAATCCGCGTGCCGTTTCCAGATTCGAGAGTTCCATCAGCCGGGAATCATTCTCCAACGGAAAAATCACCCGCACGTCCACTCCCCGCCGCGCCGCATCCTGAGCTGCACGAGCGAGATCATCAGACGCAAAGTAAGGATTTTGAATCCAGATTCGCTCCCGACTCGCCCGCATCGCTGCGATCGAGGCCTCGAGGACTTCCGAGCGCCCTGATGGGGCATCCGTCCTCAGAATCCGAAGCGGCACGTCATTACCCACCACATCCGGCCACTGAATTTTTCTTCCCGGGAAAAGCCCCGCCAGATCTCCCCACGGTCCCGCCTTCCGCCAGGCCGACTGGAACTCGCGTGCCAGACTTCCGACAATTGGCCCCTCCACCTTCAGCATCAGGTCATGCCACTCCGAGTAGTACTCCCGGCCGATATTCATCCCACCCAGAATCGCCGTCTTGTCGTCAAACACCAACAGCTTCGTATGGTCCGCCACCAGCCATGGATTCAAGGTCCGCCTAACAGCCACATTCGAGCCATCCTTCAGACAGGCTTTCATATCCTCCGGCGGCAAAAAGCCATCCGGAGCCGGTGTCAAAGGTGGCGCCATGATCGCCGTATTCGTCCCCATGTCGTCGAAAAGCACCCGCACCGGCACCGTCGACGACTTCCTTGCCAGCTTCTGCGCGTAGCGCACCCCAATGTCGTCATTGTCAAAGATGTAGATCTGCACATCCACTGACCGACTCGCCTTTTCGAGCTGGCGATCGAACTCCCCGAAAAATCCCGGCCCATCCACCAGACACTTCACCCGGCCCAACTCACGCTTCGGCAGGCCCTCGCCATCAAGAAATCGTTCGAAGGCCTCGGTTCCCGGCTGCTCCTCCGGCAACTCCATCAACGACATGGAGACCGGTACGTTCCCCACCACAACCTCGCGCGAGCGGTGCCAGAACATCGCCAGCCCGGTCCTTGTCGAGGTCACCGGCTGACGCAGCGTCGCCACCACCGTCGCCCGAAATGCCGTCTGCCCGAGATTCGCCGTGGTCGTCAATGAGTCAGTCGCCGGTGGCAACCCTTCGAGTGATTGAGCCCCACGTTCCACCATGCTGCCACAACCGAGCAACAAAGCACCACCAAGTCCCACCCATGCCATCCGAAGCAGTCGACCAACCATGGCGCTAGGCTCGTCTCAAAACCACTCAAGCGCAAGGTCCGGCCGGATCCATCATCCATGAAAATCGATTGCCGCCACTTGCCACCATCGGCGCCACCATCCCACCCTTGCTCTCCAGCGCTCATGCCGCTAACACTCGGGCATGGAACATCACGTCTACTTCTGGTTGAAGCCCGAACATAAAAACGACAGCGACCGCGCCGCCTTCGAAGCCGGCCTCGACGCTCTTTTCAAGATCCCCCAAGTTGAAGGTGGCATCTGGGGAAAACCCGCCCCCGTCATGGAGCGTCCCGTGATCGACCAATCCTGGGACTACGCCACGTCGATGCGCTTCAAATCCGTCGCCGACCAGGATGCCTATCAGGTCCACCCCGACCACGACAAGTTCATCGCCAACTTCAGCACCTGGTGGGAAACCGTCCAGGTCCGGGACTTGCTTTCCAGCCAAAAATAATTCTCGTCGTCCCAGTAAGATGTTCGGTCGCAAATCAAAGCCGAACCCAACGATCTGGGTCGATGGTATAGTGCTAACATTCGACTTGAAGCATTCCTGGTGGACCTTCACCTATCGAGGTCTCGACTTTATTAGCTACGAATCAAGATTGAATCTACCTCTTCAAGAAGAACTCGATTCGATTCTAGCCAACGTGAGCTCAATTGAAGGTGAGATGAAGAGTCGCATAGCGACCTACTTTCAATCGACTCCGGAAATCAAAGCGAGTAGCGGTCAATTGACTCATGTGAATATCGCATCCTTCGCGGATAGCAACACCGTTGGCGTTTTTTGGACAGGAGATGCCTCTTGGGGAGACATGGCCGTAGAATTTACTATCCGCGAAGAGCAAATTATCGATGAGACTTGGGGGGACTAAATTCAACGCCCCCTGATCCACAGCATCAGCTTGGCGAACTTTGCGCCTTGGCGTTTCGATTCTTCACTGACTTTCACTTTTCACTCGCCACTTGGGGCCCGCCACTTCTCCAACACCTTCTCACTTACCTTTTCCCTCACCCCCACATCCGGGGCAAAAACCGAGATCCGAAACTCCTCGAGCTTCCATCCGTAGTCCCACAGCCCCGGATCCTCGGGGCGGCGGATCAACTCTGCATACCAGGGCTCCCAGTACTTCCGCACCCGATCCATCTTTTCCAGATCCTTGACGATCGGCAAACTCTTCAGGCGCCCAAGCCGCGACTGAATCCCCTTCAGGTAGCGCTCATAATCGATCACCCGCGCATAGCCCGAGCGCCACGCAAAGCGCGAGCGGAACAACCAAACAAGCTGCTCCTCCAAATCATCCGCGATCTCACCCAAGTGCCGATCGTTCCGGTTTTCATGCAGCCACTCGCGCACCAGCTGCATGCCATCAATGCTCGCATCAAGGGCCGCACCGATCTTCGTTGCCGCCTCCCACCAATTCCCTCGCGCCACCTCGGCGCGCCTGGAGAATTCCTCCTCCGTCGAAATCCTTCCCTGGCCCAGCGCCCCTTCCGCTGCCAGCGCGATGATATCCTCCATCGGACACTTCATCTTCGGCAGCTCGACCTTCGCCATCAACCCCAGCGGCATCCGCTTCCTCACATAGGCCACCTGCTCCGGCTGCGCCATCATCAGCAATCGCGCCACACCCGCCCGATGCGACTGCGCCGCGTCTTCCAGCCTGGAAAATGCCCGTGTCCCGACGCTTTCCAGCTCGTCCACCAGGGCCGGATAAGCCACGCCAGCCGACGTTTCCGCCTCTTCCGGCACTTCGCCCGGCCACTCCATCCAGCCACTCTGCTCCCACTCCTCGTTCGCCGCTTCCTCGAAGCGCTCCTGCACCACACTCCCCAGCTGCAGTTTCAGCGCCGCCACATCCGTGCCAAATGCCAGCTCCTTGCCATCGTCGTCGCAGACCCAGACCTTGGTAACCAGATCATCCGGCATCCGCGCCACATCGAAGTCCTGTGGCCGCACCTCGAAACCGCTGACCTGACTCAAGTACTGCGCCAGCCGTACTTCGTAAAAACCATCCTTCTCCCGATCACGCCACTCGTCGGAAAATTCATCCGCCCGCCCTGCCACCGGTTGACATTCCCGACGCAGATCCTTCGGCAATGATCGGATCATCCACTCCGTCCGGTACCACAGGTCTCCCGGCACCCCCCATCCCGGCAGCCAGTCCGGCAGGCCGGGCAACTGATCCACGTGCACGCCGAATGTCACGCCATCATCCCGCTCACCCGGCGCACAGCGATAGTAGAGCGCATACTCCTGGTCCCCGTGCCGCATCCCATCCGGATGCCCGGAAAGATCAAAGTCCTCGAGGTCCTCCAACACCACATCTTCACGCGTCGGAAGATTCGCGTCCTCATGCTTTGCCCGCCAGCGATGGTACGCCTTCGCCGTGCACATCCCCTCGGGCAGCCGGCTTTCGAAAAACTCCACCACCGCCTCATCGCTCCACAAACCGCCGCCACGACGCAGCTTGTCCTCGATCGACTCGATTTCCTCTTTCAACTCCGCCAGTCGCGCAATCGCCTTCGACTCCCCCTTGACCCCGCCCTGCAGCAGCCCTTCCCGAATAAAAATCTTCCGCGCCGCCACTGGATCGATCCGCCCGAAATGCACCCGCCGTCCAGCAATGATCGGCAGTCCTCCACAGATCACCGACTCCTTCGCATACACCGCCCCCTGATTTTCATCCCAATGACCCTCGCTGTAGCGCACCCGGCAAAGATGCGGTGCCACCTGCTCGACCCATTCCGGATCAATCTTCGCCACACGACGCGCCCACAGCCGCGTCGTCTCCACCAGCTCCATCCCCATCACCCAGTCGGTCCGCTTTCCTCCGAACAAACCCGACCCCGGAAAGACCGCAAAGTATCCGCCGTTCGCACTGCGGTAGCTCTTCGATTCCCGGTCCCACAAACCAAACTGCTTTGGCGCTCCCGCCAAAAGCGAGCGGTGAAACGATGCCGAATCGACCTTTCCAGGCGTTCCCTTCTCTCCCACATCCCACTTCAACTCCCTTTTGAGCAGATCCCGCAGTTCATCATGCACATTCGCCCATTCCGTGACCCGGCGGTAGTTCAAAAACCTCACCCGACAGAACTTGCGCAGCTTGTTCCCCTGCCAGTTCCGCCCCTTCCGGAACTCCTGCAGATCCGTCCACAATCCCAGCATCCCGAGGAAATCACTATCCTCGTTCCGCCACTTCTCATGCGCCTTGTCGGCCTCCTTCGCCTTCTCCGCCGGGCGCTCCTTCGGGTCATTCGACTCCAGCCCCGCCACCACCGGCAGCACCGCCGCCAGCACCCCTTCCTCGTTCGCCTCCATCAGCATCCGCGCCAGGCGGGGATCCACCGGCATGCGCGACATCGCCCAGCCGCGTTCTGTTAGATTGCGATGCTTATCCAGCGCTCCCACCTCCCGAAGAGCCCGGTACCCCTCCGAAATCGCCTTCGATGCCGGCGGATCGAGAAATGGGAACTCCTCGATGTCCGGAAGCCCCAGCGACTTCATTCGAAGAATCACCCCTGCCAGGGAACTTCGTCGTATCTCCGGATCCGTGAACTCCGCCCGTTCTTCCAGTTCCTCTTCGGAATAAAGCCTTACACAGACCCCTTCTCTAACACGTCCACATCGCCCTTTCCTTTGACGCGCACTCGCCTGCGACACCCCCTCGATTTGCAAGCGCTGCACCCCGCGTCCCGGACTCCATCGGCTCACCCGCGCCAGACCCGAATCCACCACGCAGACGATTCTTGGAATCGTCAGCGAGGTCTCCGCCACATTCGTTGCCAGCACGATTCGCCGTTTCGGTCCCGGGTGGAAAACCCGTTGCTGATCATCCAGCCCCAGCCGCGCGAAAAGCGGCAGCACCTCCGTATTCGGATAGCGTCGGCCCTCCAGCGCATCCGCACACTCACGAATCTCCCTTTCACCCGGCAGGAAAACCAGCACATCACCCAGCTCGCCAACATCGCCCAGCCAATCCGTCGCCCGCAGCACGCCATCCACCGTATCCTCATCCTCCCGCCCCGGCATGAACACCTCCTCCACCGGAAAGGTCCGTCCTTCCGCTTCAATCACCGGCACCGGAGGAGCGGCTTCCAAGCCACCCTCAAAAAACCTCGCAAACGCCCCCGCATCCAAAGTCGCCGACGAAATCACCAACTTCAGATCCCTGCGCTTCTCCAGCAGCCGCTTCAGGTAACCTAACAGGAAGTCAATGTTCAGCGAGCGCTCATGCGCCTCATCCAAAATCAGCGCCGCATAGCCGCGTAAATCCGGATCCCCCTGCGTCTCCGCCAGCAGGATCCCGTCCGTCATGAACTTCACCCGGGTCTCCTTTGTCGTCCGATCCTCGAAGCGCACCTGATACCCCACGAATCCCCCCAGCGGCACCTTCAACTCCTCCGCCACCCGCTCCGCCACACTCGCCGCCGCGATCCGCCGCGGCTGCGTGCAGCCGATGATTCCCTTCACGCCCGTCCCCACCAGCGCCTCCGCCACCATCTTCGGCAGCTGCGTCGTCTTTCCCGAGCCCGTCTCGCTCACCACCACCACCACCTGATGATCACGGATCGCCGTCACGATATCTTCGCGCCGCGCCACCACCGGAAGTTGTTCCGGGTAATTCCAATCTGGTAGACCCACAGCCATCCCTGCGCGGAGTAAACCCGCCCCCAGCTTCCCCACAAGCCCGAACCCATCCTCAAACGCCAGTTTTCCCGCCCTTTGCGATCAAGCACTTTTCCAACCAGACCACTCGATTCATGCTCATCGATCACCTCTTGCACTGAAAACTTTACGCTGAAACTAGAGCTTCCACCGCCTAAATTCACCGAACCCACTCTGTTCCATAAACTTCCGTGTATTCCGCGTATTCCGTGGTTCCCCATCGGACATTCCTCGTGTTTCCACCCCAAACACACCCAAACCCCCGAAACTCAAGCGATGCCACAGATTCCTCAAGAACGGCGTGGCGTTTCGACGGATTCTGGTTCAGCTTACTAGGTGGATAAGGACGGATAAAACCGCCATCCATTGGACCCCAAACAACAAGCAATAATACGATGCAAACTGAAAACGTAAACCTGCCCATTACGGTGACCGTCCGTCACGAAACCGTGACCGACTCACTGCGCGAATACGCCCACAAGAAAATCGAAGGTCTCCATCTCGACTACCCGCGCATCATCGAAGCCAAAGCCATTCTCGACGTCCAAAAAAACCGCCACATCGCGGAAATCATTCTCTTCTGTGCCAACCACATCGTCATTGAAGCCCACACCGAAGGGCCGGACATGTATGCTGCCATCGACGAAACGATCGACAAGATTGCCCGCCGCATGCGCAAGCAAAAGACGCGCCTCCTCAAGAAGCGCCGTCCCCACCGTAACGAATCGATCCGCTACATCGACGAGAGCTACTACGATGAATCCGCAATCGATCACCCCGAGGAATCCGAACACGATCCCGAGCCGTTCATCGTCCACACCGACAACTACCGCATCCGCACGATGTACAAGGAAGATGCCGTCATGGAACTGGAGCTCACCGACCGTCCCTTCGTCCTCTACAAGAGCGCCCGTAAGGATTGCCTGACCATCCTCTACCGTCGCAAGGATGGCGAATACGCCGCCATGCGCCTCGATTCCTAACAAGAGTCGCTGCCAGCGCCTGTTTCAAAGCCGGAGCCTCCCTCGAGGCCCGGCTTTTTTTTGGCTCTCCCATCTCCACGGTGAAGGAACCGCGTAAGGCAAAGCCATCGACGCAAGCATCCCTCATCCACTCAACTTCCATTCCAACTGCTCACTGCTCACTGCTCACTGCCCACTGCCCACTGCCCACTGCCCACTTCTCACTTCTCACTTCTCACTTCTCACTTCTCACTTCTCACTTCTCACTTCTCACTTCTCACTGATCACTGATCACTGATCACTGCTCACTTGCCTTTCACTTCACACTCGGAACTCCCTCTTCTCCCGAAAGCTCACCCCCTCTCCGAAAGTATCCCTCCCCATGATTTTCCGCCCGCTCGCCGCCCTGCTTCTGGCACTCCCGGCACTCGCCGCCGAACCGAACTTCCGCGTCTCCACCGTCGCCGATAACGGCATGCCGAAAAACATCGTCGCCAAAGGTGCCTCCTGGAACTTCGGCCCGGGTTCCCTTTGGACCCACAAAAGCTGGCAATATGCTGCCTACTGGGACGACCAACGACAGGTCTCCGTCGCACGTCGGGAGCTGCCCAGCGGCGACTGGTCCGTCATTTCCCTCCCCGGCTACAAGCGCAGCGAAAAAGGAGACCGCGGCAAGGGCGGAAAGATTTCACGAGGCTTCGGCGACGGGCACGAAAAGGTCTCCCTCGGTATCTCACCCGACGGCGTCATCCACCTCTCCTTTGATCACCACCTTTCCACCCTCCGCTACCGCAGCAGCAAACTCCCCGTTGCCAACGATCCATCCTCCCACCCCTGGACCTCCGATCTGTTCGGCCCCGTGGAAGACAATCTCGGTGGCCCGAAAATCACCTCCGTCACCTATCCATCATTCACCAGCGATGGCAGCCGCTTCTTCCTCTACCTCCGTCTCGGTGGCGGCTCAGGCAGCGCCAACTCCCACCTCTTCAACTACCGAGCGGGCAAGTGGACCATCAACACCGAAGCCGAAAGCAAGATCATCGACCTCAATTGGTCGGGCGGCGACGGCACCGTCAACGCCTACCCCTTCGGACTCGTCATTCATCAGGGCCGCATCCACCTCAGCTGGTGCTGGCGAGACACCCCGGACTCCAGCACCTGCCACGACCTATGCTACGCCTACAGCGATGATGGCGGCTCCACTTGGAAAAGCAGCGACGGCAATCTCGTCGCCAAGCGCGGCAAAACCTTCATCACCGCCGACACCCCCGGCATCAGTGCCTGGCCGATCCCCGCAGGAACGAAATATATCAATGGCGGCTCCATGAGCGTCGATCATAGCGGTCGGGTCCATGTCCTCGTCCGCGGAGAAAACGGGGATCCCGCCTACTTCCAGCGCGATCCCAAGTCCGCCGAATGGACCCGATCCAAAGCCCCCGTCCAGGGCAGCTTCGTTCGCGGAAAAGCGAACACCCTCTTCGTTCTCAATGACGGAACCCTCTATCAACTACCCTCAGCCCCGTCAGCCCCGTGGAGAAAAATCGCCACCGCCCCCGAGTCACTCTTCCGCAACTGCAAGCCCGGACGTGACGACTACCGCCCCGCCCATGACGCCTGGGTCTCCACCATCGGCCAGCAGGGCAAAAAGATCAGTGTCGTCGACTTCCCGCTCAACCCGGTAGAATAAACTCGAGGCCAAGGTTTTTTTCAGAGCCCTCCACACCCACCCAACCACCCCGCCGCTTCACGAAAATCATCGCGTGACGCGCTGCCATCGACCCGACACTCCCCAAGTCCAATCGCGTGAGGCGCAGCCTTTTACGCGACGACCACCCCGGGCCCCTCGCCCCCTCTACCGCGAACGAGCAAGCACACTCCTCGCCACCCCTTCAATGCCCTGAAGGGGCTACATATCATAGCCCGGGGTCGAGGAGCGTCAGCGACGACCACCCCGGGGTCCCCACGCCCCCTCTACCGCGAACGAGCCAAAAAACTTCCCACCACCCTTCCACTTTCCCGAAGTTCGACCTCTCCCGCACCGCCTCGCTCCGATCGCCGACTTCCTCTCGCCGAGGCAACTAGCCTCTACTGTCATTACACTTCCACCACCCTCCCCAACTTCGTCGACACCAACAAACACCTCACCTCCGCTCCCGGATAGACCTTCAACATCACTTTCTGATACGCTTCCATCTGCCCGCTATAGCGTTCCACCAACTCCTCTTCCGACGTCACCGCATCGGTCTTGAAGTCGATGATCTCGACCGACTTGCCCTCATCAAAAACATGCAGTCGGTCGATCACCCCGCTCAGCCACTTCCCATCAAGGATCGCTTCCACCTGCTGCTCCCGATACAACCGAGCATCCCTTCCGCTCCGCTCGAACAAACCACGCACTTCCGCCTTTTCTAACAAAGACTTCACCATCGCGCCGGCTTCGCTCTCCGGCAGTAGTGACTCCGCCTCATCGACCCACCCGAGCGTTTCAAAGGCCGCGTGCACCTCGCTGCCAAACTTCATCCCGGTCGGTGAAAGCGCGATCTTCACCGCGCCTTTCTTCTTCTCACCACTCGGCGTCGTCCGCGCCCGCAGCGACTTTGCTTTCGCCAACACCGGCGCGACAGCCGAGATCCGGATTTCACGCGCTTTGACCTCGTTTAACCAGGACTCATCCCCCACTTCGTCAATCACCCCGGCCTCGCGACCATCGCTGCCACAGGCCGCACGGATCAACTCCGCGGGCGACGACCAATTCGGTTCCTTTCGCGAGGTTGGCACTTCAGGCAACAGCACATAGAGCCCGCGCTTCGCCCGAGTCAGCGCCACATAGAGCAAACACATTGCTTCATACTGCTGAGCCTCACCCCACCGCGCCTCCGCCTCCCTCAATTCGGGACGCTGCGCCCGCACCCATTGCGCCGGCGGCTGAAGCAACCAGTCCGGCCCCACAGCAATCTCAAACTTACCGGCATTCGGCACCTGCTCGTCGCTGATTTCGGGAAGCACTACCACATCAAAGCCAAGTCCCTTCGCCTTGTGCATCGTCATCACCTGGACCGCTGCGGATCCCGGTTCCTGCGAGACCTCCAGCTTCTCAATCGCCGACAGGGCTTCTCGCGGTCCCCCGCCGCCATCGGCATCGAAGGCCTCCAGCGCGCGGATCACATCCATCGCCCGTCCATGACCAAACTCGGAGACCGTGTCACGCAGCGGAGAAAGCAGCCCTTCGAGCATCCCTCCGAATCCCTTGGACTCCACTTCCGTCAGCAAGCCTTCCCATCGTGCCTGCCAATGCACGCCGTAGCGTTCGCCGATCACGCCATCCAGCGGCGACATCGCCACCACCCCACGCTCAAATCCATCCGCCGGATCCGCCAACCACGCGATCAGTGCCCGCAGCGCCACGCCCACCGCATGATCTTCGGTCGGCCGGCGCCGACCTTCCTCGATCACCTGAAAACCTGCATCGCGCAAACGATCCGCCAGCTCGACCACCTGATCGTTTTTCCGCACCAGCACGCCGCAGCTCATCTCGCGCACGTCGACACCGATCTCCTTCAGCAGCTCGACCACCCGATCATATCGCGCTTCACTCTCCTTGCCCTCGCAAACCTCCACCCGCGTATAGCCACTCAGGGTTGGATTCGCCGGTTCATGATGCTCCCAGCCCAGTGCCCAACGCGTCGCCATCGACTCACCGAACAGCTCCCGAATCCCCGCCTCATCGCCACTGACCCGGTTCACCAGATCCAGCACTGCTCCACACGAGCGCCAGGAAACCGGCATCGATTCCTGACTCAGCCCGCCCTGATAGCGGTCGCGAATCTCATCGAACAACTTCACTTCACCCCCACGCCAGCCATAGATTGCCTGCTTGGCGTCACCTACGACGAACATCGTACCAAGATTGTCGCTTGCCGCCTCGTCGACCCATGGCATCAAGCCCTGCCATTGCGCCACGCTGGTATCCTGAAACTCGTCGAGCAGCCAGTGGTCGTAGCGCGCATCCAGCCGGAAATCCACCGCCTCGCGACGCAGCCGTCCCGATTCGCTTTTCAGCCATTCACCCATCAGCACCTTGATGTCATCGAATCCCAGCAAACCGCGTCGACGCAGCTGCCGTTCGCAAATCTTGTCGAAGTCACCGACCAATCGCAGCACCGCCCGCGTCCGCTCGACCGCCGCCGACAGCTCACAATCCACCAGCAACTTCATCAGGCCCTTCAGCCGATCCTCAAAGACGGGCCCCATCACAACTTCCTTGTAATGCTTCAGCACCAAAGCGCCGCTGCCCTCCCACTCCAGCATCCCCTTCAGGAAACCGCTGGCACTTCCCAGCGATCCGCTGCCGATCGTGTGCGTCTCGAGAGCCGTCAGCGCCTTTTCCATCGCTTCGTCTTGGCCTTTCCGTGTCCACTCCACATCCCGAGATGCCGAGCGCAATGCCTTCACCAGCTTCGATTTCTCCGCTTCCCAGGCATCCACCTCCGGCAAATTTCCAAAGGTTCGCGAGATCCCATCGAGCAACTGTGGCCCGCGCTCGCGCCACTTGTCCTGCCAGCCGTTGAAAAAACCTAACAGCAACTCAACCACCGCCTTCTGCTCGCGCCCCATCGTCGCCCGACGGAACGCCGCCAGAAACTCCTCGGCATTCTCATCCCACAAGGCATTGCCGACCAGATCGCCCAGCAATTCGTCCAAGCGAGCACGCCGCTGCGGACCTTCGAGCAACTCGAAGTTCCCACCGGTGATTCCCAGCTCATACTGGAACCCTCGAACAACCTTGGTGAAGAAGCTATCCATCGTTCCCAGCGCCAAACGCGGCAGGGATCGCACCACCTGCTCGAGCACTGTCATCGGATCGAAAGCACCACCCACCGCCTGCTCGACCTTGCTGCGTTCTCCATCGTCCAGTGCCGCATCCGCCAGCTTTTCCAGCACCGCATCCGCGAATTCGCCTGCCGCCTTGCGGGTGAAGGTCAGCGCCACGATCCGCTCGGGATCAATCTCGCCACGACCGACCAGACCGATCACCCGGTTGCTCAGCTGAAAGGTTTTTCCCGAGCCCGCCGAGGCCCGGATCATCAAATTCTTACTCAGGATTTCCATCGCTCCACTCGTTCGGGGTTTTCACCAGGTCGACAAGCTGACGGCCCACCGCCAGCGCTTCAAAATCATCATGCTTCGTTTTCTCCGCCGGCGGCCAGAACTCGCCGGCCTTCATCTGCTCCAGCACCCAGGCGGCACAGGCTCTTGCTGATTCCCGCTGCTCTTCATCAAAGGGGCCCCACCAGTTTTCTCCCGACTCTCCCTCGCTACTACCAAGAACATAGTAGCCCAAGTCGCTCACCTCCCCGAGCGCCACCGCATACAGCGGCACCTGAAGATCCCTCCAAAGGTAGTCACTCGCCTTCTTCGCCTTCCCGATCACCAACGACACCCGCGTGTCAGCGACCTCCTCGAGATGGGATGGAATCCGCGTCGCCGCCGTGATCTTCGTGAGATGCGAGGAGAACACCTTGTGGGTGCTCAGCTTCGCGAAGGTTTTGTAGTCCAGGACACGGATTGCGCCATCGCGTTCATCGATCCGGTCGACCGTGCCTCGCACCTCCACCCCGGCGATCTCGATTTCGAAAGGCTTCTCCACCGCCTTCACCCGCCAGCCCTCGACGTGCTGCACCGCCTGCCATTCGGAAAACCATCCCAGCCGTTGTTTCAAGCTCTCGCCCTGCAAGCGCGCCGCCAAGGGCACGCGCTCGCCAAAGCGCCGCGCCAACTGCGTCTCGACCTGCAACTCGAAGTACTCGCGCAAGGCCTCGACCTTGTTGAACTCCCGCGCCTCCGGATCATTCCCCCAGGTTTCCAGAATCTCATGCGCCACATTGCCGAAGTCGCGCGCGTTCCACTCGACCCGTTCCGGCTCGCTGCCACGCATGCCGAGACCGTGCTTCAGGTAAAAACGAAACGGGCAGCTCAGGTAGTCTTTGAAGGCCGAGACCGACAAACTCTGCTTGCCATCCTTCACCCGCACCTCGCGACGCTCCGGCTTCCATTTCCAATCGATCTCGAAAGCCACCCCCGCATCCGGCGGCTCGACCCCGGCGAACAACTGCTTCACCCGCTTCGCCAGTTCCTCGCCTTTCGCCGCCAGCAGCAGGCGCGAAGGCAATAGGGCATCGCCGTCGCCGCCCGACTTCGCCAGCAGCAAGTCCACCCGTCCATCAAGGCGCCGCGCTTCGATCGCCGCACGCAGCACAAAGGCATCGCGTGCCCCGCGCAGCGCCTCCGTACCCAGCCCGAGCTGCTTGCGAGCCCCTTCCGGCAACCATGGATTCGCACCGGCAGGCGCTGGCACACGGCCTTCGTTCAATCCACAAAGCACCAGGTGTCGACCATCGGCATGCAGCAACTCCAGCCACCCCTGCACATCCGCCACTCGTCCTTCCGGAACTTCGGCGGTCGCCCCTCTGAGTTCGCCCAAAACCAGATCCAGCCAGAAGGTTGAGGGTCGTTTGCTGCGACTCACCGCAACGCCCAAACGATCCACGAGATCCCGCAGATCCGTCCACTCGCCCTCCCCATCAACACGCTCTAACAACGCTGCCATCGCCTCTGGAAACGGCTGACGCATGAAACCATTCCGCCAGTTCATCAGACTGCTCAAAGTCTGCGCCGCCAGTTCCGCAAGCTCCACATCCTTTTCGCGAAGCCCATCCATCGCCGCCACCCGCGTGACGTCATCACCATCGCGAACCAACCACCCATCCCGAAGCTTCGAAAGCGCGTTGACCCGCTGCGCCCGCTTTCCACCCACCAGCGCCGAGGTCGACGAGGATGCCAACAAATCGATCGCCTCCGCCGCCTGGGGCCTCTGCAAAAAACGTCGCCAGGTTTTCAACCAGGCCCGCGCGCCTGCACCACTCACCGCGCCTGGATTGTGCACTTTCCACCCTGCCGAATGAAAGGCCCGGACCAGTTCACCGGTTGTTTCTTCATCCGCACAACCCAGCGCCAGCTCGTTCGACCCGGTGCTTTCGTTCGCCACCAAGGCCACCGCGCGTTGGGCCTGATGACGGGCGTGCGCTGTTAGTTCGACACCACCGACATCCGGCCAAGGCAGCTCACGCTGCTCCCACGCTTTCTGCAGCGGTCGACCCCAATCATCGAACTGCTCTGCCTCATCCTCAGGCGCCGCCACCAGACAAGTCACTTCGGCGTTCTCCAAGCGGCGCACCAGTGAGTCCGGAAAATCCCAGACTCCGGCAAAGACGATTCGTCCTTCAATTCCCGGCGCCTCCGCCAGCAATCGGTTCTCACCCACCACGCGCCATTCCCACAGTACCTGATCGCGTAGCTTTGCCAATTCCGCCAATCCCGCCCAGCGCTCAGCCTCGATGGTCTCGCTCAGCCACTTGGCCGCCGTGGAAATACTCAGTGTGTTTTCCCGCAGCGAGCGCTCCAAATCGACCATCGCCCGAGCCAGCGCCAACGACCATCCCGGCGCTTCACCCTCATTGGGAGCATCGCGGAATACGGCTTGGTAAGCCGACCAATCCGTCACTCTTTCCAGCGCCTCCACCCAGGCCGCCACCTCCACCGCCCGGCCCGCCGAACCTTCCGGCATCAGCAACTGGCCCGGCGTCACCACCTTCGGTGCCAGACATGCCCCCTTCTCCGCAAGCGCTTCGCGCAATCGCCGGCCACTTTGCGCCGTCGGCACCACCACCGTCATCTCCGGAAGCTCCACGCGACGTTCCCAAAGCCATTCCACCGCCCGCCCTAACAGCGGCTCACTCCAACCCAGAAACACACGACGATCCATTGGCGACAAACCTGATGTGCCACACCGCCCTGCGAAAGCAAATTCCCCCCAAGGAGCGGTGGTTTGCAACCACCGACGGAGCCCCAGCCGAGCAACTCCAGAGATCACTCCACCCCTCAAGCCTCCAACAAACCCAGCCTTCGGGGATTGCAAATCCCCGCTCCTTGCCCTCCAAGGAGCGGTGGTTTGCAACCACCGGCGGAGCCCAAGCCGACCAACCCCAGAAATCACCACAACCCTCAAGCCTCCAACAAACCCAACCCTTCGGGGATTGCAAATCCCCGCTCCTTGCCCTCCAAGGAGCGGTGGTTTGCAACCACCGGCGGAGCCCAAGCCGAGCAACCCCAGAGATCACCACAACCCTCAAGCCTCCAACAAACCCAACCTTCGGGGATTGCAAATCCCCGCTCCTTGCCAACCCCAGAAATCACCCCACCCCTCAAGGCTCCAACAAACCCAACCCTTCGGGGATTGCAAATCCCCGCTCCTTGATCACGCTCACTCTATGACTTGGGATGCGCTTCGCTATTTCAACGAGCTTGCTGACACCACCGTCACGAACAACCGGCTCCCCCATTGGAATCAAAGCGGCGCCAGCTACTTCCTCACCTTCCGCCTCGCCGACTCGCTCCCGTCCCATCTTCTTCACGAACTGAATGAAGAAAGGACCGCATGGATCGCCAAGCACCCCCAGCCGTGGGACCTCAAGACCGAAGCCGAATATCACAAGATATTCTCCGTCAAAGTCGACCGCTGGCTCGACGCCGGTTACGGCGAATGCCTACTCAAGCAAACACTGAACGCTGAAATTGTCTCATCAGCATTCCACCACTTCGACGCCGACCGCTACCTCCTCCACTCATTCGTGGTCATGCCGAACCATGTGCACGTGCTCGTCAGCACCGATGAGCTTCAAACCGTTGCCACCCTGATACACTCGTGGAAAAGGCATACGTCGCGCGAGATCAACAAAGCTCGGAATACGATCGGCCGTCCTCTTTGGCAAAGAGACTATTTTGACCGAATCATCCGCAACGCCCGTCACTTCATCCGCGTCGTCCGCTACATTCGCAGCAACGTCCGACAGTATCCACCTGCGATTCACTACGAATCGCCGTGGGTTCGAGAACTTGAGTAACAAGGAGCGGTGGTTTGCAACCACCGACGGAGCCCCAGCCGAGCAACCCCAGAGATCACCCCACCCCTCAAGCCTCCAACAAACTCAACCCTTCGGGGATAGCAAATCCCCGCTCCTTGATCACGAATACACCACCACCGGCCCCGTGCTCCCGCCCTGCACCCGACGCAGCTTCTCTACCGATTTCGCCACACACGCCGCCGCCTTCTCGACCTCATCCATCGTATTGAGCGCCGAGAAGCCAAACCTCAGACTGCTCTTCGCCTTCGCATCCGAAAAGCCCATCGCCTTCTGCACATGCGATGGCTGCTGCTTGCCAGTCATGCACGCACTTCCGGCTGAACAAGCCACCTCCATATCATCCAGCAAAATCAACAAGCCCGCCGCCTCGCATCGATCGAAGGAGAGATGCGTCGTTCCCGGAAGCCGATGAATCAGGTCCCCATTCACCGTCACCCCCTGAACCATCTCCACCAGCTTCGACTCAAACGCATCACGCAAGGACACCACCGCTTTCATCCTCAAATCCAGGTCTCTCATCGCCAGCTCCGCGGCCTTCCCCATTCCGACAATACCGGCCACATTCTCCGTCCCGCTCCGACGGTCCTTCTCCTGGCCACCGCCACGGACCATCGGTTCAAAACGACACCCGCTTCTAACAAACAAGGCCCCCACGCCTTTCGGGCCATGAAACTTGTGCGCACTGAGTGAGAGAAAATCCACCGCCAGCTCCCGCACCTTCACCGGAATTTTCCCGACCGCCTGAATCGCATCCGTATGAAAGGCCAAGCCATTTTCGCGCGCGATCCCACAGGCTTCGGCCAGCGGTTGAATCACTCCCGTCTCATTGTTCGCCCACATCACCGAGGCAAACCCGCCACCTTCCTTAGCCGCCTCACACGCCTTCCGAAATTCATCCAACTCAAGCCGCCCCCCAGCATCCACGCCGCAGCGATCCACCGCATAGCCAACTTGTTCAAAAGTCTCCACCGGTTTCAGCACCGCGCTGTGTTCAATTGCCGTCGTCACCACTCGGCCCGTCTTGCGTCCGACCAAGCGCGCCAACCACTTCAACGCCATGTTCGTGCTCTCGGTGCCTCCACCGGTAAAAACGATTTCATCCGGGCTCGCACCGACAAGCGCCGCCACCTGCTCACGTGCCGCCTCGATCGCCTTCCGGGCCTCCTTTGCCCCCCGATACGACGCGTTGGGATTGCAGGGGTTTTCCGTCATCCACGGCATCATCGCCTCCACCACCTCCGGCAGCATCGGCGTCGTCGCATTCGCATCCAAATAGATCACGCCGCCAAGCTAAACACTTCCCTTCTCGCCCGCAAGCCACGCAATCAAACGTCCCAAGAAGCGATTGATTCCAGCCACCGGGCAAACCCGGCGAGCCACCCTCGATTCCTCATCACGTTGGAAGCAAACCCATCAACCCTCGGAGCCATCAGCTCCCTGCTCCTCGACGGGAATCACGGGCGCCACTTCCTCCTCATGCACCCATCCCTGCAGCGAGCCACTCGATCCTTCCACCCAGTAGAAATGATTCTCCACACGACCGAGATGGACTTCCCGGCCTGTTGAAAGCGTTCCACGGGAGTCCGCCTTTTCGAATGGCGACAACTTCACCGTCGCCGGATCGGCCAAAATGATTCCACGTGGTCCGGACTCGTCTTTATGTTTCAGAGGCCCGAGCACCAGCTTGAGCAGAACTCCGCTGAGCAAAAACACCACCATCGCCCATCTCGCCTTCTTGCCGTAGCGAACCATCAGAAATGCACAAACCGGCCAGAGAATTGCAGTTAAAATCACAAGCATCGCCTGCCGGTCGGGCGAGACATTGGCAAAGAATCCCCACCAGCCATTCGGCTCGGCTTCGGAAAACACCGCGACCTGATCCTGGGCCAACTTCAATTTCGAACGCAGGCTCAAATCCCCGGGGTCCAGAACGAGCGCCCGCTCGAATGCCAGAATGGAACGGCCATAATCCTCCAACCGGAAGTAAGCGCTGCCCAAATTGTTGAGCACCGACACTCGCGGCCCCTCATTCTCGAGCAATTCTTCATAGAGCGACACCGCTTCCTCGAACTGACCGCTTTCATAAAGGCGATTCGCCTCATCGAAGGATTCATTCCCCTTGGCCAGCGCGCCCAGAAACAGCATCAGCACGATTGCACAAAACAGCTTCATTACGCAGCCTTCCTCCTTCCTTCTTCTAACAGCTTCTCCAAACCCCGGTCCAGCCTGGCCTTCCATTCCCGCAGTTCACCAGCGGCATCCGACCGACCGGAATAATCGATCCGGTCGGCCTCCTTGAGGATCTCCATGAGCTCGTCGTCGTCGAGATTCTCAAGATCCGCCGAGGTAACCGCCTCCGGCCGAATTCCCGTCCTCTCGGCCACGCGGATCCGTATCGCATCGCGCGCCGCCATGAAGAATGCCAGTTCGTCACCGCCATGGATCGCACGCTCCGCCGCCGCCATTGCGTCACGGATCGCCGCCTCGTTCGCCATACGAGTCAGTTTTTCGTGATCAACCGCCCGCCGAGCCCAGGCACCATAGCCGAAGATCCCCAGTGTTAGAACCATCGAGCCTCCTAACAGAGGAAGAAACCATCCCCGATCTTCGATCGGAACATAGGACTGAACCCGCCCCAGATCCGTCCGAAGCGGGGCGAGCTTCGGATCCTCTGATTCGACCTTTTCCGCCTCCTTCACCTCCGCGGCCTCGGCAGGCTTGGCCAATTCTCCGGTGATCGAGACCGTTTGAGGGTCGGACACGGCGCTCTGATACTCGCCTTTCTCAGGATTGAAGTAGCTGAAACCGAAGCTCAGTTGCCCCTCCCCCGGAACCAGCGGCACGGTGTTGAACTGAAAGCGCTTCGACCCTGCGAAAGCCGCCACATCACCCGCCGAAAACTCGCTCGTGCCATCGTAGACCTTCCAATTTTCCGCAGGCAGAGGATGCGGCTCCTTCAGCAACGAGAAATTCCCCTGCCCCTTCAACACCGCCTGCACCCGGACCGGTTCGCCGACTTCCAGCGCGCCTGGCAAGCTCACTGACTCAAACTCAAATTTCCCGATCGCCCCGGTGAAGTCGTCCGGCCGCCCCGCTTTCGGAAGCTCCACCACATCGAGTTCTGGAGGATTCTCGGTGGAGAGCACCACATCCTTCTGGATCATCGGGGCAAAGAAATCATCCAACATCGACCGGCGTCGTCTCGCCGATTGATCACGGATTCCCACCCGCGCCTCCAGCCCGAAGCTCGCCGGATACTTGCCCGCCTTCGTCGCCGACAGCCCCCCAAACCATGTCACGACCCGGTAGCGCTTTCCATTCACCACCTCCGTCGACTGCTGCGGCTCCTCTGTTAGATTATGGAGCGTGAAGGCCGAACCCTCGGGTCGCGGCGGGCTATTCAGGGAAACCTGCGTCTCCATGGGAAAGAAGGCGCGGATGCGAACCGGTGCGATTTCGCCCGGGTAGACATGGTCACGCTCCTTGGTGGCCAGCTGAAATGTGAGATAACCAAAGTCTCCCGCTTCCGCCTCGGTCTCCGCCGTATCCTCCTTCTCGCCCATCCCTGCAGGCGCGCCATTTGCACCCGGCCTGACGTTTAACTTGAAGCTCTCCGTCCGATACTCCTCGCCATCGACTTTCACCGTTGCCGGTGGAATCTCATACTCCCCGGCCTCCATCGAGCCGACAACGTAGGTGAACGACACCGAACGGCTCATCTTGCCGTTTACGATTCTCATCTGATTGGATTTTCCTCGCTGATTGATGATCAGATTCTTCACCTTGGGAAACGACGGATTGTTCTCCGGGGATCCTCCTTCCACGACAATTGTCAGCATCACACCCTGACCGGCCTCTACCGAATTGTCGGAGAGTTCCGCGCTGACTTCTGCCGCCTGCAGCGTGCAGAGCGCGAGCATCACCAGCGCGATCAATGACCGAAGCATGAACATCACCATGTTTTCTCCTTAGCGTTACGAGCCTTCCTCCGCTCGGCATTCTGTTCCGACAAGGGTGCCGGCACCACGATCCGCTCGTCATTTGCCAGCGACTCCAAGAGGCGGATCGCCTCCTCCCTCGACATCTCGCCCTCTTTCCGAGCTTCACTCATCGGCTCACCTTCCCGGGCTTCCTGCTCATCCTGACGGGCCTCGCCCGGATCGCCCTCGGCAGGCTGCTCCGGCTCCCCGTTAGACTGATCCTCCTGACCCTTCGCGCCCTCATTTTCCTGCTCCTGTTCTTCCTCACCGCCCTGCTGATCCTGCTGATCCTGCTGATCCTGCTCACCCTGCTGTCCGTCCTCTCCCTCCTGTTGCTCTCCGTTCTCACCGGATTGCTCCTCTTGCTTCTGCTCATCGCCGTCCTGCCCCTCTTGCGGTTCCCCATCCTGATTCTCTTGCGGCTCCCCATCCTGGGAATCTTCAGATTTCTCCTGCTCGTCCTGGTTCTGCTGCTCGTTCTGATTTTCCTGCTCCTGCGGTTGCTGCTCCTTCAGTTCCTCGAGCTTCTTCTTCACGAAGTCGCGATTGAACTCCGCATCCTCGTCCGCCTCATTCAGCGCCAGCGCATCCTCGAACGCCTTCACCGACTTCTCCCAGCTCTCGATCGTCTTCTTCGGGTCCTCCTGCATCAATCCCTGCCCCACGCGATAGAGCGAATTACCAAGGTTATAGTAGGCCTTTCCCTGAACCTCAAGATCCGAGGTCGAAAGCGAGGCCTTCAACTTCTCGGTCGCTGCCTCATATTCGCCATTCTCATAAGCCGTCGTGCCCTCGTTGTAATCGGCCACCACATTCGAGCGACCCTCCATCATCGAGATCCCCCACGCAAACATCACCGCTGCGACCGGATGCACTCGTCTCGCCGCCGAGACCAACTCCTTCCTTTTCCCTTCACGCTTCCGCTCACTCATCACCGTCTGGATCAATAGCATCAAAATCGCAAATCCCAATGGCCACTGGAAACGCTCAAGCGGAATCTGCTCGAGCTTCTGTGCCAGTTCGCTTTTGGGAACCAAAGCCAGGCGCTGCTGATAGATCGAGTCCAGTCCTTCAGCTCCACGACCTAGCGGCACATAGAGGCCACCGGTCGCCTCCGCAATCTTCTCCAGGGTTGCCGAATCCAACTTTGTTCTCACCTCCTCGCCATTTTCATCCGTCAAATAAGTCTGCCTCCCATAGCGATCCCGCACGGGAATCAGCTGACCATCCGCCGCACCCACACCGACCGTGTAAATCGTCGTCCCCAGCTCCGCCGACTCTTCAGCAGCCTTCAATGCCGCTCCTTCCAGGTCCTCACCGTCAGTGATCAGAACCAGCAGTCGTTGATTGTTTCCCTCCTCATCAAACAAGCGGTCCGCCTCCTTGATCGCGCTCGCCAAATCCGTGCCCGGCCGAGGAATCAAGTCCGTGTTGATCGAATTCAAAGACTCCCGAAAGGCATCGTAGTCCAGCGTCAACGGACACAGCGCAAAGGCGGTCCCGGCAAACGGAATCAATCCCACCCGGTCCCCTTCGAGCTGCTCGATAAAGTCAATCACACCCATTCTCGCCCGCTCCAGGCGGTTCGGTGTTAGATCCTCCGCCAGCATGCTGCGCGAGGTATCCACTGCAAAGAGAATGTCGATCCCCCGACGCTTCACTTCGCGCCATTCGTAGCCGAACTGCGGGCGCGCCGCCGCCAGTGCCAGAGCCATCACCGCCACCAGCCACAGCACCCGACGCGTCCAGCGCAGGCCCGACGACCACCCGGCCACCAGCCGGGAGTGAAAACGTGGGTGTGCCAGTTTGACGAGATCCGCCCGTCGCCGCCGATCCGCCCGCAGGAACAGCAGCACCCCAAGCACCACCAGAACCACCCCAACGGCGATCCAGATCGGCTGTGCAAATTGAAGTGTCTCTTCGTTCATCATCTTAAAAAATACTCTTACTCATCCTATCCACCTGTCCACCATAGCCTTGGCGACGGTGGGCCTTGGTCCAATAATCTCACGGTAAATGCCTGAATCGGGTCTCACCCAAAACTCTTTCCAACAAAATCAAACCCAGCCCAGGAAGTAGCGCAAACAGGAACAACTCCTCATAGTCTTCATACTTCTTCATCGTCCGCTTGGTCGTCTCCAACTCGTTGATCTCATTGTAAATTTCCACCAGCGAGTCTGTATCCGTCGCACGGAAATACTGCCCACCGGTCAGTTTGGCGATCTCCCGCAGTGATTCCTCATCGATCTCCACATCCACCATCCGCATGTGAGTGCGGCCAAACATGTCACGCATCGGCATCGGCGCCTGCCCCTGGGTCCCCGCGCCGATCGTATAGATCTTGATCCCGAGGGTCTTCGCCGCCTCGGCCGCCGTCACCGGATTGGCCGCGCCTCCGTTGTTCACGCCATCCGTCAAGAGAACCATGATCCGCGACTTCGCATCAGAATCGCGCAGATGATTCACCGAAGACGCAATCGCTGAGCCAATCGCCGTGCCATCCTCGACGCGGCCGATCTGCACCTCCTTCAGACGATTCTTCAACCAGTCGTGGTCCAGCGTCAACGGACTCACCAGATAGGGTCGGCCGGCAAAGCCCACCATTCCAATCCGATCTCCCGGCCGCTCGCCGACAAACTCTTCCACCACGTTTTTCACCACTTCCAGACGGTTCATCGCCTGCCCATCGATCTTGAAATCCATCGCCTGCATCGACCCCGACACATCAATTGCGAGCATGATATCAATGCCGCTGGTCTCCACCTCGGTCCGCCCCTTGCCCAGCTGCGGACGCGCCAACGCCACAATTGTTAGAGCCAGGCCTAACAGCAGAAGACTGAGAAGCAGCCCCCCCATGCGCGACTTCGGGCTTCCACCGACACCACGGGCATCTGAAATTGACGGCAGCCTCAGGGCCACCGCCCGACCCGAGCGGCCACGCAAAATCGCGATAAGAGGCAAGACCAGAAGCAGCCACAGCCAGAGAGGATTCGCAAATTGGAAGCTTGTCTCCACTACGCCGCCTCCTTTCCATCGTTGGGACCATCAGCAGGCGTCTCCACGAACGCGCGGGCCTTCGCCACCAGCTCCCCGCGATCTCCAACGCTTAGATCCGCACCGGCAAACTTCGCCATGTCGCATGACTTCAAAAATCCACGCAGGGGTTCCATCCGCGAACTGAGCGCCTCGTTTTCCTTCCGCGAGAGTTCCAGAAGAAATTCCTCGGTCGTCCGTTTCGGTGCTGCCAGACCGAACTTCCGCTCGATGAAACTGCGCACCACCTGACTCGCCGCCAGCGCGAAATCGCCCGCTTCCAACTCCGTTCCCTCGCGGCCGAGCTTATCCAGCTCACGCTTCGCCAGATCCTCCGCCGAAACCTCCGGAACCGTTTTCCGTTTCAGCAGCCAAATGAGCACTCCAATCACCAATAAGGCCAGCAAGCCGCCGAGAACATAGAGCCCCCATGGCGTCGCCGGCTCCACCTCAGGAACCGCGATCAATGGCTTCGGCCCCCGGATATCCTCCTCGGCACCTTGGCCAACAGCCGAAGCTACCAATCCAAGCCACATCACCAACACGGACCGCGTGGCGCCGCCGCGCTCCACCTCCCCAGCATGCACCCATACCTTCACTTCCTCGCCCTCCTCTTGTTGAAAAAATTCATCAATGCGGGCACCCAGTCGTGCCCCGTCGCGAACTCCAGAAAGTCGACACCACTCCTTCTAACAGCAGCGCTGATCCGATTCCGGCGATTCACTGCCTCCAATCGATATGACTCCCGAACCTTCGCGCTTCCCGTATCGATCTGAACCATTTCCCCTGTCTCCGCATCCTCGATCCGCAGCACTCCCACATCCGGCAAGTCTCCCTCCAGCGGATCATTCACCCCCACGGCGATCACATCATGGTGACGCCCCGTCACGCTCAACTTGTGTTGAAGCTCCTTCTCGTCGCCGTGCAGACGGAAGTCCGAAATCAAGAACACCACGGCGCGCCGCTGCATGATGCGGTTCACGAAATCCAGCGCTCCATTGATATTCGTCCCGCGTCCCGTCGGCTGAAAGAACAGCGCCTCTCGGATCACCCGCAGAATGTTCGAGCGACCCTTCACCGGAGGGATGTAAAGCTCCACGTCGTCGGAAAAAAGCACCAGGCCGACCTTGTCGCGATTCCGGATGGCTGAAGCCGCCAGCACTCCGGCGATTTCCGTCTGCAGCTCCCGCTTGCTCGCCTCGCTTGATCCGAAATCCGAAGAAGCACTGACATCGATCATCAGGATCATCGTCAGTTCCCGTTCTTCGGTGAAGGTCTTAATGAAAGGCTCTCCCGTGCGGGCCGTGACGTTCCAATCGATCGTCCGCACATCATCGCCGGGCACGTAATTCCGGACCCGATCGAAGTCCATCCCGCGTCCTTTGAAGACGCTCGCGTAACTCCCCGCCAAATGATCATCCACCAGGCGTTTGGTACGGATATCCATTCGCCGCACGCGCCCCATGATTTCGGACACCCGTGCTTCGTTCTCCTCGTCTTCGCGAATCTGTCTCTTACTCTTCGCCATTCAATTACGTTCGGAAGGACCAGGGTGGATAGGATTGATTGGATGCCTGAAATTCATCTTATCCTGATCCTATTCATCCCATCCATCCTGGTCCGAAGATTCAGGGAACGGGAATCTCATCGAGGATCTGCCTGATGAAATGCTCTGCATCGAGACCCTCGGCCTCCGCCTCATACGAAACCGTCACGCGGTGTCTCAACACATCCGGCGCGATCGATTTCACATCATGCGGCGTGACATAAGCCCGGCCATCCAGGAAAGCCCGTGCCTTACCTAACAGCGTCATCGCAATCGATGCCCGAGGCGAAGCCCCGACGCGCAGATAAGGACCAATCTTCAATCCAAAGTCATCCGGCCTCCGCGTCGCGTGCACGAGGCTTACGATGTAGCGCTTCACCTTCTCATCGAGATACACCCGATTGACCATCTCCTGAGCCTTGCGGATCACATCCAGTGTCACCACCGGGGTCGGACTTGGCATTTCCTGAGTGCTGGCCGCCACATCGATGACCGCCATTTCCTCATCCATGCTGGGGTAGTCCACGAGCACCTTCATGATGAAGCGGTCGAGCTGCGCTTCGGGAAGCGGATAGGTTCCCTCCTGTTCGAGCGGGTTCTGAGTGGCCAGCACGAAGAACGGGCTCGCCAGCTTGAAGCTTTCTTCACCGATGGTGACCTGCTTTTCCTGCATCGCCTCCAGCAGTGCGCTCTGGACCTTTGCCGGGGCGCGGTTGATTTCATCGGCCAGAATGAAATTCGCGAAAACCGGACCATGCTTCACCTGGAACTGCGCCGCCCGAGGATCAAAGACCTGAGTGCCGACGATATCCGCCGGCAGCATGTCCGGCGTGAACTGAATGCGGTGAAAATCGGCATTCACCAGTTGCGCCAAAGTCTTCAAAGCCAGCGTCTTTGCCAGTCCCGGCACCCCTTCGAGTAGCACGTGCCCCTTCACCAGCAGCACCGAAATCAGCCGATCCACCAGGTCCTGCTGACCGATCAAATACCGCCCGATCTCCGCCCGCAGAGGATAAACCCACTGCGACGCCTCCTTGATCTCCTGCTCCGTCAAACCGGTCGCACTCGCTTGCTCCATTTCCATACTCGAACTCATGAAATTCCTGTTCGGATTACAACCCCACGAGCGACACAAATTCGTCGCCTTGCTTCAAAAACTTGAAAGAACGCGACTCCGATCCTGACTCCGATCCTCAAACTTATGATCCCCCCTCCCCCGAGATGTGGGTCCATGCCTAGAATTCCCGAATCCAAAGTCTCCAGAGCCTGAAAACCAAGTCTCCATCCAGAGATGGAAATCGGACTTGCCACCCCACCATTCTTTCTTCCTATTCATATTTAGGACCGCGTTTCTCGCGTGACTCGATTCCAACAAACCCGCCCATTCCCCCTTTCGTGAACCTCTACATCTGGCTCGCCCCTCTACTCGCTCTAACACTTCCTCAGGCATTCGCCCAAACAACCCTGCCCGTAGATGTAACGCCAGATTCGGATTCGCCGCCTTCTCTCGAAGCCGCCGACTCCACAGAGTCCCTTATCCTTGTTGATGTCATCGACGGAGTTCTGACCATTATCGGCGGTGATGCCGACGACTCACTGTCAATTACGAGCCCATCCCTTCCACCGGTCTACACCATCCAGCTAAGTTCGCCTGGCACGATCATCACCAGCTCACCAACTTCTGTCGTTATCCGGGATCCGGCCACAGCATTGGTCCGAGCAACTCAAGTCTCCTCAATTGAGGTGATCACCGGTGAGGGAAATGACACCATCGAATTCGACACTCGACAGCTTCGAACTCCCGCACCGATCTTCCCCATTTCCAGCTTCGATTTCGACGGTCAAGACGGCAATGACAGCCTCAGCCTCATCTTCGAAGAAGAACAGGTCATCAACTTCACCTCGACAGGCCCTGGCAACGCGGAACTCTTTCAGGAAACCAATGGGAACATCTATCGCCTCAACAATATTGAGGGAGGAATCAAACTCCCCGTGTCACCTCTTGTGGCACTACTAAATTTCCCGATTCCGACTCACTCAATAACCCTGACAGATTCTACCGAACCAGGAATCACCAGCTACACCTCCCCACACAGTCCGACGCTCCACCTGAAAAACCCCATCGAAGACATCTCGCTCACCAGCAGCGATGGTGATGACTCGATTTTCATCAACAGCGTCGCCCCCGATGGGTTCCCCTCCTTCGGCATTTATACAGGAGACGGTCGCGGGGACTCCATTACCATCGCCCCGACTGCCAACCTCGTCCCACAATCCTCCAGCCCAGTCGCTCTGGTGGCCGAGACCGTCAACCACCACGGATCCCTCGACATGCTCTCGTCACCTGGCAATGGATCCATCCATATCACCGCCGACGTCGTGAACTTCAAAGGAGGTATTTTCAGAGGAAATGCAACATTCCATCTACTTCCTCACGACGCCTCCACCACCATCGGCATCGGTGACGGCAGCAGCGGCAGGCTAAACCTCGACGCCAACGACCTCTCTTCCTTCACCGATGGATTTTCAAGCATCAGCATCGGTTGGCCGGATGTCGGCACCGGTGATATTGACATCCGCCCATCGACCTTCACTGATCCCATCGAAATCCACGGCGGAAATATTTCATGCTTGGGATTGGATGCCGGAGCCAACGATGTCCGCCTTATCGCTCCCAGTCGTACCATCCAAAACGGAGGAGACGGAGATGCCGTCATCGCCTCCGAACTCCACGCAACTGGCATCCTGAGCCCGGGCGGCACGGGCAACATCAGTATCTTCAATCAGATCGGCGACCTCGCCCTCCCCACCGAATCCTCAGCCGAATTCGACATGGAAGCCACCACGAGCGACTCGCTGGTCGTCACAGGGCGGATCAATCTCGGAAGCGCCGGACTTTTCATCAACAACCCCACACCGCTACCCGCATGGACCACCTCGATCCTGATTTCAAACGATGGCACCGAGCCAATTAACGGCACATTCGCGGGAATCACGGAGGGCGTGATCGTCCAAGCAGGAGGACAGTATTTCAAGCCCACCTACGTCGGCGGCGATGGCAATGACTTTGCTCTCACTGTCATCGAACCCATCGTCACCTTCGACCGCGCCACATACACCTACGGCGAAGACGGCGTCCCCACATCGGCTCAAGTAACACTGAAACGCGACGTCGCCGCCGGTGACTCCATCGTCAATGTCACATTTCCCGGAACCGGAACCGCAACTTCAGGCATCGACTATAACTCCACTCCCATCCCGGTCAGATTTACGGGAGACGAATTGACCAAAGCCATCACCCTCACGATCAATCAAGACGAGGTCGTGGAGCTAGATGAGGCTTTCGAGATCGCACTTGTTCCCGAGCGCAACGCCACCATCGGCATTCAAGACTCCGCCACCATCACGATCACCAACGATGATATTACCACCATCATACTCTCCGGAGACGATGTCATCGAGGGCGACTCAGGAAATCCGGTGATGGTATTCCTTCTTCAGATGGACCAAGAAGTCGATGTCCCGGTATTCGCTGAAGTCAGTAATACGGCTGGATCCGCAACCGCAAACGTCGACTTCATCCCGGCTCCTGGAAGATATGAAGTCACCACCGCCGGAACCAGGATCGAAATACCCATCGTTCCAGACAATCTTGCAGAGTCCAATGAGAGCATCCTAGGCGCCCTACAAGGGCGTTTCGTTGACGCATCTGGACGAAGCTTCCGTTTCCGGAACGATGTAAACGGCTATTTGTTGCTCTATTCAATCATCGACGACGACTTCTCACCCCTCGCCTTCGACGACGGCCCTTACGAGGCTACCGAAGACCGAACCCTGAGCATCCCGAGCGAAATTGGCGTGCTCGCCAATGACTCGGACAAAGACGATGGTAATGGCCCAGGGGGGCTAGCCGCCGTCCTGAAATCCCAAGCTCCCCATGGAACCGTATTTCTCGAGTCAGATGGGAGCTTCAGCTACACCCCGCGAGCGAACTTTTTCGGCCCCGACTCATTCACCTACGCCGCCAGCGACGGCAGCAACGAAAGCACTACGAAAACGGTGCGCATTAATGTTTCCGAACAGATCGACATCGCTCTCGGAGTTGATGTCCTTCAAAGCCCCATCGTCGCCGGTGGCGATGACTTCGACGTCTTCCGCGTCACTGTCACCAACCATGGCCCGAGCAATGCTAGCGGACTTATCCTTCAGCAAACAACATCACTCCCGCCCGGGGTGAGCATCATTGACGAGGTCGAAAGTACGGGATCCTTCCAGCGAGGCACGGGAATCTGGAACCTCAACCTCACCGAAGGAGCTTCCGCCACTCTGACCCTGAAAGTCCGTGCCACCTCATCCGCCACCAGCGGCCTAGGCGCGATCCCGATGGGCTTCAGCTTCTCCCAAGCTGACCAACCAGAAGTCAATCCCACCAACAACACCGCCAGCGCCAGCGCCTCGATCATCAGCGCGGACGACACCGGCACGACGATCACCGTCGCTCCCGAGGTGGAACTACAAAGCGGACTCTTCGTCAGCAAGGTAACCGTCAGCAACGACAGCGCGACCCAGCCGATTCCCGCCTTCCGGCTCTATGTGAGAAACCTGCCGGGCGACGTTCAGGTCTACAACGCCCAAGGCACCCGTTCCTTCGGCAATCCTCCTGAAAACCTCCCCTACCTGCTCTACAACCACGGGCTCGCCGCGAATGCCAGCGTGACTCTAACCGTCGAGTTCTTCCGCGCCTCACTCGATCCGGATTTCACGCCGCAGTACGAAATCGAGCTGTTGCCGTTCTCAGAAACCGAGCCCGTCGCGGCAGGAGGAGGCATTCCAGTGACTCGCAACGAAAAGCTCAGCAACGGAGACTTCCTGATCGAGATCGCCTCGACACCGGGTGCGACCTATGCGGTGGAATACAGCCACGACATGAGCACCTGGAAACGCGTGACGCCCACGGTCATCGCTCCGGCCAATCGTTTGCAATGGATCGACAACGGTCCCCCGAAAACCGAGAGCCACCCCTCGTCGACTCCCAATCGCTACTACCGTTTCGTCCTCATCAGCGGTGCACCTTAAGCCCCTTCCGAATCATGACTTCCCGCCTGACAATCTTTGCCCTGCTCACGCTGCCCGCCCTCGCCGGGGATCCGCCGAGCGACGCCAAGTCACCGATCATTCCCGCTCCGGAATCCCGCAGTTCCTGGCGCATCGGTGCCGGTGCCATGTGGCGGAATATCGGTGAACTCTCCGTGAATCCAAATCTCCAGAACGGACCGTTCGCCAATCGCTTCTTCATTCCACCCACTGGCGCTGGTCCGGAAAACGCCTACGCCGACCGCACTTACGACGACGGCTACGTCAACATCGGTGCCGCCACCGCGGCCAGTGGCATGACCACCAACTGGGGCTACCAGAACGGGAGCCAGGTCAGTGGTGGATCGCTCAACTACACGCTCTCGGGTGGCAGAGCGACCAGTCTGCCAAGCTTTTCCCACGACGATTCGGACAGCGTGGTAGCGCCCTACCTCGAGCTCAGCTACCTCCGGCCGGTTCAGCCGAATCTTTTCGCCGGCTTCACCGCCAACCTCGCCATCGCCGGTCTCGACGGCCAAACCGCCAGCACGATGACCAGCTCACCGGTCAGCATCGTCGATAGCTACGCACTGGGCGGCGTGATCCCGCCGACCGCGCCATACTCGGGAGACTACTTCGGCCCCGGACCGCTGATCAACAACCAGCCGACCAACCGGACTTTGGTCCAAGGAACTCCTGTTGCGGGCGGAAGCTACCTCTTCGGTCACGACACGGATCTCTACAGCCTCGCCCTTGGTGGCGAGCTCGAATGGCATCCAGCGGAGTCCTGCTACATCGGCTTCGGCGCCGGTGCGGTCCTCAACCTCGCCGATTGGAGTGCCTCGTGGAGCGCCCCCATTCCAAATGCCAACGCAATCGGAAGTACTACGGTCATCGGAGCAAATAGCGACCAGGAATTCCTCTGGGGTCTCTATCTGAAAGCGTCCGCCGGTTATCAAATCACCGAGCAGTGGAGCGTGGAAGGCTTCCTCCGCTATGACTGGAACCAAGCTCTTGAAGGAGTTGTCAGTCCGACCGCCTTTGAACTCGATCTCACCGGCCTGAGCGTCGGCATCGGCGTCGGCTATCGTTTCTAGGCGAGCTATCAACGACCAGTGGCATGACCATCCCGGTCATGCCACTGCCGAAAAAACGGCGCAGCCCTCTCGAGCTGCGCCGTTGAAAATTAGTCGCGAATCGGAGGGTTTACTTTCCCCAACGCTCAAGCAGCGTCTTGGCCATGTCACTTGGCGTCTCGGCCACCGCGATGCCGCACTCGGCGAGGATCCGCTTCTTGGCTTCCGCCGTGTCGTCTTCGCCACCGACAATCGCACCGGCATGACCCATGCGGCGTCCCGGAGGTGCGGTCGCACCGGCGATGAATCCGGCAATCGGCTTCTTGCAGTTGTCCTTCGCCCAGCGAGCGGCTTCCGCTTCCGCGTCACCACCGATCTCACCAATCATGATGATCGCTTCGGTCTCAGGATCGTCGTTGAACATTTTCAGCACATCGATGTGGCTGGTGCCGTTGATCGGATCACCACCGATGCCGACGCAGGTGCTCTGGCCGTAACCAAGCTCGGTCAACTGGAACACCGCTTCGTATGTTAGAGTGCCCGATCGGGAAACCACGCCGACATTGCCGCGCTTGTGAATGTATCCTGGCGCGATGCCGATCCGGCAACCGCCGTGGCTCTTTTCGCCGCGACCCGGTGTCACGAGCCCCGGGCAGTTCGGGCCGATCAGTCGGCTCTTCGAACCTTGCAGAGCGGACTTCACGCGCATCATGTCCATCACGGGAATCCCTTCGGTGATCGCAACGATCAATTCCACACCAGCATCCGCGGCTTCTAGAATCGCATCGGCTGCAAATGGAGGTGGCACGAAAATCGCCGTTGCGCTCGCACCGGTTTCGTTCACAGCCTGGGAAACGGTGTCGAAAATCGGCACCTGGTCTTCGAACTTCTGTCCGCCTTTTCCAGGAGTCACCCCCGCGACCAGCTTCGTGCCGTAGGCGAGCGAGAGTGATGCATGGCGTGCGCCGAAGCTGCCGGTGATGCCCTGAATCAGGACCTTGGTGTTTTCATCAATGAGAATGGCCATCGTCTTAAGTAGTTGGATTCAGTTTCAGGCGGATACCGCGGCTACGATTTTCTCAGCACCGTCGGCCATGGTCGTGGCGGCCACGATGTTCAGGCCGCTGGCAGCGAGTGTCGCCTTGCCAGCCTCGACATTATTGCCCTCCAAGCGGACGACCAGTGGTAGTGGCAGACCGGTTTCCTTCGCCGCAGCGATCACGCCTTCGGCGATCACGTTGCAGTCCATGATTCCGCCGAAAATGTTGATCAGGATGCCCTTCACGTTCGGGTCCCCGAGGATGATCTTGAAGGCGGCTGCGACCTGTTCTTTCGAAGCTCCACCTCCCACATCGAGGAAGTTCGCCGGCTCACCGCCGTAGTGCTTGATGATGTCCATCGTCGCCATCGCCAGACCAGCGCCGTTGACGAGACAGGCAATGCTGCCGTCGAGACCGATGTAGTTCAGATCAAACTCGGAAGCGGCCACTTCGCGTGGATCTTCTTCTTCCGTGTCGCGCATTGCGACGATCTCGGGGTGACGGTAAAGTGCGTTGTCGTCAAAACCAAACTTCGCATCGAGCGCCAGCACACGACCATCAGGCGTGGTCACCAGCGGGTTGATTTCAAGCATCGAGCAATCGCACTTGATGAAGAGCGAGTAGAGGTTTTTGAGAAGCTTGGCGAACTGCTTTGCGACATCGCCGGACAATCCAAGACCTGCCGCCAGCTTGCGGATTTCATAACCCTGAAGCCCCAGCAACGGATGCACGAACTGGCGCATGATTTTCTCAGGCGTGTCGTGAGCCACATCCTCGATGCTCATGCCGCCTTCGGTCGAAGCCACGATCACCGGCTGTGAGGTCGCGCGATCGAGCAGGATCGCGAGGTAGTATTCGTGTTCGATGTCGACCGCCTCCGCGACCATCACCTTGCGCACCAGACGGCCCGCTTCGCCGGTCTGAACCGTAACGAGGGTTTCGTTGAGCATCTTACCGGCAAACTCGGCAGCCTGCTCGGGCGATTCGATGAGGTGGACACCCCCCTGAAAGCCATTTTTGAAGTGGCCCTTACCGCGGCCACCGGCGTGAACCTGTGCCTTGATCACCAGCTTTGAGCCGGCGAATTCCTTGGCAGCCGCAGCCGCCTCTTCGGGCGAGGACGCCACCTTCCCTTGCGGGCTCGGCACCCCGTATTGATCGAAAAGCTCCTTGGCCTGGTATTCGTGGATGTTCATATCGAGGAAAAATTACGCGCGAAGCTGTTCTCCCCCTCCCACCCGGTCAAGGAAAAGGCCTAATCAAGCGGATATCCTGCCAAATTGTCCTCATTTGTCCGGCTCATACCCCGGAACGTTGGACAGCGGCGGCCTGCGATCGCATTCCAAACCACCGACCGACGACTCCGGCGATCGAGCCTCATTCTTCCTCCACTCGCTTGCTCACCAGCTCCCCATCCTTGAGCTTGGTCACCAGTATCTCTCCCTCCGCCACATCGTTCCTCGAGCGAATCACCTTCCCCTCCGCCGTCGTGGCGATGGAAAAACCCCGCTCAAAGGCCGACACCGGTCCGAGCGCCCGCAGCATCCCCGACAGCCTCTTCACTCGTTCCTCTCGATCGTGAATTTCATGCGTCGCCGCCCGCCCGAGCTGAACCCGTAGCCGCTCGATCATCTCCAGCCGCAACTCGATCTGGCGTTCCGGCCGCTGGGCCTCCAGCGAGCGCTTCAGCGACTTCAACTGCGACGCCCGATCGCGCCAGTCCGCCTGCACGGCAGAAACCAATCGCGTCCGCAACTGATCCACCCGCATCGTCGGCTCACGCAACAATCGCTCGCCGCCCTTTGAAAGCACCCCGCGCCGCGCGTTTTCTAACAATAGCCCGAGGCGTTCAATGCGCTCGCCGACCCGCCGCGACAAACGTCGATTCAGAATCGAGAGCCTCATCTTCAGCTCCTCGCCATCCGGCACTGCCAGCTCCGCCGCGGCACTGGGCGTCGGTGCCCGCAGATCGGAAACAAAGTCCGCGATCGTAAAATCAATCTCGTGCCCGACTGCCGAGATCACCGGGATCGGACAATCCGCGATTGCCCGGGCCACGATCTCCTCATTGAAATTCCACAGGTCCTCCAGCGATCCGCCACCGCGCCCGACGATCATCACATCGCACCTCGGCGTCCCGCCCTCAGCCGCGCCCATCTGGCGGATCGCCGCCGCGATCTCCTGCTCCGCCCCTTTTCCCTGCACCCGCACCGGCAGCAAGACGGGCTGCACCCATGGAGCTCGCCGTTCCAGAACGTTCAGGATGTCCTGAATCGCGGCACCGGTTCCCGAGGTGATGATCCCCACCACTTTCGGAAATCCCGGGATCGGCTTCTTCCGTTCCGGTGCGAAGAGCCCTTCCGTCTCGAGCTTCTTTTTCAGCGCCTCGAACTTCGCCTGGAGGTCACCGACGCCTGCCCGCTCGACTTTTGAAACGATGATCTGCAGCTGACCCCGCGCCTCGTAGACACTCGGCTCGGCAAACACCCGAACTTTCGCCCCGTCCTCCAGATCCGCCGAACCCCGCTTGTTCCGCGCGCCGAACATCGCACAGGAAATCTGGGCCCGCTCGTCCTTCAGCGAGAAATACCAGTGACCGCTGGACTGCTTTCGCAAGTTCGACACCTCACCCTCGACCCACTGCTCGCCCAGTTCGATCTCCAGCAAATTCTTCATCCGCCGGACCAGTTGCGTCACGCTCAGCGCCTTCGGTCCTGCAGGGTTGGTCGAGGAAAAGAGATCCACGCGCCGAATCAAAGCGATGCGCCCCCCGGACTCAATGCCCAATCACTTCCGGTCCTCCAATTCACGCAGCATGATCCGCAAGGCTCCCCCCGAGATCCAGACCTCGACCATCAGACTGGCGAGCGAACCGCCCATCAAGAGCAGGGCCGCCCAAAAGGCCGACTGAGCCAAACCTTGCCATCCGGCCATCACCGACACCATTGAGCCGACACAGAGAAAGAGACTCACCGCCCCGAGAAATTGCATCCAGCGGATCAAAATCAGCCGTCTTCTCAAATTCGCGATCTGCGCCATGAGCGTCTCGTCCTTTTCCTCCTGCCAATCGCGATAGAGTTGCCGGATCAGCGCTGCCAGATGAAGAAAGCGGTTCGTGTAGGAAAGAAACAGCAAGCTGATCGCAGGAAAAAGCAGGGCAGGGGTGGAGACATCGAGCGCCATGGCCGTGAACCTACTCACTTCGATCTCTCTTCGCAATGGGGACGTAGGGAGTGTCCGCCTCCCGGCTAAGCTCTGAAAGTTGAATTTCGATTCGGAAAAGTACAGGAGGCTCACCATCACAAAAAAGGCGCGGATCTCTCCGCACCTTCTCATCTCTTCGTATTCTTCGATTCCATCGTTGAGCTCCTTGCGGTGAAATCTCCGTAGCGCTCGATCTTTGGCCTCCAAACGATCCCGCTTCCAATTTCGGTGACCTTTGAGATAGTCCATTCTTCCCCACCCACCGTTCCAATCAATCTCATCCTCGACCTCAGCCAGGCGAGAGTGAACTTCGGGGAGGTGAATTTTGCGGCACCTCACCCAGAAGGGCTCCATCCTACTAACAAGTAGCTCGGGATAGCTAAATTCAATCCGGCCACCCCAGCCAATTCGTGCAAGGTCCCGCAAGTGCTCAACACCCTCGATCTTGCGATAGCGTGAAGTCTGGAAAAACTTCACCACATCCGGATCCTTGCACAAGCGGAGAAGGCTATGGGCGTGGAACCCGCGGATGACGTGCTCCACGGGCAGCCTCTTCCCCACCTTCCAATTCCAGGCCCTGAAATCACGGAACCTCGACCAGCCTTTAACTTGAATGAGAGGCAAGGCCCGACTCATCACGGAGAAGTCACGACGCCGGGTCGCTTCCTCACTCCACTCGAACCACCTCGTCCATCCGCGCTGATAAGGCTCATCGATGGGTTCTGAACCCGCTGCCTGAATCTTAGCGTTGAGCTCTTCTCTCTCGCGATCGAGAGACAGTAGATGTCGATCGATCTTCCACCTCTCCACTCGTTGTTGGCGCCGGTTTTTACCACTCATCATGCAACTCCTGTCTCGTTTTCCTTCGATCCTTCCGGTGCTCGATTTGCCGCTTCTGCTTCGGTGTCAGCTCCTTTTCGCGCAGCCATGGCTTCGGCACATCGCCAGCCATGATGCAGCCGAGCGGACGAATCTCAGCCACCACCTCGGCCAAACCGAAGTGCGCGATCTGTGCCTTCACCGCCCTCGCATTCTTGTAAGCAATCGGCGTCTCGCTCAGATCCGGCTGACCACAGAACCAGCGCACATCGAGACCATCCGTCCCTTTCTCAATCGCATGACGACGCGATGCCTCATCGCGAAACTGCTTTCTCAAAGCCGTGCGCGACAGGTTCCGCCCCGCACCATGCGGCGCAAAGGAAAGGAACTCCTCCTGATCCGCACCCAGCACTAACAGAATCGGCTCCGCCATGTTGAGCGGGATCAAGCCGAGCTGCGGACGCCCGTCGGGATCCTTCCACGCCGGAGTCGCCCCCTTGCCATGGAAGAACATGTCGCCACGCTGCCAGACGAAGTTGTGCTCGTTGCCCACTTCCGCCACCGCGCGACTTCCAATCCGCTCGAGGAAGCGACGATGAATCGCCCGGTGGTTCGCCTTCGTCCAGCGCGCGACATACTGAAGCGCATCCCAGTAGTCTCTTCCTTCCGGAGACTGCGCATCGATCCACGCGGCCGCCGCCGGTATATGCTGACCCTTGCGAGCCACATGCTTCAGCGCCACCGCCTGGCCACGTTTGTAAACATGCGCTCCGAGACTCCGCGAGCCGTGGTGAGTGACCAGCACGCGATACTTTTTCGGCGAGAGCGAATCCGCCAGATCCCCATGCCGAGTCAAACGCAGCATTGCCAGCATCTCGGGTGTCACGTCCACCTCACCCATGTAGGCAAAGTGATTTCCATCGCCCTGATCCGCCAGATGGGCATGCGCGCGATCCCGCATTCCGTAAAGAAAGCGGTTGTTCCATACATCCTCATCCAGCACCGGGTCATCGACCAGGTCATCGAGATGGCGGTGCCCCGGCCCGAAGCGGGTGGATGTCACCAGCGCATCCATCTCCTTGCTCACGCTACTACGTTCCTCGTAGAAGGTCGCAAACATCGAGCAGCAGATATCCGCCGAGTGGGCCGAAGGAATGATTGCATTCTCGACCGCAATCGCCCCGCCCACCGGAATATCAGCCGTGGCTTTTCCCGCCGGACAGGCATCCGGCATGATCGCGCCGCGCGCGATTACCGGAGTCTTCAGCAGCTCGGTCATTTTCTTCCGAACCACCGCCACATTGACCTTCTCTTCCTTGGATTCCGGAAGGATTGCCTCGGAAAACCTAATCGCCTTCTCACGCATCACCGACTTGGGAGGCGGCGGCGCAAAATCGCGTTTCAGCAGCTTGAGTGCATACTTCTTATCCGAGATCCCACGAGCTTGATACTCGTCGATCTTTTCAAACATGGCCTTGAATGCCGGACCCGGATCATACCCGGCCGCAATCAAGTCCTCTGACGTCAATAGTTTCATTTTCTACAATTCCAATTGTTCAGCAGCGATAAATTCTCACATAAGGAAACGAAGGTAACGAAGTTGGGATTCAAACTCAACTTTGCGACCTTCGCGCCCTTTTGTTAACTACCAGGCACTTCAATCTCACTGCATTCCAAACAGAAGGCCGCAACGTGCGCGAAGCCCGTTTCCAGATCCCAATTTGAGATCCACGCAACCCAAGCTTCGTTGACTTCGTCTCCTTCTGTTCAAAATCCTGGCTTCCTATCTTATGTTCGCCGCCCTCCAGTCCTCGTCGATCAATCCGTAATTGACCCGATCGAAGAGCTGCTCGTTTCGCTGGCATCGCAGTTTCTGCGTGCCTTCATGCACGAGTCCCGCCTTTTGCATTACCCGACCCGAAGCCGGGTTATGGGCAAAGTGGCAGGCCTCGATCCGCCTCAGGCCGCGGTCTTCAAATCCAAAGCGCAGGATTTCGCTCAGCGCTTCGGCTGCGTAACCATTTCCCCAGAACGGAACACCCAGCCAGTAGCCGAATTCCGCCCAGGGAGCTTTTTCATCACCATGAAGCCCGATGCAGCCAATCAGCTCACCGCTTTCACGCAAGGTGATCGCGAAGACCTGATCTCCCTGCCCGGCATCATCAGCCGTCACCCGCTCAAGCCACTCAATGGCATTCGCGAGTGCAAAAGGATGAGGAATCAAGGTGGTCATCTCGGCCACCCGACGATCGCTCACCCACCGTGTGATCGCCTCCGCATCCTCCATCCGTATCGGACGGAGGATCAGGCGATCCGTTGTTAGAAGTCTGTTCATGAAATTGAAATGGATTGATTTGAAGGAAGGGAGGCTCTCACCTCCCTTCCCGGTTGTTGGTTACAAGAAGTGCTTCCAGTCCTCGATGTTCCACGAGTTGCGGATGCGCATCGTTGCGGGAACCGCCTGCGGAGCCCTGGGCACCGTCAGCAGTCGCAAACCCGCTTCTTCCGGGGTGAGCGATCCCTTGCGGGTATTCACCTTCCGATCGGCGAGCACGCAGTTCTCCCAGCAGTCCATGCCACCCCGCGAGCGCGGCATAATGTGGTCGATGTTTCCCTCGCCTGGCTTCAGGTCTCTACCGGTATATTGGCAGCGACCGCCATCGCGCTCCCACAGACCTCGAAAACCGAACACCGGAGCGATCATCGGCACCTTCGCATAGCGCGTCAGCACGATCACCGTAGGAATCCGGACATTCCCCGAAGGCGTTCCGATCACCGCCGCGCCCTTGGGAATACCGAGGGCCCTCCAGTCTTCCCACTCAAAGGGCTGGATGGACTGACCATCGATTCGCAAGGCCCGCGCGCTTCCCGTGGCCAGATGACCGAAGGCAACGATCGGCGTGACCGCATCGATCGCCAGCCAGTGGCGGTTCAGTACGAGAACGGAAGAACGATGAAGAAGGGGAACAGTCATGAGAATTGAGAAAATTGGGTTGGCCTACCGGATTCGAACCGGCCCCGCTGCGATCACAACGCAGGGTGCTACCACTACACCAAGGTCAACATGGGGAGAAAATCCACTTCGAAGGCGTAACTCTTCCGTCGCATTGAAGATATGCTTTCCGAACAACCGGATCATGCATTCGATCAAAACCTCCACGGGAGCCGTCCGCCCTCCAAGCGGAGGAGGATCAGAAATGTGATTCGCTATTTGTCAGTTGGCTGGGCCCTATCGGCCTGGATGATGGAAAAATAAAAATGGATTTGAGGAAATGAAAGCGATGCCCCTGAACACAAAAAACCCCGCTTCCATGTGGAAAGCAGGGCGCCTTGAATGCTTGTTTTAAGCGACTTCGGGTCAATCGATCAACCCTACCCTGTTTTCCGGTGATTTTGGATTCATGCCGAGATCATGACCTTTTTCGGTCAATGTCTCGAAACCACATGAAATCCAACAAAACATCAGATCCATCCCGTCAACTGGACGGACGATCTGACTGATGCTGGACTCTTGATAAAACATGGCTTTGGGAAGTTGCTGCGCGGGAGATAGACTTTTGGAGCAATCCAGTCAATATATCATTCGGCCTTTTTTCAAAAGAGTCGGCTTCCCCCCCACTGGGGCCCTGCTATGCTTGCTTCGTGATCAATCCAGAATGGCTGCCTTATTTTGCCGGTGGTGGTTTAATCCTCCTTCACCTGATCGGCATCCTCCACATCCTTCATGCCTTGATGCATGTCAGGACCTCGCAAGGTACTATCGCTTGGATTGTCTCCCTGATCGCCGCCCCGTGGATTGCCATTCCACTCTATTGGATCGCGGGTCGTAAGCGCTTTTCTGGCTACGTCAGGGCGCGGCGAAGCCAGGACGCCGATCTTCGAAAGCTATCCGAAGACATGCACCGGCGTCTCAGGCATTACGGTGTCAAACCCAATGATCCCTTTGGGCGGGCGGCGGAGTTGCTGATCGGCCTACCCTTCACCCGAGGAAACGAACTTGAGCTCCTGATCGATGGTCAGGAGACCTTCGATGCCATTTTTGAATCCATTTCCTCCGCCCAAGACTACATTCTGGTCAATTTCTTCATCGTCAAAAGCGACCGGGTTGGAAACCGCTTCAAGGACGCCCTCATCAAAAAGGCCCAAGAGGGAGTGCGGATCTACTTCCTCTTTGATGAGGTCGGATCCCACAAGCTTCCGAGGAAATACCTGCGTGAATTGAAGGATGCCGGTGTCGAGTGCCACTCCTTTGGGGCCAACCGTTTCTGGTGGTCCCGACTCCAACTCAACTTCAGGAATCACCGCAAGATCGTCGTCGCCGATGGTCGTGAAGCCTTCATTGGCGGGCTCAACGTCGGGGACGAATATCTCGGTCGTGACAAACGATTCGGAGCCTGGAGAGACACCCATTTGAGAATCCAGGGCCCCGCCGTTCAGGCCATCCAGCTAGCGTATCTGGAAGACTGGAACTGGGCTGCAGATGGGTTTCTCGATCTGCACTGGAACGGACACGCACAAACCGCAGATCAAACGGTTGCCATCCTTCCAACAGGTCCTGCCGATCTTGCGGATTCATGGCAACTGGTATGCGCCGAAGCGGCCAACACCTCCACCAAGCGACTTTGGATCGCCTCACCCTACTTCGTTCCCGACGGAGGTGTTCTAACAGCCTTGCAGACCGCCGCACTGCGCGGTGTGGATGTGCGCATTCTGATTCCGGAGAAAGCCGACCATCTCCTGGTGTGGCTGTCAGCGTTCACCTTCTTCGAGGAAACGCTCCCATATGGCATCAAGCTGATGCGCTACAAACGGGGATTCCTTCACCAGAAAGTCATGCTGGTCGACGATCGATACGGTTTCGTCGGCACTGCCAATCTCGACAACCGTTCCTTCCGCCTGAATTTCGAGATCACCGCCCTATCGACGGATGCCGCCTTCATCGACGAGATCACCCACATGCTGGAAATCGACTTCGAGCATAGCAAGGAGGTCAAAATCGAAGATCTAACAGAGCGGCCATTCTGGTTCCGACTGGGCTGTCGTGCCGCGCGGATCATGGCCCCGGTCCAATGAGGACCGACTAACCGCGCCTCCAGCAATCCACCGAGTGGTCATCGACCATGCCAACCGCCTGCATGAAGGCATAGGCAATCGTCGGACCGAAAAAGGTGAAGCCCTGCTTCTTCATCGCCTTGCTCAGCGCCTCGGACTCGGGTGTCTTCGCCGGATAGTCTTCCATGACTTTCCGATGGTTTACGATCGGCTTTCCACCCACAAAGCTCCACAGCCACTCGACCGCACTTCCTTCGCGCCTCTCGAGTTCAAGCCACGCCAGGGCATTCGTCCGGACGCCAACGATCTTGCCCCGGTGCCTGACAATCCCCGGATCCAGCACCAGTTTTTCCAACTGCTTATCCGTCATCCTTGCCACCGCCTCGGGCTCGAAATCGCGAAAGACTTTCCGGTAGTGCTCCCGCTTCTGAAGAATCGTCCACCACGAGAGGCCCGCTTGCGCTCCTTCCAGGCAGATCATTTCGAACAGATATCGGCGATCGCGGGACGGCACACCCCATTCCGAATCGTGATACTGCTGGTAAAGTTCAAGCTCGGGGGGCAACCACGGACAGCGATTCATCCGTGACACTTTGATCCCTCCCCGGCCGGCCGCAATTCCTTAATCACGACCGATCACATCCGGCTTGCACTGCCCATGCGCCGATGATCCAGTCCGCCCGCTGGCAGCGCAACGAGTCTGAACCCCAATCCCGTATTCATCATGGATGGATTCACTTTTGAAATCGGACTCACGCTCATCCTGGTTGGGCTGATCCTCATCGCATTCCTTCGCGAGTGGGCTCCTCCCGACGTCATCGCACTGACTTCGCTCGCCGCAGTCGTCGTCTTCGGGCTGATCCCGATGGATCGGATGTCCGAGGTCTTCAAAAACGAAGCACCTCTCACCATTGCCGCGCTGTTCGTCATCGGCGGGGCTCTGGAATCATCCGGCGCGGTCGATCTCCTCGGCAAGCTGCTGCGTAAGCGAATCAAGGGCGGAACCCGAAGCGCGATCTTCAGCTTTTCAGTGGTAACCGCATTTTGCAGTGCATGGATGAACAACACCGCGGTCGTCGCCATCCTCCTGCCAGTGGTGCTGGGCTTCGCCCGATCAAAGGACATCGCAGCCGGGCGCCTGCTGATGCCGCTCTCCTACTCGTCGATCCTCGGTGGCTGCTGCACGCTCATCGGCACCTCGACCAACCTGCTCGCCAACGGCGTGCTCACCGGAATGGGCGAGAAAGCCCTGAGCATGTTCGAACTGGCTCCAGTCGGCATCCCGCTCGCCATCGCCGGCATCATCTTTCTTACCATCTTTGGACCGAAGCTGATCGCCAACCGCGCCTCTGCCGCCTCCGAGCTCACACCGGAAAGCCGCTCGGCGAAAATGTACCACGTGCTGGTTTCCTCCAGCTCAGACCTCATCGGCACCCGCTGGATCGAGTCGCCCATGGCCGCGGCAGAGGCCGGTATCCATGTTGTCGAGATTCGCCGCGACGGACACCGCATCACCGCTGGTCTTGATGAAATCATCATCGAGCGCTTCGACCGCTACCTCGTCACGGTCCACGGCGGCAATGCGGGAGGCCCCGAAAGGCTCTTCGCGAGCCTCTCGCTCGAAATCATTTCCGAGGTCAAGGGACTGGTCACCGAACTCGTCATCGAATCCGACTCGTCGCTCGCTGGTCGATCCATGGCGGAGGCGAACTTCCGTCAGCATTACAATGCCGTCGTACTCGCCATTCATCGAAATGGAAACAACATCACCAGCCAGCTCGGATCCCTCGTGATCGAACCAGGCGACACCCTGCTGGTCGTCACCCCCGCCTTCAACCTCGGTGAACTGAAGGCCAGCAAGGATTTCATTCTGACGGATGCTCCCGCCCGCAGCACCCCACTCCGTCCCGCCGCCGCATGGCTCGCCGGCAGCGCGCTGGTTGGCGCCGTCATGGTGTCCACACTCACTGATCTTCTGAGCGGCCCCTTTCCTTTCATCCCGAAGATTCCGATTCACTTCAGCACCTTTGTTGGTGCGCTGATCCTCCTGTGGTCGCGCACCCTGACCCCTCGCCAAGCCTATCAAAGCATCGACTGGCAGGTGCTCTTCATGCTCTACGGATTGCTAGGCCTTGGGATGGCCATGCAGACCACCGGCACCGCTGCTTTTCTCGCCGATTTTCTCGCGCGTTCAGCCATCGGCTGGGTCCCTCCCGACGTCCTCCCCTACGTGCTCCTCTGGGCCGTCTTCCTGCTCACCCTGCTGCTCACCGAAGTGCTCTCTAACAACGCCACGGCGGTCATGATGATTCCCATCGTCGTCCCGCTTGCTCAGAGCATCGGCGTGGAGACGCGTCCCTTCGTGATGGCCGTGGTGCTCGCTTCATCGCTCGCCTTTGCCCTGCCCATGGGCTACCAGACTCATCTGATGGTCTATGGACCCGGCGGTTTCCGATTCAAGGACTTCCTCAAGGTCGGCATTCCGATGAACTTTATCTGCTGGGGAGTCGCCTGCCTGCTCATCCCGCTCATCTGGCCCTTCGCAGTTTGAAAGCCGCTCAGCCTTTCGGCCAAAGAAGCGCCAGATAGATGCCGTAGCCCGCCAGCAGGATCAGACCTTCGCTCCGGCCGATCTGACGACCACTCCACATGAAGGGCAACAACGCGATCGCCGAGAGCAGCAGCGCCCCCTGATCCGTCCAGCTCAAACCCTGCGCGTGAATCGGATGGATGATGGACGCCAGCCCGAGCACGAACAGGATATTGAAGATGTTGGATCCGATCACATTTCCCAGAGAAATGTCGGAGTGCCCGCGGATCGCCCCGACCACTGAGGTCGCCAACTCAGGCATCGATGTCCCCGCCGCAATGATCGTCAGGCCGATCACCGCTTCGGAAACTCCCCAGGTGCGCGCCATGAAGACCGCATTGTCGACGAGCAGTTGCGAACCGAGCGCCAGCACTCCAAGTCCCGCCATCACGAACCCGATCGCCACCCAGAGCTTCATCGGTTTGGCATCATCGGATGGCTCGGAATTTTTTCTCGCATCCCGCACCACCCACCAGGTGTAGATCACGCTGGAAAGAAACAGCAGGACACCTTCCCAGCGCTGGATGGTCGAATCCAGCAACACGAGTATCCCCAGAACCGTGACCCCGAGCATCACCGGTGCATCACGCCTCATCGCCGTCGCATTCACCGCAATCGGCTTGATCAGCGAGGCCAGCCCGAGGATGACCGCGATGTTGAAGATATTGGATCCGACCACGTTCCCCACGGCTATCCCCGACTGCCCGATGAAGGCCGCCTTGACCGACACGATCAGCTCGGGCGAGGAGGTGCCGTAGGCAACCACGGTGAGACCGACCACCAGACTCGTCAGCCCGAGCCGCAGAGCCACGCCCACGCCACCCCTTACCAGCAGCTCTGCTCCAACGAATAAGAGCACAAAACTCAACAAGGTCAGAAGCGCTGCACTCAACATGGTCGGATCATCCCTCCTTCATCCCCCGAACGCGATTGAGAATCGGAGCGAGCTTTCCACTCGACGTGGGGCGGCGCGTTTCCGGAATTTGTTCTGGCTGCTGCGGCTCGATGAGGCGCCTGGCAGAGCTCCGGCGTGTGACATCGACGGGATTTGAGAGACGGGGAAATTTGGACGAATCAGCCTGCCAATCGACTGACAATCCCCCGACTCGCTCATTCCCGCCTTGCCCAGCCTATGCCGGCCTGATTTCCTCCCGGCCCACCGTATTTCCCCTATAAATCATGGCCAATAAGGATACCACCGACCCCATCCGCATGGAGAAAATCGTCTCCCTTTGCAAACAACGCGGCTTCATCTTCCAAGCAGGTGAGCTCTATGGCGGTCTCAACGGTTGCTGGGACTACGGTCCGCTCGGTGCCGAACTCAAGCGCAACCTCAAGGACTACTGGTGGCGCAAGACCGTCCAGGAGCGCGACGATGTGCTTGGCATGGATGGCGCCATCCTGACCATGCAGCAGGTTCTCAAGTCATCCGGTCACCTCGACGGCTTCAGCGATCCGATGTGCGACTGTCTTCTTTCCAAAGCCCGCCTGCGCGCTGACCAGGTTCCCGCTCAGGATGGCACCGCCGTCTGGTATTCCGGTGCCAAGCTTGAATCCTCCGGCTGGAGCACCGAGCGCCCCTTCGCCGTGCTGGTGGCCCCCGACAAGGATCCCGCATCCGCGAAAAAGGTGGCTCGCCAGTTCTACGCGCAGTTCATGCCGGACAAGAAAGTCTCACCGAAGGAACTCGAACTCATCGAGGATCGGCAGGAACAGGTCACCGGCGTAACAAACTTCAATCCGGAGAACGGATCGCTGCTCACGGAAGCAAAGGAGTTCAATCTGATGTTTAAGACGAAGATGGGTGCCTCCGCCTCCGAGGACGACCCGAATGCCACCGCCTTCCTTCGTCCGGAAACCGCACAGTCGATCTTCTGCCAATACAAGAACATCCTCGATTCCAACCGCATCAAGCTGCCTTTCGGCATCGCCCAGGTCGGCAAATCCTTCCGCAACGAGATCAACCCGCGCAACTATACCTTCCGTAGCCGCGAGTTCGAACAGATGGAAATCGAGTTCTTCTGCCGACCGGAAGACGGCATGCGCCTCACCGAAGAGTGGCTCGAAGCCCGCCTGAACTTCTACGAAGAGATCGGCGTGCCGCGCGCCAAGCTGCACATCCTCGATGTGCCGGACGGCGAACGCGCGTTCTATTCCGACAAGACTTACGACATCGAATACGAATTCCCCTTCGGCATTCAAGAGCTCGAAGGAGTGGCTTACCGCACCAACTACGACCTGCGTGTTCACCAGGAAGGCTCCGGTCGCGCGCTCGAATACTTCGACGAAGATACCAAGGAACGCTTCCTTCCACACGTCGTCGAGCCCTCCGCGGGCTGCGACCGCACCGTGCTGGCGATCATCTGCGAAGCCTTCGACGAAGAAGAGCTGACCGACAGCAAGGGAAAGAAGGATGTCCGCACCGTGATGCGCTTCGTTCCTCGCATGGCTCCGATCAAGGTCGGCATCTTCCCGCTTCTCAAGAAGAACGAAGAGCAGGTCCGCATCTGCCGCGAAATCCAGAAGACCCTCCAGCCATGGATGAACGTCTTCTACGACGACGGTGGAGCCGTCGGTCGCCGCTATCGCCGCCAGGATGAGATCGGCACGCCATTCTGTGTGACGGTCGACTTCGACACTCTCGGTGAGAACGATCCGTCCACCAAGGGCACCGTGACCATTCGTCACCGTGATTCCATGGAACAGGAGCGCCTGCCGGTCAGCGAACTGCTGGCGTGGCTGTTAGAGCGCGTGCGATAAGAGCCCGAAGGGTGCTCTCGTCTTACCGCTTGGCACCCCGACGGAGAGATCAGAACAAAGGGCAGGACAAGGACGTCCTCGCCCTTTTTTCAATCGTGTTCCGGCACGGGAATATCGATCGCGCGCTGGCTTTCCCAGCGTGAGATCGCGTCGTCCTTGTCGACATCGTAGTGCTCCATCATGGCGTCGATTTCTTCTTTCGTGACACCCGACACTCCCGACTCGCGGATCCCCTGCTCCGCCTCCTTGCGCGTGATCTTGCCGTCGGCGTTGTAATCGAAGCGATCGAACTTCTCCTGCAGCGCCATCACCTTCCGCCCATGGGCAGCCTCGGAATGAGGATCGGGCACCGGCGTGCATGCGGCGACACCTAGAACAAAAGGAGAGAGATACTTCATTTCTCCGAAGTATCTTTCGCTTCAGCGGCCGCGCAAGCCGAATCCATTGGCCAAACTCGCTTCCCTGGGTTGGGATCACCCGCGTGCGCATCCGCATTCTCGTCGCAGGAAAACCCGCCCTCGCCTACGCCAAGACCGGCGTCGCCGAGTATCTCAAACGGCTGACCCGTTATGGGAACCACGAGCTGATTCACCTCAAGGCGGGTGACTCGGATAGCGTTTCCCAAGCTTTGCTGGAGCGTTCGGAGGGCAGCTATCGGATCGCGCTCGACGAGCGGGGCAAGAACCTCGGCACCGCAAGCTGGGCGCAGTGTTTCGAAAAGCTTGAACTGCGAGGAGACATCAAGGCCGTGTCTTTCCTGATTGGCGCCTCTGACGGGCACACCCAGGCGCTACGCGATCAGGCCGACGAGGTCTGGTGCCTTTCCAAGCTCACCCTGCAGCACGAGCTCGCGCTGGTCGTCCTGCTAGAGCAAATCTACCGCGTGGCCACCCTGAGAAAGGGCGAGCCCTATCACCGCTGAAGCCGAGTTAACGACGCGGTTGGTTCGGCATCATGCCAAGCGCACCAGCACCCTGACCCGGCAGCGGCTGGTTCCAGGCTTTCTGGTTCGAGCTACTTGGCGGCGCGACTGGCTGCGGATTCAAGTCCGGATCTTCCGTGGAGCAGGAGCAAAATGGAAGAAACCCGATGGCGGTGGCGACTAGAATAAGCGTGCGCATGCGGTGAACATAAAAAAACCTCCGCAGCTTGCAAGCTTGCGGAGGTTTTGAAATGGGAAAGACGTCCGATTAGTTGGTCGCCGTATTGGCGAGGATCACACGATCACCCGGCTGGATGCGAACGCCGGGAGCGACCGTATCCCAATCGATTTCACCGATGGTCTGAGTGGCTTCGATGCTCGAGGGCTTAACTTCAGCGATCGAACGACCTTCGCGCTTCACGATGAGGCGGGTCTGAGGCGTGAAGCCGGTGTTCTTGCCAGCACCGATGACGACAAAGCCCCAGTCCTGATCGACGGCTGTGATGACCGACTCCATGGCATTGCGGGCGAAGCGGGCATTGCGCTCTGACTTGCGTCGGGCAAGGCGGGCAATCTCTTCACGGTTCTTGGCAACCGCCTTCTCCGCACCTTCGATGGTGGTTTCAAGCTCACCGATGTCCTGGATGAGAACCTTCTTCTGGTCTTCCAGATCAGCCACTGCCTGATCGATGCCATCGACACCACCCGGGATGTCGAGATCTTCAAGTTCCTGAAGAACCTTTTGAACTTCGGCGAGGTCCTGAGCTTGCTCTTCGAGCGTTCCCTCAAGATCGGCAAGTTCCCGCTGGAGGGTGGTCTCATCCGACTTGAGCTTGTCGATGTTCTGCTCGACCTCAGCCTTTTCGCTCTGAGCGGTCTTGAGGTTGTCGGACTCAGTATTGAGTTCCTTCTGAGTCTTGTCAGCGGTGGCGGAGACCGTCTTGTTGTCCTGAATCAGCTTCAGGCGAGTCTGCTGCTGTTCTGCCATTTTCTCCTTATTCGAGTTGGAGAAGAAGGCAGCGCCGCCGATGGCGAGAAGCGCGATAACGTAGAGAAGGGCTTTCATTGAATCTTTAAAGTTAGGTTGGGCCTAGAGCTGAATCAGTTCGCTTCTGCAGGGGCGGAAGGCTCGGCAGGAACCACCTTGTCACCCACCATCAGGGTGGTGTCTTCAGCGAGCGAGTTCGGCACCACATCGGCCGAGGCACGATTGGATTCCACCGAGCGGACGCGAAGCTCAGCGATCGGCTCGCCACCGCGAACCACGTTCAAAGTTGATCCCGAAACGATGCCACCGTTGTTACCAGCGGAAAGTGTCACGAAGCCCCATGGACCGAAGATCGAGCTGATGCGGGCATTGCCGAAGGACTTCTTGCTGGAAATCTTGCGAGTCTCTTCGTTGTAAGCAGTCACCGTGCTCTGAGTCGATTCACGCTGAGCGAGGAGATTGGTGCGCTGGGATTCCTTGGCGGCCTTCTCATCCTCGAGACCCACGATGTCTTCCTGGAGGCGCTTGATCTTGCCAGCCAACTCCTTGAGCTCACCAGCTTTCGCGGTCTTCTCCTTGATCTCGGCGATCTCAGCAGCCTGCGATTCGCTTTGCTCTCTCTTGGCGGAGATATCCTTCTTTACCGCATCATTCTTGGCGGTCTGCTGCTCTTCTTCCTCTCTCAGACCCACCGTGGCCTGCATCGTCTCGTTCTTTTCAGCGATGGTATCGTTGCGCCTCTTTTGAAGGCCGGCGAGCTTCGTTTGAGTCGTTGCCAATCGAGTTTCGGCGATCTTACGATCGTCGATTTCTTTGGTATACGCCTCTTTGTTCTTGAGGGCGAGGAAGGCGGAAGCCGCCAGTAGGACTGCTGTGAGGATGGCAAAGATGTTGGCCATGGAAGTTTTTTAGTGAAAGATTGGGTCTTGCTTGGGGGCGAACCTAGAGAGCCCCGGCAACACCCGGCAATCCTTAATTTTATCATGATGACGCTTCACTTTACAAAGTATGGTCGCTGTCCCATCGCTTCCTCCGCCAAATGAATTCCGTCCTTCGCGTTTTCGCCTACCTGCGTCGCTACCCTGGCCTCGCCACCGCCCAGTTTTTCTGCGCGACCCTGATGGCGGTCTCCGTGATTTTTTTCCCGGAAATCGCCAAGATCGTTCTCGATAAAATCGTCCCCGATCCCTCACGCCACAAGGAATTGCCGCTCTGGGTGATGGCCGCACTCGGAAGCTTCCTGTTAAAGGATGGCCTCAATTGCGCGCGGATCTTCGTCAACAATCACTTCGAGCAAAACGTCATTTTCGACATCCGCTCCGACCTCTATCTGAAAATTCAGCGACTCCCGTTGAACTGGTTCGACTCACGCCGAACCGGCGATGTTATGACACGAGTCGTTGAAGACGTCACCGCGATGGAGCGGGTTTTGATCGACGGAATCGAGCTGGGCCTTGTCGCCGGTATTCAGCTGATCGCCGTGGGAATCGTCATGTATATTGCCGATTGGCAGGTCGCGTTATGGGCCACTCTGCCGATCCCGATCCTTCTCATCGGAGCTTGGGTTTACTCGAAGGACGCCCGCCACCGCCACAAAGCCGAGCGCAACGCGACCTCGGCACTCAATTCCTTTCTTCACGACAACATCGCCGGCATCCGGCAGATCAAGTCCTACGCCGCGGAGGCCGAAGAACACCGCAATTTCAACAAGCTCTCCGGCAAGGTCCGAGCGGCGACCCTCTACCTGATGAAATGGTGGGCAATTTACAACCCCAGCATGTCATTCGCAGGCATGCTCGGCTATGTGCTGGTGCTCGGCTTCGGTTCACAGGCGATCATCGAAGGTCGCATGACCAGCGGAGAGCTCTTCCAGTTCATTCTCCTGCTGAGCCTGTTCTACGAGCCCGTTTCGAAACTCCGCCAGCTCAACCAGATGATCTTTTCCTCGCGCGCCGCCGGCGACCGGGTCTTCGAAATCCTCGACTCGGAAGACGAAGCGAATGCCGCGAGCGGTGACAGCTTGCCGGAAAACATCCGCGCCCACGTCAGATTCGATTCGGTCTCCTTTGCCTACGGCGAGCAGCCGACGCTCAATGAGCTCAATCTCGAAGCCGCACCCGGCGAAACCATCGCCCTCGTCGGATCGACCGGTGCCGGGAAGTCGACCGTGCTCTCCCTGCTCAACCGCTTCTATGAACACAACAGCGGCACCATCACCATTGATGGGGTCGACATCGCCACCCTCTCGAAGACCTCGCTGCGCGCCAATCTCGGCTACGTCACTCAGGAGCCCTTCCTCTTCAATGGCACCGTCCGCGAGAATCTGCTGCTCGCCCGTCGCGACGCCACCGATGAACAAATCTGGGCGGCCCTCGAGGCGTCCAACGCCGCGCCCTTCGTCCGGGCACTACCCAAGCAGCTCGAAACCAACGTCGGAGAACGCGGCGTGAAACTCTCCGGTGGAGAAAAGCAGCGGCTTTCGATCGGACGCGCCCTTCTTAAGAACGCCCCGATCCTCCTGCTCGACGAGGCCACCGCCTCGGTCGACTCGGAAACCGAGCGCCTGATTCAGGAAGCCCTCGACGCGCTGATGAAGAACCGCACCGCCTTCGTCATCGCCCACCGCCTCTCGACGATCCAGAACGCCGACCGCATTTACGTCCTCGAGCACGGTCGTGTCATCGAGCGGGGCACCCACGAAGAACTGCTTGCCCGGGACGGAAAATACGCTGACCTCTGCCGCAAGTCCTTCCTCGGCGAATCTGCTCCCGAAGCACCGACGAACGAAGACAAGAGCCGCGAACCATGACGCTTCGATCCCCAATGAAATCCATCACCGCCACCTTCTTTGCCCTTCTGCTGGCGCTGCCCGTCCACGCGCTCTCACCCGGTGATCAGGTCACGCCCGATGCGATCGCCAAGGCCGACTTCATCAAAGGCGAGCCCATCAAGACCTGGGAACCCGGCAAGCCCTACATCATTACCTGCTGGGCCAGCGGTTCGACGGCCTCGGTCGCCACGCTGCCGATGCTTCAGGACCTTCAGAACATCTACGGAAAGAGGGGCCTCCGCATCATCGCCATCAATGTTGGCGAAAACGACAGGGAAAAGGTCGTCGCCTACATGGAGAACCAAGGGAAGCGGATCACCCACTCCGTGGCCTTCGTGCCCTCCGGCGATACGTTCCAGACGGAATGGGTTGATGCCGCCCAGGTCACCAAACTTCCCTTCGCCTTCGTTGTTAGAGACGGACGTTACATCTACGGAGCGCATCCGGCTAAGCTCAATGGCGAACTCATCGATGCCTTCCTTGCGGGAGGGCAGCAGCAGCAGGACGCCCTCGACAAAGTGGAACGGGAAAAAGTCACCGAAGGCATCATCGGCGATCAGCTGAAGGCCTACTCCACCGCCCAAGCCGCCCAAGATGCCGACGCCATGGAAAGAGCCATCGCCTCGATCGCCACCACCCAGCCCGACTTCGTCCACATTCCCCGGATGATCGTCGACGTCGCGCTTGTTAGAAAGGACTGGTCCAGCGCCATCGCCAGCCTGAAAGGCATCGACAACCCGCAGCTCGCCCTGATGTCCGCCGCCCTCATTTCGCGCCGCTACGACACCTCCGAAGAGCAGCCCGCTCCGGAAGTCTACGAAGCCGTCGCCGAAATCCTCGCCGCCAACATGGCGGATGACGCCAGCGTCAAGGCATCCCTCGCTCGCGTGCAGTGGAAACTCGGCAAGAAGGAGGAAGCGCTGGCCACCGCTCACCTCGCGGCACTCAAACCGGGTGATCATCCCAAAGCTCCTTTCGATGATTTTGCCAAAAGCTTCGAAAGCGACTCTCCCCAGAGCCTCGAAGACCTCATCACCGCGCTTCAGGAGGCGGTTAAACCCAAGCCCTGATCTCATGGAGAAACGTCCGCGCCCGTTCTGGATCCGCCTCGTCCGCGGATGCCTGATCGTCTACGCGGCCGTTTGCGTCTATTCCTGCACCATGGCGGATCGCTTGATCTTCATGCCGCAGCGGCCCGCCTATACCAGGGAGGCTCCGAACCTGATCAGTCTTTCCACCCGCAAGGACGAAATCCTTCCCGCCTTCTATTTCCCTGCCCGAGTCGGCAAGCCCACCATTCTCTACTCCCACGGAAACGCCGAAGACATCGGTGGCTCCATCGAACTCTATCAGGCATGGCGCCGCGATGGCTGGGGCGCCCTTGCCTACGATTACCCGGGATATGGGCATGCCACCGGCAAGCCAGGCGAGGCCTCGTCGCAACGTGCCATCGAAGCCACCTGGCACAGCCTAACAGACGAGCACGCCATTCCCCCAGCCGACATCATCATCGTCGGCCGCTCGATCGGCAGCGGACCATCGGTCTGGCTGGCAGACCGGCACAAGGCTGCCGCCCTCGTCCTGATCTCCCCCTTCACCTCGAGCTTCGCAGTCCGTTCCCCTGCTCAGTGGATTTTTCCGGGAAACCGCTTTCCCAATCTGAAGCGCATCCGCCAAATCGACACGCCTCTCCTCGTCATCCATGGGGAAAGCGACGGCATCATTCCGGTTTCCCACGGTCGCACCCTGCACGAAGCCAGCCCGGCGAAAACCAAACGCTTCGTCGGTCTTCCGGAAGCCGGACACAATGACCTCCAAACCTCCGAGATCACCGGGCCGATTCGCGAATTCATCGCCGAACTCCGCAGCGATCCGCACTAGGGTGCCGACTCGGACGGCTCGAGCCGGGGCACGCTGGGACGGTGCAGCTCATACCTGCTGAACGGCTCATCCAAGGTCCCGGATTCCTTCGCCTCGGCGATTTTTCCGGCGAAAAGGAAGGCCGCAGCAATCGCCAACACCGGACCCGACCAGTAGATCGCCGCCAGGAATTTGCCGATCCCATCGAGTTTCTTCGTGGCATGGTATCCCGGCGGACACGCAAACAAGCGATAGCCAACCCACCAGTTCAGAAGCGGCACAAAGATTCCCAGGAACCACGCTCCGCTCATCGCAAGATTCTCGAAACGTTTCACAACGATCACAATCAGCAACGAGAATGGGATCAAAAACACCATCAGCTCCACCCATGGCACATAGGCCTCATCGATGAGGGGCTCGAGCTGAGGCATCAGCAGACCCGGCCCGGTCATCATCAAGACAGGCAGCACCACCACCCCGAGAAAATACGCCAGACGTGACACGCCCGGCATCCTCGGCTTCATTTCATCTTCGCCCGCATCATCATAGCCCTCACTAACAGGCATCGGGTCACTCGCCACATCATGATCCACCAGCCCGCCCTGACGCTCGACGCCCGGCGCCTTGAACAAGCCTTCAACTTCGCCTGCCGGCTTCCATTCCTTCAGCCCTCCACCGATCACCATGTCCGTCCGCGGCTCCAAGCGTCCGGCGCTCGCAGCCTCCATCATCCTCGCAAAAGTCACCGGCCCGAAGCGCTGCCCGCTTCGCGACACATACCACTCGTCTTTCTCCTCCGACATAGACGATCGTATATCCTGATGGATAGCCGAGGTCAATTTCCAGCTCCGTCGTCTTCCGCCGCTTGAATCACCCGTCATTCGGCGCATCCTGCCGATCCACCTCGTGAGAGGTCGCCAAGACCGCGGCGAAAGCCCTGATGGCGAAACCCTCTGGAAACCATCATGACGAATCTCAATCTCAGCCCCCACTTAGAGGCCACCATTCTCGCCACCACCTCCGCCTCCAGAGTGCAGGTCACCGAAATGATCCAGGAACTCTGGAGCGGCTACGGAAACATCCTCCGGCTGGAACTCGACGGCGAAAGAACGGTCATCGCCAAACACGTCCGCGCTGCCGATTCAGGAAATCACCCGCGCGGCTGGGACACCGACGTCTCCCATCAGCGCAAGCTCCGGTCCTACGAAGTCGAGTCCGTCTGGTATCAGAACTGGAGTCAGCAATGCGATGAGCACTGCCGCGTCCCGCGACTTCTCGTTTACCAGCAGCACGACTCCGAAACGCTCCTTCTCCTCGAAGATCTCGATGCCGCCGGCTACCCCGTCCGGCTCAACTCGGTGAACGACCGTCAACTGGACGCCTGCCTCTCCTGGCTCGCCCATTTTCACGCCACCTTTCTCCACGCCGCGCCTACCGGACTCTGGAAAACCGGCACCTACTGGCACCTCGAAACCCGCGCCGACGAACTCGCGGTCCTCGATGATCGCCCTTTGAAAAACGCAGCCCGCGAAATCGATCTCAAACTCAAAGCCGCCACCTACCAGACCCTCGTCCACGGCGACGCCAAGCTCGCCAACTTCTGTTTCTCGGAAGACGGCCAGCGCGTTGCCGCCGTCGACTTCCAATACGTCGGGGGAGGCTGCGGCATGAAGGACCTCGCCTACTTCCTCGGCAGCTGCCTCGATGAATCCGCCTGCGAACAGCGCGAAGCCGAACTACTCGACACGTATTTCACCGCCTTGCGTCTGGCCCTCGAAACCAAGCACCCTCGCATCGACCCTTCCCCTCTCGAATCCGAATGGCGCGCCCTCTTCCCCATCGCCTGGACCGACTTCCACCGCTTTCTCAAAGGCTGGAGCCCCGGGCACTGGAAGATCAACACCTACAGTGAGCGTCTTGCCCGGCAAGTCATCGCCAGCCTTTCCTAACACCACCCAGCCGAGCATCATCCGGGGACACCATCGGCGAGAGCTTTCCTGCCCACGCGGCACCGGTCTCAGCGAACTCGATGACTTCTCCAGATCAACAGTCCGACCACAATCATCACCCCGCCACAACCGAGGAAGCACAGTCGCCCACTGATCGGATTGGGAATCGCCATGAGCGCGGCCACGAACACTCCGTAGATCAGGCAAAGCTTGCCGATTGAGGCGGCAACCGCGCGGTTCTCAGGCGTCTCGGCCCCCTCACTTCCATCCATCGGCTTCTTCAGTCGGCCAAAAAATTCGTCCAAGGTCGCCATGTACTTCTGATCCGTAGGGTCGTAGAAGAAGCTCGTCCCAAAGAACCACAGCGTGCACAAGCCACCGACAAAGATCACCGTGCCAAAGACGTAGAAAGTCGTGACTTCCTCGACCATGAATGGTCCCTCCATCCCGGGTAGCCACGCGAACATCTCCGGTTTGAAAACAAACTTCACGGTGAACGACGCCGCCATCCCCACCAGCACCGTGCTCCAGGCTGCCCAAGGCGGGGTCTTCCGCCAAAAGAGCCCGTACAGGAGCGGAATCGACATCGGCAGGCCGAGACTGATCGCCACCTGCGTCATCAAATCGAAGAGCTGCATTTCACGCATCGTCTCCCAAGCCATCGCACTGCCAATCATCACCATGCCGAACACTCCGGTAGAGAGCTTTGAAATGATGAGCAGCTTCTTCTCGGGACACTTCGGACTGAGAATCGGCAGGTAAAAATTCCGCACGAAAATCCCGGCTCCTTGATTCAATCCGGCGTCCATCGAAGTCAGCGTGGCGGCGAAAATTCCACACAGCAGCAATCCCAACATTCCGGTCGGCAGCACTTCGCTCGCCGTCAGCAGAAACGCACCTTCCTCCGGGAATTTCAGCTTGTTGAAGATCTGATCAATCTCATTTCCATGCCGAATCGCCGCCACCGTCGGCGGCACCAGCCACATCAGCGGACCGATCAGGGTTCCGATGATCGGAATGATCAGCGTCATGCGCGCGTGGCGATCACTCCGGGTCATCAGATACTTCGCCGACTTGTCGATCGAGTTCTCTTCGAAAATCTTGGTGAACATCAGGCCGAGAAACCACAGCACAATGAATTGAGGCCGCGCAAACTGGCTCCAGTCCTTGTGCGCGGGCGGAGCCTTTTCCAGCATCCCGGATATCCCACCGATGTCCGGCTGATTGAGCGCCAGCACCGCCACCAGCGTCGTCACCGCCACGACCATGAACATCTGCACGAAGTCGCTCGCCACCACCCCGAAGGCTCCCCCTAACATCGCCAACGTGACCACCATGCTGCCGAGCACGACAATCACCGTCGTCGTCTCCACATCGAAGACCGCCGCCATGAAAACGGACACCGCGTTCAGCGTGACCCCGCCGAACACCAGCATGAAGGGCAAGCGTGCCCAAGTGAAGAACACCTGCGAACCCTGCCCGAACCTGAGCCTAACAGCCTCGAAGGGAGTGACCACCTGCATCCGGCGGAATCGATAGCAGGTAAAGAGCAGCAGGATGATGAAGGGAACGAGGATCGAGTAGTAGAGGAGAATCGAATACGCCCCCGTGTTGAACATTTTCCCTGCCGCGCCGGTGAAGGTCCATGCGCTGAAGCCCGCCATCCACGCCGACGCACCCGTCACCCACCACGGCAGCGCCCCACCAGCCCGAAAATAGTCCGAGGTATCCTTCGAGCGTCTCGAAAAGTAGACCCCCACCCCCCCGATGAAGAGGAAGTAGAAGACAATGTTGATGTAGTCGTAAGGGGTGATCATTCGTTCACTCCCGGTTCGAACGAATTCGGACCGGCATGAGGGTAGAACCTGCGGCAGTCCGTAGCGTATCGAAAATCCCGCGGATTGCTAATCATGGAACCCCGGAAAGATCATTTTCTTATCAGATCACCTGCAAAATCCCGCGATTTTTCCCTCAGAGCAAATCACCAGTGTCACGATCTGAGAGAATCGGCTGATCCGTCGCGTTCTCACTCCTCGTCCGAGGCCTCCCGCGACCATTTTCCTCATTCGATGTACCCTTTGTCCCTGCTCGTTCGTCTTGCTTAGGAACAACCAAGTGCCCTCCCCAGGAGGCCCCAAAACCACCATCAAGCCCACGATTCCATGACCCTTCGAATTCTCCGCGCCGGAGCTCTGCTGCTCACAGCGCTCTGTTTCCAAATCGCTGCTGCCGTCGAACCCCTCTACAAGACCGAGACCTGGCCCGATGCCCCAACTCTCGTCTGGGCAAAGCCCGGCACCACCGGTGATCTGAGCGATGCGAAGAACTGGCAGACCGAGGACGGCAAGCCCGCCAAGTCGGCTCCCGACCGCGATACCGACGTGATTCTTCCCGAGTCGAAAAAATTCTACGAAGTCCGTGGCTCACGCAACACCCAGGTCCGCCACGCTCTGGTGAAAAGCGGCGCCCGTCTCGGCGGTGGCCACCGCAACGAGCTCGAAGTCTGGGGCAACCTCAAGGTCGAACCCGGCGGTCGCGTGCTCTACATTTCCATCCGTGGCAACAAGCACACTTACATCGACATCATCGACGCCGAGTTCCCCACCAAGGAGAATGGCAAAACGATGGCCCATCCCTCCACCCGCGTCGCTCCCGAGAAACAATGCGCCGCTCAGATTTCCCACAAATTCCAAGTCGCCAAAGTCGGCACGGCCTCGGTCGAAGTGCTCGGCAATCTCGGCATCAGCGATGAAATCATGCTCCAGCGCGGACGCATGATCGTCAGCGGCGACCTCCGCTACAGCGGCATCACCAACAAGGGTGCTCTGGAAATCTACGACGGCGGCATCCTCGAAATCCAATCAGGCGGCCGTGTCGCGCCCTTCGATCCCGAAAACCGCAAAGCCGTCTACAACATCAACATCTACCGCAACGGCACGATCCAGGCAGGCTCCCCCGAGCGCCCGCTGACCAGCGACGCCTACCTGCTGCTCGGCTACGGCAACAACGATCAACCCGGCCGCACCGGACTCTACTCGGCCCTCGGCTCGATGATCCGCGTTTACTCTGCCGACCCACAGAAGGCGCGCCTCGTCGTCACCGCCAGCTCCGCCATGCCCGAGTTTTACAACGGCAAGGGCCAGCTCCTGACCGATCCTGACAAGAAGGCTTCCGGAAAGAACGGCATCGCCCTGCAGCTCGCCGGCGACGTGCAGTTCGACAACACCGTCTTCGACTATGTCTCGGAAGGCGGCATCGGTCTCGCTGATCCGAAAGTTGCCGACACTTGGAAGAACGTCAGCTTCGGATCCCACAATGCCGGACCGAAGACCAAGCTCATCTCCACCATGGAAGCCGATCCGAACTCGTATTACCACGCCCGTGGCGACATGAAGTCCGAGTTCGCCCTCACCGAAAAAGCCATCGCATCGATGGGCGAGTATCTCGAAGACGCCGACCCCTTCCTTCTCCAAACCCTCCCCGAGAACACCGAAATCAAATCGGTCGGCCGCGGCAAGGAAACCATCAAGACCCCCATCGCCAAAGTCTTCACCGAACCCGTTTCGGTCACCGTGAAGTGCAAGGTCCCCGGCGCGAAGATCCGCTACTCAACCAACGGCTCGGAACCCGACAAGAATTCACCCGAGTACCTTGGACCGATCAAAATCGACAAGACCACCCGCCTGATGGTCAAAGCCTACAAGCTCGGCGTAGGATTCAGCCCGACCTTCTCGACGACCTACGTCATCAAGCCCTGATACCTTCCGATGTTCCCCGTAAAGAAACTCATCCTCGCCGCGCTGTTAGTCACCGCCAGCGAAGCCCCCGCCGTCATCAACGTCGGCCTGCAACCTGCCGACCTCTTCGAAAGCCGCTACGACCGGGTGCTCATCCTGACGATTGATGCGATCGACACCACTGCAGGAACCATTTCCTGCAAGGTCGATAAGGCACTCAAAGGACAGGCTGCGGCAAACGACATCACCCTGAAGTTCGATCCCAGTCTGAACGCAGTGCTCGCCGGAGCCGTCGCCGATGGTGACATCAAAGTCGGCGATCCCGTCGCCGTGTTCGCCGGACGCAAGCGCCGCAGCGGTGATTTCATGCTCTACGCCAATGCCTTCTACCTCGGCAGTGCGACCACTCCCGGGGAGTGGAGCATCACCGCCACCAGCGCCGAAATGGCCGGCTCCGATGGCGAACAGATCGGGACCTTGGCCGGCACCTGGAACGGCTCGACCGAGCGCCTTGTCCAAATGCTCGAAGACATCGCCGCCGGACGCGATCACTTCCCCCGCAAAGCCTACGTCCGCTTCAAGGAAGACCAACTCCTCACCAAACTCGATGGCCCGGTCAACGCCGTGGCCGCCTTCGACCTGGAAGGCGACGGCGACGAAGACATCATCGCCTGCTCGTCAGAAGGCGACCGCATCTTCCTGCAGACCGACCCGATGAAGTTCATCGATGCCACCGAGCACCTCGGCATTGAAAGCTCGAGCGTCAGTTGCGCCATCGCCGACGTGGATGGCGACGGCCTGAACGACCTCCTGACAGGCGCGACCCTGCACCTCGGGAAGTTCGAGAACAACCGCTTCGGCTTCAGCAAATCCGACCTTCTGCCCGAGTCGCTTTCGGAAAATCTCAAGACCGCGACCTTCGCGGAGATCGATGGCGACGGCTTCCCCGACATCCTCGCAAGTATCGTCGGCGGAGGTGTTAGAGTCTTCAAAAATCCCGGAGAAGCCGGTGGCAAGTTCACCGACGTGAGTGAAGCCATGGGCCTCCTCAAGCCGGAATGCGGCGCAGGATCGAACGGCTATGTCACTCCAGGCGACTGGAATGGCGACCACCGCACCGACCTTTTCCTCGCCTCCGGCCCCGGCTATTTGCTCGTGCAAAATGATGCCGGTCAGTTCGGACCCGTCCATCACGGCATCGATTTCAAGTTCACCGTCGGCATCGACGAAACACCGGGCATCACCGGCGCAGGCGTGTTCCTTCCCCTCATCGAGCCGGGCAAACTCGAACTTCTCGTGCCGATGGAGGAAAGCTGGCTGATCGTGCACAACGACAACGGCAAGCCGACCGACATCACCCGCTGGGGAAATGAGATCAGCGAGGGCTCGAACGATCACCTTTCAAGCATCGCCGAAGACCTCAACCTTGATGGCCACGTCGACTTCTTTACCGTCAGCCGTGCCGACAATGGACACAACCGCTTCATCATCAATCGCGGCTACGGCTCCTTCATGCTCGCCCCGACCCACAAGCACTACGAGCACGTCTTCAAAGGTCCTGCCAACGAACGCGGCGGATACGCATCCGCGACCGCCGACCTCAATGACGACGGGGCACCCGACCTCGTGATCGGCAATGCTCATGGCGAGGTCACCATCATCCTCAACGACACCCTGGAGGCCAGAACGCCCATCGAACACCCACCCACCGAGATCGCCCGACTCGAAAAAGTCCGCCTTCTCCAGGTCCGCTGCCTCGGCCGCAAAGGTCTCGTCGGTGCGAGCGTGCAAGTGCTCGATGCCAATGGCCGCACCGTCGCCCGTCGTGATATCGGCTCCAATGTTTCAAGCGGTTCGCTCAGCTCGGCCCGCGTCACCCTCGCCATTCGCGAGCCCGGAAAGTATCAGCTCAAGGTGCGCTTCTCGGACGGTCTGGAGAAAATCCAGGAAGTCGATTTGAGCGAGCAAGCCCGCGTCACCGTCGATCTCGAGCGCGGTGATTCCGTCGAAAGCGACGAGTTCTAACACCCTTCATGATGCTTCTTTTCGATCACCTCGGCGTCGTCCCGATCGTCGTCAATGCCGGGGCCGCCCTGCTCCCCGCGATGCTTGCCGGTGCCGCCTCATTCGTCGCCCTGCTCTTCAAACCCCGCGAACTGCTCGCCGCCTGCAAAGCCCGGCCCGCTCGGGTCGCCGCAATTGTCGGGATCATTGCACTGGTCACCGCCGTGATCGTCTTCTGGCCAGCGCCCGCCACGGATTCCGATGCCCGCAGCGCACGCCGCGGCGGCGCGGCTGGCGAGGAACCATCAGGCGGAGCACTCGCGCCGGTCACGGTCGACTGGACCCGCGTCGCCCTCGCACGCATCGAGGCGATGAAGCGCGGCGACCTTTCCTCCGCTCCCGTCGCCAACACGCCGAGCCAAAGTGAGGACCAGGCCTTTGTCTTCCGCGGCGGACTCGAGCGCATGGGGAGCAATGGCGCGGACATCGAAGGCCCTCTAACACTTGCGTGGAGCTATTACCCGAAGTGGTCCGACAACGGCGTCGAACAGGAAGACCGCGACGCCATGATCCTGAGCAGCCCGGCCATCTACGGCGATCGCGTTTACGGCGCGTCCTGCACCCTCGACCCGCCCGACAGCTTCGGCGCGATCTTCTGCCTCGATGCCGCCACCGGCAAGCAGCACTGGACGGTCGACAAAGCGGACGGAGAACTTTTCAAAGGCTTCTTCAGTTCCCCGGCCATCAGCGCCGACGGCAAATACCTCGTTGTCGGTCAAGGCCTCCACCCCGACAGCAATTGCCGCCTGATCTGCGTGGAAACCGCCACCGGTCGCGTCGTCTGGACCTACCAAGTGGAACTTCACATCGAAAGTTCGCCCTTCATTGATGGCGATGTCGTCTACGTCGGTGCCGGAGCCATCGAAGACCCCGAAACCCACAAACCCACCAGCCACCCCGGCTTCGTTTTCGCGGTCAGTCTGACAGACGGCAAATTGCTCTGGCGTCAGGACGTCAACGACCCCGAAAGCTCACCCGCTGTTAGAGATGGCAAACTTTTCATCGGCAGCGGCTTCAATGGCCAGGCGATCGTCGCGCTCGATGCTTCCACTGATGCGAAAGAGCGCATCCTTTGGAAAACCGACACCCCCTACCCGATCACCGGTGCCGTTACCTTGATGGATGATCTTGTCATCGCCGGCGGCGGAAACGGCGACTTCGTCTACCGCGATCCGAATCCCGCCGGCGTCGTGCTCGCACTGAATGCCAGCGATGGCAGCGAGAAGTGGAAAACCACCCTCCCCGATGCTGTTCTTGGTGCCGTCGCCGCAGCCGACAAGTTCATCTGCCCAGTCGCCAACGGCGAAGTCATCGCGCTCGACCCCGCCAACGGCGAGCGCCTCTGGTCCACCGCGATCAGCAACAACGCCCCGGTGCTCGGCTCCGCCGCCGTCACCGAGAAAAGCGTCTACGCGGTCAGTCAGAATGGTTACCTCGCCCGACTCCATCTCGCCGACGGCAAGGAAGTTGAACGGGTCTACCTCAACTCGACCGACAAACCCGGCGAGCAAGGCCTTTGCATCAGCTCGCCGATCGTCTGGAACGGTCGCCTTTTTGTCGGCAGTGAAACCGGCGGAATCCGCTGCTACGTGGGAGGTCAAAGCAAGTGAGCTCCCTACCGATGATCATCCCGCTCGCCGAGGCCGCCACGCTTGAGCTGGCCGGAGGAAAGGCCGTCAACCTCGCCCGCCTGATCTCCGCCGGACTCCCGGTGCCCGGTGGCTTCGTCGTCACCACCGCCGCCTACCGCCAGGCCAGCGGCGATTGCGAGATCCCGGCCGACATCGCCGCGCAGATCCGTGAAGCTTACGAACGCATGGGGTCGCCGATGGTCGCCGCGCGCTCCTCGGCCACCGCCGAAGACATGCCCGATGCCTCGATGGCCGGGCAGTATGAAACCTTCCTCAATCTAACAGGTGCCGACGCACTTCTCGATGCGGTCTCGCGCTGTTGGAAAAGCATGCGCAGCGAACGCCTCCGCGCCTACCTTCGCGAGCAGGGCATCGTGCCCGAAAGCGTCGCGATGGCGGTCGTCGTCCAGGAGCTCGTTCCCGCCGATCTCGCCGGTGTGCTCTTCACCGCCGATCCGCAAACCGGGTCGACCGACGACATGCTCGTCGAAGCCGCCTGGGGTCTCGGCGAAGGCGTCGTCTCCGGCACCGTCCAGCCGGACCGAGTCCGCCTGCGCGCTTCCGACGGCCAGGTGCTGGATTATCACGTCGCCGAAAAACTCACCCGACTCGCCCCCGGCGGACAGGATTTCGAAGAGGTTCCCGAGAACGAAAGGCGTCGCGCCTGCCTTCGTTCGGAAACGCTGCACCGACTCTGGGAACTCGGACGCCAGGCGGAGCGCCACTTCGGCGGACCGCAGGACATCGAGTGGGCGGTGGTCAGTGGCGAGGTCCGGATTCTCCAATCGCGGAATATCACCACGCTGCGCGAAGCCGCACTCCGACACGGTCGACCGGCCGCGATCCGCAAGCAGCTTGAGCAAGCCATCGCGGATGGCCACGGCCCGTGGGTTCGTCACAACATGGACGAAACCCTTCCCAATCCCACGCCTCTAACATGGAGCCTCATCGGCCCCTTCATGTCGGGCGACGGTGGCTTTGGAAAAATGCACCGGCTCGTCGGCTTTGAGCCATCGCCCGCCGTCGCCAATGCCGGTTTCCTCGATCTGATCGGTGGCCGCCTCTACATGGACTGCTCGCGCATGCCCGAGATGTTTGCCGCAGCCTACCCTTTCGCCTACGACCCCGAACTCCTCCGCACCAATCCCGATGCCGCCCAGCAGCCGCCGACTTTGGTCAAAGGCTCACTCAAGGCCCAGGCCGAAGCTGCCAAGCTCGGAGTCAGCGTCACCGATAACCTGCGCAAGCAGGCCGTCGACCTCGACCAGCGTTTCGACAAGGACTTCATCCCCGCCGTCACCGCGTGGTGTGCCGCTCAGGACGCTCGCGATCTCAGCGCGCTCAGTGATGCCGAACTGATCACCTTCTGGGACGCCGCGTGCAGCACCGTGCTTGATGACTTCGGCGTCACCGCGTTCCTGCCAAGCATGATCGAGGCCCTGGCCACGGCCGATCTCCTCGCCTTCCTCGAAGAACATGCGTGGGACGACGACCCGGATTCACTCCTTCATCAACTTGTCGTCGGCCAGTCACCCGACCAGACCTTTCTCTCTAACATCCGTCTTCAGGAGCTCGCTCAAGGAAAGCTCTCGCGTGCGGATTGGCTGAAAGACTTCGGCGATCGCGGCCCCGGCGAATTCGATCTCGCCAGCCCGCGCTGGAACGAACGACCGCAAGACCTTGAAGCTCTATCAGCACGCCTCGCCAACGAGACACCGCTCACCGAGCTTCACGAAAAGCGCCGCAAGGAAGCGGACGAGGCCCTCGAAAACCTGCGAGCCTCGCTTTCCCCCGAACTCGCCGATGAACTCGGCGGCTACGTCGACCTGGCTAGCCGCTACGTGCGCTTCCGCGAAGACGGAAAGCACTACCTGATGCTCGCCTACGCGCGCCTGAGAAAGATCGCCCTCGAATTCGCGCGGCGTCTTGATCTTGGCGGCGAGATCTTTTTCCTCGAAGCCGATGAGATCAGCGAAGCCCTGCTCACCGGATTCGTCCCAATGGATCGCATCGCGCATCGCAAGCACCTGCGAAATGCCGACAAGTCCCTTTCACTTCCTCGAGTCATCGAAGAAAGTGATCTGGCGACGCTCGGCCTCCCCTGCATCGCCTCGGATGCCACCGCGTGGGCGGCCCATCCGCTTTCGCCGGGCACCTCGACCGGTCCGGCGCGCATTGTTCACTCACCGGATAGCGCCGGCGATCTTGGCGATGACTACATCCTCATCTGCCCATCCACCGATCCCTCCTGGACGCCGCTCTTCATCGGCGCTTCCGGGCTGATCCTCGAACGCGGCGGCATGCTGTCCCACGGCGCGATCGTCGCCCGCGAACTCGGACTGCCCTCCGTGGTGCTCGACGACGCCACCCAGCTCTTCAAGGATGGTGAAACCCTCACCCTCGATGCCGTCGGCGGTCGAGTCATCCGTGGTGCCGCCGAAACGGCCTCTAACAACTCGGAGAACACCAGCATCGAACGCGCCCTGCAACCGCCGCCGCCCGGCAAGCGCGAGCGGCAATCGAATCGTCGCGGCCTGATCTTCGCGCTGCTCTGGGCGGTGTTTCTCGCCGCCGTCTGGTTCCTGCCGCCCGCGATCCTCCAGGACCCGATCTTCGGCGCACTCGATGTCATCCTCTGGCCACTCGTCGCCACCATCGGCATGCCCGGCACCGTCGCCGTCATTGCCGGTTTCTTCGCAATTCTGCCGCTCGTCCTGCAAAAATTCTTCACCGACAACGAGCGCCTGATGGCCGCCCGCGACCGCTCGGCGAAACTCCGCAAGCTGGCGCTCGATCTACCAAGCGACAGCCCGCGCCGCGAGGCCATGAACATGCTCGCCGCACCGGTGACCATGCGTGTGCTGAAAGCCGCGATGACCTCGCTCGCCTTTGTCCTCGGCCCGATGATGCTCGTCTTCCTCTGGCTCCCGGCCCGACTCGATCCGGCATCATGGAATGCCGAAACCGGCCAAACCGTCACCGTCCTCGCGGAGGTCAGCGGCGACTGGCAAAGCCCGCTCGAACTTCGCGTCCCGGAGCCCCTGAGCATCGATCCGATCATCCCGGCAACGCAAACGCTGCCACCGATCCGCGAGACCCTCGAGGAGCTCCGCGCCGAATGGTCGCAGGCATCCGACACCAGCGAATACCCCTGGGAAATCCAAGCCGCCTCCGACCATGTCCGCGAAGTCATGCTCGGCAGCCTGAACCGCTACCTCGCCGGCGAAATCCCCGCTCAGAAACTCTCCTGGCGCGTCGTCGTGCCCGAAGGCGCCGAAGGCCATCACCTCGTTTCCCTGCACAGCGATGGCAGTGAATCCGTCCCTCTAACACTTGCTTTTGGAAACGCCAAACCACCCGAACTCGCCGAGACCCTCCCGAGCTCCGGACCCATCAGTCTTCTCAAGGTCGTCTACCCCCGCGCCCTCGTGCAGAACAAGTTCTGGGCTCCCTTCGGCGACTACGACTTCGGCTGGCTCGGCGTCTACCTCCTCGCCTACCTTCCGATCATGATCATCGCGAAAAAGCTGCTGAAGGTGGCGTAAGCCAGCTCCTTCTGGATTTTGCAGCATCGCCCTTTGTCGCTTACTGTTTCAGCACGACGAAGGTATCGGACCAAGATGGATAGGATAGATAGGATGAAGGCAACGAAATCCCATTATCTTGGTGATGATCGTCATGGCTGAACCTCAATTCTAGCCTGAGCTGAGGACCATGACTTCAGAATCCTCCCCACCTGTCCCGCCATAGCCTTGGCGACGGAGGATCCTATCCATCTTGGTCGGAAAAATTTTAGCTGGAGCCGATTCTCTCCCTAACTAGATCGACCTGTCATCGGGAGTCGATTTTCACCGTGGTTTGCTCGCCCTGCCCGATCTAATCGCCGATGCGGGTTGCCAAGCTTCGGCTCTTCTTGCTTTCATCCGCCATGTTCATCGTCCTTGAAGGCATCGACGGCACCGGCAAGTCGACCCAATGCCAGTTGCTCGCAGATTGGTTCCGCGAGCAAGGCCGCGAAGTCGTCACCAGCCGCGAACCCACCGACGGCCCCTGGGGCAGCAAGCTGCGCCAGTCCGCCGCCACCGGCAGGCTCTCGCCCGAAGACGAACTCGACTACTTCCTCAAGGACCGAAGCCAGCACGTCGAAGAACTCATCAAGCCTTCGCTCGAAGCCGGGAAAGTCGTGATCCTCGATCGCTACTACTTCTCGACCATGGCCTACCAAGGTTCCCGTGGATTCGATCCTACTGAGATCCGTCAGAAAAACGAAGCCTTCGCCCCCATCCCCGACCACCTCTTCATCCTCGATCTCGACGTCGACACCGCCCACTCCCGCATCGGAGGCCGCGGCGACAGCGCCAACGAGTTCGAGAAGCGCGATTCCCTCCAGAAATGCCGCGACATCTTCCTCTCCCTAACAGGTGAACCTTTCGTCCACCTGATCGATAGCCACGGCACCCTCGAAGACGTCCAAAAGGCCATCCGCGCGGTGCTCGCGTAAGGAGCAGCGACATTCGTTCGCCGGCCATGTTGTGGCCTGTCCCAGCACATCGACGGAGTTCACGGGCTCTTTTTCCGACGGTCGTGCGAAGCTCTAGCAGAGGACTCCTTGGTTCACCTGCCCTGATACTTCTTAAAATTCTCCGCCTGTTCGAAGATCTCCTTATACACCTCATCCTTATCCACCGGCGGATAACCATGCTTCGCCAGTAGGATGATCAAATCCACCTTCAGCTCGGCCTTGATGTCGGCGCGCTGACTCCAGTCGGTGTATTTCGCCTTGTCGTCGACCACCACCTTCACGTCCTTCGCCAGCGCGATCAGCTTGTCCTCCGGGTATTCGAAGTCGTACTTGTGCGCCAGCGTCTTGAGGATGTCGTAGAAGGACTTCTCTTCGAAATCGATGCCCATCTCGCCGAAGGATTCCTTCTCCTGCTTCAGCGCATGGAAAAGCTCGACGATCTCTCCGGCGAAGTCGTCGAGCACATTGCTGACAAGCACGTCCTGCTCATCCCGCTCGTTATACTTGTTCACCAGCGCCTGGAACTTTTTCGTGAAATCCACGCCCTTGACCTTGTTGACCTTCTTGAAGTCCTCGATCGCCCGCTTGAGCAATTGCTGCAGCAGCTTGATCTTCGTGTTCGGCAGCTTGATCTTCTCGATCTTCGCCAGGTAGTCGTCGCCGAAGATATCGATCTCCGACGCGCCGTCCTCGCCGAGCTTGAAGATCTCTTCGATCCCGTCGCTCTGCAGCGCCTCGGAAATCATCTTGCGCACCTTGGCATTCATCTGCGCGCTGTCCGGCGCATCGCCCTTGGTCAGCTTGGCGACGATGGCCCGCACCGCGAGGTAAAAGTGGATCTGGTCGCGCTCCGTCTCGCTGAAGGCATCGCTGCCGCTGCAGATGTCGTAGGCGGCTTTCAGGCGCTTCACTAAAAACATCACCCGCTTCTCGATCTTGTCGGTCAGCTGCACGAACTCCGCCGCCTTGTTCAGGCAATCAAGCTGCGCGATCGGTGTTCCGCTGAAATAGGGCGTCGTGTCGAACTGGTGGAACACCCGCCCGAGCAGGTCGAGGTGGTCCTTCACCACGATGATCGAGGCCTCGATCTCCTCGATGTTGCTGCTGTCCGCTTTGGAATACTGCGCCAGCGCCATGTTCATCTGCTTCTTGATGCCGATGTAGTCGACGACGAGCCCCTTCTTCTTGTTCTCAAACTTCCGGTTCACCCGCGAGATCGTCTGGATCAGGTTGTGACGCTGGATCGGCTTGTCGATGTAGATGGTATCGAGAAAGGGAACGTCGAATCCCGTCAGCCACATGTCCACCACGATCGCGATCTTGAAGTTGGACTCCGCCTTCTTGAACTGGGTATCAAACTTCTTCCGCTCGTCCTTGTTGCCTAGCAGATTGTAGAGCGTCTTCTCGTCGTCCTTGCCGCGCGTCATCACCATCTTGATGCGCTCCATCGGCAGAATCTCCTTCTTCGCTTTCTCGCTCAGCTCCACGCCCTCGGCACAGACCCGCACTTCCGCCCACTCCGGGCGCAGCTTGATGACCTGTTTGTAGAAGTCATAAGCAATCTGACGGCTGCTGCTCACGAACATCGCCTTGCCCGCCACCGTCGATCCCTCGCTGACGCGCTTCTCGTAGTGCTCCACGAAATCCGCCGCCAGCGCTTCGATGCGCTGCGGGTCGCCGAGGATCGCGCCCATGTTGGCCATCGTCTTCTTGCTGTCTTCAATGGCATACTCGCTCGCGCCGGCCTCGGCGCATTCGTCGTAGTATTTCTCGATCTCCTCCAGCTTGCTGTTGTCCAGGATCACCTTCGCCGCCCGGCCTTCGTAAACGATCGGCACGGTGATTTCGTCCGCCACCGATTCGGTCATCGTGTAGCTATCCACCACCTCGCCGAAGACATCCAGCGTCGCATCGATCGGCGTGCCGGTGAAGCCGACGTAGGTCGCGTTCGGCAGCGAGTCGTGCAGGTACTTGGCGAAGCCAAAACTCCGCTTCACCCCGTCCTCCGTGATCTTGAGCTTCTGATCCAGATTCACTTGGCTGCGGTGTGCCTCGTCCGAGATGCAGATCAAATTTGCGCGCTCGGTCAGCAGCTCGGTGTCCTCAGTGAACTTGTGGATCGTCGTCAGGAACACCCCACCGCTCGTCCGCCCTTTCAGCAGCGCCCGCAAGTGCTCACGGCTTTCCACGCTGATCACCGACTCATCGCCGATGAAGCCCTTGGCATTGGTGAACGTCCCCGAGAGCTGGTCATCCAGATCCGTGCGATCCGTGATCAGCACGATCGTCGGGCTCGCAAGATCCACGCTCTTCATCAGCAGCCGCGCCAGGAAAAGCATCGTGTAGCTCTTGCCGCAACCCGTCGCGCCGAAGTAGGTGCCGCCCTTGCCATCGCCATCCGGCTTCATGTGCCGCAGGATGTTCCGATACAGCTTCGTCGCAGCGTAATACTGCGGGTAGCGGCAGAGGATCTTCTCCTCCTTGCGCGAAACGTCCGGCAGGTAGACGAAGTTCCGGATCACATCGATCAGACGCGTCTTCTGGAACATCCCCCGGATCATCGAGTAGAGCGAATTGATCCCGTCCACCTCGACCAACTCACTGCCATCCGTCTTCCGCCACGCGTAGTAGAACTCATAGGGCGCGAAGAACGATCCCGCCTTGTTGTTCACTCCGTCGCTGATCACGCAGAAGGCGTTGTATTTGAAAAGCTCCGGGATATCCCGCTCGTAGCGCACCCTCAACTGCGTGTAGGCATCGTAGATCGTCGCATCCTCACGGATCGCGCTCTTGAACTCGAACACCACCAGCGGCAGCCCGTTGATGTAAAGAATCCCATCCGGAATCCGCTTCTCGAAGCCGATGATCTCCAGCTGATTGACGATCTTGAAAATGTTCAGGGAGGACGTCGCTCCCCCCGCGTCGTAATCCTTCTCATCCTCCGCCACGATCGTCGGCACCTCTCCCGCCTTCGGCTCGCGGAACGCCACCAACTCCGAGTAATCGATCAACTGAACGTAGAGATCCTTCTGCGTGTGGTCCTCCCGCTTCAGCAAAAAGCCATCGGCGACCAGCTTCATGATCTGCTTGTTGCTCTCGTAAAGATCCGCCGCCGGGTAGGCCTCCAGCCTTTTCACCACCGCCTCGATCTCCACCGGCGTGATTCCATCCGCTGCGTAGCGCTTCGCCAGGAATGCCCGCAGGTCCTCCTTGATCAGAACTCCTGGGAGGGATGGAGCTCCAGCTCCGTCCTTGGTCGAGGAAACGCAGCTGGAGCTACGTTCTCCCAGCGCCTCGCCCAGCACATGCGGATAGCCCTCGGCTCCGAGGAGTTCGATGATCGCGGCTTCAAGTTGGGCTTCGGTGAATTTCATGAATCGCTTGAGGGTGATTCCCAACGCCCCTTCGGTGTCCAGACAAGCTCGGAAACCACTTGTTTAAGGACGGGAAGAAGGAACTTCGAGATGTCTGCGATGACCATAGATAGATCGATAAGTGGCAATTTTCCTTTTCGGACGAAGGCAGACCACTGCTCGACCTTTTGAGCATCGCAGCTGAACTCGGTGGTGAAACACATCGGACTCTCACTCGGGAGAGGGGTCGAGCGTCGAGAGAATGTGTTGATCACTGCTTCGGTAAGAGTGCTTCCATCGAAGCCGTGATGGGATTGCAGCCAATGCAGATCGTAAAAGTCCTTCATGCGGCTGTTGTTGATCCCGAGCGCCACCGCCGCCTCAAGCTTCTCGGCGACCACGGTCTCCATCGGATAGGTGGAAAGAGGCACTTCCTGATAGTCGAGGACCGCCTGCCACTTCTGGGTTCGTACTTCGGGGGTAATGATGTCTCCAAAGCCGATGTCAAACTGCAGGGGGATTCTCACTCTTCCGAGCTGGCAAGTGATCAGCACCCGCACGCCGCCGTAGCTGTTCTCATCGCGAATTGCCGCCGCACGGATATCCTCCCACTGAAGGGCGTCGTCCTTCTCCGGCGTAAGCTGGCAGATCTCAGTGAAAATCTCTTTCAGCGCTTCGGGATCATGATCGCCAAAACTGAGGAAATCGGCATCCCGGGTCGGGCGGTGTCCCTCTTCGTTCAAAAAACGAAACAGCTGGGCCCCTTTGAGGACAAAGCGATCCGCGTAGTCACTCTGAGCCAGGCGCGCAAAAAAGCGACTGAGGGCAAATTGCTCCAGCAGCGAGGCATAATGAATGCCCCTTCGGCGCCCCTCGTTCTTGAGTCGGTCCTGGAGTGAGGCGACGAGATTCATGGTTCAGACGAGAGCATCGAGGTAGGGACGGATCACGCTAGCGACCCGCTGAATTCTGGCAAAGTCCATCACTTCAACGGGCTTCAGACCTCGTTGCAGAACATCCTTGAGTGCTTCCAGGCAGACATCGAGACCGACCCGGTTCCGGTATTTGAAACAATCGACCACCGTACGCGCCGGATTGGTCATCCGGACGGGAATGTCATTGAGAGTATGGATATCGACTCCCGCCGAAAGGGAAGCGGCCACGCTACTGCGAACCACTTCGAGCGGTGGATAGTCGATCCTTGGAGTCACCGCATTCTGCTTCAGGAGAATCCAAACCGCATGGGGCTGTTGGGTTCCGATCTGATGAAACTGCAGCGCGGAAAGAAGCGTGATCACAGCTTGAGGAACCCGAGCCGCCACTTCGGAGAGGCTCAGGTTCTCGTCGAGCTCCGCCTCGGGATGGTGGTAAACTCCTCGCGACAGCCGGATTAGCTCACCCGCCTTCACCGCCTGCGAGATCACCGTGCTGCTGATCCCGGCCTCACGCAGCCGCTCCTCACGCAGTAGGCGTGACTCCACCGCAAGGCGGAGGAGCTGGGATCGTTGGTTTTCCATATTTCAGTAACCTGCCCGTAAGTTACTTGTTTTTAGAAATCCTGGCGAGCTTGGAGTTTGCCGCCGGTCGATCCGGTCTTGGAATACACCCGGGCCCCCTGGTTGCCGAAAGTCCGCGCAGAGGACTTGTTTCCAACGCCTTGCATACCCAGCGATCAAAATATTCTTCACAAGTTGAAGGGGCTTTTTGTGAAAGAATGACGGTTGATTGGAGCGACCTCAAAGTCGACTTCCTGCGGCTGGCGCCCTGTCGCGCCGTCAGGCGGGTCAATCGCCTCACCCAACACGTGCGGGTAGCCCTCGGCTTCGAGAAACTCGATGATGGCAGATTCGAGTTGGGCTTCGGTGAATTTCATACTTGGTCAATTAGGAATCACCACCGACATGGGGTTCTACATATCCGAGAAAATCGCTCTGAGCGTTTCTGTTCGTCCTCCAGGCTCCTTGGTGCCCGTCCGGTCGTTCACGATAGGCACTTGTTGTCACAACCAGCTGCTCCTTCGCCCGAGAAATGGCGACGAAATATGCGCAGCTAGCCGCTTCTTGATCACCCCAAAAGGTTTCTTTCTCAACGCCCTGAACCACAACAGTGTGGAACTCGAGTCCCTTACACTTGTGAATCGTGAGAATTCTTACTGCGTTGATCTCCGAAAGACCCTTTAGCGCTTGAACGCATTCTTGAGGGGGATCAAAGCAATCTTTGATTTGGTCCTTAGTCGAATTGACTAGGGCTTCGAAGCGAGCTTTGTCCTCGTAGTCTACTGAGAGACTTGTAACACCTTCGTCTCCCAGTTTGTGAAGCAGAGCTTCTACGGAGAGCCAAGCAGCATCAAAATCACCCGATCCATTGAGCACTACCTTCTGAGCTTGGATGAATTGATTCCAGTCCCGAGCCCTAAAGTCGTCGGTGTCGTCAAACTCTTCGGGAGAAAGGGCTGAAGTCAGGCGCTCCCACGAATCAGACTCACCAGAGCCAAGTAAAACTATCAAATAGTCGACGGCGATTTTGAAAATTGGTTCACAGACGAGATCCTGTGTCTCCTGCTCATTTCGAAAGGGAATTCCTTGTTCGGTAAGCCGAGCCATCAAAGAAGCAGCATACAAATGAGGCTGCATCTTGCAGAGAACGGCAATTTCCTTGAGAGGGATTCCGGATTCGCGCCAAGTGATTATTGACTCAGTGATCCACCTGGCCTCTTCATCGTCGTTCTCAAACTCTTGGATGGAGACGATACCTTCATCCCCTTGAAGCGCTTCATCATCAATAGCCGCTTCAGTATCCATGTCCTTAACCATGCTGTTGTGGACACGCCGAATTCGTGGGAGTGACCTGAAGTTCTGATACAGGTTTAGCGGTGTTGCTTTGAATTCTTTCTCGAACTCCAGAAAAATTCCTTCAAGAGCACCAGCCCACCCCATGATAGTTTGCTTTGTGTCTCCAACTGCGACTAATCTAACTTGGTGCCCAAGAAAAGCATGTCGTATCAGTTCAAATTGTGCATCTGTGCAGTCTTGAAATTCATCAAGAAAGACATCGGTGTATGTCTGGCGGATTGAGTTTCTTGCCACAGGGCAGTTTCTCACGATTTCGTTAGCAAGGGGAACTAGGTCTTCAAGTTTGATTTGAGTGCGAGGTGCTCGGTAGTCACGATCGATCGTGTAGTTCTCATCCAACGCGTCGTCTCCCGATAGAAATGGCCTAAAAATATCGATTAGACGTTTTGAGAAGGCATGGAATGTGTAGCTATCCAATCTTGATGAAAGTTCTCTTCCGCAGCGCTTGGTGACTCGGTCCTTAAGATTCTCGCTCGCATCTTTCTTGAATGAAATCGCCAGTATTCGCTTGGGGAAATTGCAGGTGTTCGTGCGAAGGAGAAAGTCTGCGCGCTGGGCCAGCATTTCCGTTTTGCCCGCTCCAGGACCAGCAGTGAGAGCAATGCTCCCGCTCTGAGCAGTAGCAGTCGTGAATGCGTTCGGCTCGAGTTCGAGTCCTCCGGACGGCACCCAATTGGAGGTCTCGATCATTCGTAAACCTCCTCTAGCTGTTTGCGAATGCTCTCAATCAGACGGCCATATTCCTCGGGCAAATCCTCAACGATTGTTTTCAGATCCAGATTTGATAGAGCGCTAATGTGAGCGGCTGGCTTGCTACCTACCTTAAATAACTCGTGGTAGGGCTCGAAGAGTAGTTTGTCCTCAGCGCTATACCATTCATTGTAAATATGGGCTTTTCCTAAAACTGATTTGCAAGTTGTATCATCCGGTTCAGACAAGGTCGACTTATCAATTCCGTAAGCCTCGGGGAAGCTCCGTATCATCGTGAAGTCGAGATCTAGTGGCTGCGAATAGAAAATGTTATTCTTCGCCATATGATCGAGCCACGACTTCTCAGTCGCTCCTCCGTTTAGAATGTTGCCCGCATTCCATTTGGTAAGTTTATTGGTGTCGTCGATCCCGGGGTTCTTTCCAATTGCGGCTAGTTGGTCAGCAGCATACTTGATTCGACCCCAGCCTCCTTGGTGTCGGCAAAGGTCTAGGTCGAGCAATGTAGCATGGGGTATTTCGAGATCGTTAAGCAGCTTCCACATGTAATTCACGTGGCGGCCTCCTAACTGCGCGATTGTAATCCCATTCTCATCCAGTGGCAGCCCGGCTGCCGCAAACACCTTCGGTAACACAATCGCTTCGCTTGCGCCTTCGCCCAAGACGACGAATCGCCCAAAATAGACCTCAGGATTGGATAGAATCCCCTCTCTAATATACTTGTAGGCATCAAGCTCCGATTCAGGCGGCAGGCTAATCTCTTTGACTGCTGTGATCCTGTTTTCGCCAAGCCGTGTGTGCCTAATGCGCTCTGGCGGCACTCGGTGCAGCATGGATGGCGAGTGAGTGGTGATGACGGCCTGAGCGTCCGGTTTTTTCGAGACGTCCGCGAGCAGCGCGTTAATCCTCCCCAAGTAGTGAGGCGATAAGCTGTTCTCAGGCTCCTCGACGGCGATGAGTGAGAAGACTGGCGGATTCAGCTTTTGGATGTCGATCGTTTGGGTGCCTTCTCGTTGTGCGGCGATTGCAGAGCGACTTACCTCAATGAAGGAGGCTACGAGCGAGAGATACAGGAGTGATTTTTGGCCATCGCTTAAGAGCGAGTAATCCACCTCATTCGACGCATGTGCTGGGTTGAATTCAATCGAAACGTGATTTCGGATTTTCTCAAGAGTTTCTAAACCAAAAACAAAATTTGCGTCTTTGAAATGGGAACCTTTATGGAGCTTCTTCCATCCAGACGAGAGTTGAGTGTTGGCGGTGCCTAAACCAACATTTTTGGTAATGAGCTCCTTGATGCTCTTTGCTATTCCGTCGAATTCAGCGTCTTCCTTGCTCCAATCAATTGCCCGAATGATTCGACCCAACAATGAGGTGGTGCTTACTTGAATTTGGTCATTTGGATCACGCTTAGCAGGGATGTAGTGGACCGAAATGTAGTTGCGCTCTGAGCGAGAGACCCGTTTCAATTTCTGGTCTCCATTTACCTCTTTGCCAACTACGTAGAAAAAACTCTCTTCAATATCCCCGTCGACTCCCATCGTAGCTTCAAGGCGATACCTGATTAGAACCTCGCCGTCCTCCTGAAGCCTCATGTTGTTGAAGCAAAGAGGCAAAGTATTGGATTCTGCAGAATCGTCAGTCGCTTCCGGAAGAGCGAAATCTGCCTCGATGAAGAGACTCCTTTCTTCCGGTTCGTCGGTTTCGTCGTATGGAACGTGGAAATCGTCTCGCCGTAGTTTCCGAAGTGCAGGCGCATTCGCAAACATCCTCGCCAACGCCTCTAGAATTGCGGTTTTCCCCGATCCATTTGGGCCAATAATGATCGTAGCCGAGTCAACGAAGGTGACTCGTGTCGGTGTTTCACCGAAGCACTTGAAGTTCGAAATCCTTAGTTCCTTTAGGTTCATGAATCGTGGGACGTGGTTGGCTGGAGCCCCCCTGAAATGAGCTTTGGGAGGAGCGTGTTGCGGAGTTTGGTGAGCGTCTTGGTGGCGATGCGGTTCTCGTAAGCTCGTGAATAGATCGATGAAACAGCCGCGTTAAACTGTTCCAGCACAGACGTCGTCGGCCTGAAGACCATGAGTCGCTTCATGTCTCCAGCTGTGAAGTGTCCAAGGCCTGTAGTTTGCTTGTCCCTGGCGATCTCAGCGAAAGTTGAGCGGAGAAATTTGAGTTGGTAGTAGACGAAGTGACGCTCGGACTCGTCGTGGAGACGGACATTGAAGATGTGCTGGTTTAGATAGCCTGGTCCGTCTGTCCAAATGAACGTGTCGATGGAGGTGTCCGGGTTGCCTGACCAAGAAAGCAGGATGTCACCATCTACGACTCTGTATTTATCGCCCTTGTTGATGGTGGTGAATTTGGTTTGACCTGTGATTCCCGCTTTCACCTCCGCAATTTTGATCACTGGTAAAGCATCCTCAGCGTCAGAGAAGTCTGCTCCCTTGTAAGCAGCTCCGTTGACGAAGTCCGCGATGTCGTAGAGAGGCTGTGTTTCCCAGCCTTCTGGAATCCAACCCATCTCCTCGGTGAATTCGAACGCGGCGGGGAAGAGGGATTTGGGATCAGACAGGGTTGGGTGGTCGACGGAACCCTGTTGGCTGGTGCCCATGGAGAGGGCTTTCTTGCGGACTTCGGCGCGGGGGGCTAGTTCGTCGGGGATGGGATTGCCGGCGGCGAGGGCATTGTCGATCACCGGGTCAAAGTCCACAAACCAGCTTTTGAAGAGCGCCTGCGCCATCCCTTCCAGCGTCGCATTCATCCGCCGATTCAACTCAATCTTGTCATCCAAGGTTCTAAGAACATCGATTATTCTCTGCTGTTCTTTCAGAGGGAGGCACGGAATTTGAACAGCTTGGATTCTATCAGTGGGAAGAACTCCTGTTCCATGGCCTGCTTCCCCAACCAAGTCTAAGATTTCAGCGGTTCTTCCTCTAATTGCATAGGCAAGGAAGTGAGGGAGAATTTCATCGTTTGCGACGAGAGCCTTAAGATCTTGGTTGAAAGTCACGGGGCGAGTTGTGATTCCTATCCGGAATTCACTTTTAAGACTCATCCCTCTGACGACGAATAGGATCGTGTCCTTAGGGACTAACTTGGTGCCGTTTCGGGATCCTTCTTCTGTAACTTTGTCTTCAGAGTCAGAAACAAAGAAGTCTTTGAGACTTTTCGCGCTAATCCAAGGAATGTCACCACCCCAGTATTCGGCAGTTCCTTTACGTGGGGTCCCGCCTGAGTACCATGTAGCACAGTCTTTTAGGTCTTTTGTTTTCCATTCACTTCCCATACCCCAAGCCCTCCAAGTTTTTCCGAATCACTTCATCCAGCTTTGCTGACTCCTCCATCTGCGCGTAAAGCGTCTGGCTCATCTCGGTCATCTTGGTCTCAAAGGGAATGCCATCATCCTCCAAGGCGGCCGCGCCAACATACCGCCCCGGCGTGAGCACGTAGTCGTGCTTGCGGATGTCCTCGAGCGTGGCGGATTTGCAGTAGCCGGCCTCGTCTTCGTAAACGCCGTCTTTCTTTTCACCGCGCCAGGCGTGGTAGGTTCTGGCGATGCCTGCGATCTCTTCGGCACCAAGCTCCCGTTGAGTGGTGCTGATCATGGAGCCAATCTTGCGAGCATCGATGAAGAGTGTCTCGCCTTCGCGGTTGCGGTAACCGCGTTCGCTGTCGGCCTTTTTGTTTTTGGTCAGGAACCAGAGGCAGACGGGGATCCCGGTGGTGTAGAAGAGCTTTTCTGGCAGAGCGATCATGCAGTCGACGAGGTCGTTCTCGACGAGCTTTTGGCGGATCTCGCCTTCGCCCTTGGTGTTGGTCGACATGGAGCCGTTGGCGAGGACGAAGCCGGCGACGCCGTTTTCGGAGAGTTTGGAGACCATGTGGAGAATCCAGGCGTAGTTGGCATTGCCGGTGGGCGGGGTCTCATAGCCGTTCCAGCGTCCGTCGTGGACGAGTTCGTCGGGGCCGCGCCAGTCCTTCAGGTTGAAGGGGGGATTGGCCATGATGTAGTCGGCCTTGAGGTCGGGGTGCTGGTCCTTGAAGAAGGTGTCGGCGGGAACGGCACCGAGGTTGGCGGAGAGCCCGCGCACGGCGAGGTTCATCTTGGCCAGCTTGTAGGTGGTGGCGGTGAACTCCTGCCCGTAAACCGAGATGTCGCGGGTGTTGCCGTGGTGGCTTTCCACGAACTTGAGCGACTGCACGAACATGCCGCCCGAGCCGCAGCAGGGGTCGTAGATCTTGCCTTTGTAGGGCTCGATCATTTCGGCGATCAGATTGACCACGCACTTCGGGGTGTAGAACTCGCCCCCCAGCTTGCCCTCGGAGGCGGCGAACTTGCCGAGGAAGTATTCATAGACCCGGCCGACGGTGTCCTCTTCCTTGTCCTCGACGGTGTCGATGTTGTTGATGGCATCGATGAGGGCGGCGAGCTTGCTGCCATCCAGCCCGAGGCGGGAGAAGTAGTTGTCGGGCAAGGCGCCCTTGAGCGAGGCATTGCTCTTCTCGACCGCGGTGAGGGCGGAGTCGATCTTGATCGCGATGTCGCCCTGCTTGGCATGCTGCTGGATGTAGGACCAGCGGGAGGTCTCCGGCAGGTAGAAGACGTTCTTCATGGTGTAGAACTCGACCATGTCGACGTAGTCCTCCTTCCCCTCCGCGACCAGCTCGGCCCGGCGCTCCTCGAACTTGTCGGAGACGAACTTGAGGAAGATCAGCGAGAGCACGACGTGCTTGTATTCCGCCGACTCGACGCTGCCGCGGAGCTTGGTGGCGGTTTCCCAGAGGGATTCCTCGAAAGATTTGGCGGGCTTGGCAGCGGCCTTTCTGGCCGATTTCTTTTTAGCGGGCATGTGGGGGTGGAGAGGAGGAAAGGAAATCTCAGGAATGATGCGGGGGAGCCTGGGACAAGCCGGGGGGCCGGTTAGATTCCCTTGAATGTTCCGATAGTTAATGGACCCAAGTCATCCCTGACAAGCGCCGAGGAGGGCAGGCGGATCAGAATGACGAGGCAGATCGAAAGAGGGGCGTATTGCCGGTTGCTGCTGCGTCCAATGGCATCATGGAGGCCCGGCCGAGTGGATCGTGTCGAAGCATCTGATCGAATGCAAAGGGTACGCTCACTTGCCGAAGAGGGAACCGTCGTTCCCCTTTCCGCCCTCCCCAAAGTCCACCATCTCAAACCCTGCGCAGGGCGACGCCGGTGATCAGCAGGGCGAAGGCGGCGAGAACGAACCAGTGCGAGACATCGCGATAGACCTTGGCCTCGACGAGGCCATCTCTCGGCTGGGAAGGATCGAATCCCGCGAGCGCTCGCAACTCGGGGCGCACTTGACCATCCAGGCGGTATTCAGCCGGGTAGTCGCGCTCCCATCCGAGGGTTTTCATCAATCCATGATCGAGATCCCGGAGGCTGAGCGTGACCCGCTCGCGACTGCGGAGGTCCGCCTTTGCGAGGTAGCGGCCCACCCCTGTCTGGCGGACCTTCACCGCTACATCCTTGCCGTTTTCATCTTTCGCCCGCACTTCCCAGTTCACCCGATCCACCGGTCGGTCGGACTCATCGCGCCGGGAAATGCCAATCATCCAATTTTCGCCATCAAGAGTCGGCGTCGCGGACAGGCCGGCGGATTGCTCTTTCCTGACGATTCCCCGAAAGACCTGTGCCCAGAAGGCCGGGCCTCGTCCCCAGCCGAGCCACTCCCCTCCCCACTTCTCTGTTAGATCCGAGGTGAAGGCCAGACCCGTTCCAAGACCATAGCGACCGATCGCCAGCAAGGGGTCTCCTGTTTCTGCGACGAGCAACAAGTTGGCGGTCGGCTTCGGTTTGCTCATCACGTAGCCCAGCACAAAGGGCAGCTCGGCCTCCTCGTAGCCGGAAAGAACCGGATGGTCGCCGTTCACCACGCTGGAATAGAGATCTTCCTTAATCGCGGATCGGGAGGCCTGCATGGTCTCCTTGGTGAAAATCTGCGGCATATTCGCCGGATCGTCGGTCTCGTAATAGCGTCCGCCGCCCTCCTGCGCGATCACTTGCATGAGATCTTTCGCGGCACCGCTTCCCAGTGCCACGCTGGACACGGTCATCCCCTGGGCCCGCATGTCACGGACCAGGCCGGGGAAATCGTTATCGGGGGTTTGGCCATCGGAGAGCACGATCATGTGTTTCACCTTCGCCACTGAATTCTGAAGAAGCTCCCGCCCTTTCACCATTCCCGGATAGGCATCCGTTCCGCCGCTGGCTTCCAGAGTCTCAATGGAATTGATCACCGTCCCGCGATCCGCCGCACTGGTCATGTCGAGCACGACCTGGGTCTGCTCGTCGAAACCCACCACGGCGATCTGGTCCTGGGCACTGAGCAATTCCGCAGCCGCCTTGGCGGATGCGCGGGCCAACTCGATGGGTGCGCCCGACATCGAGCCGCTCTTATCAATCACCAGCACCATCGCCAGGCTGGGCTTCTGCTTTTCCTTCTCGTAGCGCGAGGTCAGAGGCAGGGTCTCTTCGATGGGAGTCCGATAGTAACCGCCGAGACCAAAGGAATTCTCGGATCCGAGCATCGCCACTCCTCCGCCGAAATCGGAAACATAGCTTCGCACCATTTCCATCTGGCGCATGTTCAGCGAAGTCGCCGCGACATCCGCGAAGACCAGGCCATCGAATTCCAAGAGCTCGGCCAAAGTCTCGGGCATTCCCTGTTCGCCCCGCGTTTCGAACTCGAGCCCCTGCTTTTTCATCGCCCGCACAAACGGCCGCATCTCCTTCTCATTGCGATGCAGCACCAGCAGACGCGGTTCGCCTTTGACCGTGACTGTTGCGGCGACCCGGTTGTTTACGGGAAACCAGTCGTCTTCAGGAATCAACTCCGCCTCCCAGCGGCTCTCGCCCGGTGTGGTCATCTCGACATCGAGGACGGCGATGCTTTCCTTCCCCGCTTCCAGCGATACCGGCGTTTCGGCAACCGCCACGCCGCGATGGAGAATCCGCGCCTTCGCCGTCATCGTGCGATTGGCGCGCATCTTCAGCCGCATTCTAACAATCTCTCCGCGGTAGGCGATGCTTGCCAGCGGTTCGAGTCCCACCAGCGCGGCCTCGGGGCGTTGCAGTCCTTCCATCTTCCGGAATCGGACTTCCACGCCCTCGGCTTCGAGAATCTTCAGCGCCTCGTCCAGGCCACCATCGGTCGCAATCCCATCCGAGTAGACCACCAGGCGGCGGGTCAGACCGCCGGCAAAACTCAGCCGCGACCCCAAAATCGCCGAGCGCAGACGGCTTGCATTGCGCGCAGCCGCATCGGCTGTCCCGGCATCGACTTCATCGGCAAGCGTTTCCAACTCTTCGCGGCTGGTCCGGAGCAGCTTCGATCCGAATCTCAGGATCGAGAGCTTGTCATCTGACTTGAGGCCATCCGCGATGACCTCCACCTCGTCCGCCGCCTGGCGGATGGATTCCGGGTCGACCGATTCGGAGACATCGACCAGCACGACCACATGCAGGTCTTCCCGGCCCGACAGGGCATACGGCCGACAAAGGGCCAACACGAGCAGCAGCAGAGCCAGCAGACGGAGACCATGGGCCGCCCACTTCAAGGCAGGACGCCGGTCCACCAGGGACTTCCGCCACACGATCCATGCCGCCGGCAAGACCAGCAGCAACAGCCAAAGAGGAGTGAACGTCGTGAACTCCATAACTCAGCCAACCTTCCTCCGGTGATAAAGCATTTCCTCGACCATAACCGCGACCGCTGCCGCCAATAACAACCATGCCGCAAGCGGCCATCCGGAAGCGGGCTCCAATGCAAGCTCGACCTTGCTTCCCCCGCCGGCACCCGATTCTCCTGGCGAAAGCACGCCCGCGCCAAGCCGCCATGTCGTCGAACTACGAGACATCTCGTAGTTTCCGACATCGTCCACAGCCAGGACCGGCACAGGATCCCTTTCGACCGCTTCCTCATCACGTCCCTGATAGACGATGGAGGCCACTTCACCCGTCCCGGGGATCACGACATCCGACCCCGTTGGAACTGCCGAGGGGAAATCGTCGCTCCGCCCCATCAGCAATGCCGTGGCATCGTGCACCAGCACCGGAAACCACGGCGAAAGGAAGAAGTCGTCGAGTGAGGGGTCGAGGTTGATGACCACCGCCTTTCGCCCCTCAGCAGTTGCCGTGTAGAGCAGCGGTGTGCCGTCGACATGTTCCAGCACCACCACCGAGCCCTCCGGCACGGTCAATTTCCGGGCTCCCTCGAAGGTCAGGAGCGCCGGATCGATCCTTGCCACCAGGGGATGGTCCTTTCTAACAATCTCTGGAGGTCCGGGCGGCAATACATCTCCGATGGATGTCCAGAAAGCGGATTCACCCGATGGCGAGAACACGATCGACACGGGAGTCTCCGGCGGAGGCCCTTCTGCCAGGCCAAGGTGGGCAAAGTCATCAATGGGCTCAAACAAGGAGTCGGCCCGCGCAAAAGCCGAAACCACCTGCTGGAAGAAGAACGGATTCGGACTGCCCACCTGGACCGGCACCGGTTGGGGGGCATTCAAGCCGAGCGGCGCGAGATTGTCCGCAGCCAGCGCGTCCTCCAGATTCATCCTCAGCAGCCATGCTCCCGGCGCCACGCCATCGACCTGGATCGACTCACTCGCTTCCCCTCCCGGAGGCACTTTCATGGTAAAGAGCCGGGCGACTCGACCGCTCGCTACCTCGACCAACTCAAGCTCGACCTCCTTTTCCTCTGAGAAGCCCGAAAGCATGGAGACAAACAAGCTCGCTTCATCGCGGCTCGTCCAACGCAGGTCAGCTGCGGTAATCCCGGCATTCTCATCATCTTCGCCCACGATCACGGTTTCCACCCCGGCCGGCACCTCTCCCGAGCCCGAACGACCGTCCGTGAGAAAGAGGATCCGCACCCGGGACTCATCGTCGTCCTGGACCTCGGCGAGCAAGGCAAGTTCTTCCAACACGCCGGGATCGAGAGGCAGATCGGAGGCCTCGATGCCCTCCAGCGCATCCCTGAGCGGGCGCGCGTTTCCGGTGAGATGCACCTTGTATTCCAGCCTGGTATCCGCGGTCGCCAAGGCGGCACGCTGTGATCCTTCGAGCGCCGCGATCCATCCCGCGGCCTTCTCGATGGCCTCAGCCATGCGGCTTTGCTCCGCGCCTCCCTGCATGGAAACCGAGCGATCCAGAACGATCAGCAAATCCGGATCCCTGTCTTCGCCAAACTGAGGCTTGGTCAGGGACGCCACTGCTGCTCCGAAGGCGAGCGCCATGATCAGTAGTGACAACAAATTCCGAAGTCGCTGGAACAACGAGCTCGCCGCCTTCTGTTGGAAAACCTGCTCCCACAGGAAGAAAGCATTCACCTGCTGGCGTCGCGGACGGGTGCGGATGAAATAGACCGCCACCAGCGGAATGAGAGCCAGCGCCGCCCAGGCAAATCCAGGAGCTCCGAAATTCATGCGACGAGCCCTCCCTTCCTCAACATCGTCTGGATGACGAATTCGAATGGTACGTCATTCGTCGTACTTGCCAGACCGATCCCGCGTCTTGCGCAGTCTTCCTTGAGTTGATCGTTCCACGCCTGCATGGCCTCCCGATAGAGCGCTGCCTCCTTCTCCCGGATCGTCACCCGCTGGACTTCTGAGGTTTCCACGCACTCGATCTCAAGATCGCCAAGCCACGGGCATTCCAGGTCCTTCGGATCATGAACCTGCAGGGCGAAGACGTCGTGACCGCTCCACTGGAGGAATTTCAGCCCGTCATCGAAGCCTTTCGGAAAAAGAAAATCAGAGATAACCAGGACCACGCCCTTCTTTCTCCGTCGTGCCTGAAACGAACGCGCACAGACGCTGAAGTCGGTGTCATTGCCAAACGTCGTGCATTCCTCGAGGCTGCGCAAAAAGCTGAACGACTGGGAACGGCCGCGCGCCGAGTCAACAATCGTCGTGAGATGATCCGCCATTCCATGCACCACCACCCGGTCCATGCCGTTGAGGCCGATGTATCCGAGCCCGGCAGCCAGACGCTTCGCATAATCGAGCTTCGACTCCATCGAGCGACTGCAATCCAGCAGGACATAGACCGTCGTATCCTCCTCGATCTCAAATAGCTTGATCAGCAGCTCATCCGTCCGGGCATAAATCTTCCAGTCGATCGCCCGGTAATCGTCGCCGAAGTTATACTGCGCGTAGTCCGCGAAGGTGATGCCCGTTCCCCGACGCTTGGTCCGTCGGTCGGCCTGCAGCGAGCCTTTCAGTACTCGCCGCGCCAGAAGATTCAGCGCATCAAGCTGACGTATGAACTGGGGATCTGTTAGGGACATGGAATGATCGGCGGCGATGGAGGGAAGGGAGTATTCGAAGCGGGATGGGGCGTCATTGGCCTACCTGCCCCGTTGGATTCGCCCAGTCTCAGGTCTTCACTTTTTCGCCACCGCGATGGCATCCTTGATCATGGCGTCGGGCTTGACCCCTTCCGCCTCACCTTCGAATGAAAGAATGAGGCGGTGCCGCAGAGCCGGCAAGGCGACGAGGTCCACGTCCTCGCGGGCCACATGATATCGACCATCGAGCAAGGCCCGTGCCCGTGCTGCGGCAAGCATCGCCTGCCCGGCACGCGGAGAGGCACCGTGGCGCACGTACTGATTGACGGATTGAGGAGCCCCCTCGCCCGGGTGCGTCCCGCGCACGACCTTCACCAGGTAGTCCAGGACTTCCGGAGCCACCGGCACTTCGCGCAGAGTCGCGCCCATCCGGAGGATGTCCTGTCCGTTCGCTACGGCCGCCACTTCCGGACGTCGGCTGCCGCCTGTGCGATCAAGGATCTGCTTGAACTCGTCATGACTCGGAAGTGCGACTTCCAGTTTGAAGAAAAACCGGTCGAGCTGGGCCTCTGGAAGCGGGTAGGTGCCATCATTTTCGATGGGGTTCTGGGTCGCCATGACAAAGAACGGCAGATCAAGCTGGTGGGTATGATTTGCAACAGTTGCGCGCTTTTCCTGCATCGTCTCGAGCAATGCCGACTGGGTTTTTGGCGTCGCACGGTTGATCTCATCGGCCAGCAGCAGGTTGCAAAACACCGGACCGCGTTGAAACTCCAACTCGCGCCGACCCTCACGATCCACCAACACCTGGGTGCCCACCACATCACTTGGCAGCAGGTCAGGAGTGAACTGAATGCGTTTGAAGGAAACATCCATGGCCTGGGCAATCGTATTCACCAGCGAGGTTTTCCCCAGACCGGGCACGCCTTCGAGCAGCACGTGCCCGCCACAGCAAATTGCGATCAGCACATCCTCGATGATCTCGGTCTGACCGACCATGAAGGTCGATACCGCTCCGCGGATCTTCCCGAAGGTTTCCTCAAAATGGGCCACTCCGGCCTCGGCTTCAGCAGTTGCAGTCATATCAAATCTTCTATCTCACAAACATTCACTCGTCCTCCGGCTTCGATGCGGCCGACTGGACGTTTTCAAAGTAGTTTCTCACTCCGAGTTTAAGGCCTTCCGGAATATCATCCCGCTGGACGAATGACTCCACCTGACGCGCGAAGTCACGTTCCTTCGCGGTTCCCCGGCGTCCTGAGACTCCGGTGCCGCTCTCCGCCTCCTCCACGGCACTCAGTGACGGTCCACTGCCATGCTGGCCTTTCAACTCGGTCATCGCGCCGTTCTTCTGCGAGTCATCCTTCTCCTGGCGCTCGGACCAGGACGACCCCCTCCCCGCTTCGCGTCCTCCCTGACCTTGCGCCAGCCCGAGCATCTGCTGTCCCTGCATCATGCCCTGCGCCTGGGCGAGGCCTTGGCGAAGTTGATCGAGTTTCCCCATCGCCTGCTGCTTGGCATTCATCCTCCGAAACTTGCCGCGCAATTGGTCGAGCTTGCCATTGAAACGAGCCATCGGCCCATCGAACTCGCCGTCCTCGAACTCCGCGTCCGGATCGATCTCGATCTCCTCGAGCGCTTCCTTCAACTCGCGGGCGGCGTCATCCAGCTCGGCCATCAAATCCTCGAGTCCCTCCTGCTGCTGACCATTCCCGCCCTGCCCCATCTGCCCTTCGCCGCCGCCGGGATTCCCCTTTCCTCCGCCAGCCGCCTTACCCGCACCCCCGCCTGCTTTGGCCGCACCCTGACGTTGCTTGCCGGCTGCCGCGAGTCGCTTGGTCGTCGCCCTCATCTTCGCGAGGTCCTTTCGGGCTTCTGCCAACTTCCTCTTTCCCTCCTCGTCTTTCTTCAAGTCCTTCGGATCGATCTTCTTCTGGGCCAATTTCTTCAGCATCTCCTCGGCATCCTCGAGCTCCTTCGCTTCCAATTTCTTTCCAAGCTGGCGGGGCTCCGTTTCCTCCGCTTTGCCCAACTCAACGGCCGCCATATCGAGCGTTTCCATATCGCGTCGCTGATCGAGGGCCCGAGCCGCCTCACGCATCTTCTGCTCGATCCTTGCGAACTGCCGGGTCGCTTCCGTACGATCGCCGTTCTCATCTATCTGCTTCACCAGCTTGCGAAACTCGTCCAGAGCAAGCACCTCCTTCTCGCCCGCAGCGACGATATCCTCATCGAGCTTCTCGATCAGCTCTTCGAGATCCTTCTTCGCTTCGGCCACCCGCTCGGCCATTTCAGCTCGTTCCTTTTCCTCAGCCAGCACCGCGGGCGATGGCGGAAGGAGACAGAGCCACAATGCCGCTCCTGCCAGCACCCCACCGAGTACCGCCCGTCGTTTCGGAAATGCTTCATCGATCGTTTCCGGTCGGCAATCCTCCAGTTTCGGGGCAAGCCGGGACCACTGCAGTTTGCGCTCTGATTCGGACCCGGAGTCCTCGAGGAATAGTGCACTAACAAGCCCGTCCTTCAGTCCGAAGTGACGGTCCGCAAGTTCCGCCGCACGCACCCGATCCATGCGCCCGTGGACATAAAATGCCAGGCCGAGGAATACCGCCATTACCGTCACAACGACGGGGAACGACGGAGGAACCGATTGGCCGCGAACAAGCCACAGCAATGAGCCCAGCAGGACAACGACGGCAGCGCCCAGCAGCGTCGCCACCGCCACCCGCTTCAGAAGCAACGCGTGGCAGCGCTGTCTAACCGCATCGATCAATGCGTGAACTGGCTCGGCTTCTTTCATTCCTTATCAGCGGCCCAGCTTTTCTGCATTCGCCCGTAGCGGTTCTTCCATGGATTAATCAAATCCTTTCGATTGATGGAATCAAACATCTCTTGCGCCATCTTCTTCTTACCTTGTTTGTAATAGAAGTCGGCGAGTTGCATCTGGACGGATCCATGGAATGCCTTCCATTCGTCCCCCTGACTCGCATCCAGCGCCTCTTTGAACTTCTTCTCACAGAGTTCGAAATTCTTCCGCTGATTCGCGAGTCGTGCCTCGTAGCTTGCAAGAACCGCCGTCCCCACACCATGAGTCTTTCCGCGCTCCTCCTTCATGACCTTCTGCAGAGGTTTCTCCAAATGGGTGTCCTTCAGCCAGTTCAGCCATTGATCGTCCCGAGGAAGCATGATCTCAAACTCGGGACGGGTGAGTATTTCCCTCAAAAACTGGTAACGTAAGCCACCGTCAGGATCGCTTCGAATCGCCGTGTAATCCCGACACGGATGAAGCATCGCCACCGGATCCGTGGCCCAGCCTTGAGCTTTCATGTGCTTCTGAGCCTTCTCCGGAAGGCCTTTGATGAATTCGTCGAATTTCTCCGGAGTTCCGGCGCTCGCCCACATCATCTTGGCGATGGTCATCGGAAGGTGGAACTCAGGGGATAGATCGAATGAGGGTTGCGCGATGGCGAATCTTGCCAAGTCCGCAAAGATCGGTGCGCCATCCGCGAAAGCCGTTGTCTTCTGCTCGGCGACGGCCACGTAGGTAAGATAGGAGGCCCTTTGCACGAAGTCTGTAAACAACTCCTCCAGTGCCCAGCTCCCACGGCTCCCCCCTCCTCCGTTCTTAAAGCCATCGAGGACGCTGCTGAGCAGGCTCACATCGCCATTCATCACCGCATGCATCGCGGCGTAGGCATAGAGGGTGATGGCGTCGTTCGAGTTCTTGTATTCCTTCGTGCCTGATTTGGCCGCAATCCGCTTCTGCAAGATCTCCGAGAACTCCTTGTCCTTGGCCCAATTGATCACGGCGTCTCCGAACAAGGCATTATCCGATGCGAAGCCAACGCAGGAAGCCAGAATCTCGACGGTTACCTCGTCGTTGACCGATTCCATCTCAGCCAGATTCTTCAGCACCTCGAGTGTTTGAGCACGGTACTTCGGCCCCACTTCCGAGTAGTTCACACGCTTATCGCCACGAATCTGCATCAGCATGCCATCGACTCTCATTTCAAGAAGCGGATCATCGAGGAAGCGCTTGAACTCCTCCATCTTCTGATCCATTTCCTCACTCGCCAGCACACCATTTTCCCAGTGCCCAAAGCTCACGGTTGGGGGAGGCATCAAGCTCTTGGCGCTCTCGAAATCATCCATCATCGCGAAGCAGAGCGCCACGCCAAAGTCACCCGCCACCGCCGCGCGCAGCCGAGCCAGGATCTCCTTTGATATTGCTGAACGTCCGAAGATCGAGGCCTTGAGCACATGTTCCGCCAACTCCGTCGGGATGGCCGAATGCCCGGCAGGCTTCGGTGCCTGCGAGTTCTCCCAGAAGGCCTCGACCACTCGTGCAACCGCCGCTTGACCGCGCTCATCACCCGGATTGCGTGCGAGCACACCGAAGACCAGTTGGGAAAAGGGATTCACCACGCTGCGTTCCCCACCGGCATACACCTCGAAGAGTTCCGCAATCGCCTCATAAACCTCGGCATCATTCAAAGTTGCCTGAGTGAAGTAACCCATGAAGTAGAGACACTCCAACCTGACGATGAATGGCAGTTGCTCATCCCGCAAAAGCGCGGCGACCTCCTTGCGCGTCTGATGACGGCCCTCGGGGGTATCTTCTGGAGCCGCGATCACACCGACGACGGTCTTCGTATAGTCCCTCCAGCGCGATGGCTTCCGGGCGTTGAGCATTTTCACATAACTCTCCTTGCGACGCCTGTCGATATTCGAGCCCTCTGCGAGGCCTGCCATCAGACCGACGTAAACATGGTCGGCAAGGTCCGGATCCATCGACTCCACCACATCGAGCATTTGTTCAAATCGGGACCATAGGTAATCCTTTGTCTTTTTCGCGCTTACATCAATCTCACCAACCCATGATTGAACAACTATCTCGTGGATTCCGTCGCCGTGACGCCCCGCGAACGACAGTCTTTCCGCGGACTCGCTTTTCGCGATCGCCGCGAGAAACGCAAAGCGATTCCGGGCATCGGCCTCTCCCCGATTGTTATTCTTGAGAAGCCCTTCGAGCACCTCGTCCCGGCGGGAAGTCGTCAATCCGCTACTGCTGTAGCGGGAGAAACTTCCACCGCTTTTCAGTGAGGTGGTGTAAGCCTTTTCAGCTGCCACGAACAAGGCCACCGCCTTATCAATCGAAAGCGGAATCAGGGCGAGCAAAGGAGCTTCAACGAGTTCGAAAGCATCCTGATCCCTGCCTAGCCCCTTTCCGAGTTTCACGATCAACTCGTCCGCCTCCTTCATCGCCTGCTTCGTCGCTTCCTCCCTCTTCTCTTCCACCAGATCACGCAAGTCCTCCGGCAGTTTTGATAGATCTCCCTGGGGAAGCCAGTCTGCGGCGATCCGGACCATTGCCGACTGCTTGTCGGTTAGTGTCACCCCCTTGTTCTTTACCGAGGCGAAAGCCTCGACGACACGACCACTTCTTGCCTCGCCACTTTCCATCGAGGCAAGAACCATCATCGCTCCGAAGCGACCCTCTTTCCTGTTCTCCAGAGCTTCTATCAACTTCGCCTGCTCCTTGGCCTCAAGTTTCACCCCTTTACCAAACTCGTCGAGCATCACGTGATGCGCCAATACCACCTGAGTTCGGCCACCAGACGAACTCATGTTGTAAGTCACGAGTGCCGGGGGTGTCCACTCCTCCATTTCGCAGAGCAGGCCCGCCTTATCGAGGAAAGTCACTGCCTCCTCCGCGGTCTTAGCATGCTTTTTCTGAACGATATTGCGGAAGCTATACTCGCTGGAGTCCACCGGTAAACCTGCGTAAAAGAAAGCCGCGTAGAGGCGGAGCAATGCCGATGGATCAAGGCTCGACGATCCTGAAACGAGCTCCTCCAATTTGTTGAGCGTCTGCCATTGATTCGGGTTCGACATGACATCATCCCATTTCGGATCCCTGCCCAAGGTCTTTTCCGACAAGGTCTCCACACCATCGATCAGTTCGGCTCTGGTTCCATCCGTAGCCAAGGATTGAAGCACGATCGTTCCCAGCTGCCAGGTTTTCTCATCGAGATCCTCGCCCTTCTTCAGGTCCGGCAACTCTTTCAGACGTGTGAGGAAAAACGGACCCACTCCATCAATATCCGAACTCCGCCGAATCATCGCCCGTCGGATCCCATCAGCATCCTCCGAATTGAGCTTCTTCATCTCATCGGCCGACCAGAACTCCTCCAGAGCCTTCAGGTTATCGAGACCACCCAGCTTGGCGAGCATGCTCGCGAGTTCAGGCTTCCTTTCACCCAGCTTTTCAAGATAGGCAGGCGGAAGGATCTTCTCAGCCGGCTGATCCGCCATCCGCTCACCGAGCCATCGCCACGTGGTCCATTCATCAAGATCACTCCCCGAGCTCGAACCACCGTTGCCGGTTCTCAGCATGAATACGCTTCCATAGCGATTCCCATCCCCTTCCTGAATGGCGACTCGGGCGATCTCATCGAGTTTTTCATCGGCGATGCCGCTTTCCTTCCAAGCCATCATCAACCGGAACGCAGGCTCCGCGAGATTTTCATGCCGCGCCATCGCCATGCCCAGGCGACGCGCCAAGTCCTCCCTCTGCTTGACGAGCTCCTCGCTAACGCTCTCGCTCGACCGCTCTGATGGATTGATAAGACCGGGAAGTGAGAGCTGATAGAGCGATTCGAAGAAGTCCTTCGAATAGTAGCTGACCCAGCTCAGATTTGTGTGAGTGAGATCCTCGTTCTCCTCCAACCAATAGGCGGTTCGCTCGATAAAGTCGAAACAACGGGTGGCTTCCTTTGCACTAAAAAATCCTCGCGCGGACTTCTGCACGTGAAGCGCCAGCTGGTCACCATTGAGCGCTGCGACATTCAACAACTCCGCAGCCCGCTTCACATCAATCGATTCTGCGAATGCCAGCCTCAAGGCGACATCCGTATCCTTCGGGCGTTCCTTCAGCATCTCTTCAAGCAACTTCACCCGGACATCGTCCTCTCCCAGCAATTCACAAATATCCACGAACTCCAGCCGCTTGCTGAGGCTCTTTGAGGCGCCCGGGTTGGCAAGTTCAAGCAGTGCCTTCCCGCCCTTCTCACCCAGGGCCCTCTTCAACTCTTCAAATTTGTCCTGATCGTACCAACGGTTTCCCTTCAGCTGTCGATACGTCTTCAGGGCTTCACGTGCCGCCGCCTCATGTTTTCCACTGGCGGAAAACTCCCTCACTCGATCTACCGGATCCGTGGCACCTGATGATCCCCGGTTCTGACTTGCCTGCGCCATCCGCGCCCCCGTGAGAGGCGTCGTCGTAGCAAGGTTTTGCTTCGAACCGGCATTCAGACGTTTCGCCAACTCGGTGAGACCCAGCATCTCCGCACGGGACGCCACTTCACTTTCACCCTCACGGCCCATCAGGGCCCGGCACCGCAAAAGCAGGGCGTTCAACTCGTCGCGCTGTTCCTTCCGCACTGACTCACTGAGTTCGTCCGTCGCGATCTCGAACAAGGCGAGGTCGAGCCCCTGTGACAGGTTGGCCTGTCCCGCCGCCAGCTTTCTGGCATCTAACAGCAGCACAAACTTCTCATCAACCTTCGATTCCGAGCGACCCTCGAGCTCGACGAGTTTCAACAGGGCCATGTCCAAACGCTCCGGGCCTGATGTGTCCGCCTTGAATGCCTTGGCCACGGCCTCCTCATCACCGGCCCTCAGGGCAAGCCAGGCACGCATGACGGGGGAATCGAATTCATCGATCACCTTGAGCAATTCCGATGCCTTCGGAGCCTCCCCCAGATTCTGTGCTTCGTCTTCATCCTCCGTGACGCCGCTGATTGCCCAGAAGAACCAGTCTGGCACCCTTTCCAGCGGCAGCGTCTCGAGACTCCAATCCGACTGCCGGCGATTTCCATAGAAACCCCGAATCTGATTCATGGAGAATCCCTGCGCCATCAGTGCCCGGAGTTGCTGATGGGAAATGCCTGCGATTCCACCACTTCGTCCCTTGTTGGTCTTGATATGATGGTCCAATTCCTCGTTCAGAACCTTCGCCCAATCCGGATCATCCGCTGTTACCGCCAGCATCTGAATTCGGATCAGTCCTCTCATCTTCGGCTCCCCCTCTTCATCACGCTCATCCAGCCACTCCTTCATCCGCTCCTTGATTTGGCTTGCCGTGGTCTCCGCCAATTCCTCCAGATCGAGAAGGACCAGCATATCCGTCGCGACCCTCACTTCGCTGGGTTGCTTTGCTTGCTTCAGATAGTCATCGGCTGCGGCAAGATACTTTTCGCTGGCTTCCGGTTTCTCCGGCTCGGCCGTGAGCAGCATCTTTGCCGCGACATAACGCTGTTCGGCGGGCAAGCCGTCCAACTCGAGAACTTTGCGGAGAATCTCCGGTTCCAAGCCTTTCTCAAGGTATCCCGCGTAAACCAGCGCGAACGTCACCACGGAGACCTCATCGGGATACTTATCCAACAGATCCGGAAGATTATCCCTCCAAGCGTTGGTGGTCAGCAGATGGGCCATTTCCAGCTCACCTTCGGAAATCCCCTCGAGTCGACGGGCAATCGTTTCCGCAGTTCCGCCGCCCAACTTCTCCTTGAGGCCATGCAAATGGGCCAAAGCCAGACTTTGCGTCATCTCAGGATCATCCGGGAGGCTCATGGGCTGGCGCATGCCCTGACCCCGTTGCTGATTCTTCAACCGAAATGCCTGGGAAAGACGCATCATTCCCTGAATCACCGCCGGCTGCTGAGTTATCCACTGCATCTGATGGTTGGCCGACGGAGTGATGCCCTTCAACTCGCCTTCAGCGCCTAACAGATCAATGAAAAGTGGAACGGCTTCCACTTCGCGGCCGTCCTCCTCAAGCAGCGAGGCCAGCAGATAAGTTGATCGCCAATCGGCACCGCCAGCGAGTCCTTCGCGCAGCAGGGTGATGCCCTCTTCGTAAAGCCCGCTACCTGCCAGCGAGAGCGCCATCTGCTCCAGCTCGCGAAGGTCCACCGATTTCCCGCCCGTGATCGCCCGAAGGTGGGACAGGCCTTTCGAGATCTCTCCCTGACGCAGGCAGGCCTGCACCAGCGCCCGCCGAACCCGGTCATCCTTATCAAAGGGCAAAGCCTCCTCAAGCATCGCGAGCACCCGGCCCGGTTCGCCCGACTGTTCATCGAGACCGGCAATCTGCATCCTCAGGTCGAGATCCTGCGGCTGAATCCTGACAGCCTCCAGAAGCAGGTCGCGACGCTTGTCTTCATCGCCCATCCGCCGGGCGAGTTCCGCACGACCTAACAGCGGACCGACCGACTTGCGGTTGGCTCGCGATTTTTCGATCATCCGCTCTTCCAACTCATGGGTCCGCCCGCTGACCACCGCCGCTTGGGCCAACTGGGTCGCCCAGCGCGATTGTTCGACGACGCTCTCTGATTCATCATAGAGACGCCACCAGATTGCCTCGGCCTCCGCATACTCGGCGCGGTCGCCATGCAGACCTGCCAGATTCGAAAGCAGATCGGCATCGTTGTCGAATCGGGCCGCCGCCTGACGCATCTCCCGCAACGCATCATCGACATCGCCCCGGCTACGCATCAGTCCCGAGCTGAAAACCCAGGCAGCCTTGTCACCCGGAGCACTTTGTTTCCAGCGTTCGGCCGTCTTGAGAGCATCGTCCCACTTGCCTGCGCGCTGCTGCAATGAGGCAAGCTCCTTCAAATACGAAGCACTCCGCCCTTCATCCGTATCCGCCAGACGAGTGAGCACCTCAACAGCCCGATCCAGCTCACCGCGTCTCTCTAACAAAGCCGCATGAAATCGCACGAGTGTCGCGTCGCCTGCCTTCTCAAGCAGCTCATCGGCTCCGGAAAAATTGCCATTCTTCTCCTGTAGCTCGGCCAGCAGGCAGGTATCGGCGGCACTCGCCCCATCCGCGCCAAGTTTCTCGATCATCGCATCGACCTGCCTGGCCTCCTCGATTCCCCGCGCCGCCAGGCCGACCGCTTCGCCCAGTTCCCGCGACCCCTGAGCCAGACGTACCAGCTTCATCCCGTCGGCCACGGTCTCCGCTGATTTCCCGACAGCCATCGAAGCCTGGACCAGGGATGTCAGATAGCGGCTTTCATTCCCGAATGACTCACGTCGACCACTGAGCAATTCATAGGCCCGCTCCGATTCGCCGAGTGCCGAGATGGAGGAACCCGAGCGCAGCACCGTATCCAGATCATCGCTGGCGCCCAACTCGGCCAGCAACTTGAGCGCCTCGTCCTTTTTCCCTTTTCGCGCAAAATAGGAGGCGAGAATCTCCTTCGCTCCCGCACCTTCAATGCTTTCTAACAGCGCCACACCTTCCTTCTCAAACTCATATTCCAGCATCAGTCCGGCCACGCGCAGATCACTCGCCTCACCTCCACCCATCAATTCGCGGGCCTTCTGCAGGGCTGCCAGCGTTTCAGGCCGGTTCTGCTGGGTCTGCCGCAATGCCGCCATCTGCAACCACAATCCCGCATCGCCCGCCTGCTGTTCGATCAGCTTCTCCAGCTCGGCCACGGCATCGTCGAGACGTTCGCCATCGACCAGCATGCGGATGAACTCCGCCCGCAGTTCGTGCTCACCTGGCGACCGTTTCAGCACTTCGCGAAACCGGCCAATCGCCGCATCCAGTTCCCCTTCGGCAGCCTCCAGCTTTGCCAGTTGGCGGTGAATCAGCAGTCGCCCGCTATTTGCCTCCGACAATTTTTCCAAATGAGCCTTCAGATCCGCAGTCCGCTGATCCTTGCGGAAAAGTTTTTCAATCTGCGCCAGCACCTCCCGCTCCAGCCATGACCCCTGTCCGACCTTGGCGAGCACCTCATCATAGGTCTTGAGGGCCTCGTCCACCTTGCCTGCCATGCTCAACAGGTCTCCCCGACGCATTCCCCGCAAAGCCTTTTGATAGGGGTCCTTGGTCAGCTCCAGCAACTGATCCATGAACTTCACCGCCTGCTCCGCGTCCCCTTCGCTCGCCGCCAGCTCGACCAGGTCTTCCAACAAATCCTCGTCGCCCGGGTTCGCCTTCAAGGTCGCATTCCATACCTCGACGGCGCCCTCCATGTCTCCTGCCCGGAGTTTCGTCCGGCCAAGCATCTTCGACGCCTGAATGGCGACGCTTTCATCCTCCGATTTGCTCGCCGCTACGAGATCCGCGAGCGCCGCCTCGAAATCCAAGCGACGTGAATTCAGCCGTGCCCGCTCAATCCGGAGCAGGCCGTCCCCGGCCTCAGCCTCCAGCGCTTTCCCGAGCGCTTCCAGAGCCTGATCGTCCTGCCCTTTTCTCAAATAGTAGTGCGACAGCAGGGTCCATCCCGCCGCATCCTTCGCTTCGGCCTTCAGAAATGCCTCCAGCTCGTCACCCGATTTTTCATCCAGCCACGCCCCTTGGAAACGGTCGAACAAAGTCGCCTGATGCGGCCTCTTCAGCAGTGCTGAATGGTACTTCGCAGCAGCAGCGGGAACAGCGGAATCGTCCGCCAGCACCGGCGAACAGAAGAGGGCGAGGACAAGAGAGAGACGACGAACCATAACTTATGCCAAATATAACACCTCATTTCGCAGATTCGTTTGGGAGTGTCGCCAAAAAAACACTTCCTTCGGCCTCATTAAGTATTTCTGAAACCCAGAAAACCAGCAACCACCTCGATAAACCGCTCTCTTCCTACGACTTACGAAAATTCTCCGAATCATCCCACGCCGACGGAAACTCGCGGCATGAAAGATCGGCCGGCCTTGAGCGACTTGAGTAAAGAAACCTCAACTTCGAGAAACGATGCTCGAGGAAAGACCAGCCATTAATGGGTCAACATCGGCGAAACTCCAAGCCTTCTACTAGGATCCCCGTAACTGCGTCATGCATTGAATTTCATGCTCGGGCTCCAGCTGAGGCACCCGGACATTGCGAGGGATCCACTTGAGTGCGTTCGCTCCCCTATTTGACGTAAACCTCGCGTGCCTTCGCTCCGTCACCGGGTCCGATGATGCCGCGCTGTTCGAGGATGTCGACCATCCGGGCGGCGCGAGTGTAGCCGAGACGCAGACGTCGCTGGAGCAGGGAGGTGCTGCACTTCTGTTCCTGACGTGCGACGTCGATGCACTTGATGATGAGTTCTTCATCGGCATCCGAGACATCATCCTCGCCATCGTCGAAGGCACCGCTCTCGATCGACTTCTGGATGTCTTCTTCGAACTTCGGTTCGGCCTGACCCGAGCAGTGGACGACGAGTCGCTCGACCTCTTCATCGGAGACGAAAGCACCCTGGGCACGTTCCAGTTTCGCGGAGCCGGGTGGCAGGTAGAGCATGTCACCCTTGCCGACGAGTTTCTCCGCACCTTTTGAATCCAGAATCACGCGCGAGTCGAGTTGCGAGGAAACCTGGAAGGCCACGCGACAGGGGATGTTCGCCTTGATGATGCCGGTCACCACATCGGCACGGGGCGTCTGGGTGGCGATGATCAGGTGAATGCCCGCCGCACGTGCTTTCTGGGCGATGCGCGCGATGTTCATTTCGACGTCCGCGGGAGCCGTCTGCATCAGGTCGGCGAGCTCATCGACGATCACCACGATGTAGGGGAAACGGTCCGGCATCTCATCTTCATCGGGAATGAGGTCCTCTTCGTCGGCTTCAGGACCGAGGTCACCGGCTTCCAAAGCAGCGGCGATGGCATCGATTTCTTCCTGATTGACTTCTTCTTCCTCCACTTCCGGTTCGACTTCGACCTCTTCCTTTTCAGGGCGGACGCGGCTGTTGAAGCCGTCGAAATTCCGGACGCCGCACTTGGCGAAGATGCGGTAGCGCTTTTCCATCTCGTTGACGACCCACTTGAGGGCGGCCACCACCTTGCGGGGATCGGTCACCACCGGCACGACGAGGTGCGGCAGCTTGTTGTACATCTGCATCTCGACGACCTTCGGGTCGATCATGATGAAGCGCAGTTCATCCGGTCCGAACTTGAAGAGGATCGAGGCGATGATGGAGTTGATACAAACCGACTTACCCGAACCGGTGGCACCGGCGACGAGAAGGTGAGGCATCGCAGCGAGGTCGCCGATGACCGTCTTGCCGTAGACATCCTTTCCGAGGGCCAGCGGGATCTTCTTCTTCGCCGAGCTGAATTCGGGATCCTGCAGGAGTTCCCGCAGCGGCACGGCGACTTTCTCGGAGTTCGCCAATTCGATACCGACGGTGTCTTTCCCGGGAATCGGCGCGAGAATGTTGATGCGCTCAGCACGGGTGGCCCGCGCAATGTCGGCTTCAAGCTGGGAGATTCTTGAAACCCGCAGACCTGCGCTCGGATAGATCTCGTAGCGGGTAATCGTCGGGCCACGGGTGATGTCGCCCGGCGAGGTATCGATGCCGAAGGAATTCAGGGTGTCGACGATCGTCTTCTGGGTCGCCATCAGAATCTCGCGGTTGGCTTCCGGTGATTCCTCGGTCTCCTCGACTTCATCGAGCATGTCGAAGCCGGGAAGCTCGTAGTCCTCAAAGCCCGCGACGGAGAGCGAAAGGTGCTCCTGGCTCTTCCGTTCGAAGGGTTTGGCTCCTGGCTTCGGGGCATTGATGCGGCGCTGAGAGGCATCGATGATCTGAGGTGCCGGTATTTCCCGAAGCGGCAACTCGGCCTGCGGGCTTTCGGCCTCCTTCTCGGCTTGTTTGGCGGCGGCTTTCTCTTCCCGCTCCTTGCGGCGTGCCTCTTTTTCCTTCTCCCGCTCACGGGCTCGCATCTCATCCTTTTCTCCGGCGACCAACCTCGCTTCGCGGTGTTCCTTGAGCTTCTCGACACCGCTGCCCGCCAGCGAGAACGTTTCCCTGAGAAATTGAACCGGGCGCTGACCCACCAAGAGGATCAGGGAGACCAGGTAAAAGCAGGCGCTGAGAATGATCGTGCCCCACTTTCCGATCAGGGGAATCAGCAACCCTCGAGGAGGCGACATCGAACCGTCTGCCATCGGCACCGCCGAAGATCCGGCGAGGATCACCCCCACCACGCCACCCGGCTTCATGATCTGACCTGGCTCGGCAAAGACCGCCTGCATGAACGCAGCACCACTGATCGCCAGCACCAGAAAACCCACGATGGTGCGCGGCCATAGCCGACCATCAAAAACCAACTTCACCACGCCAAACCAGATCAAGGCAATCGGCACCATGAAGCCCGCCTTCCCGAGCAGACCAAACTGGACCATGCCCAGCAGCGCTCCGATGCTCCCAATGAAATTTTGCCGCGGCAGCGTCGCTTCCGTCCCGTCCGCAATCGTCGATCCGATCTTCCACACCGGAAGATCACTGCGGGTGAACGAAACCACTGCCAAAAACAGCAGCAAGCCCACCGCAATCAATATGATCCCGATGATCTCATTCGACCATTTTGACGGCTCGTCCTTCTGGCCTCGCTTGCGATTATCTCCCTTCCCCATCGTTTTTTGTCGCGAAAGCATCCCCCGCCCCCCTCAAGTGAGCAAGATTGTTTTCAAGATACAGATATTTAGTAAGACCTTAATAATCAAGCTTTCGGAGCAGACTCCCGCTTTGTGAGGGCCAAAATTGAAGGATCGATCCCTTTCAGATGGATATCCTGCTGTGGGAAAGCGATCTCGATCCCAGCCTCCTTGAAGCGTTCATTGATCGTCTCGCAGAGCTCAGTTTTGACTTTCAGGCGGTTGTCCATATTGGGCAAATAGCAGCGTAGGGTCAGGTTCAGCGTGCTGTCGGCAAAGGCTTCGAACGACGCGGCCGGCTTGGGTTCATCGAGCACCAACTCGTGGGACTCGGCGATTTCCATGAGGATCTCACGAGCCACCCGCGTATCGCTTCCGTAGGCCACGCCCACCGGAATCACCAGTCGGTTGACTGGCGAACTCAGCGTCCAGTTCATCAGCGATCCGGTGATGAACTCCTTGTTCGGCACGATGAAGTCCTTGCGGTCCCAATCGGTGATCGTCGTCGCCCGCATGCGGATCCGGGTGACGGTTCCGGTCACCTCACCGAGACTGATGACGTCACCAATCCGGACCGGACGTTCGAAAAGGATGATGATCCCGCAGACGAAATTAGCGACGACTTCCTGAAGACCGAAGCCGAGGCCGACACTCAGAGCCGCGGCGATCCATCCGAACTGTGACCAGTCGAGATCAAGGATTCTGAAGACCACCGCGAGCGAGACGGCTGTCACCAAGTACTGGCACAGCGTCGTCAGCGCGTAGCGCGTTCCCGATTCGAGACCGCTGGAGCGGAGGCCGGCGAGATCCATCAGACCGGGAAGATTCTTGATCACCGAGAGGGAAATCGGAATCAGCACGGCGAGTTGAGTCACTGAGAGCCAGTTGAAGCCTTTTTCGCTGAGGGCCACCTCTGTTTCACGATCTACCGGCAGCGTGCTTGACCAAAGAAACCAAACAGCGACCACGGTGGCGATGCCCACGGCAACACGCAACAGGCGCCGCGTCTGGGCAATGACATCATCGAGTTCGAGTTCCTCCTCGGTGACCTCGAGGAAATCGGGAGTATCCGTCTCCTGTTCGGATTTCTCGGCCAGTTCTCGCCGTGCCCTACGGGCTTCCAGCGCTTCGGCCAGCGCGATTCGTCGCTCCCGAATGGTGAACCAACGAACCAGAAGCCCATAGATCACCACGCCAGCTAACAGGATGCGGAGTGTCACCTGGAACTCGATGCTGAGGATCAGCGCGGTCCAGAGATAGCCCATCCAGGCAAGGACCATCAGGGCCAGCGGACAGCCCACCAGCAAGGGATACCAAAGCCACCGCAATTTCCAGAACCAGCTCTGATGCGACTCATCGAGCTCGCTTGAAAACAGCCCTTTGGTCGGGCTGAAAAGAAATGCCGCGACGATGATCATTGAGATGTGGGCAAGCACAATGAAGAGACGACCGGCACTGTCGAAATGCTTGGCACTTTCCTCATACAGCATCGTGCTCGCGAGCAGGGAAAGGGGTCCGTAGGTGAAGATCAGCCACCACGCTGAACGGCGCAGCACTTTGCATGATCTCTCCCTCCAGTTGAGATGAACTTCCCCGAGGCCACCCGGGCGGCAGAATTCGAGGACAATCAGCACCCATAACAGAAAGAGGGTCATCCACAGTATCCCTTCTCCAAAACCAAGAACCCAGTCCGACTCCTTGGGGTCGCCCAGGATTCCGTGGCCGATGAAGCCGACGACCAGCGGTAGCGGCAACGCAAGGAGAACGCTGTAGAGGAGGGCGCGGAGCGTATGGGAATAGCGATCGGTCGAAATCTTCCTGATCCGCTTCCCGCTGTGCTCCACCGAATGGATCAGTCGAGGGCGGAAAGCCAACAGGACCGTGACCACCAGGGCCACCATCCATGTTAGAATCGGCTGCCGGGTCGGGATCGACTTCAGTGCGGCGGCAAAGTCACCGAGGTTTTCAGGACTGAATGTCCAACTCACCGCCGCCGGAATATCCCTCATGACTTCCGAACCGATCAGTGGCGAACTTTTCTGCCAGAACAATTGCGCGGACAGGTATTTCCGGACCTCGACGATGAGGTTTCGATAGGCGCGCTCGTCCGTCTCGAAGCGTGCCGACTCGCGCACCAGCTCCGCATAGTTCTTGCGCAACTTGCTCAGCAGCTCGCTGCGGATCGCGAGCAGTTTTTGCCACGAAGCATCCCCCTCGTGCTCCTTTTTCAGACCTGACTGCTCGCGCTGCTTTTCATCGATCTGAAAGCTCTCCAGCATCAGTTGGCGGACCTCGTTTTCATGAGCCTTGATCTCCTTTGAAAGCGGCCGCGGATTCGGCAAAAGGCGCATCTGCCGCATCAGTACCTGGGAAAAACTCCCATCGACGGCACCTAGCTTCACCTGGTCCTGAATGTTCTGGTAATTCTGCGAAACGGAATCACGTCGCTTTGCAAGATCGCGGTGATTGCGGTTGATCTTATCGAGCCCCTGCCCCGAGGATTTCAGTTTATCGGCAAGGATTTTCAACTCCTGAGACCTTGCCTCCCATTCCTCATCCTCTTTCCCGGGCGGCTTCGGCAAGGCACTGATCCGCGTTTCCAGATCCTTGGTGTCGACCACCATCTGGTGCTTCAAGCGCTCATCCAAGGCGGCCGAATAGGCGCTGAGATTCTCCTTCTTGCGCTGCAACAGATCGCGCTGGGCCAGTCTTCGTGTCTCCCGCACCGATTGGCTCAACTGCTCCTGGGTGAGCATGTCCACCTCGCTCGCCAACACCTCTTTCGCGGCCCGCGCCGCCATCTGATCCGCAATCTTCGAGAGGGATTCGTCGCTCCCTGCCGAAAGCCCCTTCAACCTCGCCTCCGCATCCGCCAGCTCGATCCGCGCCTTCGGCAATCGCGCCCCGATTTCCACCGGTCGACCACGAACCCGGACAAGCTCGTCCGACGCCCTATCGAGCTGACCCGTGAGGTCGGCCAACTCCGCCCGCGTGGCATCGATCACCTTCCTCAGTCCCTCCACCCCCAGCGTGAGGTCGACCTTTGAAGCATTGGCGGTCGAGGGCAACCTCTCGATCTCCTTGTGGATCTGGACCACTTCGTCCGGAGCTACGACCAACGAATCCCGGAAGTATGCCGCGGAACTGCGGTTCGTTTCCGCGACTTTCAGACGAGCTATCACCGTCCCAAACTTTCCCTTCAGCGATTCCTGCGCCGCCGTATCGAGACCCGAACTCTCGATCTTTGCCATCTGGGCTTCCACGTCCGAGACCTCCAAATTCGAGTTTCCCGCCACTGATGGATCCTCAGCGGGGGGCGTCGACGGAGCTGGGGGAGCTGCGGGAGGCGTCGTCCCCTGACCCATCACCACACCCGACATAAAGGCCAATGCGGTCAACCCAAGCAGGGTCGCCCGCGTCAGCGTGTTTCTCACTCTCATCACTTCGGAAACCTATATTCGACCAATGCGAGGAGCGCCACTGAAACCCACCGCTCCCCCCACCCGCAAAAAAAACATCCAGTGCTTGGGATGGACTCCCCCATCCAATTCATCCACACTCCCCGACATGGAACCAATCGTTTTCACGCCCCTCTACATGCAGCGAGTCTGGGGCGGCCGCAGCCTTGAGAGTGCCTATCACCGAAGCCTCCCCGATGCCGCACCTTATGGAGAATCCTGGGAAATCAGCGATCGCGAAAATGAGCAGTCTCTGGTCGTCGACGGCCCCTATGCCGGGAAATCCCTTCACGACCTGTGGACCGATCACCGCGATGTCATTTTCGGCACCGGCCTTCCGTCATCCGAGCGATTTCCGCTTCTCATCAAGGTCCTCGATGCACGCGACGATCTCTCCATTCAAGTCCATCCACCGGCTGAGCTCGCCCCCTCCCTCGGAGGCGACCCCAAGACCGAGATGTGGTTCATCGCCGATGCCGACCCCGGCTCGAAGCTTTATGCCGGACTGAAAAAGGGCATCACTCGTCAGGACTTCGAAGCCGCTCTGGCCAATGGCAGCGTCGCCGACGTCGTTCATGCCATTGAGCCGAAGAAAGGGGAATCGATCTTCATTCCTTCCGGCCGACTTCACGCCATCGGTGCCGGATTCCTGATTCACGAGATCCAGCAAAACTCGGATACCACCTATCGGGTCTTCGATTGGAACCGCGTCGGACTCGACGGCAAAGCCCGCGAGCTCCACGTCGAGCAATCGATGAAGAGCATCGACTTCGACGACTTCGAGCCCAGCATGGACGAAGCACGCGGAACGGTCGTCGCCGAGTGTGAGTTCTTCAAGGTCGAGAAGCTGATTCTCGCGCCCGGCGATCAGATCGGCAACGAGTCCGCTGATCGATTTTCAATCATCTCCGTGGCCGAAGGTTCGGTCGTTTCCCCATCGGGACGCGAATTCGGGAAGGGAGACTTCTTCCTCCTTCCCCGAGGAATCACCCAGCTTACCTCGACCGCCCACACCACCCTGCTCCGCACCACCATTCCCTGACATGAAAGCACTCATCGCCATCCCCCTGGGTTTCCTCGTCGCTTCCTGCAGCAGCACCGCATCGCGAACGGACCCACAAGTCGTAGGACGCAAAATGATCGGGCTTCAGGAGAAATTCGACCTCATCGATACCGATGGCGACGGCTTCCTGACTCGCTCCGAGATCGTCGCGGGATTCAGCACCGTCGGGGTGGTCGACCAATCTCCCGAAACCGTTGATGCCATCGTCGATTTCTATGACTTCGACAAAGACGGCAAACTCACCCTCCGCGAAACCCAGTCCGGTGCCGTCACCGGCCCCGAGGCTCTCATTCGCGAATATCGGGAGAAGAAAGCCGCCGCAGAGTAGTACCAAGCGTCCCGGTGGGACCCTTTCGTCAAACCGTGGACTTCAAGTCCACGGCCCGCTCCCCCGCTCTCAGCTCGAAAGCTGCTTTGCAGCCTTGAGCGTATTCTTCATCAGCATCGCGATGGTCATTGGTCCCACGCCACCAGGAACCGGCGTGATCGCCGCGCACTTTGCGGCGACCTCCTCGTAGGCCACATCGCCAGTTAGACGATAGCCTCGCTTCTTCGTCGCATCGTCCACGCGATTGATTCCGACATCGATCACCACCGCGCCGTCCTTGACCCAATCGGCCGTCACCATTTCCGGACGACCCACGGCGGCAATCACGATGTCCGCCTGACGGCAAATTCCGGGAAGGTCGCGGCTGCGTGAATGCGCCACCGTCACTGTCGCATCCGATCCCTTGGCCATCAGCAGCAGAGCCATCGGCTTGCCGACGATCATGCTTCGACCGATCACCACGGCATTCGCACCCTTCGTTTCCACATCTGCTTCCTTCAGCAAGCGCATGCAGCCTGCAGGCGTGCAGGGCACGAAACCACTCGAATCTTCCAGCGCCAGTTTGGCGACATTTTCCGGATGGAAACCATCGACGTCCTTGCGTGGGTCGATCGTACGGATCACCGCTTCTTCGTCGATGTGCTTGGGTGGCGGGCTCTGGACCAGAATCCCGTGAATCGCGGAATCGGCATTCAGCTCCTCCACCACCTTGATCAGTTCCTCCTGAGTCGTTTCCTCGGGAAGCTCGATCTTGCGCGAATAGATCCCGAGGTCTTCACAGGTCCTCGCCTTTGATCCGACATAGACCTGCGATGCGGGATCGCTCCCGACGAGCACAACCGCCAAGCCAGGAGTGATGCCATTGGACCTCATCTCCGCCACTTCGCTCCGGCATTCTTCAAGAACTGCCGCCGCCACTGCCTTGCCATCAATCACCTTGCTCATGCTTCTTCGGTAAAATCTTCAGCGCCCGCACGCAAGACCGACTCGATCCGCAAACGCCATTCTTCGAACTCACTCTCTGAAAGCTCGGCGGGCACCGCAAGCGCCTCGTCAAAAATAACGCGCACCTTGCTGAATGGCTTCGGCACGTGAAATCGATCCCAGCTCTTCAGTTTCCACGCCGAGCTGAACTCGACATGGACCGGAATGATCGGCGCGCGTCCCGCCTCCGCCAGCTTCACCGCCCCGGGCTGCAGCACGTAGCGCGGACCACGCGGACCATCCGGCGTCAGACAGATATCGAGGCCCTCGCGCATTGCCTTCCTCAAGGCCACCAGCGCCGCCACTCCCCGCCGCGACGATGACCCGCGCACCGCTCCAATCCCAAAAACACCGACCGCTCGCGCCAGCATGGCTCCATCATGGCTGGCACTCGTCAGAACCACGGCCCGGCGATCGGCGCCGCAAAGCTTTCTCCATGCAGCTGGCACCGTGAAGATGCGATTGTGCCACAGGCAGTAAATCACCGGCCCGGGGAAGGTCCCCCTCTTCCCGATCCCACAACGATCAAGGTACTCGAATCTCAGCGTCGCACAGAGCCCCCGCATCAGCCATCCCGCCGTCTTGCCAATCAAGGTCGCCTTCCGGCTCTCGCGAATCTCAGTGGACTTGGCCATCAGCGGAACCCTCCCGTCTGAAGTGGGTCGACCAGCCAATGCTGGCGGGCTAACAGCTTCTGATAGAACCCGTGGCATCGGTGATTCATTTGACAGCGGGAATTGCCCGATCGCCCGATCCGGACATGCGGGGCCGAAGCCTCATCCGTCAGCGCCGCCGCCTCCAGATCAAACGCCACCACGCGAGTGGCTTCCCGACCGATTTTGATTCCCAGAAAATGCATGCTTCAACGAGTGAGCCGCCCCAGCCTCAGCACCAGCCCGCCGCTTGGCAAGCTCCGCCGTGGACGCTTTCGCCCTTCGCCTGTCATTCCTCTTCACGGGCATCCTAATTCCTCGACAGCGCCCGCCCTATCTGCCTTTCCCTATGATATGTCAGATCAAAGTCAGGATCCATCTCTGCCCGAGACCAACCCTTACCAAACACCGACTTCGATTCCGACACCCCATGTCCCCAGCCTCGCGGAAGGTCAGGGCCCCTACGGCCCCTTCATCAACACCCACACCCTTTCACGCGTGGTGATCGGTCTGGTCATCGCCTCGACCGTGATCGAAATCCTGATGATGCTCATCACCGCCGCAGAGCTCAACGTTCTAAAGTCCGACGGCAGCGGCAGCTATCTCGAAGGCCTCACCCATCAATGGATTCCGCTTGCCCTCAGCGGCTCCGCGATCCTCTTCCTGATTCTCTACATTGCGACCATCGTTGCCTTCGCCAGATGGATCATCCGCAGCTCGAAGAACGCCTGGCTCTTCTCCCGGCAGTCTAATCAATTCATCACAACGATCACCCCCGGATGGGCCGTCGGTTATTACTTCATCCCCATCATCAATCTCTGGAAACCTTACACTGCCATGCGGGAAATCCGCGACGCCACCGATCAAGGCATCCTCCGTGGTGTGCTGCCCTTCTGGTGGACCACATGGGTCGCCAGTGCGATCCTCGGACAGATCTCGTTCCGTCTCGGCAACCGTGCCGACACCATCGAAAAATACATCAGCAGCTCGGTCTTCGATCTGGTGGTGCTTCCCTTGAGTCTCGCACTGAGCGTCCTGGCCATCATCCTTGTCCGAGACATCACCCGCGCCCAGCTTGAGCGCAATGGCAGCCACCGCGGTTCCGGCGCTGCGGAAACTCCCGCACTTTAGTTTCCATCTCCGGCTTGCTCCCTCCGGGAACTCGGGCATCTTCCCCGCATGAGCGAATTCGAAGAGAAAGTCCGCGACGCCCTTTCCAACCCTCAGAACCAGGGCGAAATGAACGATGCCGATAGCGTCGGCACCGTAGGCTCGCCGGATTGCGGCGACATGCTGCGGATGTGGCTGAAATTTACGGAAAAGGACGGCCAGAAAGTCATCGACCGCGCCTCCTTCCAATCCTTCGGCTGCCAAACCGCCATCGCCGTGGCCTCCATGGCCACCGAACTCCTCAAAGGCAAAACCGCCGAGGAAGCACGCAATCTTTCGGCCAACGAACTCACCGGAGAACTTGGTCCGCTCCCACCGATGAAAATCCACTGTGGCCAACTGGTCGAAGGAGCGCTTCGCAGTGCTCTCGACGGCTCACCTGCCGACGCACCCACTCAAGATCTCGCGCCCACGCTCTCATCCGAGATGCAAAAGCCGAAAGGTACGATAAAAATAGTACCACTCGACTGATCGTCTAACGGCCTAACAAACATCCACCTGCCTGTTCGTTCCCGCCAAGCGACGTCACCATCGCTTGCTCCGCCTCACCCGCCTTGAGCATTTCCACGGCGGCGACGAGCTGCAAACTGGCCGAGGCTCCCAGGGCATCACCGAGCAGCGACTTCGTTGAAATCCGCGCACCTTTCCAGTCGCCAAACACCGCGTCTTCAATCGCATCGACCCACGCGACCCCGATCCGGCTATCCGCCAACAGGGTGCTTTCCTCATCGACGGAAAATTCGCCACGCAGTTTTCTCAAAGCTTCCGTCCGGTCGCCCAGCTCCGAATAGCTCACCGGATCAGGAATCGCCAACAAGGTCGGCCCATTCCCATCCAACTCCAACACCACCGCGCCCGCGCCTTCGGAGGGCGTGATCTCGGCTGACCTCAGGCCGACTGCCTCCGCACTCAGCCAGTCAATTTCTTCCGGCGCCACGACCACGCACACCTCACAATCCCCGCGGAGCAGCCACTCGGTCGCCACCTCGAGCGCGGTGAAAATTTCGGCACCATCGCCGACCAATGTATCGTTCGGCGCCATCGATCCGAGGATCGCGGAGAGATGGCTGGATGGCGCGTTGTAAACCGTTTCAGGGAAAAGAATCGGACTCGCAAAGGCCGGATCGCCCAGCACCTCGCCGTAAAATCGATTCGAGTAATTCACGCAGCCGTTCATCAGCGAACAGATCACGCCGACCCGGATCTCGCCCGCCTGAGCCGCCGCCAATCGCTCTGGTCCCAGCGCTTCAAATGCCGCAGCCGCCGCAAACTTCCCGATCGGACTCGTCCGCCTCAAGCGTGGGTTCTTCGGCAAAAGTGACTTGTCCATCAACTTCGGCACCCGCGCGACAGGCGATGCAATCAGTCGATCGTCCGCCGTCTTTCGCTCGACCATCGAGTCTTCCGCCTTCACCCCGCTGCGCAGCATTTCCATCAATGCCGCCACGCCCCATCCCGCAGGAGAAACCGCCCCCGTGCCACTGATCGTAACCCGGCTCACGCGCCCACCTCCTTCCGGAAAATCAAAGTCGCATTCGCACCACCAAAGCCGAACGAGTTCGTCAGCACGGTATTCACTGTCGTTTCCCGCGTCCCGCGAAGCAGGTCAAAAGTGCAGACCTCATCCGCCTCGCGCACGTTCAGGCTCGGCGGCAACCATTGGCCCTCGAGCGTCAGCAAACAAATCACCGATTCCACCGAACCCGCACCACCTAACAGGTGACCGATCGCCGACTTCGTCGAGCTCACCTTGATGTTCGAGACATCCACGCCCGCCAACCTTTGAATCGCACGACCTTCCGCGATGTCATTCAGCGGCGTGCCGGTGCCATGCGAGTTGATGTAGTCGATCTGCCCCGGCTCGATGCCCGCCATCTTCGTCGCGGCGCTCATCGTCATCAACGCGGCATCACCCTCCGGATGCGGCTGGGTCAGGTGATGAATATCCGTTGCGGCCGCATAGGCCATGATCTGCGCAAGCGGTTTCGCGCCCCGCGCGATCGCCGACTCCAGCGCCTCCACCACCACAAATCCCGCCCCTTCCCCAATCGCCAATCCATCGCGAGCCGCATCAAAGGGCCGTGGAATCCCACTCGGCGAAAGTGCCTGCAGCGAATCGAAGCCACCGAAAACCATCTGGCTCAACGCATCGTACCCTCCCGCCAGCACCCGGTCCGCCTTTCCCTCGCGGACCATCTGAAAGGCATGCCCGATCGCATTCGCACCGGAGGCACAGGCATTCGAAATGATCCGTATCGGCCCGTGAATCCCCAACGCCCTCGCCATCGCCGTCATCTGCCGCTGCGGCTGGTAGCTCTCGACCCGCAAAAACTGCCCGCGCTTGCTGCAACCTTCGACCGCTTGATTGTAGTAAGCCTCGCCAATCGGCATCGCCCCGGCCGAGGTTCCGATCATGATCGGCATCGCCCCCTTCAGCCCCGCCTGCTCCAGAGCCTCGCGAGCCGCCGTTAGAGCCATCCGGGTCCCACGATCCATGCGCTCCCACTGCTTTTTGGGAAATCCCGCCATCGCAGGCATGTCCGGCATCAGCGCCTGACCGGCCGTGCCGACCCGCTGGCGCGAGACATCAAACAGGTCGACTTCCCGAAATGCCGTCCGCCCCGCGCGGAATCCCTCGGCATTTTCCGCCCATCCGCCGCCCATCGACGTGTGGATTCCCGCACCGGTGATGACGACCGGGCGAGCTGGGATTGAGGGGAGTTGATCGGAACGATATGCCACGGTCTGGGAATTCAGGCTGGCCGACATGCGGCCCTGCCAGCTAGTCAACGGGCAGCGAGCTTGTCAAATGCTGCTTCTACGCTGGAACAAAACCTTGGAGAAATTCCGTGATCAGCCCGCCATCTTTGATGGCGAGCGCGTCTCCTCCTTCTCGGACCTCGCCGAGTCCCTTGCCGCTCTTCCTGCAGCCACCGGCCCCATCGCCGCCCAGGGTTCCGCCCATCAGATCGCCCTCGCCACCCTTCAAGGCTGGCGCGATGGCCAAGCGATTCTCCCTCTTGAAAAACCCGGCCTCCCCGAGCTCGGTCCGATCCCCGAAGGCGTCGCCCACCTCAAGCTCACTCCCGGCAACGAAGGCCAACCCCGGACCGTCCGCTTCACCGCCGCTCAGATCGCCGCCGATGCCGACCGCCTCGTTGCGGCGATGGACCTCACCCCCGAGATTCCCAACCTCGCAACCATTTCGCTCAGCCACTCCTACGGCTACTCCAGTATCATTCTGCCGCTGCTCCTTCACGGCATCCCGATTCAAACTGTCGAAGTCCCCTTTCCCGCCGTGGTGACCGCCGCCTGGAAAAACCACAAGCGAGTCATCGTCCCTGCCGTTCCCTCGATGTGGCGTGCCTGGCATCGCTCCGGGATATTAAAGGATGCCCCCATCGCCCTGGCCATCTCCGCGGGTGCTCCGCTCTCGCTCGAACTCGAAACCGCCATCTGGAACGACTGCGGCCTCAAGCTCCACAACTTCTACGGCGCCTCCGAATGCGGCGGCATTTCCTACGACCGCTCAAGCAGCCCCCGCAGCCACCCCGACGACCTTGGCGAAGCCCTTCCCGGCGTCGATGTCACGCTCGATGCCAGCGGACGCTTCATGATCCGGAGCTCATCCGTCGCTCTCGGCTACGATGACTCCCGTAGTGACGAAAAGCTCACCGCCGGCAGCTTTCTCACCCCGGACCACGGCCACCTCGACGGCCCTCGTCTGCTCCTCGACTCACGCGGCGGCGACACCATCAACGTCGCCGGTCGCAAGCTCGGCCCCGGCCGCATCGAAGCGGTTCTCCGCGCCACCGGTTTCATCGAGGACGTGCGGGTCTTCGGCATCCCCAGCCACGACCCCGAACGTGTCGATGAAGTCGCCGCCTTGATCACCACCGACCACTCAATCAGAGACCTCTCAAAAGCCGTAGCCGACACCCTCGCCGGCTGGGAAATCCCCCGCCACTGGATTACCGATCCCGAGCCTGGCGACTGGCAGCTCACGCGTCAGTCCCTCCGGAAAAAGCACGCCGGCCTCGCGAAGTAGCGTCTCGAAATTTGGACTGCGGTGGCAGAGTGAGTCTCCGCCTGCCCGCCGTAGCCTTGCGCGAAGGAGGGAGCGTCGACACCGCTTTCGTGCCACCTTTCCACTCCTCTCCCCAAATCAAGTTCGCTTGACGCTAAAGACTCCATCTCCCCCCTGCCTTCAATCTGCGTCCATCCCGTTCATCTGCGGTTAAAACCCTCTCCATCCTGAAACGTTAAAAAGCCCTTCCAACGACAGATAAAATCGAGCTACGTCCCCATACGGTCACGCGGCGGTGTCGCCGTTCGTTGACTCACTCTGCCACCGCACTCCAAATTCATTCCTCCCCGCTCAACATGATTTTTGCCGTTGCCAGCTCTCTCCCAGCCGTCGACACCCGGCCACTCACCTGAATCATCCCCCCAAGCCTTCCCTCAACCGTCGCCTCGATTTCCAACAACTCCCCCGGCACCGCGGCGCCCAGAATCTTCGCGCCGCGCACGCCGGTCAGAAGCAGATTTTTGAGTGCCGCAATTTCCGGATCACTCTGCGCCACCACGCCCCCGAGTTGGGCAATGGCCTCAATCAAGATCACCCCCGGCATCAGTGGATTCCCGGGGAAATGCCCGACGAGGAAGGCCTCATCCCCTTTCACCAGATATCGGCCCAGCGCCTGCTTTCCCGGCTCCAATGAAACCAGTTCATCGACGAATCGGAATTCAGGACCATGGGGGAGCGCGTCAAGTTTGGACATAAGTCTCACTAACTGACCAGCTTCCGAACTGGCCACAGAAATTTCATCGAATCGATCCCAGCGCACTTCGCCCTTTCACCAACCCGAGAATTCCCTATCCTTTCGCTGTCCCGCCATGCCTCCCATCGAACCCAGCATCGTTCGAGATTCCCGCTCGATTCCTGTCGCCACCCGCTCCTGGTGGTGGTGGCCGCTCGAAACCCTCGCCATGGGCGGCGGGATTCTCTACTGGGGCGTTTTCGGCCTTCTTTTCACCCTGGTCTCCCTGCCGCTGCGGATCATCCTCCCCCGCCGCCGCGCGCAAATCCTCGGCCGCAGCCTGCTCCACCGCGCCTTCCGCGTCTTCGTCCACTACTTGCGCATCACCGGACTTGTCCAGGTCGACCTCAACTCGCTGGCACCTCTCCGACAGAAATCCGAGCCGATCATTATCGCTCCGAATCACACGTCGCTGTGGGATGCCGTTTTTGTCATCGCCTGCCTGCCACAGCCAATCTGCATCATGAAGGAAAGCATTCTCTGCAACCCCTTCCTCGGAGGTGGCGCCCGGCTCGCTGGCTACATCCCGAATAGCTCGCCCGCTCGTCTCGTCCGCAAATCCGCCGAGTCCCTCAGCCACGGCGGCCAGCTTCTGCTCTTTCCCGAGGGCACCCGCACCCGTCGCGACGCCCGCTGGATCAACCCCCTGCGCGGTGGCTGCGCCCTCATCGCGCGACGGGCCAAGGTCCCCGTCCTCCCCGTTTACGTCCGCAGCAATACCCGCTTCCTCGAAAAAGGCTGGCCCCTGTGGAAGCGACCCGACTTTCCCCTGAAGCTCTCCTTTGAGCTCGGAACCGCCGTGGTTCCCAAGGAGAACGAAAGCGCCAAAGCCTTCACCAACCGTTTGAGCGAGACTTACATCCACAACCTCTCCCGTCCGCACAAGCTGCGCCGCCAGATCGAGGTCGAGTGAAAGTGATGCGTCAGGGTTCTTCGGGCTTGCGGGGTCAGGATTCAGGGGCCACTAGTCAGAAGGACAAAAGGCAGGATCTCCGCAGCACCTGACTTTCCGTCCCCTCAATCCTGAGCCCAGATCCACAAAGCCCGCAGCACCACATCCGCTCAGCCCCAACCCGCAATTCTCCCTATTCCGCCATCGACAAGCCGCTCTCCCCGCTCCTAACCTCCGGCGCAGCGCGCCCGGGGGCGGATTCGGAACCTCCAGGCCCGCCCTACATCGTCCCATGAAAGCCATCCTCGCCCTCGAAGACGGCCGCCTTTTTGAAGGCCGCGCGTTCGGATCATCCGGCACTACCACCGGTGAAATCTGCTTTAACACCTCGATGACGGGGTATCAGGAGATCATCACCGACCCCTCCTATCGCGGTCAGATCGTCACCATGACCTACCCGCAGATCGGAAACTACGGAGTCACTCCGGAAGATGCCGAGTCCTCCTGCCCCCACGTCCGCGGTCTCGTCATCGGCGAGCTTTCGCCCGTCGCTTCAAACTACCGCTCACGCCAGACGCTCGCCGACTACTTCGCCGAGCACCACATCATCGGCATCGAGCACATCGACACCCGCGCGCTGACCAAGCACCTCCGCTCACTCGGAGCGATGCGCGCCTGCATCAGCACCGAGCTTTCCGCTGAAGAAGCCATCGAAGCCGCCAAGGACTCCGCGCCCATGGAAGGCAGCGACTTCGTCAAAGAAGTCTCCACCACGGAAAGCTACACCTGGGACCAGGACTCCCGGCGTTTCACTCTGCCAAACGTCGTCACCGAACAAGCCGACAACTGGCTTCCCCTCCCACCGGTCAAGCACCGCATCGTCGCCTACGACTTCGGCATCAAATACAACATCCTCCGCCGCCTGCGTCAGGCCGGCTTTGAAGTGGAAGTCGTTCCTTCGACCACTTCCGCCGCCGATGTGCTCGCCAAGAAGCCCGACGGGGTATTCCTCTCGAACGGTCCCGGCGATCCTGCCGCGCTCGGCTACATCCACGAGGAAGTGAAGCAGCTCGTCGGCAAAACTCCGATCTTCGGTATCTGCCTCGGCAACCAGATCCTCGGCCACGTCTTCGGCGGCTCAACCTACAAGCTCAAGTTCGGCCACCGCGGAGGGAACCAACCCGTCAAGGACCTGCGGTCCGGAAAAATCTCGATCACCTCGCAGAACCACGGCTTCGCCGTCGATGGTACCAAGCTGCCTGATTCCATCGAGGTCACCCACATCAATCTCAACGACCAGACGGTCGAAGGGATCCGCCATAAGGAACACCCGATCTTCAGCGTTCAGTATCACCCTGAAGCCGCTCCCGGCCCGAACGACGCCACCTACTTTTTCGATGAGTTTTCCGCACTCATCGATTCGACGAAATAGTTCCTCGTCCATCACGACTGCCAATACCGCCAAAACCGGGAGGAATTCAGCCACGGATTTCTTCCTGGCGGGCTTGGTCGCCTCGAAGTCTCCTTTCAAGGCATCGGCGGACGGACCGCCCTCAAGCGCAGAAACCCCCGGTCGGAAGCGGGGTCGATCAGGATCTCGGCACGCAGGGTTCTCAGCGAGTGAGTCTTTGAAATTTCGTTGATCGCAATTCCGTCGGCCGACCAATCACCGTTCAAGGTAGTCGAGCTCTCAACGATCATGCGCACGTCCGATCGAAGTCTCGATTCCTCAAAGACCAGGGCGATCGACTCGTCACCACGCTCCAGCATCGGTCTATCAGCCGGCGGATCACTCGAGGCACCTGAGGCGTATCTGATTAGATTCGGCAAGCCGTGCTCATCTCCGCCTTCGAGACCCTCCATCCACAACTCGAAGCCCCCGTTCTCACCCACGCTCAACTCGAAGCCCTGAGCAACCACACCGCCTGCTTCATTGAATCGCTCGATTTCTACCCGAAACACCCCCTGCTCATCGGGATCGACCATCCCGGAAATCCGTCCGGTCTCCGAATCCAGAACCAGCCCCTCAGGCAGAACCGCCGCATCCGCCAGACGGAAGGAAGCGGGAGCTGCGAGCACGAGGCCACTTTGATAAGCAAACGGCTCTCCGGCTTCCGCGAGATAGCCCGGACGATCGAGAAGATTCACCCAGGGGCTGAATGCCATGGCCGATCCTCCCTGACCATCGCTGGCGCTCACCCTGCAGCGCCATAGTTTCCCGGATCGTGCGGGCTCTGCCGCCAATGTGCGCGAGACCTCGCCGACTGCATCATCGAAAACCAGCCCGTCCTCACTGAATTGCCATTGATAGGTGAATGTTAACTCGTCGCCATCCCCATCAACGGCATCCACCCTCGCCACCCGCAGGTCCAGATCATCATACATCTGGCCCAGCCCGTTCAGATGGACGGCCGCAATTTCGGGATCCTCATTCGACTCGAACGCGCTGCCATGAATCGTCAGATCCACCGAGTTCAGGGTCCCGCCCGTTGTATTTCCCACGCTGCTGCGGTCGGCCACCCGAATCATCCACGTTCCCCCTGCATCCTCACCCCAATGACGCACCGAACTGAAAGTCCAATTGCTGTAGTTGTTGTTCAAGTCGGTATGAACTTCGGAAAGCTGACTGACGGTGCCCTGCGGCGAAATCACCTCGATCTTAAGATTTCCTCGTGAGCTGTGAGAAATATTGACCTTCACCGTCACGTGTTCGCAACGAATCGAAGGCATCGTAAAGGTCTGCGACACGCCGCTACTCGCACCCTCCGGAATCGTCACACCCAAATTCGAAACGCCCTCCCGAGCAGACGAAGGCTCTGTTAGATTAACCCAGGCTTCTGACATCTCAACAGCAGCCACGGCGTCAATTTTGCCGGCTCCGAGGCGCGGATGAAACCAGAAGCCAGCCCCATTGACGATCCACTCGGGATCGTTCGGGCGCAACTGGACCGCCGAGCGCATGAGAATTTCCTGAACGTCCCGCCAGCCAAGTTCTGGATTCTGCTCGAGCATCAGCGCCACCACGCCTGAAACCAGCGCCGTTGCCGAGGATGTGCCTTCAAAGTCATCGGTGTAGTCCCCCGGTCCGAGGCCCTGAGCTCCGATTCGATCGGTCGTCGTCACCCCCAATGCCGAACTGCTGCCACTCGATGGAGCACTGATCAAAACGTTCGCGCCTCGCTCGCTATACGGGGCCGGCTGACCGAGGCTATCGCTGGCCCCCACCGCGATGGTATGGATCGAATTCGCATATCCATCGTAGTTCGAATTGTCTCCGAACTCCCCTCCATTTCCCGCCGCCCAGACAATGATCGATCCGCGACCATCCCGGCCGTTTGCCGTCGCAGACTCCAGAGCTGCTCGCGTCAAGGAACCCGGTCCCTCAAGGTTGCTTCCGCTATCGTCTGGTCCCCAACTGTTACTCTTGATATCGATGATGTCTTTTTTCCAAGCCATCGCCTGAGCTTCCTGCAGATCGGTTGTTGGACCGGCAATCAGGCGCAGCCCCACGATCGACGCCTCCGGCGCGGCTCCACAAATCCCAATGCCGTTCCCACCGCGGGCGGCGGCGACCCCCGCGCAGGCCGTCCCGTGATAGTCGCCGGCCTCCGCCGAAGGGTCGGCATCATCACCATTCCAGTCTTTCCCGTGCTCGGCATCGATATTCGGCATCAAATCCGGATGAGTGGTTTCAATCCCGTCATCGACAATGGCGATTCGGACACCCGCCCCCCGGAGTCCCGGACCATCGGGAAACTCCCACAAATCGGCGATGTTCGTATCCGAACCGCTGACGGCCGACCCCGAACGGGCAAGGTACCATTGTTTGGAAAACAGGGCATCATCAGGCGAAGACCGGCTAATATGCTGCCGAGCAAACAGCGGCTCCACATCCTCCACGCCGGGCAGCTTTTTCACCTGTTTTACCAAAGCCAGGGCCGCCAGTGGATCGCCGGCCTCAGCCGTCATCCAGCCCCGAGCGAAGTCCAGGACCGGCCCGGCTTTCAAGCCCAAGGCCTTAAGACCGGCTTCGTCCCGCGTTCCAGCGAACCTCACACTCATTTCCCGGGTCACAATTCTCCGGATCCCCTCCGCTTCCACAACAGGCAGCGCTCGATCTTTGTCCAGGCGTTGCCGCAATTCCGCTTCGTCACTTGCTGCTTCGAACCGCACATACCTTCGGCTAACCGGCTGGTATCCCAGATCGAAACGCAGGGGCCAAACCATTCCATCACGGTCATCCCCATGGAAAACCTCGGCAAGCGCCGGTCGTGGCTGTCGCTCATGAGTGCCGGGCTTCGCTGCGATCAGAGAAAGCCAATCGGCAATATCATCTCCAGCGCCAGAAAGCCCGAGCCCGATGAGCGCCGCCAGCCAAGCGGCGCCCTGCTTGCCATTCATCGACATAACTTACCTCCGGCGACGCAAGCAACCAAGCATCGCGGTGGCAGCCAACAGGAGATGAACCGATGGCTCCGGCACCGGGACCGCCACCCCAAAGGAGATCTCATCACCGACCCCACTTCCCAATCCCTCCGGCACCGAAAGCAGAAGACGTGGATTCTCACCAACAAGAGGTGAAATACGGAACAGCGCGTAGCCCGATTCCCCTTCTGATCCGGGAACGGTCGAAAGTGTCGACAGGGACTCGTTCCAAGTCAGCGCTTGGGTGTCGACCTTCACACCATTCGACCAGCCGATCATTTCGACCAATTCGAAAACTCCGGAGCCGGAATCCGTCATCGCTGTGGTGATGACCGAATTCGTAGATCCTGCATCACTGGCATACAAACCCCCGACCACAAGAATCAATTCGACGTTCGCCGGCACCGTCATCTCGATCTGATAATTTGCCGCCCCGGACTGGGGAACGACGCGAACGTTGACGAGCGACACCTGGGGGACCCCCGCCATCGAATCGGAAAACGCCGGCGGAGTGCTCCATCCTGAAGCGGTCAGCGTGGCCATGCTCGGATATCCCGGAAATGGGATCCCTTCTCCCGGCGCCGTCGACAGGGACCCGGAGACCACCGCTCCTCCGCCATCATCAGTCAGGCTGAATGATGATGGCGTGGCACCTGGCGCGAGCTGAAGCCAATCGACGATGGTCACCGCAGACGCCACATTTCCGATACCGAAAAGCGCCACCACGAAGGGCGCAACCATCAACTTGGGGCGCATCATTTTCATTGGAGTCACTTGGGTATTCATTCGGTTTACTGAGGTCGTTTGAGGCTCTCGACACGGTAGAAGTAACCATCCGGGAGACCGGAGGGATGATACTCAAAGATATCAAAGTCGATCGACTGGGTGTTAGGATCTCCATCATCGTCCCCTTCGGCATCAATGATCGCATTGTAATCCGTTGGAGGAATGGTCTGCCATTCGCCATCAAGATCATCGTTCTTCTGAAGCCGCAAATTGACGAATCCTTCCGATCCCGTCCGGCGATGCAGTCGCATCTTCACCCGTGCGAATGGATCCATTCTCTCTGTCGACAGCTTGAGAGGCACCTGATCCGGTTTGAGCGGATGAGTCATCAGTGCCATTTCGTGGACGTTCTCCCGGCCATCGCCATCGGGATCGGCATCGAGCCCGAGCAGGTCCAGGTCAAATCCGTCCGGCAGCTCACCAAATTCATCGGCCACCCAAGACCAGTAGAGATTGTCGTCTTCGACGCGAATGCGAACGGTCGAATTCGCTGTCTTGCCGTTTGCCGTCGCAGTAACGGGAACCAAGTAGGTGCCGCTTTCCACACCCGATGGATTCCAATTGAAGGAGCCGCTGCCACTTCCCTGATCCGAGAAGGAAGCACCCGGAGCAGCGGCCAAGGTCGCCGCCAGTGAAATTGAATCACCGTCGGGATCGCTTGCCTGCACACTGAGAGTGTAGCTCGCTCCCTTCACCCAAAGGACAACGGGCACCTTTGTGAAGACAGGTGGCTGATCGACAGAGCCATCAGCCGGCGGCACCGTGACTGAGAAGCTGAGAAGCGAGCTCTGCGAGGGCGTTCCCGAGTCACTGACTCGGACATTCATCGAGTAGACCTTGTCTGCCTGGTCATTGCTTGGTGACCACGTGATGATCCCGGTGCTCGAATTGATGGAAGCACCCGCCGGAGCGTCTTCGAGGGAATAACTCAGCGTCTGAAGCGGGAAGTCCCGGTCAAGCGCGTCGGCGTCCACAATAAGGACCCCGCCCGCATTGATCGTCTGAGAAGCAATCGGCTGGATCGTCGGAGCATCGTTGACGTCCTCAACGGTGATGCTGAAAGTCTGATTTGCGACGGCGGGAGGAACACCCCCATCCGTGGCAACGGCCACGACACTGATGGACTTTCCTCCATCGGTCTCACTCGTATTCCAAGTGATTTCCCCCGTTACGGGATTGATCACGATTCCCTGCTGAGCCGCTCCCACGGAATAGCGGATATCGCCGCTGTTCCCGTCAGGATCAGTGGCTCGGGCCGCCAGCGAGAAGAACTCTCCCTCCTTGATCGTCTGGTTCGGAATGGGCGTGAGGATCGGTGGCAGATTGTTGTTGGCCGCCAGCGTGGTCGCTTCGGCGGTAGCAGACTTCGATTCCTTGTTGCCCGCATTATCATAGGCCACCGAGTAGAAAGAATAGGTCTCGCCCGGAGTCCCCGGGTAAATCGCACCCGTTTCCCGGATCTTGCTCTTCCAGAGGGTGTAGGGACCGCCGTTGGATGAAACGAAGATGTCATAGAAGGCGACCGCCTGGTTGTCGCTTCCACTCCAGAAGACTGGAATCTCAGCAGGACTGTCCCCTGCAAATGCCGTCACCGTGCTCGTCGGAGGCACGCTATCCAATGGACCCACTGGAGCGTAAGTGAGGGTGTAGACGCCACTGCTATCTGTATCGGCCAAGTGAACGACATGCTCATAGATCGGACGCCGGCCCTGCCCGATGAAGGTGCGGTCGGTTTGCCATGCATTGAAATCGAGCGGCAGCACCCGGCCATCGGCGCGGGTCACAGCGGTGAGACGGTAGTTCCCGGCCCCCGGATCAGGAAGTCGGATGTAGGACCAGCCCGAGAACGCTCCGACATCGAGCTGGATGCTCAGATTCGAAGGTGTGAGGGTGCCGGTGAAGTTTCCGGATTCTCTCACGGTTACCACGTCCGTCCCGCCATCACTGTAGTGAATGGTGTCAGGGTAGTCATTCACATCCAGCACATCGTTGACGAGGAAGTCAGGGGCCGCATCTGCACCTGACCGCTGATCGCGAACCACGCGGATCATCTCGTGAATCTCCACGTTCTTCAGCAGGGAGATCCGCGAGTCACCGAGTCCCGTCACGTGCTCGAAGGTCGCGTTGTAGTCGATGAAGAGACCCTGCAAGGTCGAGGTCATCAGGAAGGTGGCGATCTTGCTCGAACCGGGTGGCAATTCACCGAAGTTTGCCGTCAGCGATGGACTGAGGTTCTGCCCGTCCACTTCAGTTCCGATGATCTTGAAGTCCACAAACAGACCCTTTTCGTTTTCGACGATCTTGGGCTGTCCCGAAATGATCTTCAGATCGCGCGCGGACCCGAAGCCGCTGTTTTCCACCAACACCGCCAACTTGTAGGGAATCGCCGGCTCGATGATGTCGGTGTAAGGGTCATCACTGAAGACGTCACGCTGATGGAAGTACTTCAGGCTAAGCGAAGCGTCCGGGCGGACGGTGATCGGCACGTTTTCCACCGGGATGTTGAAGGTCTGACCGTCCTGGACGAAATGAATCACGCCACCGACGGTGTATTGCTTTTCCTCCGTCAGCGCCGCCGTATCCCGGGGAATGAGCGTCCACTGCACCGAGCCACTGGTGGAAGCGGGCAGTTCACCGCTGCCATCAATGGCCGCGAGGTTGCTGAGCCGGGTGACTTGAATATTGAAGAGGTCCTCGGAAGGCAGGCCTGATGGATCACGGACCTGGAGGTCGAAGCCAATCTCGGTCACTTCTTCGTCATCACGCTCATTTTCCAAAGTGAGGGTTGCTTCGAAGGCCGTTCTTGTGAGCACCAGATCCTGACTGATCTCAATCTTGACGCGCGAGCAAACCCCGCCACCCCCTTCGGCAACTGCCTTCTTGAATTCGTTGAGCGCTTCGTAGGATTCCTCCATCGGATCGGCGTATCCGCGTTCGCGACTTGCATCGTAGGCCGCGACCATCCGGTTTGCCGCATCTTTCAAACGTGAATCGGGAATGAAATCGATGCTCTGACCATCAGGCACATCTTCCACCTCAAAAATCCCCTGGTCGGCGTAATCAAGCGTGCGATTCCAGCGCGCGACAATCGCGGCAAGCTCGGCCTGTTGTGCAGAATCCAGTGCGGAGGCGAAGGCGCCAAGGTCCGCCATCTCATCGGCGGTAATGCGGTAGGCCTCCGCGCTTTCACTCGAAGTGGCATCCGAGAAGCGCTCCGCCCACAGAAGCCCTTCCGGACTCGAGGTGGCAACCACTCGACTCTGAGTTCCGTAGATTACGCCATAGTAATCCAACAGTGTCTCGGCGCGCGAGAGGGCACCCGATGTCTCGGAGGCATACTGACGGGCATCGAACCCGAGAATGATCAACCATGGCTGACCCAGAGGAAACAGCAGGGGGTCGGTGATCTCATCGCGACCACCCGCCACCACCGGTGGAGGTCCACCGCCGGGGCCACCGGGACCGCCTGGCCCACCGGGGCCTCCTGCGCCACAACCTGAGAGGCCATCGATACACTGGACGATGGCAATGAGCTGGCCGACCACTGGAGTCACCTTCCCGGCATCGCCTAAACAACCCAACACCGCGTTGACGCAATCCTTGACAGCCCCTCCCTGCGAACCACCCGCAAAGACGGCGCCTCCTGCACTCGCCACGCATTTTCCGGTACCATAGCCGCACCCGACTCCAGGGATGAATCCGATCACGCACTCCAGAAGAGCCTTGGCCACACACGGGTCGCAGATGTCGAGCGATGGGAATGAGATCCCCGGACCACCACTTGCGGTCCCAGACCCGCCTCCCGGACTACCCCCACCCCGATTGAAGTAGCCGCCATGGAAGCCGATGTAACCACCACCAGAACCACCCGAGCCGCCGCAATTACCAGCCACTCCGCTGATCGCAGTCGGAGCGCTCTTTGATACCTTTTGTGGACCGCATGGATAGTTGTATTGGAAGCTTCCACCAGCTCCACAGGGAACGCTGATGCCACTCCGCGGCATCTTCACGGTCTTCATGGGGCCGCTATTTCTCAGTGAGCGACCACCACCACTCTGCAGCAGCACCACGTCTCCATTTTCGTCAAACACACCGACCCGCTGAATCGTCACAGGGACCACCAGAGAGCTCTTGGCCGGGATCGTTCCCACATTGGTCACCAGGGGCGTGAAGGTATAGAAGGGATGCTCGGAGAAATCGAACTTGCCCTCATTCGCACCGATGAAGCCCTGGTTGGTCAGCGTCAGGTTGACCACCTTCGTCTGACCAAGCTGGGTGAGATCGGCCACATCGATCCGTCCCGGCGAAATCGTCACCACCGGTGCCGGCACATTGGTTTCAAACGTCGTCTCAACGGTAATCCGATAGGTGTCCTCGATCTCGACTTCTTCAACCGTCCACGAGTAGTTCACCAATTGCTTGGAAACAAAGACCCGCAGGAAATTGTCCGTCCCCGCATTGACGTAAAAGTTATTACTATAACTGTCGTGGCGCTCAGCGGTGACATTGATCTTGTACCAACCTTCCATCAGATCTGGAAAGAGAACCTCGCCTGACTCACCGGTGGTTGCTTCGGCCACTTGCTCGGATGTGATGGCATCGCGAACAATCACCCGTGCACCTTCCAGCTTCGGAGCCTCATCGGTGAAGTAGAACAACTCGTCCACCACATCCACCATGAGATCCCCCCTGAGGTCGGTGACCACGCGGAAACGATAAGGGACGCTCTTCGACCCTCCATTGGCGGCATTCAGCGCGAGGTTGCCCGTATACAGCGTCAGCGGGACATCCGCATCGGGGCATAGCTGAAGCGATACTTCCGCACTTTCGCCAGGTGCCAGCGAGGCCACCGGGTTGGCGGACACGAGCTTGATCCAGGCAATGTCCGGCAACAGCACCTGAATGGAACCTGTGGCGAGTCCCCCGGTGTTGGTCACCTTGAAACTGACCATCGTGCTCTCGCCGCGCAGCGCCGAGGAGTTCAGGCTGGACGGTTCCAGGGTCAACACCGGCTTGAGAAGGTCGGCCCTGATATCCAGACCTGCGCTCATGCTCACGCCTTCCGTAACATTCGCACTCAACTGGAAGCGACCACTTCCCGAGAAACCAGCCGCCGCCGATATGGTCAATGGCACCATCACTTCGTCGAAAGCAGGCACAGTCGTCTGGCCAACGTTGGGAGTCACCGTCAAGCCGGAGGGCAAGTCACCGAGGGTCACGCTCAGTCCGGTCAGATCACGCGAGTTCGGATTTCGGATGACCGCATTGGCCACCACTGTCTCTCCCTCGTTCAGACGCACCACGGCTGGCGGATCGACGCCCATGGTCAGAATCTCGAAGGTATCCTGTTGAGGGGCACTCGTCACTCCGGGATGCGCCGCACCGATCGTATAGATTCCTCCCTCGTTCGGCAGCGGCCGGAAGGTGGTGGTGAACTGGCCGGCGGAATTCGTCACCGCCGAGATCACCCGCTTCGTCCCGCCCATCTCGATGTGGATGTTGACCAGCACGGATGTGGCTGGCTGTCCGTTGGTCCTCGTCGCCGATCCTGAAAGCACAATCGGATGGTTGGTCGGAATCACCGTGGTTTCCGTGGCAACGGTTGCCGAGTAGGCAGCACGCACCTGCAAAGGTGTCAGCAGTACGGTCGTGTTGTTCGTCTCGTTGATTTCATCGACGTCATTGCCAGGATCGACGGTGACGATGAGGTAGTAGTCACCGATTTCCTGGGGTGCAAAAATCGAAACACTCCTGCCGTAGCCACCACCCGCTGCGACCGTTCCCGACTGCTCGACTTGCCTGATCAGAATATCGTCACCGCTCAATCCGGTGTCTTTCGAAAGGAATACCCGTTCGAAGTAAGGGGCATCAGTGGCTACGGAGCCAAAGTTCTCCACCCGGTAATCCACGCTCACCTGGGATTCACTCAGCACCGTGGCCGGTGCGGCAAGAGATCGGGGAACGAGATCCGCCTTGCTTTCGTCCGACACCGAGATCGAGACAAGGGCATCGGTATACCCCGCCGCAGCGGCACGTAGCGCCACTGGGTTGGTGCCATTGCCCCCAGCACTCGCAGGTGCGGACACCGGGACCGTGATCTGGGTCACGTTGGCGGGAAACTGAGCGGAAGCCGCAAAATTCACGGTCCCAGCGGGATCTTGACTCAGGGACACATTGAGTGCCTGAGCGGAATTTCCACCGCTCCGCTGAAGCGTCAGGTTCATCGACTGCCCCTGAATCAGCAGCGGCCTTGCTGCGCTGAAGGTGAGCGACGGACCATCGTCATCACGCACTTCCAGATTCACTGGACCTGCGCTCGAAACCGCGGTCGTCTCCACTAGGACTTCCGCCCGGATCTGGGCGATCAGATTCCCGTCACTGATGTCGTTGTCCGTGACACCAAGGGTGAACATCACGCTGCTCTGACCACCCGGAACGGTCACGTACGACGGGACACTCACCTTCGCTTGTGAACTCGTCAGATAGACCCTCAAGGGAAGCGATCTCGCCGTGTCCAAGGTCACCCGTCCTGACACCTGGCCGGCATTTTCCTGAACCGATGAAACGTCGAGCTCGAGACCAATGATCGGATAGGGCGAGTCCGCCAGGAAAAGGGATGCCGTGGCGCTCCGGTATTCCGGAGCCTTGGCCGTCACCGTGATCACCGGAAGCAGCTGGATGATCGAATCGATCCGCGCCCGAAGCGGGAAGGTCACGCTGGTTTGACCGGCAGGGATTACCACTGGAGGCACCGCTTCAATCCGGTCCGGACGGCTGTTCGTAATCTGGATCGAGAGATCCGAGCTCGATGCCGCGGGGATCGTCAGAGTTCCGGTGACCGATGATCCCTCGGTGACCGTGTTGGCATCAAAGCTCAGCCCAATCTGGGGAAACTCGCGCACCCTGGTGACACTAACGGATCCCGAATCAGCGCTGTCTCCCGCCCGATTTCGAGCGACAGCTTTGAAAATGCTATCCCCTTCCGGGACCGTCGCACTGAAGCTCAACATCCCGGCATTTGAGGCGTAGCCGGAGAAAACAAACACATTGTTGCGGAAGATCCGCACATTGGAATTTGGAAGGGATTGAATGGACAGCGCGACGGTCGGATCCTGAACGCTTGTTCCCGTGGCCGGAGAAACAATCTGAGGCGCGGGTGGCACGGCGAGTGCGACGGAGACAGCACGTTCGGACTCCGACCAGGTGCCGGTGACGTCGTAGACGCGGACGATCACGGAATAGGCCCCATCAGGAATGCTTTCGATATTCCAATCTGCGCTCAAACCATTGCCGGGCTGGAGGTCGCGACCGATCAGCACCGGACTGCCCGCGCCGCTGGGACGATAGAAAAACTCTGCTCTTTCGATGCCTTGATTGTCGGTAGCAGTCGCGCTCAAGACACCTCGGCGAATGAGGGTCGCCCCGTTCTCCAGGCCGCCTGCGTTCCACTGGAATGCGGTGATCGCCGGGGGCTCGGCGTCGATCACATAGTCCCGGGTTGTGATCTCACTATCATAATAACCTGCCTTGGTCGCACGGGCTTTGACAGTGGAAGTCACACCAACTTCAAATGGCCCACTATAGATCGGCGAGCTGGTGGTTGGCTCATTGCCATCGGTGGTGTAACGAATCGTCGTTCCGCTAGTCGCACTGGAAATCGTCACGGTGACGGCGGATGAGAACGTGCCGCTGGCTGGAGAAATCGTCGGCGCGGCAAGCGGCAACAAGGGGTCCACGCTGAAAGCAAACGAGTTGTCCTGATTCATCACCCGGTCGTTGGTGTCCCTTGCCAGCGAAATTCCGAGCGTGAAGCTTCCTCCATGGGAAGAAGTGAGGACCAGCGGCCCGCTGCGCCAGGTGCTGGCATTCAACCAGGAACCTGCAGGCACGAGCGGGATGCTCGTCGCATCCCCGCTGGAAAGGACCAACGAGGGCTGGACGGACGGATCCATCGGGCGGTCGAAGGTGACCGTAAAGCGGGTTTCCACATTGACCGGCAGGACGCTCGTCGAGTGATTGGTCGTCACCGAAGCCACCACAGGTTTGAACGGCCGGGTGGTGTAGACCGCAACGTAGTTCATCGTCGCGGGGTCGGCAGTAGAAACCGTTTTCACCAACGGATTGCCCGTTCCTAGGTTCACCCCATTGAGCTCGAATCGTTGGAAGACATACTCATTGTCACCGTCAGGGATCGTGGCTGGAGCCACGAGTTGAAGCGTATCTCCGTTGTTGTAGTTTCCAGTGCCGGGTATCACCGCAATCCCGGCGGGCTGAGTCGCCACCGTCACCGCATGCACCATGTTGAGCTCGCGGAAGACCGCACGGAGGGTGCGGTTTCCAGTGGCGCTGAACTCCAAGGGATTTTCCGTGCCGATGACACTTCCGGATTCCTCCCACGCCTCGAAGGCATAGCCGGCACTAGCTGTGGCCAGAAGGGAAACGGTCGAACCAAGTGAATGATTTCCTCCACCACCGACCGTGCCCGCGCCCGCAGGAGTCACCGAGGTCGCGATAAAATACTGCGGCAGGGTGAACACCGCCACCAGCTCGCGATCCCGATCCGCAATGAAGGTGTACGAGGCTTGCGACGACACGAACGAGCCGTTCTCCGTCCAGTTGACGAAAGTATAAGGAAGCGTCGAGGTGTCCGGAGTGGCGACAACGGTCACGGGCAAGCCATCACGGATGGAGCCCCCGCCGCTAACCGCCCCACCTGCTGCGGGAGAGGCGGCGACCTGAATATCGTGGTACTCGAAAATCTGGAAGTGCGATTGGGCGCTGTTCTGTTCGGCGCGGGCATGTCCGTCCGCCCCGTATTCATAAAGCAGATTTGCCGGATCCGCCGTGGCCGTGATGGTGTAATAACCAGGCACCTGGGTCGCCACCTGCTGCGTCTGAGGGAAAACCGCATCCGCATCCAGAGCCGCCGCACTCGTCGACGTGACGTCAGCGAGAACCTGTCCGGTCGTGACATTAATCACCTGCAAGCGGGTCTCGAGGCCCGCAGGTGCGGAGGCTGTCCCCCGGTTCGCGAGATCCCAGGAAATCTCATAGTTTCCGCTGCCATCCGGCCCCGTGACATTCAGGTTCTCGATCACCAAGTCCGGATATGCCTTGAGGGCGACTGGGAATGTACTCAAGGTCGCCGTCGTATTATCTCCTTCAAACAAAGCCTCGTCGACCGCATTGGACGAATCGGCCCTCACCATCAGGTAGAAGTTGCCGGGCAATCCATCAGGCAGGACCACATTCTGGGTGACCTGATATTGCTGTCCCGCCGACAGCGCTCCATTACGAGGGACCAAGGCGAGCTGAATGTCGTCAGCATCCCCATAGACGGTATTGCTCGATATGACCACACGGTCGGACCACGATGAGGTTCCGGTTCCCAGGGTGCCGACGTTGCTCACCCGATAGGATATGGACATGGCATCACCGGTCCTGAGCGTCGTCGAGGTAATCTCATCCAGTTGAGTGACGCGAAGATTCGGGAAATTGATCGACGAGGTCGGCACCGATCGGGCGTCAAACACATAGTCCCCATTGATTCCCGCACTGCCAATGCTAGCGCGAATCAGTGCATAGTATCGGCCGCTGGTCGTAATCTGTATCTCCGCGCTGTCGTCGCCCGCCACACCATTCACCTCGCCCTGCAGATGCCCAGCGGCGGAGTAAAGCGAGACAATGGGCGACAACACGCTTCCCGCAGGACGACGAACTGTTAGAAAGACGGTATTGCCCGGCTCGATGATTCCTAGGTCAAAGTAGTCGAGTTGGGAGTTGCTGCTGATGAAGCCGGCCACAGACGCTGTCGCAATCCCGTTCACATCCCCGAACACCACCGGATCGGCCGCGGCGATGGATCCGTTGTCCTCGCTCTCGTAGAGCATGCCGCGCAAAGCAGTGACCCGGAAGCGGTACTCGCTCCGGACGGCGTTGTACTCGGAAACCCGAAGCGTGTAGGCGCCGGGCTTGGTCAGCGTGACCGGCAGATTGGATTCCAGGTCTCCGTTGTTCAGAGAACGTTCGAATACCAGAGCTCCATCAGGATCTATCAGGCGCCACAGAAGGCGCACGCCCGAAGACTCAAACGGCAGCGCGGCTTCAAAGCTAAGCACATCTCCCGCCTCGGCGGTGAAACTCCAGTAATCCTGTTCGCCACCACTGAGGAGCGCACCGCGCCCATTGGCAGTCAGGTAGCCGCTGACACTTTCATCAAACACCAGATGGTTCGCCGTCGCCGAGGAATTGTTCGGTTCAACCTCCGATGCATATCCCTCGGGATTGATGAGTGAAAACTCATGAACGTAAGCGGTCGGGAGCGCGTTGCCCGACTTGTCGAGCAGCCCGACACCTACGGTGAATCGATATTTCCCGGGAGGCAACGGAGCTCCGGGAACGCTGTAGGAATTCGAAAGTCCCGAAGTATAGTTTCCAGGCACAACGTTGAAGTCCGCATCATCCGAACTGCCAAACAAGTCGTCTGGACCTGCATTGATCAAGCTGTAGTTGGCGACATCATTGACGGTCGCTGCGAGCATGTCTTTGTTGAACGACAGCGTAAAGCTCCCGAAAAAGTCCTGGCTCGTACCAACTGGCAGCGTGTCGGAAACGATCGCGGGCGGGACGGTGTCGATCAGGCCGATATCGAGGAAATACTCGGCCAGCAGGCCGCGGCTGGCGGTGTCGCCCGTCACTCGCAGGTAGTAGGTCGATTCATCACCCGACCCAAGGTCGTGGCTGAAGCTCGTGCCGGCCTGGCTGGAGACTTCCACGGTGCCGGTCTTGAACAAGGTCACGGTCGGAGTCAGCGTGGAGGTCGTGGGCAGGCGCAGCGTCGCGTTGACCTGCGTGCCGGAGGCAAGATTGCCCAGCGCATACCAGTCGCCACTGCTGTCACCTCCGGCCAGGTAGCCGCCGAGGGTGGCGGAGAGCTGGTTGCCTTGCAGGGTGAAGGTGACCGGATCAGATTGGCTGAGGTTGTTGTTAGACTCACTCTCAAGCTGGGTGCCGGGAGGCATCAGGCTGACCCGGAAACGATACTCGCCGAAGTAGCTCGTCCAGTTGCTGATGCGCACATAGTAGACACCATCGCGCGGTATGGTCAGACCGGGAGTCTCGTCCTGCACACTGGCGTAGACGTGGGTCAGCCGATTGCCGCTTTCATCGAATACCTCGATCAGCTCGCGGCGATCGCCACTGAAGGCGGAGTTGTCCACCGCCACACTCAGCAGCTGCCCGCGCTTGGCGGTAAACGACCAGTTATCACGGTCGTTGCTGTCAGTGAGGTAGCCGCGCCCATAGCCGTGAAGCACGCCATGACTGCTATCGTCAGCAGCGAGCAACGCGGTGGGCAGGCCTCTGAAGACATTCAGGGTGCCCGCATCATAGGCGGCAGCCAGCAGGTCGATGATCCCATCGCCATCCAGATCGCCGGCGCTGAATCCTGTGACTCGACCGAAATTCCGGCGCGTCGAGTTGAAGCCGAACGTGCCGTCATGACGATTCGTCGCGATGGTGAAATGATCATTGCTGCCAAGCAGGAGGTCGGGCGCTCCATCATCATTCACATCGGCGGTCTTGAGGAAATGATTGTAGTAGGCGCCGTAGCCCAGCGCGGTCACCACGCGCGGACCGAAGGTGCCATCACCATTGCCCGGCAGCACGGCGAACTCATTGCTGCTGTAGTGCATGACGGTCGCCAGATCGACATTTCCATCACCATCGAAGTCTGCCGCCGCGAAGCCTGCGGGATCGTAGCTGCCGCCCAACTCCGTGAAGGAAGGAGCGCCAAAGCTGCCATCCCCATTGCCCAGCCAGAGCGCGGCGCGCCTGCCGTTTTCCATGTCGCCCACCACAATGTCCGCCTTCGCATCGCCGTTGAAGTCCGCCACCGCCAGCGCCCAGGGCCGCACCCGCGGGCTGAGCGTGTCACCGAGTTTGCTCTCCGTGAAGC